>JBKEBT010000080.1:0-24488 GCA_047973305.1 Pyrinomonadaceae bacterium
AAAACGACAGCGAGGGCGCAGTTTCCGATATCAGCCTTTCGGAAGTGATTCGTACAATGCGCGAATGCGTTTTCGTTGTCGGTGAAAACCTGCGAATTATTATCGCAAACAACCAAGCCAATTCAGTTTTTTCGAAATTTGGTGAAACTGTTGTGGGAAAACGGTTTAGCGAAGTTGTGCGAAGCCTTGAAGTGCACAATGCCTTTATCGCGGCACTAAAAGATGGCATCACTACCCACGATGGAATAAATGTTACCGTTAACGAAAGCCGCACTTTTCAGGTTACGGTAAGCCCCTTAAATACAAACACTTCAAAAAATGCAATTGGCTATTTTTACGAAACAACACGTGTCGAACGGCTTGAGAAAATTAGGCAGGAATTTCTTTCAAACATATCGCACGAGTTACGCACGCCGCTAACATCAATCTTGGCTTTCGTGGAAACTCTTGAATCCGGCGGAATAAATGATGAAAAGAATAATGTAAGGTTTTTAGAAATTATTCGCAGAAATGCGGAGCGTATGCAGGCGCTGATACACGATATTTCCGAACTTTCTTCAATTGAGAGCGGAAATATCTCATTGGAAGTGATCTCACTAAATTTGTATGAATTGGTTAACGAAGTCTTCGCAACTCTGTCGACAAAGGCAGGCGAACGCGGAATAATTCTTGAAAACGACGTTTCGCCAAACATCAAAATTAACGCGGATGTTTTGCGTCTCGAACAAATGCTTGTAAATCTTGTAGATAATGCCATTAAGTTTAATTTCGAAAAAGGGCATGTAAGAATTTCATTTTCAGAAACCGACAAATTTTCTACGATAAAAATAAAAGATACGGGCGAAGGAATTCCGAAGGAGCACCTCACAAGAGTTTTTGAACGCCTATACAGAATTGATCGCTCAAGAACACGCGAAGTTGGCGGAACCGGACTCGGACTCGCGATTGTAAAGCACCTCGCCCTCCTTCACGGTGGCAGCGTAGAAGTAAATTCCGAAATCGGGTCGGGCACCAACTTTCGACTGGTCTTTCCGAAGTAACGAATTTTACTGATAAGTCAAATCAGATCTTTTTGACCATAACTAATTTTAATATGATATACTTGTTCATCGAATATTGAATTTAGGTTGGTTAACCATTCACAAACCAATTTCTCCCCAAATTAGTTCGACCGGAGGAATCTATGGAATTAAATATCGGGCAAAAGGTCTCGTATCCGAATCAGGGCGTTTGCCTTGTCGAAGATATCGAAAAGAAGAAAATTGGTGGGAACAGTATGAGTTTCTATTCTCTAAGGGTCCTTGGAGACAATTCATTGATTTTTGTACCAACTGCAAATGCAGAAGCGGTTGGAATAAGACCTGTTATCGGTGACAGGCAATCAAAACGGCTGATGTCCAACCTCGGAAAAGATTTCGAAGATATATCAAACGATTGGAAGATTCGTTCACGCGAATTTAGCGAAAAACTTCAATCAGGGTGTGTTTTTGAAGCTGCTGATGTCCTAAAGAAACTTACTTTTCTAAGTCACGAAAAAAAGCTTTCATTTCGTGAACAGACCTTTATGGAAAAGGCGAAGTTCTTAATTGTTTCCGAACTTAAGAATTCCGAATTTGATGAGCCTGAAAAGCTGGAAAAAACCATCGATGAACTGGTTGAAACCGCGTGTAGCAAACATGAAGTTGACCCAACAGCCGTGGGTGTTGTTGGCGCAAAGGTTGATGGCTAGGTTTTTTAGACTAATTTAGCTAAACATTTTAACCCGGCAAAAGAATTTGCACGGGTTATTTTTTGTACTTCGCACGAACCGCCGTTTTTATGTTGCCGCGCACGTTAAAATCCCCAAAGATTTTGACCTTTAGCGGATGACACGCATTTACAAAATCTTCCATAATTACGTTTACAACGTGTTCATGGAAAATCTTTACTTCACGAAACGAATTTATATACATCTTTAAACTCTTTAGCTCTATACATCTTTTATCTGGAACATAACTTAGCCGAATTGTTGCAAAATCAGGAAAATCTGAAAACGGACAAATTGCCGTAAATTCGGGAATCTCAAAATCTATCCAAATTTCGCGCCCCGGAAACTCGTATTCAAACGTATCCAATTGAAAGAGGTTCATATCCTCGCGTGCCGTTGAGCGAATGTCTAGCGCCTGTAAATTTGATTCAGGTAATGTCATTTTCCCTCCAAAAAAGTTCGAATTGATAATATAAACCTACGCATAAACCGCTGCAAGATAAGGTATTCGATTCAAACAACAAAATATATATACGTAGATACGTATATATATTCAAACTCTACGGAAGAATTCTAACGCAAACCGCGTAAAATCTGTTATCATTCGCGATATGAAAACCGATACACCAATAGACTCGTACGCAACATTTTTCACCGCCCTTTCCGACCCAACCCGCCTTCGAATTCTTAACATTATCGGAAATGATGAGATATGCGTAAACGATTTGGTTTTGGCACTTGGCGAAAGTCAACCAAAAATTTCGCGGCATTTGGCATACTTACGAGGCGCGGAAATTGTTTCTACAAAAAAGGCTGGAAAGTGGGTAAACTACTTCATCAATTGGGAAGGGCTAGGTGAATGCGTCGCAATTTTAGATGCCTTTTTTGAAATAATGCAAATTGATTCTACATCAAACGCTGATGAGGTCACAAAAATGTCTGTCAAAACCATACCGCAAGCAAATAGTTTTCGAGAGGAACTTGAGATATTCTTGTTGTAATTAAACAACGCTCGTATAAAACGGCATCGCCTTATTCAGCACCAGAGAATTCGTAGCAAGATAAAAATTCCTTGTTTCCGGCTGCACCGGTTATTGGTGATTCAATTGTGCCTTGATGAAATAACCCTAAACCCTTTGCAAACTTATTAATTTCATTTACAACTTGCGCTTGTTTTTCTTTGTCTTTTACCACGCCACCTTTGCCAACTTCTCCTTTTCCCACTTCAAATTGCGGCTTTATTAGTGCAATTATTTTTCCGTTTCTGTGTAGCAGCGGTAACAACCCGGAAAGGATTTTTGTAAGTGAAATAAAGGAAACATCAATTACGATAAGGTAAAACTTTTCCGGAAAACTTTCAGACGACAGATTTCTTGCATTAGTGTTTTCAAAAACAACCACGCGCGGATCGGTTCGCAGTTTCCAAACCAGTTGATTTGTGCCTACATCAATTGCGTAAACTCGAGATGCGCCGTTTTTTAAAAGGCAATCGGTAAAACCACCGGTTGATGAGCCCACATCCATACATACACATTCGTTTACATTAATATGAAATTCATTAAGCGCCTTTTCGAGCTTTAATCCGCCACGCCCCACAAATTTTATTTCATTTGCGGCACCCTTTATTCGAATTTCCTCATCTGATTTAAACGTTTCGGAAGGTTTTTCTACACGTTTGTCGTTAACAAGAACGATTCCCGCCATTATCATTGCCTGCGCCTTTGCGCGTGAGGGTGCCAAGTTCTTATCCAACAGAAGTTTATCGATTCGTACTTTCATCATTCTTTGTAGTTTAACGCCTGGTTACACGTATAAATCGTTTTTAATATTCACAAACGCACTTTACGGAAACTCTAGCCAACTATTAACCGCCTGTTTACATTCGTCTTTGCATATATGTATGAGAAACACCGGCATCTTGCTTATTTAATTCCATATTAGAATCACTTCAGTTTCCACGCGCCTTATTTTGTATTTGTTAAAGTTTGGAAAATGCTGTGGCAATGTTATTCTCAAGCAGAATGATTTTCAAACTGGGGATATTTAATGAAGCCGAAAACTTTCGCCCGTTTTGCATGGTTAACGCTAGGTTATAACGTAATTGTAATAATTTGGGGCGTGTTTTTACGTGCATCAAAATCAGGCGATGGATGCGGACAACATTGGCTGACGTGCAAGGGCGAACTTATTCCAACTGCCCCGGAACTCAAGACAATAATCGAATTTACGCACCGCATAATGAGCGGAATTGATTTTTTTCTGGTTCTTGCACTTTTTATTGTCGCATTTATCTATTATTCAAAAGGCGACATCGTAAGAAAATTTGCCGCGATTTCGTTTCTTTTTATGATTACCGAAGCGCTTGTAGGTGCCGGACTTGTACTAACGGGAAACACTGCCGAATCAACAAATGCCACACGTCCGCTTTGGGCAATCGGGCATCTTATCAATACTTTTATTCTATTGGCTGCGCTAACCCTTACGGCATTTTATGCAAATAACAAACGCAAATTGGACTTTTCACATGGCAAGAAACTTTGGTTCGCATTGGCAACAATCGGCTTGCTATTGATTGGTTCAAGCGGCGTTTTAGCCGCACTTTCTTCAATGCTCTTTCCTTCTGCCACCTTGGTTGAAGGCATTCGGCAGGATCTTTCACAAACTGCAAATGCTCTTGTTAGGCTTAGAATAAGCCACCCAATACTTTCGGTCTTAATAAGCGTCGGTGTGCTTTTCTATGTGGCGTGGATCAAGCGAATTCGCCAAACTGACAGAAAACTATCGCGTTTTGCTTCGATTTTCTCCGTTTTGATTTTGGTGCAAGTTGCGTTTGGTGCTGCTACGCTCTTATCGTTGGGTCCAATCCTTATGCAACTCGGTCACTTGTTTTTAGCTGATATGGTTTGGATTTTCTTCGTGCTTTTTACGGCAACGTTTTATTCGTCAACATCCAATGACTATGATGCGCGTCCGGTTTTAAGTGAAAGTGAATATTGACTTCGGTTGCCCAATTCATCGACTATATCGACATTAACCGTAGGCGATTTTGACACTATCTGCATCCGAAATGCGCCATCTGAACCGGCAAACATAGACCTGTCAAGAATCTTGACCGTTGCGCCCGGACGTGTTTTTCCGCGTACGATGTATACATTTCCTCCTACATCCTCAACATCCCAATTTGTTGCTTCAATTGAACCGTTTCCGTTGCGCCGCAAGATTGTAAATTTCGCGGGCTCGCTCCATTCGCTTACCTGTCCTGATTCAACTTTTGCACGAACCCGCCAAAAGTAAGTTCCGGAATCCAATCCGCTTACGGTAACGCTGTTTGTACGAATCGCTTCTTTATCCGCAATCATTTTTCCGTCAATAAAGAACGGTGATTTTGCCAATTCTAGGTCAAAAGTTTGGCTACGTGTTTGAACTCTTGAATTCCAAACAAACCTAATTTCCGATGAATTACCCGAAACAATTTGTTTTGAAGGGCTTGGCTCTTCTAGTTTTGGCGCACGCAAAAGCGCTTCTTTAGCTCCGAATTTTCCGTTTGTTACCGAAAGATATTCGTCTGCTTTTAGGGAAACTTTTTCATTTCCGGAAGTACTTTCAATACCACCGCGGTTTATTCTGATTTCGCCACGATTTGTTGCGGAATCAATGTTAAAACTGGCTTCCGTTTGCGCGAGAATTTTGTTTTCAGATTCCTTTATTTCAACCACGTTGTTTGAGCTTTCACCTTGGTTTTGTGTTTGTACATTTATTTGTCCGTCATCAAGTTTTACTCGAACGTTAGTGCCACCAAGAATTGATGAACTGTCACGGGTTACAACCGTACTATTTGGACGTATCGAAAGAATCGAGCCGTCAATCATCTTAACCTGCGCACGCCCATCTGCCATCGTTTGAATTGTATCTCCGGTTTGTACATACGTAGTTTTTGTAACCAATTCGGTGGAGCGCGTGCCCACACGAATGATTTTCACGGTACCTTCAAACGAAATAATTGTTGCCGCATCTTTTGGTATGCTTTCGGTACCCGAAGCACCAAATGACCAATTATTGCTCCACAACCACCAAAACACACCGCAGCCAACCAATAAGAACACCGCTAGAGCAATAAGTAAATAAACAGAACTACGTCGAACGCTCCACCAATCTACGTAGTATCTTTTAAAGTTCTTATCCATCTTTTGATTAAATGTGACGCGAATTTACGTATCGAACCCACCATTAATCCAGAGTTTTTTCGAGTTTTTCGAACAACTCTTCTTCTTCAGATTTTTGTTTAGAGGGAAATATCAACGAAGCAAGCACCGATAACAAAAGCGAACCAACCACAATCCCGAGCGATATATTTATGAACTCTTGCTTATACTCACCAGCGAGAAATTTTTCTGTGAACATAATTGCAGGTGAATGACTACCGGAACCTGCTAACATTATTACGCCTTCAGCCAAAAGTGGCAAGAGCATTTTAAAACCGATGAATGTTAGAACAAACGCCAGCCCATATTTAAGATAGTGGAATTTATCCGCCATATCGGATAAGAGAAAGAAAAATGTTCGCAAGCCCAAGATGGCAAAAATGTTTGACGTATATACTATGTATTGGTCGGTAGTTATACCAAATATCGCAGGAATCGAATCTACGGCAAACACAAGATCCGCAACGTTAATCACAATCAAAACCAGTAAAAGCAGAGTTCCGGCGCGTTTTCCATTTTCAACCGTAAAGAATTTTTCGCTATCGTAAGAATTTGAAATTCTAATAAAACGTGTAGTTAAGCGCACAATTGTGCTCTCTTCGGGGTCAAATGAATCTTCATCGCCAAACATATTGATTCCCGTGTAAATCAGAAATGCACCGAACAAATAAAGCAGCCATTCAAACTGCGACACAAGTTGCGCACCGGCGAAAATCATCACCATACGCATAACAAGTGCCATAAAGATTCCCCAAAACAGCACACGATGAATATATTTCTTAGGGACCTTAAAGAAGCCAAAAATCAACAAAAACACAAAAAGATTATCGATTGATAGCGAAAGTTCTATTAAATAGCCCGTGAAGAATTCTTTGGCTTTTAAGCCGCCGAATTCCACAAACACGTATAGACCAAACAAACACGCAAGCGAAACCCACACAATGCTCCAACCAATTGTTTCTTTTCGGGAAGGAACGTGTGCTTTGCGGTTTACAATTCCGATATCTACAAATAGTGCGACAAGCACAATGGCGAAAAATACCGCCCAGTGCCAAAAGCTATATTCCGGCATCATATTGTCATAAGATACCCGTTTCACTATCTATATGTAAATTGCGCAAGGCGTTTCTACGTACAAAGTGCGGTTGCCGAAATGCTTTTACATTTTACAGGGTGATTGCTAGAATCAAGGTTTGCAATTTTTGGCAAAGCAGCCAAACGGTTCGGCTGTAAATTTTAATTTTAAGGTGTTCAATAAATGCTTAAGTTTTTCAAGCGAATGGAGCGAACAAGAAACTTTATCTTGTTCTTTTTTGCGATTATTTTGGTTGGAAGTCTCATACTTTTTTATTCGCCGACCCAAAGGCTAAATGCAGATTTGCGTAGAAGTTCTGAGGTGGTTGCAAATGTAAACGGTGAAAAGATTACGATTGGACAGGTGGTTACCGATTTGGAACGTTCCAGCCAATCACCGTTCGGAAAAATGCCCGCTTCAATTGTTCTTGACGGATTGATAGCAAACGCAGTAGTACGCGTTGAAGCACGAAAACTAAAGCTAACCGCGACAGATCAAGATGTAGCCACTAAAATACGTAAGTTTGTAACTCCCCAAGACGGCAAGCCGTTTGATCAAAAACAATACGAGCAATATGCCATAGATCAAGCAGGTAGCGTTCCGGAATTTGAAGAAGGCGTACGCGATCAAATGAGCAGACAGAATCTATCGGCTTATTTAACATCCGGTGTGGAAGTTTCTGAAGCGGATGTTTTTGATGATTACAAGCGCAAGAACACAAAATTTGATCTTGTATATGTGCCCGTTAACACGGCGGATTTAATCGCGACGATTAAACCTACCGATGAAGAATTGCAAGCGTATTTTCAAAAAAATCAAAAGAGCTACTATATAAATTCGCCACAGAAAAAGGTGAAATATATATTTTTGAGCACCGAGAAATTGGGAAGCACGCTGAAATTTTCAGATGAAGAGCTTAAAAAAGCTTACGATGCTTTGCCCGCCGACAAGAAACTTTCGGGCGTTAAAGTTCAAGAAATTGTATTGCGGGTAAATGACCCTGCGAAGAAAGCAGAGGTACAAAACAAAGCAACCGAAATAGTTGCGAATTTAAAAACATCAGGCGATGTGGTTTCGCAAGATGCCTTCGCCACAGCCGCAAAAGGACAATCCGAAAAACCTTCAACCGCATTAACCGGTGGCGAAGTTAAGGGCTTGGTGCGTGAAAATCCGAATAACCCAACAGATCCTTACCAGCAAGTTCTAACTTTGAAAGAAGGCGAAGTTACAGACCCGATTGATAATGGAAACAGTATTTACATCCTGCGCCGCGGTGAAGCGGTTGCAAAGCCATTTGACCAAGCCAAGAAGGAAATTGAAGTAAGCAAGAGAAATCAAAAGGCTTACGAAGCAAATTCCGCCCTGGCGGGAAAAGTTGATGAAGCATTGAAGCAATCGAAGGATGTAGATGCAACGGCGAAACAATTTGCTTCGCAAGCGAATATGGCACCCGATGAAATGATTCGCGAAACCGGCTACGTAAAGCCGGGTGACGATATTGAAAACTTGGGAATTTCACAGGATTTTGAAGAAGGTATCTCGGGCTTGAACAAAGCCGGTGAAGTTGGTGGTAAAATACCGGTTCCGGGGGGATTTGCGGTTCCCATAATTGTTGATGTTAAACCGCCACGCGATGCTAATTTTGATGAAGTTAAAGATCAAGTGGCAGAAACCTACAAGGCAAATAGAGCGCGCGAACAAGTTGAAGCTGTTGCAAAGCGTATTGCAGAAAACGCCGGTTCCGTTGGCGGCTTAACTTCGGCAGCTTCGGGTGCGGGGCTCACAGCCAAGACTTCAAAAGATTTTATTTTGGGTTCACCGCTTGGTGAAGGTCCGAGCGCAAGCACTTCAAAAGCTTTGGAAGATGCTATTTTCGCGCTTGGCGATGGCGAATATACAAAAGTCCCGATTGAATCGGGCGGAAATTGGTATGTTGTGGGTGTAAACGGTCGCCAAGAAGCGTCAAAAGAAGAGTTCGATAAGGATAAAGATCAGCTTATTACAGCAAAAGCGAATCAAGACCGCATGGGAGTTTTCACGGAATATCTTACTTCGAAGGTTAACTCCATGAAGGCAAACGGCGATATTAAGATTGATAAATCGGCAATGTCTAAAATTAACAACTACGAAGAAGAAAATAAACAACAAACACCGCAACAAATACCGGGGCTTCCGCCGCAGGTTCCTCAACAAGTTCCGCAGCCCCAGCCGGATAGCAAAGAAAACGGTTCTTAATGCCGATATAAATTAAGCAATACGGAAAGGGAGGCATCAGCCTCCCTTTTTTTGATTACCCGCTTTTCAAGACGCCAAAGCTTAACCCGTCGCGCCCGGATGAAACGCCGCCCAATGGTTAACATACCAATAGAAGATCAAAACCCAGGCTATAAGGTTTGCGATTGAAACCACGAGCCCTATTGTTCTCATCTTTCGCGTACGTCCGCCTGTGTGGTCAGCCTTTCCATACATCAACAATGCTACTAATATTCCGGTTACACCCCAAGCAAAAAGGCGTATGAACGTATCCAACCAGTCTGTTTGTGGAATAAAGTATTCAACCTGCCATATCGTCAACAAAATCGCGCCGACAATTGCAAGCATTGCCGCTGCTGGTGGTTTGTAATCTGTCGGAACATTTCTATTGGCTTCCGCATCAGTTTCCTTTGCCAAGTTACTGTGCTGGTAGCTGTACGAAAAGTAAACAACCAAACCAAGTGACATCCATAAAATAAGTCGCAGCCATGTATCAAGCGGCAAATTATTCATTAAAAACGCCGCAACCCAAACAGTTGCCATCGGCACAAATGGTGAAAACGGCACCTTAAACGGACGTTTTAGTGTTGGGTTTGATTTTCTGAGAATTATGATTCCCGTCCCTACAATCACGAACGCGAACAAAGTTCCGATACTTACCAGTTCACCCAATAACCCGATTGGAACAAAGCCGGCTAATATCGCAACAATCGAACCCGTTATTGCGGTTGTAACGTAAGGTGTTTGGTAGCGCGGATGTATTTTCGCAGCCCATTTCGGCAAAAGCCCGTCTTTAGACATCGAATAAAACACACGCGGCTGCCCCATCACCATCACAACCATTGTGGAACTTAACCCAAGCACAGCACCAATTTTTATGATTGTTGGAAAAGCGATAAGAATTGATCCCATCGTTGTTCCTACCGCTTGATTTCTTGCGGCATCGATTGCGGTTGCAATCGGCGCGGCTGAATTGGCAAGCAGCTTGTAATCAACAAGCCCGACCATTATTCCGGAAACCAGAATGTAAAGCACGGTACAAATTGCCAAACTTCCCAGGATTCCGATTGGCATATCTCGCTCCGGGTTTTTGGCTTCCTGCGCGGCAGTAGAAACGGCGTCAAACCCGATATAGGCAAAAAAGATAACTGCTGCACCGGTAATAATTCCACTGGGTCCGAAAGGCATAAACGGCGCACAGCCCGGTGAGCCGGCAAGACAGCCAACGCCCAAATTGTTCGGATTTACAAACCCGATTCCGGCAATTATAAAAAGCACAACCACCACAACCTTAATTATTACAATTACGGTATTAAAGCTTGCCGATTCTTTTATTCCGCGAATCAAAAGAAGCGTTACCGCGATTGCAATCAGAAAAGCAGGCAGGTTAAAAATTCCGGTTGCGCTTGTGCCATCGGTAAGCTGTATGGTTGTTCCGGGCGGATTACTTAGCGAAAGTGGAAACGGAATTCCGAGCGTGTCACGCAAAAAACTAACGGTGTAGCCTGACCACCCTACTGCAACCGTTGCTGCACCAAACGCGTATTCAAGAATCAAATCCCAACCGATAATCCATGCAATAAACTCTCCTAGAGTTCCATAACCGTATGCATACGCAGAACCTGAAATCGGGATACTCGATGCAAATTCGGAATAACACAGTGCCGCAAAGGCACTAGCTATTCCAGCGACAACCATCGAAACTACCACCGCCGGTCCTGCGTGTTGTCCGGCTGCTTGTCCGGTCAGAACAAAAATTCCCGTGCCGATGATTGCACCAACGCCAAGCATCATCAGGTCAAGCCCCGTAAGTGTCTTCTTAAGGGTGTTCTCGCCCGTCTCATTTGCTTCGGCTACGATTTTATCTATCGGCTTAGTTGCAAATAGTGACATACCTGCCTCCAAAATGTATTGTTTTGTTAAATAATTAGGTAACGCATCGAATCATAGAACATTTATCGAAAATAAAAAAGGCTGTCGTCGGAAAAACAGCCTTCATAATTTACTTGTTTAGATGACTTACGCATCTTTTATAGCGTTTAAATAGCGTGCTAGCTCTTCTTTTACCTTTGGATAAAGGAAGAATAACCCAATCATATTCGGAAATACCATTGCGAAAATCATTGCATCAGAAAATCCGATTACCGAATTCAAAGAAGCGGCTGCGCCAATTACCACAAAAATCAAGAATAGAATTTTAAACGATAAATCAGCCGCACGAGATCTTCCAAAAAGATATTTCCACGCGTGCAAGCCGTAATATGACCAAGAAATCATAGTTGAAAATGCAAACAAAATAATTGCAAGCGTCAAAATGTACCTAAACCCCGGCAACACGCTGTCAAATGCCATCGATGTTAAATCTACGCCGCCAACACGTGCACCTTCAATAAGAACCGAAGATCCCACGACATCGCCGTATAGAAAGAAATTATCGGTGTTGTAAATGATAATAACCAGCGCCGTCATCGTGCATATCACAACTGTATCGATAAAAGGTTCAAGCAGTGCAACAATCCCTTCGGAAGCCGGGTAGCGCGTGTGAACCGCCGAGTGAGCAATTGATGCAGAACCCGCGCCCGCTTCATTTGAAAATGCCGCCCTTTGAAAGCCGGTGAGCAATGCACCGAGCACGCCACCTACCCCAGCCACGGGCGAAAACGCACCGGAAAAAATTTCGCGTAAAGCCATTGGAATATGCGCGTAGTTATAGAAGATTATTACCAACGCCGCCAAAATATAAATTATCGCCATAAACGGAACAATTTTTTCCGTAACACTTGCGATTCTTTTGATTCCGCCAATGATTACCACGCCGACGACCAATGCCATAATGACGCCAATTAGTGTTTTAGCGCCGCCACCGCCGATTCCGGTCATTGAAACAATTTGCACGGCGGATTGATTTGCCTGAAACATATTTCCGCCGCCAAAAGACCCGCCGATACACATAACGGCAAAAAACACCGCAAGCGCCTTGCCAAACGTGCCGTAACCTTTTTGTTCAAAACCGCGCGAAAGATAATACATGGGTCCGCCGTAAACCGTGCCACGCGGACCAACATCGCGATATTTTACGCCGAGTGTACATTCAACAAACTTTGTGGACATGCCAAGCAAGCCGCAAATAATCATCCAAAACGTGGCTCCGGGTCCGCCAATTGCAATCGCAACGGCAACGCCCGCGATGTTTCCAAGCCCAACCGTTCCGGAGACCGCTGTTGCCAACGCCTGAAAATGGCTTACTTCACCCGAAACTCCTTCCAAACGAATTGTATCGACTATGTCGCCATCTTCCACGTTAAGAGTTTCGGTTACCACCGGTTCCCCGCCGCCTTCAATTTCGTCATACTTGCCCCTTACAACCTGCAATGCAAGCGGAAATTTTGTTATGTTCACAAAAGCGAATACGATTGTAAAAAACAAAGCGCCCAAAACAAGCAACACCAAAACGAACGGTATGTCCGGATCACGCCAAATCGGATAAAACACCCAATTTGTCCAGGCATCCGCCCAGGGCTTAAATGCATTATCGATTCTCTGATCCAAACCTACCGTTTCGACAGCTTTTTCCGTTGATTCCGCATTCTCTTGTGCAAAAGAAATTAAAGGATTAACAAATACAGAAATAGCTGTTAACGCATATGCAAACAACTTGCGCTTCATAAATTTACCTCGTCGTTTTGATTTCTAACTTTTACTAATTCTATTTGGGAGCGAAATCGGCACATTTGAACGTGCGATGAATTTCAATTTCGCGAATTATAGCCTATTTGCGCCATTTTTGAAATATTTCGAGCTTTTGGGCTCTATTTACAACTACTTCGCTTTACCTGAACTTGATTTCCCGTGCTCCTTTGGCAAAAAATCTGTCTAAGATACAATTAGGGCAAACAACACGTAATAAAGAAAGCTTTCCAACAATTATGAATATCGAACAAAACGAATTTGGCGATATGCCCGCCGAAGATTTTAAGAAATTCGGATACGAAATGGTTGACCGAATCGCGGAATATTTCGCGCACATTGAGGAATTGCCGGTGCTATCACAAATTAAGCCCGGAAGTTTGAAGGATAATCTGCCCAAAGTGCCGCCTGCCACCGGCGAAGATTTTGCTCTGGTTGCCGCTGATGTTGATGAACTTATTCTTCCAGCGGTTACAAACTGGAATCATCCAAATTTTCACGGACTTTTTTCTACATCATCTAGTTCAGTTGCAATTTTTGCAGAGATGCTTTCCGCGGCATTCGACCAAAAAGCCATGCTTTGGCGCACCTCACCCGCATCGACGGAATTGGAAGAAGTAGTGCTTGACTGGCTAAGACAAATGATGAACTTACCAGCCGATTTCAATGGAATAATCTATGACACGGCTTCTGTTTCAACAATGCATGCGATTGCAGTCGCACGTGAACGATTAGGATTGCGAATTCGCGAAGATGGAATGAGCGGGCGCGAAGAACTTCCGCTCCTTAGGTTGTACTGTTCTGATCAAACTCACACATCAATCGATAAAGCCGCAATAACCCTCGGGCTTGGACAGCGTTCGGTTCGCAAGATTGAATCTGACGAATTCTTCCGTATTATTCCGCACGAACTAGAACGCGCGATTAAAGAAGACATCGCCGCGGGCTACAAACCATTTTGTGTTATCGGAACGATAGGCACAACTTCCACATCCAGCGTTGATGATATTAATGCGCTTGGCAATATTTGCAAGAAACATCAGCTGTGGCTTCACGTAGATGCCGCGTATGCCGGTTCTGCAATGATTCTCGCGGAAAATCAACATCATCTTAAAGGAATTGAAAAAGCGGATTCTTACGTAACAAACCCGCACAAGTGGTTTTTTACTCCATTTGATCTTTCCGCGCTCTTTATAAAAGACATCGATCTTTTGAAGCAAACGTTTGCTTTGGTGCCGGAATATCTAAAGGTTTCTGAAACTGTAACCAACCAAATGGATTATGGAATACAGCTTGGAAGAAGATTTCGCGCACTGAAACTTTGGTTTGTAATGCGCTATTTCGGACAAGAGGGTCTACGTGCACGAATTCGCGAACACATTCGTCTTGCGCATCTTTTTGCAACCTGGGCTGAAGATTCCCCCATTTTTGAGGTGATGGCGCCAATTCCTTTTGCACTCGTTTGCTTTCGCGCAATTCCCGAAGGGTGCGAAAATCTTGATGAATTCAATGAAGAGTTGATGAACGAAATTAATGCCGACGGTGAAGCTTATCTTTCACAAACAAAATTGAACGGACGATTCGCTTTGCGACTTTCAATCGGCAGTATACACGTTCAAGAAAAGCACATTAGAAAAATATGGAAGTTGCTTGAAGCAAAAGTTGCAGAAAAGTGCTCTTAAAACATTCGTACGCCAAAATTTTAAAAATGATTTGTTTGGAACAAACGTGTCGAATGTTGCCACGCAGTTTGTGTACATCAAAACGTATGTTAAATCCGTGTACGAATTGATTAACGTTTATTTTTAACGTATTTTGTAACATTACCGTTTATAACATTTGTTAAATTCAGCCCAATACGCATGTTTTCTAAATAATTTGAGTTTAAAGTAAGGAGTTGTACGGGATAATTATATGTTGGTTCATGTGGTTGTTTGGAAATATAAAGACGACATTTCCCAAGTAAAAAAATTTGAACACATTTCAAAGCTCAAAGCGCTACCGGGCGCTATAAACAACATTTTGAATTTTGAGGTTGGAAATGATGTGATTCATTCTGAACGTTCATACGACACCGGGCTGGTTGCTGCGTTTCAAGACCGCGAAGCACTTGATGCATACGCGGTTCATGCCGCTCACCAAGAAGTAGCCGCACTCGGTTCCGAAATTTCGGAGCATATTGCCTCGGTTGATTTTTTTATTGATTAATACGCTCTGCCCGGTAATTTTTGACGTTTTACCCGGTTGGGAAAATGTCCAAATTTTGGCATCAATCTCCGTTTAAATTCACAGGGATTTAATCGCCGTCTTGTCGCCCGCAAGTAACTTTAACACCAAAATTAAATAGGTTGATTTCATTACCGTCGCATTTTGCGTTATTGTTCAACATATTGTTCAAACAGCCAACGAATGCGAAATGCCTGTCATCAAAGGTTCGCATCCGCAATAGTTTGAGAAATTCTTGGAGCTAGATGAAATTAAATAAACTAAGTATTCTAATATTCTTTTTCGTTATATTTGCCGTCAGCGGGTTTGCCCAGCAGGCGGAACGCGCTGATTATGACATCAAGAGTTATTCCATTGATGTCTCGCTTCAACCGGATTTAAACAAGCTTTCCGCCACGGTCGATGTCGAACTTGCTCCGCTTGAATCCACACGCGCGGTAACTTTCGAGCTAAATGGGTCGCTTGCGATAAAAAGCGTGGAAATGACCGCGAAATCGGTTCCTGGCGGTGTAACGCCACTCGGCACAACCTCTCCAAATAAAGTTACAACTATAAAGGGCACACTTCCAAAAGTGACTTTTGTGCAAGATAAAGTTGGGGTAAGCGATCTTGGTCCGAGCGTGCGTGTGGATTTGGGTGAGGAAGAATCAGCAGGGACAAATCTTACGCTTCGGTTTAAGTATGATGGCATACTTTCAAGCCCGGCAGGCGGACCGCTTCTTACAAAGCGCCTGGCGTATGTAGGTCCAAATGAAGGCTATTTGATGTATGCCGCGCGTTGGTTTCCATTTCACGATTACGCATCAGATAAAGCGACCGCAGAAATTAACGTTTCACTTCCAAATCGGTTTCAGGTTGTTGGTCAAAGTGATTTACCTGTTTCACACACAAGCAACAAGTGGACGCTCGTAAATGCAAAACCCGGCTTAATCGGGAATCTCACTTACGGAGTTTACGCGAATCAAACATTACGATACGGCGCTTATGAAATTCAATTCAGCACAAAAGCAGGAAACGAAAAAATAGTTTCCGAATACGGCGAAGTGATTGGCAGGGCGTTGGAATTTTACACCAAACAATATGGCGCGCCTGCGATGGGCTCTCGCTTAAAGATAACGCAGATTGATGATGAAAGCCTTGAATATTATTCGCAAGAAGGAATGCTGTTTATGGCAAACCGGCTTTTTAACGGCTCATCGGATTACATTAACGAACGGCTTCAGCGTGAAACTGCATACCAATGGTGGGGATTGACTGTTGGGCTAAAATCCTTTGACGATGCTTGGATTTCGCAAGGACTTGCCGAATACAGCGCATTTAGATTGCGTGAAAGTCGCGTAAATGGCGAACAAGTTGATAACCTTCGCCGCGAATTGCTTGAAAAAGCGTTAACGTTCGAACAGACTTCATCGCTGCTTCGCACGCCGTCATCGTTAGACGATCAATCAATAGCCTACCAATACATAATGTTTGCAAAGGGTGCAATGGTTTTCGATATGTTGCGCGAAACAATGGGCGCTGACAAATTTGATTCCATGCTGCGCGCGTTTTTAGAGCAATATCGCGGAAAGAATGCTTCGATATCCGATTTGGAAACTTTGGCATCAAAAACCGACGGAAAAAATCTTCGTTACTTTTTCGCCCGATGGGTGGAAGGCACCGGAGTGCCCGAATTTCAGGTAGACTACGTAATTTTGCGAAATCGTGAAGGAAAATTCATTACACGTGGTACGGTAAAGGAAAATTACGATAACCTTGAGCTTCCCGTTGAATTGCAACTTCGTGCCGAAGGACAGGGACATGTGGGAAAACAAGAAGTTTTCATCGAAGATTCGAGCGCTGATTTCAACATAGAATCCGATGGCAAACCGATTGAGGTTATTGTTGACCCAAGTTATAGAATTCTTCGAATTTCCGATGATCTCCGCGTTTCTTCCGTGGCGCGTCGTGGCATTGAGCAATTTAAGGAAGGAAACTATGTTGAAGCACAAACGCAATTTGAAGAAGCGTTAAAGCTTGACCGCTCAAACGCTTGGGTTTATTACCACTTAGGTCTTCTATTCCTTACACAGCGAAATTATGATCTAGCCATTGATAACTTCAAAGCAGCGCGTAACTTGGCGCAAGACGGAAAAGCGAGCCCAACGTGGTTATACGTTTGGTCAGAAATCAAGATGGGTAATGCATACGATGCCAAAGGCGATCGTACGCGAGCGGTTGCGGCATATAAACGCGCAGAGGACATCGGCGATTCATATGATAATGCTCAAAAAGCGGTGGAAAAATATATGGCTAACCCATATAACCCAAACGATAAATCTACCACCGCACAAAGTTAGTTTTTTCGATCTATTTTGCCTTAGCCAAACTCGAAGTTTCCGATCTGCCGTCGGAAACTTTTTTTGCATTTTATTTTTTGAACAAATAAAATGTTTATAACGGTTGCGCGCCGGTTTCAGCCTCATCCTTATTAAAACTTCTAAAAGGTATTCAACGAAAATGAAATGTCCAAACTGTAACGTAGTAAACTGGAATAATGCAGAAACTTGCGTAAAATGTGGCAAAGTTTTGCTAGGCTTGCCTAGAAATCAAACGCAAGCCATTGTTAAGGGAACATCAAAAAACGCAAAATCGAAAGTTGTGCTATTTGGCTCAATTGCAATCATTGCGTTTGCATTTGCGTTATATAAGTTCTTTTCGCCTTCAGCCGAAAATAAACCTCAAACATCGCAAACCGTTCAGCAAAAAACTTTAGACGATGCTCAAGGAACCGACGCTACGACCGAACGGAACGGAATCCGAGAACGCCAACACTTAGTGCCGACTGCGGAAGACGACGGAAATGGCGGAACAAAAATAAAGCTACGCCCCGTTGAAGAAATTCGTGCCGATGCGCGAAAGCGCGCTGCACAAGTACAAAGAGAAACGGAAATGGCAGAAACCGGAAAGTAATTCGGTTTGCTACGGCAATTAAAGAGCGACGTTTACTACAAACCACGCTTTTTCAATGTTTGATTCTGCGCCGAATTAGAAGTTACAGGGCGATGCAAACATTTTCCTTGCTTTCAAAAAAGCAAACAGTTTGTACAAATAGCAATCGCAACAACGTTAAACTCACTCGGCTATACCTGTAAGCAACATTGGGCAAAACGTGTTTTTAAAGGCTATTAAATTATTGTAGTGATAATCTCGCGGATACTTCGTTGCAAATCACGGTCATCCGTTATTGGCGAAACAAATGCCACCTCAGCCGCATCAACCGCCGAAATTCCGCCCGCAATCATTTGGGCGGCATATATTAAAAGTCTTGTTGAAACACCTTCTTCTAAACCGTGACCTCGCAAATTTCGTACCTTTTGCCCGATTAATACAAGTTCAGCCGCCTGCGCTTCATCAATCCCGCCCTCTTTTGCAACAATTTGAGCTTCGGCTTCTGCTTCCGGATAATCAAATTCCAGCCCTATAAAACGCTGCCTTGTCGATTGTTTCAAATCTTTCAAAACTGATTGATAACCCGGATTATATGAAACAACCAGCATAAATTCAGGCGGAGCTTCAACCACGGTGCCACGTTTTTCAATCGGCAAACGCCGTCGATCATCGGTTAACGGATGGATAATAACAACAGTATCTTTGCGGGCTTCAACAACTTCATCCAAATAGCAAATTGCGCCCCCACGCACCGCAGCCGTTAGCGGTCCATCGTGCCAAACGGTTTCTTCGCCTTCAAGCAAAAATCTTCCCACCAAATCAGTTGCCGAAAGATCTTCATGGCACGCAACCGTAATTAGCGGACGCCCAAGCCGAAACGCCATATACTCAACAAAACGTGTTTTTCCACACCCCGTTGGTCCCTTAAGCATCGCGGGCAATTTTGCCTTATACGCTGCTTCAAACAACTCAATTTCTTTTCCTACCGGAAGATAAAACGGCTCAGATGCCACTTTGTATTTTTCAACTGCTTGTTCCATTTTTATCAATTCAAAACCGCGATTTTCTGCGATGTTTCTTTCCTTAAACGCATTCGAATCAACAATTTTAGCACCGCTGAAATTTGATTCAAAACTGACGCAGTTTTAGGCAAGTTTCCAACCCTTAACGCGTTGATGAGTATTCTTACCATCATTAAAAACTTCTGGTTACGAGTTTGAACCTTCCGCGCCAAATCGCAAGAAATATAAATGATTAGATTTGGAACGGATACTTGAGCGCGCTAAAGACTGCGGATAAAATAAATAAGGGAATATGTGGTTTTAAGTTTAGAAGACGAGAGGATTCTTGATCAAGCTTGGGCGAAATTGCGGGAAGAAAATATCCGAGAATCTACTAAGATCGAGAAACAGCGGTCTCAAGTTAATTAAACTCAAGAATTGGCGGGAAGTCGCCGCGCTTCTTTTTTCTTTCACACGCGGACAACCCTAAAAATCCTACAAAATAATATTAGACATAATTTGAGCATCGAACTAGATGCTCATTTTTATTATCGCTGATCCAAATAACAATCCGAATGGCGACACACCTGCACCGGCTGATCCGGCTCCGGCATCTGCCGAACCGTGTCCCGCGCTCGCTCTCATCAAGCTTCATTCGCTTTTCAAGTTTGTCGGTTTCCTTTTTTAGAAACCGGTTTACTTCAGCTTGCGTAAATGTGCGCTCTTGTTGCTTTTCCTCAGCAGAATTGTTAGAAGCGTTCTGAGTTCCGCTTGCCGCAGATGTTGATTGGGTCTGCGTTCCCGCGCCTTCCGCGGCTGCGTTTCCTTCGCCGCTTTCTGTAGATGTAGATGCATTGCTCTCGCTCATATTTACGAGAATAATCTGCAGGATTTCTTTATTGAATTCTGATTTTTAAGGATTTAATGATTTTTGCAAATTTTACGATTTTTATGATTTCGGTGAGATTTTAAAATAACAAAGGGAGCGCAATGCTGCTCCCTTTGTTTTGGAAATCGGGTTATAACCTACTTCGCAAAGTAGCGTCCATCTTTCAAATATATAAATTCATTTTTCTCGACCTCAGCGAAAACATCATTCAGTTGATTCGTAAAATTCAGATATTCACCGTACGCTAAATTCCGAGCAACCCCATACCACGAAATGCCTTCAGGGTGTTTTCGAATTGTGTCTATAATCGCATCAATAAAATCTTGTCGCGTCATTAGAAAAACCTCGCTGCATATCTAGTATAAAGAGTAGAAGCCCCTTTGTCATCATATTCTTTGATGCCGTAGTCCTCCAATGTCGCCGTATGCAAATCGTTCCAAAAATTTCTGTCTCGATTTGTTGAATTCTGTCCAAGATATTTGTATCGCATAAATTCTCGAAGTTCGTGCGCGTAAAAGTTTCGGTCTTGCGGAGATGCCTTCAATTCGCCATCTGCAATTTTCCGCAATCTATCAAGCATAATTCTTTCTGGTTCATCTAGCTTTCCATCTACGAATCCGGTCAGATGCTTCTCAACCACGTCAACACCTCGTTTGGTGAATTTTATGTTCGACGCGTTTAATTTTCGAATCGGAATACCGATATCCTCGATATTGAAAGTTCGATCAGAAAAATTTCCACGCGCACCCTTAGGAAATCCTTGTTGAGCCAATATTTGACCAAGTGGTTTTCTCGCAACCGATTTTCCAAATTTCGGATGCACCTTCATTATCGGAATATCTTCCAGATTCAGATGTCCTTCCTTATAAGCCGCCGCGCCCGGAATCGGCGGAGTGACGGCAAATTGGACACAGGAATACACATTTGATCGCTACGGCAATAAGTTGACGACCACGAAATCAGGGATCACAGCAAACAGTGCGGCAGTTCCATTAGATGGCTTGCCGAGTCAAAATTACGATCAAACATCAAACCGCATCACAGATTCAGGAACGGAATACGACTTTTCGGGCAATATGACACGCGGAAAGGCTCCCGATGGATCCCTTCAAAGGTTTGAATTCGACGAAGCCGGTAGAATTGTAGTTATCAAGACCGATGCCGGAACTGCAATCGAGACAAACACTTACGCGACGTCGCGAGAAAGATTAATCAAAGAAACCGCAACGGAAAGAACCTACTACGCCTGGGGCGGAAGCTCTATGATTCAGGAATACACGGAGGGCACAGGCGGAACAACTGGCGGCAGCGGCTCGGCGGGATATAGTGTTAATGCGAGCCCGGGAAGCGTTGCGCCAGGAGCCGCAATCACAATAAATTGGACAAATCCGGGCGGAAACACTGGAAGCGATTGGGTTGGATTGTATCAAGTTGGGGCGGCTGACACCTCGTTTCTCACGTGGCAATGGGCGGCGGCAGGCACATCGGGTACTAACACGATATCCGCACCAAGCACCTCCGGCACCTATGAAATCAGGTATTTTACAAACAATACCTACGACAAAAAAGCGACGAGCGGAACAATACAAGTTGGTAGCGGTGGCGGAGGTTCTTCGAGCACGCCATTTAGTTGGAGCAAGTCGTATATTTATGCCGGCTCCCGTCTGCTTTCGACGATAACAAACTCAAGCGGAACTGAGGTGACGGAGTTTCATCACCCTGACCGATTGGGGACAAAACTCGTGACAAACGCCGCGAACACAACAAACAAAGAACAAGCGACGCTTCCATTTGGAACAAGCCTTGACGCAGAAACAAGCGGCACCAGCGGAACGGGTTCGAGCGGCAACGGCGCACCGTCAAATCAAAGATTCACGAGCTATGATAGAAGCGGCGCAACGGGATTGGACTACGCCGTCAACCGAACATACAACAGCGGTCAATCTCGGTTCACACAAGTTGACCCAATCGGAATGGCAAGTGCGAGTATCGGAGACCCTCAGAGCTTGAATCTTTTTGCTTACACGCAGAATAATCCAATAGATTTTGTCGATCCAAGCGGATTGTTGGAGTCAGGCTGTTCTGCCGAGTTTAGCTATGGCGATTGCGGCGGAGATTCGAAGTTCTGGGGAATGATGAGTGGCTCACCCACCTACGAGTCTGGCTTTGGTGGTGGTGGTGGATTTGGAGATGATACGGCGGTTAGAAAGCAAACACTTGGAGATCTACCAACACATCTTCAGAATTCTGTGTCAGACTATTTAAATAATGTAGTTTATGCCAGTCCGGTAGTATTGGGTATTATCGCGATCGTTTACACATGGCTTGGTTCCGATCCAGGATACATTGACCATATTCCGACAAATTTCACAAGATTTGGAGCATTGATTCGGGAAGATGGATCGACTAACATTATTGAATGTAATAACTTGGGGCACGGAAACTGTGTTGATTCTCCAGAACCGGGAAATAATGACGTAACTCTTGATCTTTTACTTGCACTCGAACTCCCAGTTGGGTTAATTAGAACTTTAGGTGCGGCTGCGGTAAGGGGAGCCTTAAATTTGGCGACAAGAGCATTAGCGGGCGGAACGGAAACAGTTATAGCAAACTCCACAAGAGGATCGACAGAAATCATAGCCGGCATTTATGAGTTTACTACCGCTAATGGCAAGACGTATGTTGGTCAATCAGGTGATGTACTTTCGCGAATTTCTCAGCATATTATATCTGGTAAACTAGTGGAGGGAACAACGGTTACGATCCGAAGAGTTGGAGGCGACAAAACAGCCCGCGAAATTGCAGAGCAACTTAGGATAAATGAGCTGGGAGGTGTGAAAGCATTGGAAAACATTCGAAACCCGATAGGTGCCAGTCGACAATATTTGATGCCACAAAAATAGACTTTTAAGAAAAGGAGTAAATTTTGCCAACGATGCATAATACAGTTCAGTTTGAAGAAGGAGAATATGGGAAAAAGGCAATCGTAAGAAGCGAATGGAAAAGTTCTTATTTAGAACTCTTGAAGTCGCACGACATAGCTGAACTCGAACTCAATACCGGTAAAGGCTGGCGTGGTTCAAACGTCGATTTCTTAAGATATTTTGATACTTTACAATCGATAATTATCATCGATCAACGGTTAAAATCACTGGATCCAATCCATGCTTTGGTAGATCTTCGAGAATGTGTCTTGTTAACATACGGCAAACACGCGGTAGATTTTTCGGTTTTTCCTCATCTCGTGAGTTGCAGTTTTGATTGGATTAATGGATCAGAATCGCTTTTTGAAACGCATTCTCTGAGGTATCTCTTCGTTGATTGTTACTCGGGACGAGACAGCGAAATTTTTAAGAACCTAAATCAGCTAAATGATCTTTCTATTCTCAATTCAAAGTTACCTGATTTAAATGGAATCCGAAACTTGGTACATCTAAGAAGACTTCGGATTGGTAATTTGCGGGACTTATCTTCGTTAGCCTTTGTGCAGAACTTTTCAAGATTAACGGAGTTAGAGATAAACCAGTGTAAGAAAATTACATCAATCAAAGAAGTCTTCAACTTGGTCAATCTTCAGAAGTTGTTTCTTTTGGAAATGGGAACCATCGACACGATAGAAGGCATTGAGAAACTTAAGAACTTGTCCGAGTTTATTTTTTACGGTGCTACGAATATTGCTGACGGGAATTTGGAACCAATATTGGCATTAAGTATGTTAAAGAAGATTTCATTTATGAACCGCAGGCATTATACGTCGAAACGAGAAGAATTTGACGCTTATCCCGGCGGTAAAACGCTCGATTCATTTTCGTGAGAGGCATGTGAAACAAGTAACCGTCTCGGATTTAGATAACTACTTGCGAAAGGCTTTCAAAGGAAACACAGTCAGAAGTCAGGATGCTTGGGGACGTGAGCGTTGGGCAAGAAGCGATGATTGGGGAAGATTGGTCGAAGTTGTCGAACCCAATCCGAACGGAAACGGATCGGTTTTTGCAGGCGGCGATATGGTCACGAGCTACGTTTATGACGCAATCGATCAGTTGATTCAGATCAATCAAGGCAGCCAAGTTCGAGCGTTCAAATACGATTCAATGGGACGTATGACGCGCCAGAAGCTCGCCGAACAAACTGCGACGATCAATGATGCGGGCGTATATGTGGGATCGGGCGGAACATGGTCAGATGCGTTTGTGTATGACCAAAGAAGCAATCTTGTTCAGCGGACTGATGCAAGAGGTGTTAAGACCAATTTCAACTACACGTCAGGCGGAACGCCTGATCCATTAAACCGGCTTTTATCAATTACTTTCGATAAAACAGGTGCAGATACTACACACGGCACGATCCACGAAGCGGCAAACATTACCTATAACTATATGACATCGGGCGATAAAGAGCGGATTCATACAGTAACAACGCAAAGTAACACAATAGAAACGTATAGTTATGATATTGAGGGACGCGTTTCGGATTATGA
>JBKEBT010000081.1:0-30282 GCA_047973305.1 Pyrinomonadaceae bacterium
CTTGGCTACGCTTACAAAACCCTTGCCGAAAAAAGTAAGCGAGCTTCAGATAAGCGCACGTCATGTGATTATTTTCAGACAACTTACAAAATGTATGAGGAGTTTCTAGCTTCGGGGTATACGGATGACGGAGCATTTAATGCAAAAGAATTAAATGACCTAAAAAAAGAGGCGCGGAATTGTGGCAAAAAGGTTGATTGAACGCCTTTCGAAATCATCACGTACCCCTCCCATTGTTGGTGTCGGTTTAAGATCTAGTTTTCTGCATGGTGTGTTCTTGAAGCTTACGGAAAGGCACATCCGCATAAAACGAATAGCACGGACGTCAGCTGCTATAAATCTACAGCGATTTTGCGGTTTTGTTGTGCGCCTCGCAAAGGTTTTCAAAAAACTATTCGCTCAAGAAAACTTACCGATGGCTTTGATTCGATCATTCGAAAAATGCATCTTACTCCGGAAGTCAGACTTTGTTTAATCCTAGTTTTACCTCTTTTTGAATTGCCAATTCCGCGAGTTTGTCGAAGTGACTTCGTGACATAAGCAATCCAAATATACGGAAGCAAACATCCGATTTCAGTTGCTTCCATCCCTCTGAAACTCCCCTTACCATTGAATTACGTCGGTTCCGAACTACGTTTCCTCACGGCAAACATCTGAGACCTTTCGCCCTGCGCCAGCAGAAATCTGCACTGCGGAATGAAATGGTTTAATATTGCCGATCACGAAAATCACAAAAGAACGGTTATATAAAAAGGTATAATGAGTTTCATCGGAATGCGGTGCCGAGGATGCCCGATGGTCAATCGGCTACGTCACTTTCGAAGTAGTTGAGGGTTGCGCGGAGTCTCTGGTTTGAGCGGAAGTAAGCAAACCTCGAATCAGTCGGCGACTCTGAGCCTGAAAATCAAGCATCAAAGAAGAAACTGCGCGAGGTTGAAATGAAGCGCGACACCTTAAAAAGGCGGCGATTAACTTCTCAAGTAGCCGGTAATGCTATATGAATTCATAGACGATATGCGTAATCGCTTTTCTGTCAGCAGTTTGTGTCGACAAATTGCGCGGAAGGGTATCCCAAAATACACATTCTGAAAATCCTCGTTATGGCACAAACTTGGATTGCTTCGATCTCTTCTAACCTTCACGAAATCAGGCATATTACTTTAACGCCAATGTTTAGAAAATTTAGAGAGAATCCTGGGCAATGCTGGCGGGACAACTTAGCCGCGACACAAGTCTTGGGGCAACGGCAAGCAAACCGCTTAAGCCATCATATATGGCAACAGGATTACTAGTGAAGAAATGCCAACGTCTTCGGCGGTTTTCGCTATCGCTTAAACTCTTTGGTTAATTCCATGAACACACAGGCGAAAACATAAATTGCCTTGCAAACAGACACGACCTTCGACAATATTTCTCCGCGCAGTTGGTTTACGCCTGCCCCTAGAAGCAATCTTTTTTATTGAAAGTTTGCGATTGACCTGAAATTTTTTTATAGGTTTGCAAAAAAGGCTTTGAGCCGAGACGCTAAATCTCAGCCCAAAGCCATAAACATAAACTATATTCGCGACTAAAACTAAAAGGGAATATGGATGGTGGCAATCAAAGCGATTACCGCAAGTGCGACACCGATTTCAACTATTGGAACTTTTTCAAGAAAATATTGTTTCATTGCGGTTAACTCCTTTATGCCGTTTCAATTACGAATATATTACAGCAATTCGCATTCCGCTTTTTACGAAACCAGATAAACCTAATAACCGCAACTATTTAACAATTTCGGAGAAAGTCAGACATCCGATTTTTAACTGTTATCTGACAAAATTCGTCACCTTTGAGGTAACAAATATCGTTACTAATTTGTGCCGGTGCCACGTACATTTGCGTTTTTCGATTGTTTTCAGAAAAAGTAACGCTTTACCATTATTAAGAAAATCTAACAACAATAATTTTTTAGCCCGCATTGCAATCAAACCCGAAATTTACTACAACTTAGATATCCCAAAGGAGGAAATTCCATTGATAACCGGAAGAGTGCTTCTTCTAAATTTCTCGTTCGAACCACTTGGAACCATTGGCGTTGCTCGGGCGATTTGTATGCAATATTGCGGCAAGGTGTTTGTTGAAGAAAGCGACGGAAAAAATGTTTTGCATTCACCTAGCACAACCATACCCGTTCCAAGCGTTGTGCGACTGCGTTCTTATGTGCACGTAAAGCGCAAACGACGCGGAAACACTTTGAAGCGTGTAAGAATTTATATACGCGATCATTACTGTTGCCAATATTGCGGGGACCATAAACACGGAAAAGATTTAACGCTCGATCATATTTTACCGAAAGCACAGGGCGGTGAGACAACGCCGCAGAATCTAGTTTCGGCTTGCAAGAAATGCAATCAGCGAAAGGGTAATCGCACACCTGAACAAGCTCGTATGCCGCTTTTGACATCGCAAAAGTTGCTGAGATTAGGCTTAGATTACGTTTTACTTTGTCACTACGCCGAATCGCGCCCCGAATGGAAGAAATATCTTTTCATGACGGAATTTACAGATGACAAAAAAGCCGTTGCATAATCTACTTTTAAGATTTCGCCCTAAAATTGGCAACTTCGCTTCGAACCACTTCCACTTACTGTTTTCGGGTAGAATTTCGTTTTAATTCACCTCTTGATTTAAAATGGCTTCGTGTATATTAAAACCGGACATCACAAAACAAATTCATGAATTTATACGAAAATGATTGGCTTTACGATTTGGTTCATGAGAAACCCGCCGATAGCGAACAAATAGCATTTTATGAGCGGCAAGTAAACAAATACGGACAACCTGTGCTTGAACTTGGCAGTGGAACCGGCAATTTTCTGGTTACGCTTCAAGAAAAAAACCTCGAAATAACAGGGCTTGACGCTTCGCGGGAAATGCTTGGCGCCGCGCAAAAGCGTGCTTCGGAAAAAAGACTTGAATCCAACCTAATAAATGCCGATATGCGGAATTTCAATCTCGGCGGAAAGTTTTCGTTGATTTTTATCGCGGGCAATTCATTACAGCATCTTCATTCGCTGAACGACGTGGAATCTTGCTTTCGTTCGGTAAAAAGACACCTTAACCCAAACGGGCGCTTTCTTGTTGAAGTCTTTAATCCTTCGCTCGCGCTCCTAAACCGAGATCCGCAAGTTCGATATTTTGTAGGTGAATTTAAGAGCGCGGAAGGCTGGATCGTCATCGAAGAAAATGTATTTTACGATGCCGCAACGCAAATAAACCACATTCATTGGCATTACAGAAACCAATATGAAAAGCAAGAAAACACGGTTACTTTTACGATGCGCCAATTTTTCCCGCAAGAATTGGAATATATATTTGAGAAAAACGGCTTTACGATTGAGCACAAATGGGGTGATTTTGACGAATCTCCGTTTGAAAGTCGTTCGGCAAAGCAAATAATTATTGCTTCACCAAAAGGTTGAAATTGCTAAATGTTCAAAATAGATTTGGTATTTACGGTAGATAGAGTGGTTGCGATATTGAAAAGTGCATGAACCCGGATGTTTGGGTACATCTTATTCACTTTTGGATTAAGTTTTGCCAATTTGAAATATAGTTGGTCACTTCGATTTTAGATTTCGTTTATGAAAAAAAGATATTTAAGACTCATCGATGATTTCGAATCTGCAAGAATAAAACGCGATGATTGGCATCACCTTGATCACTTGATTGTTGGGTTGGTGTATATCGATTTATACGGTTACGAATTGGCGCTAAAGAAAATGCGCGATGGGTTGCAGTTACTCTTAAGAAGTTTTGATTTGAAAGAAGGTGAAGACCCATATAACGAAACCATGACCGTGTTTTGGATGAAGACTTTGCAAACCTTTTACACCGACAATTATTCCGGAAATATTTTGTTGTTGATAAACACGCTCCGTTCAAATTTTCCGGTAGATTACCACTATCGGTTCTATTCCAGAGATCTGCTCAATTCTCCCCCGGCAAAAGCCGAATATCTTCCGCCGGATAAATTAAGGCGCCCCGAGTAATACCCGGAGCGCCCAACGCCAACCCCCCTTGTTCAATTATTGTTGGCGTTACTTAGCTATTGCGACCGTTGCATTATCGTCAAGGATAACAACATCAGATGTTGCTTGCCTGTAATTGCGATAGTCAACGACATAGCTAAACGGTTTTTGCTTGCCCTTAAGGTTTGCAACAGCCACAGTGTTTAGCGAAACGGTTACCCACAAACCGCTTGTCAATTTTTCTCTAATTGCGGTTGCATTATAACTAGCCAAAACACCCTTCTTCAATTGTCCGGTTGTGTTAGATTCGGGAAACGTGCTGCCCCAGAACTTAACGATTTGTGCATCAGTAACCGAAACAAATATTGATCCGTAAAAGATTCTAAATGGTTGAATGTGGCGATATTTCTTTTCCAAACGGCGAATAGTTTCTTCGTTTGGTTTCTCAACCGTATAACGTGCAACTCTTAAGCCATCTAAATCAGTGAAATAGTCAAACTTTACGTTTAGCTCATCTAAATAAGGTGCAGCCCAAAATGTGTCGCTGGCATCCGCTTTAATTTGCGCGATGTCTTGCACACAGCTCGGCTTCCCTTGTTTTTCCTTGCCCTCGTAATTTTGTTTTACGTTATCAGCTAAAATTTCGCCTTCGGTAGTACGCGCCATCTGCGAACTTAGTTTAAGGGTTTCGCTAACACTTCCCTTTTTCCAACACTTTAATTCAAGCGATTGGTCATAAACAAAGTTGTCCATTTTGAAATAAAGCGATTTTTCGTTTTTTATCGCGGCTTGCAGCAATTCTGCTGAATTTTCAACACTTGTGGCACGCGCAATTTCAAATTGAATTTCGTTTACTTCTTGTTTTACCGGGACATAAGTATTCTTTGAGCGAACAAGATAAGGTAGCCTTCCCGATTTTGTGGATACTTTTTCGACATTTAAGTTTCCGCGAGAAGTGATTCTTTCAGATCTTGTTTCGGTGCGCTTTCCAACGAAGTAGTTTTGCGGATTTTCGATAAGATTCTGATAGAACTGGCTCTTCCTCATATAATTTTCGATTCGTTCATCAACGATTCTTGCAATTTCGTTTTCCGGTAATTTAACCCAATCGTCATCCCAAAGTTTTGGCAGCCTCGAAAAACTTTCGTGCGCGTTTGTTTCGCGTGCGATTCGGCTCATAATTCTAAAGCCACGCATTTCAAGTTCTGCTTGCGATATACCCTGTTGCGATTTCCAAACAACATAGAAATCATAAATATGTCTTAATTCGTGCATTGCAACCAGCAGGAACTCATCATTTTGGGCGGCACCTTCACGAAGATATAGATTTGCAGAGAAGTTTCCGTTGGTACCGGAAGGCACAAACGCTTCTGCAGAAGCTACTATTCGGTTGGATACATCAGATTTCATCGGCTTAATTGTTACGTTTTCGTTTATGAAAACGCTCCAAATACTCATTAATTCTTTTCGCAATTCAGGAGACCAATTTGTGCCATTCAATTGGTTGGCAACGCGTTGAAGGTCTTGGCAGAATCCTATTTCTTGCGAAAGCGAAATATCGTCGGAGAATCGTTTTTTATTAATGTTGCTATTGAAACAGCCGCTATCGATTCCAAATAAGGCAGGATTTGTAAACGCTACGGTGGTCGGTGCGGATTCGCTAGGCGAATCTGGTTTTTGCGAGTCTGCAGCAAGTGCAGAGGTTAAAAGAAAAAGACTTAGTAAATAACTAAATATATGCGTGCGAAACGAATTTCTAAACACAATACACCTCACTTCGGTAGTCGTGCAGTCTTCTAGAGACTCACGATTTTGCGTCCCCGCATCGCTACGGAGTTGCCTTTATCGGTTAAGTGCGCGAATCAAATATTCTTTGCACCCGAACTGATTAAAATATCAATTAGCAATGTTCTCCAATTTTTTTTTATTTTTTTTTATTTTTTTTTCTTGACCCATAAAATCGAAAGAAAACAGGTCATTGAAAAAGCCTTATGCCAAATCCTCCACACGTATAACCGGCATTTTCGAAATCTTCAAAACTAGTTTTATCAAGTCTTCCGGCTCCAACGGGCGACTTAATAAATAACCTTGTCCATAATTACATCCATTATCTTTCAAGCGCTCATATTGCGAAGCGGTTTCAATACCCTCGGCAACCGTTCTCAAATCGAGCTTGTTCGACATTTCCACAATCGTATCCAAAATACAGGAGCCTGCGTGGTCGTGTTCCATTTTCGAAACAAATGTCTTATCAATCTTCAAAGATGTAATTGGCAATGTGTTCAAATAATTCAAAGATGAATATCCGGTTCCAAAATCATCCAATGCGAGTCCGAATCCACACTTTCGCAATTCGTTGAAACCATGCTTTCGAGAATGAAATTTCTCAATTGCGTGCGTTTCAGTAACTTCAATTACAATATCGTTCGGGTTCAGCGCATATTTTTCTACTATGGTTTCCAAATCGTGCATCAGCCCTTGCGTACCCAAACGGGTTGACGAGATATTGATGCCCATTAATACATCCGCAAATTCCTTGTAATTTCTTTTCCACATTGCAAGCGAGCTCACGCACTTATCAATTAGCCAATGTTCAATTCTAGGCATTAGCCGGGCTTCTTCAGCAACGGGGATAAAGATATCTGGGGGGATCGGACCCTTTTGGGGGTGATCCCAACGAATCAAAGCTTCTACACCGCGTACTTTAAGGGTATCGAGAAAGAAGATTGGCTGAAACAATACCCTTAGCGCGTTGGTTTCAAGCGCCTGTTTGAGATCACTAATAAGAATAAATTTGTCTGCGCGCGTTGTTGCATCACATTGGCATTCGACCGCATAAAAATCATCACCGTTTTCTATTGCCAAGGTAAGTGCCAATTGGGCGGAACGCAATACGGTTTCCGGTTTCGGTTCCGCTGTTTTAGCCCGCGCAATGCCTATGCTTGCGGTTATATACAAAGTTTGTCCGTCAATCTGAAATGGTTCCCGTATGGCTCCAAGCACTGCATTTACCACGCGTTCTTGTCGGCTATTATCATCAGGAATGAGAACTCCGAATGAAAATCGGTCTACCATTCCCACAAACTCAACCAACTTCGCAAGCCGCGAAAGTCTAATCGAAATATGTTTCAACAATCTCTCGGTTGAAAGCTTGCCCAAGCTCGCTTCCGCATATTCAAAATCATCAAGACTTACCAAAAGCAGTGAAAATCCGGAATTGCCGTTAACGCTGCGTTTGCGCGCAAGAATCCGCATACGCTTGAATAGTTCTTCAAGTGTAGGCATTCCGGTAACGTAGTCGTGCTTACGTGTAAATTCAAGGCGTTCCTGAACGTGTTTTAAGACGGTCACATCCCGCGCGATGAATACAAAATACTCGGCTCCTTCGTCGGGATCGGGGTGATAAGAAATTCTATAGCGTAACCAGCGCAAACCCAATTCGGTGAAAACTCGACATTCGGTTTCCAGCGAATCCTTTTTCGTATAAAAAGCTGTGGAAAGCTGCTCGGTTACATTTGTAAGATCTTCGGGAAAAATTAGAGTTTCGCCCGAGTTTAGTGATTCCAAGAAAGGTTTTCCAATAAGTTCATTCGCGTCTGAATGCAACCAATGCGCCAAGCTTTCGTTTGCGGCACAGATATTACCTTTCGAATCTAGTATTGTTTTGTAGGAATCGTCCTCAAAGAATAGTCGTTTATACAGATGATTATCGGTCAAGCGGAATCCATTTACGATTGATGATTTTGGAGTTTTCAACAAGTTGTAAGTCATCGAATAAATCCAACCGCATCTTTGAGGTTGTAAACGCGAAAATTAGGGGCTCACGATAAATTCAAGTGTTCAGTTGTCCAAAGTTAACGCCAGCCCCCGGTTAAAAAAGGAGAGCGAAGGTGGGAGACTTCGCTTACTCGACGGGTTTAGAGACCACCTCCTGCCTGTCAACCCGCCGAGATGTTAGCGGCTTGGAACCTTGCCTGAGTACTGGGAGTGGTTCCGATCAATTACTTGATCGTAAACGGCTAAATACTCAAACATCGTTTCCTAGTCAACGGATGCATCACCTGCATCACGGAAACCATTATGCGGAAATAGCTATGTTTAAGTCCTTAATCCGCGCACTTTTTTCAAAAAATGTTTGCGAAACTTTTCACTTGGCTTACACTTCGCTAAGTGTAAGATTATGTGCACCTTACAGATATTTTCTTCATAAACTGTTCGTATGAATGTAATATTAATTTTATTAATCGGCGAAAATCGAAGAAATTCTTATGCGAATTTGTTAGTTTTCCACATGTTTTCTTGTCAAATTTTCTTTGATTTTCGTTGAAAAATGTTTGTTTGTGGGAATTCGATTTCACAAAGAGAAATGTAGATTAATTTAAGTTAAATATTTATGCCACGAATGGTTTAGAAAATTCCTTTTTAGGTACTTTTACGCTTTTCGCGATTTTGATGTTTGAGTAACTTGTAAATTCTGCCAATACCGCTAAAATTTTACCGATGTTAACATTTCACAACACACTTTCAGGAACCACCGAGCCTTTTGTGCCGGTCGAAGGAAACAACGTTCGCATTTATATGTGTGGTCCTACGGTTTGGGATTTTGCGCATATCGGCAATTTTCGTACATTTACTTTCGGCGATGTCCTTCAAAGATATTTGAAGTTTAAGGGCTATGACGTTACGTACGTGATGAACTTGACGGATGTTGATGACCGAATAATAAATGAAGCGACAAAGCTCGGAATTACCATCGATGAAATGACCGCGCCTTTTATCGTTGCATTTAATGAAGATATGGCATCTTTAGGCAACGAAACTCCGGATGTTCAACCGCGTGCAACGGAACATATCGCTGAAATGATCACCCTCATTAAAACTCTTTTGGATGACGGAAAGGCGTATGAATCGGAAGGTTCAATTTATTATCGAATTACAGCATTTCCCGATTATGGAAAGCTTTCGAAGATAAATTTTGAAGGAAATATTGAAGGTGGAAGTTTGCGCGTGGATACCGATAAATACGAAAAGGAAGACGCACGAGATTTTGCCTTGTGGAAATTAGTGGAAGAAGATGAAACACCGGGTTGGAATGCCCCGTTTGGAAGGGGGCGCCCCGGATGGCACATTGAGTGCTCCGCGATGTCAATGAAATATCTTGGTGAAACATTTGATATACATGGTGGCGGGGTAGATTTGACATTTCCCCATCATGAAAACGAAATTGCACAAAGTGAGGGCGCTACGGGAAAGCTTTTCGCCAAATACTGGCTCCACGGCGAATTTTTGAAAATTGACAACGACACGATGAGCAAATCTTTGGGAAATGCCCATACCCTACGTGACATTATCGACCGCGGATTTTCTCCGCTCGCGATTCGCTATTTGCTTCTTTCCGTTCCTTATCGTCGACAGCTAAACTTCACGTTTGAAGGGTTAAAAGGTGCGGAATCAACGGTTGAACGTCTCCGTCAATTTCGAAGATTGGTGATAAATGCCGATGTTTCCGAAGGTTCTAATGTTTCAGAAATGGTTGAAAATTCGTTAAGAGATTTTCAAGCCGGGCTTGACGACGATTTAAACACATCAAAAGCGCTTGCGACAATTCATGATTTGGTGCGCGATGTAAATACAAAACTCGCCGATGTAGGACTTTCTGAAGTAGAACGGAATGCAGTTATAAACGCAATTGAAAAGTTCGATTCGGTGCTGGGAATTTTTGGTGAAGAAGCAAGCAAAAACATTGATCAGGAAATTGAAATGCTGATTGAAGAACGGCAGCTTGCTAGAAGAAATCGGAATTTCGCACTTTCAGATGAAATTCGCAATAAGCTTTTACAGCGCGGAATTGTGCTTGAAGATACAAAAGAAGGCGTGCGTTGGTTCAAAAAAAACCGGGCAAAACTGAAATAACTAATAGATTTACAGGTTAATGCCGTCCTGCAAAACCCCGTCAATGCTAGTATAAACGAGCGAAACTTCCTTAAAGGTGTCTGTTTCATCGCAAAATGTAAGGCACGTCTTAAAAGGCTTTGAATAGATATGAATACTTACGGCGCGTTCGTCAAATTCGGCAAGATTTAGAATTTGATGAATCGGCTTTTCGAGTTCAACCGTTGCCGCTAAACAATCAGACAAATCAAAAGATTCTGCGTGTTCAAGTCTTGAATGCTTCCGTGCTTTATCAAATTCAAGAAGATTAAAATTCCTGCCGCGTAGTTTACCCGTCGGAACCATCATCCAGCACATTTGATCTGCATGATCGTGAATGGTAGATGCTTGCCCGATTTCCCAACAAAGCGCCATTACCTCAAAACGTTCATTCTTAAAAATAAGATTTCGCGTGTAAAATCGGTCACTCCAATGCAAAAACCGCTCAACTGAATTCATATCGATTTCCTGCGAAGCCATATATTCATATACCGGCTGACAGTGAAACTCGTCTTTTGGAATTTCCTTTAAGCCTTCAATAAAACATTCGATCGAAACGTTCTTCATATTCTTTTAAAAGACGCGGTAATGCGACGATGATTCTTTTTTTTGGAATTTCTAAATATTTACTTTGATTTATACAAAAAGTCAATAAACTCGACCGAACTGCGCGTAAGCCCGGGAAAGGTTGAGTAAGGAGTTCCGTCCGAATTGAGAACCGCATAAAACGGCAACGCAACGGTTTCAAATGTCTCTTCTTGGTATTGCTGTTGACGCGCATAAACTTCGCCGTCGCCATCCGTGTATAGGCTAACCAAAACAAAATCTTTCATTTCCGCCTTTACATCCTCGCGCGGAAACATATTCGCTTCCATCCAACGACAATTTGTACAGGTATAGCCCGTAAAATCAATAAATACTCGCTTATTTTCGCGTTTTGCCAATTCAAGCGCTTTGGGTAAATCATTCTTGATCCAAACTAGTTCAGTCTTTTTATCGCCCAAGATATTTAGCTTCGAATCAGGATTCTTCGGGGGAAGAAACGATTCCAATTCGCCCAAGCGCATTCCGAATAATCCGAGTGCCAAATAAATGCCAAACGCGGCAAAAATTGCGGCAAAAATCATTCGAGCAGGGGTGATGCGTTGCTTTTTGACATCCGTTTTTACTCGAATAACGCCAAGAATGTACAATACAATCGCAAATGCGATTAAGATCCAAAGCGCCAAAACAACTTCACGTGTAAAAATGAACCCGTAATTTACCGCGTTTTCGGCGGTTTTAAAACCGGAACTCCAAACCAAATCAATATTTGAAATAAACTTAAGTGCGGCTGCCAGTTCGAGAAACCCCATAACGACCTTTACGGAATTAAGCCAGCCACCCGAACGAGGAAGTTGTGAGATTAGCTGCGGTGCCAATGCAAGTATAAAAAACGGAAGTGCAAACACGGTCGAAAACGCAAGCATACCTAAAAGCGGCATCTTCCAATTTCCTTGGGAAGTTGAAACCAGAATGGTTCCGACAAACGGTGATGTACACGTAAAGGACGTAATCGTAAAGGTTAGCCCCATCAAAAGCGCGCCAACATACGCACTTCCTTCGCCTTCTTTTGTTCTTGTGAGCGCATCAAGCTTTGTGATAAGTTCCGATGGAATCGTAATCTCAAAAAAACCAAGCAAATTTAACCCGAAGAGCAAAAACACTGCTGCAATCAGCAGATTAATCCAAGGATTTGCCGCGAAAAGGTTAATACCGGAAGCCCCAACAAAAACCGCAAGCAACATTCCCAATAGCGTAAATGTTGCAATTATTCCAAGTGAATAAACAAGCGCAAGGGTTAAAGATTTGCCCTTACTTCCGCCGCTGTTCTTGGTAAAATATGAAACCGTAATCGGAATCATCGGAAATACACAAGGTGTCAAAAGCGAAAGGGCACCTAAAGAAATTGCAAGCCATAAAAATGACCACACAGGCTGATCCTGTGTTTCACCTTGTCCGAATTTGATATATGCACCCTTTTTTGCAGGGTTTGAACTCAACTGTTTCGAAATAGGTTTGATTTGTTCGGAGCCGGTTAGGGTTACACGTAACGTCTTCGGCGGAAGGCAAAACGAATCGTTACAAAGCTGAAACCTAACGTCTATGCCCGTTTCAGCCGCATTCATTTCAGCCGTTGCGGTAAGCGGGATCTTAAAATTCGCCTCATCCACAAAAAAGCTTGTTTCGATTCCGAAATTCTTATCAAATTCAACTTGCGGTTTTGGAGTTTCAATTTCGCCGGAGATGGAGTATTTGTCGGGTGTCGCCGGTTTTATTGTGGTAGCGATTGGTCCGCCCTTTTTTTGCGATTGCGAGTAAAGATGCCACCCCTTGTCAATCTTTACAAATAAATCAGCTTCAAACTTTTCGCCCGATTCAATGTTTCCCAACGCGGGTTGAACTTTAAGCTGCCAGTCTGTTGGATTTTGAGCGAAAGCGGTTACCGCAAGAAATGCCGTTGCAACAAAAACAAACACAACTTTTTTGAGCATAAAGTTCATAAAGAATGAAAAGTTTAGCATTTTGAACACTTATTTCCACAATCAGGCGGCTGGCATTTTGCCTAATCGGCATTTACTAATTTATAATTATCTTTTGAAACTACTAAGTTTATAAAACTAACTGTGGCGATAAATATTGCCGCAGAAATTGGAGAAATCAGCTTGGCAAAGACAAAGACGAAAAACTCCGCTGAAACGATGATGTCAAAAACTTCCGCTTCAAACGGTTCAAAACAAGTTATCAATTCAAACGAACCGTTCGATATCGAACAAGCAAAACTTGAATACGAAGCAAGGCACGACGCTCAAATCGCCGAAATCAAAAAGCTTGATAAAGGCTTACTGGAAACAATGCTTTATGACATGTTGCTGGCGCGCACTTTTGAACAAAAATGCGCCGAGGCGTACCGCATCGGAAAAATCGGCGGCTTTTGTCATTTGTATATCGGGCAGGAAGCGATTGCCGTTGGCATTCAAACACAACTTGAGCAACAAGATTTTGTAATCGGATCTTATCGAGACCACGTTCAGGCAATGCTACAAGGAATTTCGCCGGAAGAAATAATGGCGGAACTTTTCGGCAAAGCAAACGGAAATGTGGGCGGCAAGGGCGGTTCTATGCATATGTTTTCAAAAGAAAACAATTTTTTTGGCGGGCACGGAATCGTAGGCGCCCAAATTGGCGTGGCAACGGGAATGGCGTTTTCGCAAAAATACAAAGAAACCGGTGGTGTAACCATTTGCTATTTTGGCGAAGCAGCTGTAAACCAAGGAATTTTTCACGAATCGTTAAATTTGGCTGCGTTATGGAGGCTACCGGTAATTTATGTTTGCGAAAACAATCATTACGGAATGGGGACTTCGCAAAAACGTGCGATGTCCATTTCAAATGTCGCCAAAAAAGCAGAGGGTTTTGGAATTTCCGGTGAATTTGTGGACGGAATGGATGTAATCGCCGTTCGTGATGCTGCCGCACGCGCCATAAAACTTGCCCGTGAAGAATCAAAACCTTCGCTGTTGGAAGTTCGCGCATATCGCTTTATGGGGCATTCCATGTCCGATCCCGGAAAATACCGCACGACGGAAGAAGTAAAGAAATATCAGGAACGTGATCCGATTGCCTTATTTAAGGATTCATTACTGGCAGCCAAAGTCTTTACCGCAAAAGATTTTGAAAAATTTGAAGCGCGTGCATCGGCAAAGACCCAAGAAGCAGTTGATTTTGCCGAGGCGGGCGAAACTCCGCCGCTTTCGGCGCTTTTAGCGGATGTAACAGCCTAATAGGCAGATTATTAAAACTGTTTTAGCGATTTATTTGAAAAATCAATATTTAGAATATGGCAGAACTTACAATTCGTGATGCTTTAAATGAAGCACTAAAAGAAGAACTTATACGCGATGAAAATGTCTTTATTATGGGTGAAGAAGTCGCAGAATACGATGGTGCGTATAAGGTTACGCGCGATTTATGGAAGGAATTTGGCGATAAGCGCGTGATTGACACGCCAATTACCGAACTTGGCTTTGCGGGGCTAGGAGTAGGCGCGGCGATGGCTGGGTTGCGACCGGTAGTTGAATTTATGACCTTCAATTTTTCGGTGCTCGCTTCCGATCAAATCATAAACAGCGCGGCAAAAATGTACTATATGTCCGGCGGAGAATTTAATGTTCCGATAACTTTCCGCGGACCGAACGGCTCTGCGTATCAAGTTTCTTCGCAACATTCGCAGGCGTTTGAAGCATTTTACGCTAACTTTCCGGGACTTAAGGTTGTAATGCCTTCAACTGCCGCAGATGCCAAAGGTCTGTTGAAATCGGCAATTCGTGATGACAACCCGGTAATTTTTCTTGAACAGGAAACAATGTACGGAATGAAGGGCGAAGTTCCCGATATTGCGGATTTTACAATTCCTTTGGGCGTAGCGGATGTAAAACGCGAAGGAACCGATTGCACAATAGTTGCGCGTTCTTTTACCGTTCCGCAAGCGCTACAAGCCGCGGAAATTATGAAGAGCGATTTTGATGTTTCGGTTGAAGTTGTAGATCCGCGAACAATAAAACCGCTGGATATCGAAACTATTGCAAATTCGGTTCGCAAAACTAACCGGCTTGTGATTGCCGAAGAATCGCACCCGTTCGCAAGCGTTGGCGCGGAAATTTCTTATCAAGTGATGGAACACGCATTTGATTATTTGGATGCGCCTATAAAGCGTGTTTCTACCGTTGAAGCGCCGATGCCCTATGCGCGGAATCTTGAACTGGCGGCACTTCCAAGCGTTGAAAGAATAATCGCAGCCGTTAAAGAGGTTTGTTATTTGTAACGGAAAGTCCGTTTTATATATTTGTTGAAAAAAATATGGCTACAAAAATCTTAATGCCGAAACTTTCCCCAACAATGGAAGAGGGACAAATTTCGAGCTGGATAAAGAATGAAGGCGATGAAATTGAAGCGAATGAAACAATCGCCGAAGTAGATACGGATAAAGCTACGATGGAAATGACATCGCTTGATGCCGGTACGCTATTAAAAATAGTGGTGCCAGCCGGTAGCAACGCAAAGCTTGGACAAACAATTGGCGTAATAGGCGAGCCGAACGAAGATATTTCCGCGATTTTGGATGAAATCGGTAACGAATCAGCCGCAGATAAAAGCGAACCGAATACAAGCGTAAATTCGGAACCGCCGCAACCCGTTACCGCCGAAGTTTCCAACGCTTATTCCGTACCAGCCGCCGAGCGTGCACTTGCCGTTAATTCAAATGAAAGAATTATTGTTTCGCCGATTGCGTCACGTATGGCTTTGGAAAATAACTTAAATCTTCACGCAATTTCGGGGTCGGGTCCAAACGGACGAATAATAAAACGAGACATCGAAAAAGCCCTTGCCGGCACCACAACTTCCGGAACCACCGCATTTGCGCAAAACGCTAACGTAACCGGCGCTTCGGCTTATCGGGATGAAAATACCACGCCGATGCGGAGAACAATCGCAAAACGACTTGGCGAATCAATTGGTCCCATCCCGACATTCTATTTGACCGTTGAAATTGAAATGGACAATGCGCTAGCACTTCGGGCTGCCATAAACGAACAAATTGCACCGGAAAAAATCAGTGTAAACGACATTATCGTAAAAGTTGCCGCGATGGCTCTAACCAAACATTCGTTTGTAAATGCATCGTATCAAACGGAATCCATTCGCTTTTACGAGGATGCCGATATAGGCGTGGCGGTAGCTGTGGATGAAGGTTTGATTACGCCGATTGTTCGCGGTGCGAATAAGAAAGGATTTGTTCAGATTTCAAACGAAATAAGAGAATTGGCGACGCGTGCCCGAGACAAGAAACTTCAGCCTGAAGAATATACCGGCGCTACCTTTTCAATTTCAAATTTGGGAATGTTCGGCATTAAGGAGTTTACCGCGATAATCAATCCGCCGGAGGCGGCAATTTTAGCCGTTGGCGGAGCTGAAGAAGTGCCCGTAGTGAGGAACGGCGCGATTGTTTCGCGAAAAATTATGCATGTTACGATGAGCTGCGACCATCGAGTTGTCGATGGGGCTACGGGTGCAAAATTTTTGCAAACGTTTAAGGCAATGCTTGAAAATCCGGCAATGATGTTGGTTTAAAACTAGAATTAGACCTAAAACTGCTCCAACAACTTTCGTTCGGTTGTTGGGGCTTTTGCCTTTTAACCACACGATTTGTTCCGATTCCCCTTCTAATCATGCGGAAAGATTTTGCAAAATATGACGATTCGGTTGCGCCGCACATTGCGCTTGTATTTGTTCAGCTTATGTTCGGCATCGCGCCAATTATCGGGAAAATCGCCTTGGAAGTTTTTCCAAGCTATTCAATAGTGGGGTTTCGCGTGTTTGGTGGCGCGGCTACTTTTTATGTGTTACAGCGAAGGCTCGGCAGCTTGGCGCTTGAAAAGAAGAAGGACTACCTATATTTTGCCGTATTTGCATTATTCGGAATTGTTATGAACCAACTCTTGTTTTTTCAGGGTTTGGCACTAACAACCGCAACAAACACATCTTTGCTGGCAGTGTTGATTCCTGTTATGGCAGTGCTCGTTAGCGCATTTGTTGGAAACGAACTATTAGGCTGGCGAAAAATTACGGGAATTTTGATAGCCGCGGCGGGTGTTGTTTATTTAATCGATCCGCGCAACGCGAGCTTTTCTTCAACTACAACCCAGGGCGATATCCTTGTTTTGCTCAACAGCCTTTCGTATGCGATATATTTGGCAATCTCAAAACGCTTGATAATAAAATATGGCGCGCTTAAATCAATAGCTTGGCTTTTTATTATGGCTTCAATAGTTAACGTACCCATTGGAATATACTTTCTGCAAGATGTAAACCTATCTGAAGTTTCAACGGGCGCGTGGCTTGCGCTTGCCGGCATAATAATCTTCCCAACAATTCTCGCATATTATTGGAACACTTGGGCACTTGAAAGAGTTGAACCCGGAACGGTGGCTGTTTACGTATATATGCAACCGATTATTGGCGCCGCCGCGGCAATTTTGATTCTAAAAGAGCCATTTTCATATCGCTTGATCGTTGCAATGATATTGATTTTTGCGGGCGTCTTTTTGGTAACCCGCAAAAAGCTTTCCCCCCAAAGCGATTAAATATCGCTATAAACAACTTTGCCTTCAAGCATTACAAAGCGAATTTCGCCCGTTTTATCAACTGCTACAATATCCGCGCGTTTATTCACTTCAAGTGAGCCACATTCTCCATCGATTCCTAAAATTCGCGCAGGATTAAGGCTGGTCATATTGGCAACTTCTTGATCTGTAAAACCCAGCGCACGCATTCGATTAAATGCATCGTAAACCGTAATTACTGATCCGGAAAGTGTGCCTTCCGCGTTTGCGGTTACGCCGTTTGTTACCGTTAGCGGGTTACCCCAAAGTTCAAATTCGCCATCGCCTAACCCCGTTGGTGCTACCGAATCACTTATCAACGAAACTCTGTCGGGTGATTTTATTGCAATGGCAAACTTAAGCATTAAAGGGTTTACATGTATTCCATCCGCAATAATATCAAAAGTTACGTCCTTGTTTATCAACCCCCAAAGTGCCACCCCCGGGTCACGGTGTTCAAGACCCGTCATTGCATTAAAGAAGTGTGTCAAATGCGAAGCACCTGCCCCAACAGCGCGTTCCAATGTGTCGTAATCCGCCATCGTATGCCCCAATGAAATTACCCAATTTTGTTCCGCAAGCTTTTCCACCAATTCAATTCCGCCATTGATTTCAGGCGCTAATGTCATGATATGTTTTGCTTCGGTTAGCCTTGGTAAATCATCGATTTCGGTGCCCGTAAATTCACGAAAGTATTCCGGGCGCAACGCACCGCAATAAACCTTATTTGCAAAAATACCTTCATAATGAACGCCAACAACGCGTGCGGCGCACTTTGCCGCAATTTTGCTACGCCATGTTTCAAGCGCCTTAACCGTTCTCTCGTAAACGCCGACCGCATCAGGAACAAGCGTCGGAACCCAACCGGTAACGCCTTTTTTAATCAAAAATTCACTTACTGCGTGAAAGCCATCTACATCTGCGGTGTTTACATCAACACCAACGGCACCATGATTATGAATATCTATAAACCCCGGAAAGACTGTGAGATACCCTAGATCGAAATATTCATCCGCAAAAGTCTTTTGGTTTGTAATTCGCTTAATTCTGCCATCTTCAACCGCGATTGAACCGACGGCATTTGTATCCGGCAAAACCACCGAACAATTCATTAATAAACTTGAAGCCATAATGTTTTAAGATCCTATGCGCCAATTTACAAATATGCGCAAGTTAAACTACGAAAGAAACTACGTTTAAGGTAGTGACAAAATTGAAGAAATTTGAAAAACAACCCATTTATATTTTATCCGGAAAAGTGTTGCAATAAAAAGGCGAGGCTATTTTCAAACCTCGCCAACCGGAATTTCCGAATAGAACTAGAACATAAGTCTAAAGCCAAAACGAACGCTTCGCGGCGATTGGTATAGTTGTGGCATTTTATAGCGTGCATCCGGTCTATCCGGTGATGCTGCAATACGTGCCAAAATAATATCCAACAGCTCTCCGCCGGCATACATATTCGCGTAGTCCTTTGCCGACAGCCCCAAACCCGAATTATTAGGTCTTCCCGAAGTGGTATTCATTGTTGGATAAACGCCAAGTACCGTGTCTTGATCCCAAAGATTATTGATATTTAAATCAAACGCCATGGTGAATTTATCATCACGTCCGAAACGGTACCGTTGTGTTAGGCTGAAATCCGTTTGCGAAAATGTTGGCGACCTTCCTAAATCCCCACGATGATAAAAAATCTGTGGCGTAACGCTTGATTGTCCGTAAATTGACGTTGTTTGTGGCGTTCCGGATGTCACGGTTTGAAAGAACGAAAGCTCCGTTGACGAAGTATTGCTTCCGAACCAATCAAAAATATAGGCGCCATAAATGTTAAATACATGTGGACGATCTGTTGGAAGCCTTCCGTTATCCGGTTGTCCTTCAGCGGTAAAACCAATAAACGGAAGGTCAAATGCGCGTGAAACGCCGGGTGCCGTTCTGCCACTCACGAGATGTGGTTCATCTGAACTAGCCAAACCGGTATAGTTTCCATACAACCGGCTGAAAGTATAATTGGCGTTGAAATACCAATTGTTTGATAAACGCTTATCTAAAACTATTTCCAGCCCGTCATATCGCCGCTGCGGACGCGTAAAATGCGTGTATCCGAGCGCTTTCAACGTTTCAAGATGAAGTCCGCTACCCGGGTTTCCGATGATATACGCTTCACTTCCCTGCGCATTTACAATTCCGGCATCTTCAACTACTTCATCAACGTTCTTATACGTATAACGTGTGCGTAACGTGTAATTCTGTGAAAGTTGATGTTCCGCACCAACCGTAAATTCGGTTTGTTGAAACGGCTTTAAGTTCGGGTCAACAGCACCGCCGGCGTATGCATCGGCATTTGGCTCGTTTGCGTTAACGCGCAAATTTCTTTGACATCGGCTTAGCGCACCGGTCGCAATAAATCCGGTGGTAGGACAAACGCTTGGACCGGAAAAATTACCCAAAATATTGTTGATATTAAAATCTAAATATGTGTCGCCGGGAAACAATTCGAAGTAATCTTCAAGAAAAATATCGCCACCAAACAATCCGCGCGGTAGTGCGAATTTTACACGATCGAAGAATTTACCGTAACTTGCAAAAACTTTCGTTTTTCCGTTTCCCGTAATATCATATGCAAACCCAAGCCGCGGCGCGATTTTATCTCCCCATCCAAAGTTTACCGCACTAGGATATTCATTAAACGTCGGCAAATCTTCTTTTTCGATTCTGATTCCAAGATTCAAAGTCAAACGCGTTGTAGGCTGGTATTTATCTTGTAGATAAATTGCTTGGCTTAGGTTCGAACCTTGACCGTTAGTTCCGGTTCGACGGAATGAAGCAGAACCAACCGCGCCAACGGTATCGGCTAATCCCGGTTGCAATGTAGAAATTGGAGTTCCGTAGTTGAAAGAAATTCTTCCAATTGCGTTATTGCCTGATTGAACGTCATTAAAAATCGTATATCGCTGATAACCACCCTTTAGCTCGTGCTTTCCACCACCTTCAAACAAGTAAGTCGCAGAAACCTCGTACGAATTACGAACCGAAACATCTTTGGTAGTAATCGAATTTGCACCGGTTGTTGAACAAGGAAAATTTACATTTGGCGTGCCACAACTGTATATTTGCACGGTTTGCGGAACAAAGTAATTACCAAGCTTTTCATTCAAAAATCCCCGGCTGTACCTTGCATCAATAACCAAACTTCCCTTGTAAGTATATACACCGGAAGCAGTTACAACATTTGAGTTTTGCCTTCCTCCTTGTTTATCGGTATATTCGTTTCCTGTTAGAATGCCAATTCCGCTACCAAAATTTGCAGTTGGGATGTTTCCAAACCCAAATGCGCTTGAAGATACATTTGAGAAGCTAGATGAAGGAATGCTGCCTTTATCTATTATCGGATTCCATAAATATGTGCCTGTTAATCGAAGGTTTTCAAACGGCGTCGCATCCAGACGTCCAAAAGCATATTCATATCTTCTATCCCGGCGATAATTTTCCGTACCGATATATGTGCGTGTGGCAGAAGCCGCATCGGTATAATACAACGTATCTACATTCGTTTCGTAGAATTCAGGTGAATAGCTGCCATAGAACCAAAGCTTGTCTTTAACTATTTTTCCACCTAAGTTTGCTGAAGGAAAAAAGTTCACGCCCTTGGCTTTTGCAGGATTTAAATATTCCGCCGATTGCGAAAATGTGCCTCCGCTTACCGTGCCCGAAGTAAACCTTGCTAAAAGTGGACGCGGATTGCCGTCAAATTTGGGTGTATCGAACTGAAGTCCGAATTCACCGTGCATTTCATTACTGCCACCGCGTGTAACAACACTTACAACACCACCGGTCGCACCACCATATGCAGCTTCGAACCCGCTCGATTTTACCTGTACTTCCTGAACAAAATTTGTAGGCAAATCAAAATTGCCATTCATTGTGCCGGTTCTGTAATTTGTAACTTCTTGACCATCTATTACAAAAACGTTTTCGCCACCCGAAGCGCCATCTACCGAAAATCCTCCGAGTCTGCTTTCCGGACGCGTTCCCGGAACCGATTTCAAAAGCCCGGTAAAGCCCGTGCCTTTTGGTAAAAGTTCCATTTCTTCCGCGCTTATTGTTGTTTGAATTGCACTGTTGGTTGTGTCAACGGGTGGAACATCTGAAGATGAAACATCTACGGTGTTTACGTTTCCCTCGGGGTTTAGCACAATTTCAAGTTGCGAGTTCTTTCCAATTGCAACAGTAACGTTTTCGTAACGCGCTTCGCCAAAGCCCGCTGTCCCGCCAATAACAACATCATAAACCCCGGGTGGTACCTGAACTACTCTAAAAAATCCGGAAGCATTTGTGGAAAGGTTTCTCTTAAAACCCGTTCCAATACCGGTTGATGTAACTCCATCAGTCGAAACCTTTGCGTTTACGATCAAAACTTTTGCATTTGGAACAACTGCGCCGGTCGAATCCTTAACAACTCCTTCAATCCCCCCGGTTGTTTCCTGTCCGAAAACAACCAGACAAGAACCGATCATGAAAATTCCAAAAAGCGAAAAAATATACTGACAAATTCGTGACATTTATTACTCCTTTTGCGAAAAACTAAGAAAGGAACCAAACGCTTGCTGCAAAATAAGTGGAATTTACTTCCAACGAATTGGATAAAAGTTCACGATTTTGAAGAACCTGAAATGATCCAATCGCGAAAGCTCCATAAATCAAGCGCACGAATCGCTAAAAGCGAAAACACATTTTTGATTTCAAATCTCAAGGCAATTGCAATGCCTAAAATTCGCAATTCTGTGTAAGCTCGGAAGCAAAGAAAAAGAGGCGCCAAAGCGCCTCCTTTTCATAAACTACCGATTTGGTTCCTAGAAAGAAAAGCGAGCAGAAAGCTGCATTCTTCGAGGTCCGCTGTTAATTGACGTTCGAATTCTTCCAAACGTGCTTGAAGTATAGGTAGTCGTCGGAAATCCGTAAGATGTTGAGTTTGTTACGTTTTGCGCATCAAGTCTCAAATCAAAGCTCATTCTTTCAGAAAACTTAAACTTCTTCGAAATCGAAGCATCTGTTTGCCAATATCCGGGACCGATAAAGTAATTTCTTCCGGTATTGCCGAGCGAACCCGAATCAGGCTCTGAGAACATAGCCTGTTGCGCTGCCGAAAAGAAGTAACTTGTACCGTTTTCTTCAATAACCGAACCCATATTTCGCGTACATCCAGAACAGTTTGCAAAGGATGAAACCACGTTTGAATAGGTATAACGACCCGAATAAACCGTGAACGGTCTTCCGGATTGAACTGTTAGAAGCCCTGATAACTGCCATCCGCCGATAACTGCATCGAGCGCCTTTGGCATATCCGAACCCCATGCACGCCCCCTACCCCAAGGAAGTTCCCATGTGTAGTAACCCGAAACAACATGTCGACGATCAAAATCTGACCAAGCGTAATTTAACCTTCGGTTGTTTATGTCAAACGGCGTGCTTGATGCCGATTGGCTTGTACCTGTGCTAACCGTCGAAAACGTAGGATCGAATGAACGCGTGTCTTCGGATTTCGAAAGCGTATAAGCTATTTGATAGCTTAACCCGTTTACAAATCTACGCTTCAACATAACTTCCAGCCCGTTGTAGAAAGAATAATCGTTCGTATCCAACACGCGAAACGCGCCTGAAAACTGCGGAAAATCTACAAACAAGAATGGATCGTATCCGTTTGCAACAAATATCGGTGTAACTACACCGCCAACGGTAGTGGTTCGGGCTGCAAGTGTTGCCGCCGCCGAAGCTACATTGTTGTTCGAAATATTCGAAGAATTGAATGAACGGAATGATGTTGTTCCCGCGCCGTTTGTCGAACTTCCCGTAAGAAGCGCATTAATCAGCGGGCTTGAATAAGTAGAATTTGCACGAATCGAATTAAACGCTTGCAAAAACGTTTCGCTTATTCCCGGAACCGATGCGTTAAGATCAACTTGGTTAACATTATATCCGCCGAACAAGTGTGTACCCTTCTTGCCGATATAATTTACTTCCAACACGTTGTTTTTGAATAGTTCGTGCTGGAAACTTGCCGACCACGAATGAATCATCGGAAACTGCAAATCCGGATCAAAAACAGTTGCTATATTAGGACTAAACGGCGGTGGCTGACGAAAATCGCTCGGTGTTAAATCCGGAACGATTGCCGGCAGATTTCTTAACAAACCACCATTTTGCCCAAACGTGTTATTTGACGGAAAAGCAGCATTATTACCCGGTGCATTTTGGAACACGCTGTTGGTAAATACCTGAGAAGGAAGTCGATCGTAGTTCAAACGATAATTCAAACGAACCGATGTTTTTCCGCTTCCCGTCGGGTCCCACGCCATTCCAACCGAAGGAGCCAGATTGTTGTAATCACTCTTGTAAAGCTCACCCGGAACCCATTTGATTGTGTCAGATGGTGTTGCGCCAACCTTTACTGGTGCGCTTAACCCTAATACAGGCAAACCCTCAGAACGCGGTGTCAGCTTAATTTCGTAACGCACGCCCAAATCAAAACTCAATCTTTGACTAAAGCGCCATGTATCCTGAACGTAAAAATCCAATTCGGGATATTTCGCACGGAAATTCCAACGCGTAAACGCAGGTTCGAATTCGGTTCCGCTCGGGTTTGTTATAAATGCCTGGCTGTAGTTTCCAACTCGACCCAAATAGTCGTTGATTTGACTTCTCAAACGCGAAAGATCATTGGAATTTATACCGCTTGAAGGAAGACCAAATGCGGAAAAATTGTTGTTGACCCCCGAAGAAAAATCCACGATGCCTTCGATGTCCGTACCCGCAACACTCGAACGATCGTCAAAGTGTCCAACAAAACGCAGGTTCATTCCCGCTTTAATTAGATGCGGAGATAAATCAAACGTCATGTTGTCAACCCATTGAACCGTGCTAGGCGTACGGGCATTTGTATTGTAGTTGTCGTATGGTGTATCGACGAGATTGAACGAATATGGCACATCAGCTCGTGGATTCGGATTGCCGAAATCATACGAAAAACGGCTGTAACCAAAAATAAATTCGTTTGTGAACCTTGCCGAAGGCGAAATGCGCCAGTTAATTGCCAAATTTAATGGCTTGCGCGATGTGTTTATCATATTCGGCGTATCGGGAAATATCGGCAATCCTCCGTTAACCGAATCACCAACAGTGTCTTGTTCGCCTTGCGCGTACCTGCCATAAATTACATTCGAATCCGAAAATTTATAATCAATTCGCGTAACAAAATCCCACTGCTTTTCGCGTTGCGGAGCGTTAAAATTAAAGCCTGCTATATTCAAGCCGTCACCTGATGAATAATCGTTGGGTAAAGGCATTGAATTGATCATCGCAAGAAGAGCGGGATCGATTCCAACCCCCGAAGGATTGTTTCCGATGTTATACGAATTAACACAAGGCGCGTTCGATCCGGTACAAACCGGAAATAATGCATTACCGGATGAATCTACTGAGGGCGTGCTAGTGCCAGCAGAATAATTTCTGCCGCCTTGGATATATCGAAATACGCCTGCCCTCGCTTGTGGTGTGTAAACCGTGCGCTGTGCAAGCCGCGTTTCAGAAGCGCGAAGCATTTGTAAATTTACAAAAAAGAAGGCTTTATCTTTTAATTGCTGAAAGAACGGTGTTCCTTCGCCAAACCCCGGATTTACGATTGGTCCGCCTATGCTGCCACCAAAAATATGCTGAACAAATTGCGGACGATCTACTCCTAAAAGATTGTTCGCGAATGGGTTGGCGGCAAGACCCGGCGTTTGATAAAACTCAAACAAAGAGCCGTGAAAATCGTTCGTACCACCGCGGGTTACAAATGTAACTTGCGCACCGGAACTTCTTCCAAGTTCTGCCGTAAATCCGCTGGTTACTACCTGAAACTCTTGAATCGAATCGGGATTCGGTCTAAGCGGCGTAAAATTTGAACCGCCTGCGCTGGTGTCGTTTATATCTATTCCATCAAGGGTAAAGTTAAACGAACGATCCCGCGAACCGTTTACGTGTATTCCACCCCCGGTGTTTGCGCCCGCATTAATTCCCGGTTGATAGTTAACCAAATCCAAAGGGTTTCTACCACGCAACCCAACAATTGGAAGACTTTCGACCGATTGAGTCGTTATAGTTGTTCCGATATTACCGGAGCTCGAAGTTTGAACGTCGGTTGCCGATGAATCCACATTTACCACTGCGGAAACATCACCCACTTCCAGCGCAACATTTATGTTTGTTGGCTGGTTGATGTTTACAACATTATTGCTCGATACATATTTCTTAAACCCATCTTTTTCAACAGTTACGGTATAAGTTCCAACCTGAATCAAATCGAAGAAAAACGCTCCGTTTGCCCCGGTCACCGTTGTTAACTTCGTGCTTGTGCTTGGGTTTGAAAGTGTGACGGTTGCGCCCGGAACTGCTGCTCCGGATTGGTCGGTTACGACACCCGAAAATCTTGATGTTGTACCTTGTCCAAACACCGCGACACAAGAAAAAGATAGTACCAAGAATAAGAACACTCTTAATCCTTTACTTACCATGGCTTGCCTCCTGAATCAGCTAAATCGGAAAAATCCGTGTATCCGATAGAGTTCTAGGCTTGTCTAAAACCGTTTGCTGGTTTCAAACTAAATCTATTCGGCTACAACACATTCTTGGGATTAATGCTGTTTTGAATTTCTAAACACTTTACTACTTTGTAATCGTATTTATATTGCTTATCAGAATATTTGTAAAGTTAAATTTTACTTATTATGCGAGAAAATCTCTAACAAGCTATACACTTACGGATAAATATTGCCCATTTCATAGGCTATATATCCATTCGTAGGATTTCCGAATTTTCGCATAAACATGAAAGAGCTTAACTTTTGTGGCGCCCAAGAGGTTAGAAGTGTATGTTCAAACAGAAGCTAAACTTTCCGAAGGAATGCACCTTGTGATCGGTAAAATAGAACAAAGTTCTTATTCCTCCGAATATCAAAAAGGTCAAAAGAATTCCGCGAAAACAATAACTAACGTATTTGCTAGCATTTCTTGCGACAAGCATTAAGTAATATCTCATCAATTCGGAAATGCGCAAACGCATTGAAAGCAAAACACCTAAACACAAAAAAAGAGCGATAAGGCTTGTGCCCTATCGCCCCTATGTCATAAACAATTGTTTGCTACCAATAAAATTTTAAACCGAACTGCATCGTTCGCGGATCACGCACCGAGGTAACGCGTCCAAAGCTGCTGTATCGATTGTTCGTGCTCAAGCCTCTAAAGTTTGTCGTATTCAACACGTTAAAGGCTTCGCCACGAAGTTGAAGTCTGAAACGTTCGCCAAATACAAAATTCTTTGAAAGCGTTAGATCAATGCGTTTTGTCGAAGGACCATTCACAACGCCTCGTGGCGACGTTCCCGGAGCATTTACAATATCGGTTGCCGAGGTAGAAGGTCTTCTATCAAAGCAATCGGTATTAAACCACTGCCATTGATCGCGAAGCGCGCCTTCATTCGGATCACACAATAAATTTGGACGTGCGCCCGCAACAAGTGCGGGAATAAAGCCAAGCCCCGCCGGATCAAATGAAGATGTGGTTACCGTGCGTGGTAATCCGCTTTGATATGTCGCGATACCGGAAATTTGCCAGCCGCCTAAGAAGAACGCAGCACCGCCCGATTCTTTCTCATAAAACGGCAAATTGTATGAATAATTAAACGTCAGAACCTGCCTTCGATCGAGCTGTGCCCTGCCGTAGTCACTTCTTATGTCATACGAGTTTTGCGGTGCCGTGGAACGATCAGTTTGATTATTTGTAAGAGTTTTACCAAATGTATATCCAACTTTGGCAAAGTTCCGCGCCGCGCGATATTCAAACGAGGTTTGCAAACTGTGGTAGTTCGAGCTGTATTGCGGCGTAATCATATTGATCGACCGCCATCCGCGATAGGGTCGAATTTGATCGAGTATTCTGGATTGAGTTGAAGAAAAGAACGCTCGTCCGGATTCCAGGCAGTTCGCCGTGGGTGTTGTTGAACCACCAACAGCGCATTGCGTCGATAGCGCTTCACCCGGCTTAACTTCATTTAACTCATACGAACCAATTAAATGAACGCCACGTGAACCGTAATAGCCGATTTTAAACAACGTGTTTTTGAATAGCTGGTGCTGTAAATCCAGCGACCAATGTATTGAATAAGGCGTTTCCCAATTAGGTTGAACCCCACGCAGACTCGCGGCGGCAGAGGATGCCCCAATCGTACAATCGGTTCCTACCGGATTATCCATCGAAACTCCGTCCACCGAACACGTTTGTTGATACGGCGGATTAAGCCCGATTTGCTGCAGCAACACGCCATTTAAGAACTGATCGTGATACATTCCCGCACCGGTTCTGACAACCGTTTGTCCTTTTCCGAACGGATCCCAAGCCAAACCGACACGCGGCGCAAAATTAGCCTTCGGAACATCCATAATAAACTTGCCCCAAGGTGATTTTGTTGGCGTACAGTTAAACGATGTGGGACCCGTTAAATAATTCTGCGAATTTACGATAATTCCGTTACAGAAATTTTTGCCACTCTCCATAACACGGTACCCGGATCCAGTTACAAGCGGTGCTTGTGCTTGATTGAACACACTCGGATCAAAGTTCGTCAAACGACCGTTTTTATCCCACGGCGACCCAAAAAACGAATATCTAACGCCGTAATAAAGGGTTAAGTTTCTGCGCACACGAAATTCATCCTGCGCATATGCTTCAAAATTGCGTTGACGCAAATCCGCCGTATAGTCATAACTTGCTTGCGAAAAGGTAACGTTTGAACCCATCAAAAAGTTAGCCCAAGCTTGCAGGTTTATGTCTGTCGAAGTTGGTGAATCAAACGCATTTATAATCGCGCCATCCCCCGGCGTGTTAAAGCCGGAAAATACACCTTCATTGTTTCCGGCAAGCGCGTTTTCATTCTTTCTGTACATTGAATAAACAACGCCGTATTTCATTGTGTGGCTTCCGGCAACCCACGTAAGATTTCCGCGAAAGTTTTGCTTCCATGAAAAATTGTCGTAAGGACCAAAGCCGGTAATATTCGTAAAGCCGTTGCCGGAAATGGTCGGCACACGGTCGCGCTCGTTTGCGTAAGGCATCGTTGGTCTGATTGGTGAATTCTTCAGCGCAATCAACCCTTCATTGTGACTCAAAATCGCACCATAGCCATACGAATAGCCACCATCAACTATTAGGTTAGAATTTGGTGCCCAAGTCATTTGAAATGTATGCGTCTTACCCGGCGAATCGGTATTTGTTATCGAAACACCCGGAATCGGCGCACCGCCGGAAAATAATCCGCGCGGATCAACCGTTGGAATCGAATCGTGCTCAAACCGATAGTACATAGAAAGCGTATCGCTAAACTGATGATCCAATTTTATAATTTCTTGGCGGAAATTTGCCTTATATTTAGTTGGATAATACAAGCTGTATGGCTCGGTGTTAGGTTCCGGAATATTGTTGTATATGTAATCTACATATTGTTGTGAAACCGGGTTTATTCCAGCCATCGTTGTAAGCGGCGTGCCAGCCGGCAAGGTGCTTGTACAAGTTCCATCGGTAGACCGAACGCAAATATCAATCGGAAACACTCCACCTTTAAGTGCATTAGTTGGAACAGTTGAGGTGAGTGTGGGGTAGCGGATGTCACGTCGATATTCTTGTGAAAAGAAGAAGAACGTGCGCTTCAACTTTGTAAACATTCCGGCGTTCGGGTCAACTTCGCCAAATCGTAAAAAATATACCGGTCCGCCAACCGTCCAACCAAAATTGTTGTATCGAAGTGGCTTTCGAAGAGCCTTGCCGTCAGAATCAACCCCCGCAGAGCGCGTTTGGTTTGTAAAAAAGTCGTTCGCATTAAACTTTTCGTTTCGTACGAATTCGTAGAACGATCCGTGAAAATCGTTCCCGCCCGAACGCGTCACAACATTTACTTGCCCACCGGCGCTTCTGCCGGATTCAGCCGGGTAAAGCGAACGAAGTACACGAAATTCGCCGATTGAATCAAGACTCGGATAGGCTTGTATTGTAAGATTCGACCCCCGGTCAGTAACATCCGCTCCATCAACCGTAAAAGTGTTTTGACTGCTTCGCGAACCATTAACAGCAATGCTTACAACATTTGCCTGTCCGTCCGGGTTCACGGTTCCGACATAAACTTGATCTGAAAGATCGTTCGTGACACCTGTTGCAAGCGTAACCAACTGCACAAAATTTCGATTGTTAACCGAAAGTTCGCGAACTTGGTCACCGCTGATTATTGTTCCGTTTGATGCAGAAACCAAATCAACCGCAACCGGATCCGCCTCAACCGTAACTTCTTCTGTAACGCTTCCCGGTTGAAGTACGACTTTAATCGCGCGGCTTGAACCAACATCAACCTTTACACCACTGCTGTTTGACTTCTTAAAACTCGTAGCTTCTACCGTAATCTTGTAAACCCCCGGCGGAACATTTGGCGCAGAAAATTCGCCCGCCGCGTTTGTTGTAACGGAACGCACAACAAGATCTCCTTTTGCCTGATCTGCAATTGTGACGCTTGCGCCCGGCACTACCGCTCCCGTGGAATCAGTTACGGTTCCTACAATTGAACCCGTAATTTCCTGACCTGAAACGGAAAACACAAAAAAACTTGCCAACATCAACAAACCAACCGTTTTTGCAATTCGATTCATATTTTTCTCTCCCTAACGGCACCTTCTGTTATAAGCTATATCTATAGATTTGAATATTTCTCCAAATTTTCGTTATAAATGTATTCTCAAAATACCCTCAAATTCTGCTAACTCATTATTTTTACGCTGGTTAGAGGGAATCTCGCCTATCCACTGAAAATGCCTAAATTGTACATTTACAATGGAAACGCAAATATCATTCCATATTTCGCAAGTTTCTTGCGATTTTTGCATTTTCTTGGCATTGTTGAAGTTTTATCGCGAATTGGAAATATATATAGGTTAGCTTCCGACCTGTCTTTTGTTTAAGAATCTTTCGGTATTTGAGGAGCCGGCGTGTGTTTTCTTGCGGATTTGCGTGCAATTTCTTAGAACCGTTCGAAAAATTCAATTGCAAGCGAAAGACAAAAA
>JBKEBT010000082.1:0-15174 GCA_047973305.1 Pyrinomonadaceae bacterium
AGTCCCACAATTGCCCCGCGTCGAGCGCATTCCAAAGCTAGTGCTTCGCCGATGCCGCTTGATGCACCCGTTAAAAATATCACTTTGCCGAGAAAATAATCCATCAACAAACGCTCCCTATACGCCCATGCAATACGCGCAAAGCCTTTCCGATATGGGTTTGTTTGATTAGAAAATGATCACGGGAAAATGATGAAAACGAAAGAATCGGAATCTCCGCTTCGGCAAAGATATTGGCAATTGCAGCTATAACGCCTATTGCCTCAAATTCCAGCTCTAAATCAAAACTCAACAAGCAAAACCCCGATTCAACCTTTGCACCAACAACAAATTCTTGCACAGACATAAAATCCGCATCATCAACAATTAGCGTAATTTCCCACGGGTCCTTAAAAATGGCAAAAGGCGCCGTGCCGCGAGGCGATGCTTCCGGATGTTGTTGCAACTCGCTCCACACGGTTTCGGAAAGCGAAATTACGTTATATCTTTCATCAGAAACTTTTACTTCCGCACGCTGCAACATTTCTTCTATGCTATTGTTCATTTTTCGGAAATTTCAACAATAATATACGGCTTTGCGCCAATTGTTCGTGAAAACGCGCGCTTAAGAAAAATTCTAATCGTTTCTTCCACGTTTGCGATTATTCGAAAATCCGCGGGTTCAAGTGATTGGAATTTATCCACCAGCTTACCTTTGGTTTGTTCGAGGAATTCTTCGGTTGTTTGCGATGGATTCAGTCCAAAGCACCTTATTTTCGGTTCCTCAAGCAAAATTCGGGAATGCTCAGAAATCTTTATGTTTACAAGCACCAACCCGGTTGATGCAATTTTTTTTCGAACCCGGAGTGCTTCTTCTTCAAGTTCGCGCATTCCATCGTTTGAAATCAAAACCCTGCTTACTTCCTTTTTTCCGGTCTTTCGGGCGGAAGTTTGGTCGAATGTCAAAATATCGCCATCCTCAATAAGAAAAACATTTTCATCCGAAAAACCCAGTTCATCAACGGCGAATTCCTTATGGCTGCATAGCATACGAAACTCCCCGTGAATCGGCACAAGAAACCTGGGCTTCAGTGCTTCCAAAAGAATTCGAATATCTTCGCGCGCGCCGTGTCCGGAAACGTGAATTTGGCGAGAGCGATCTTCAATTACAGTTCCGCCGGCGCGGTAAACGGCGCTGATCATTTTTGCAATGCGCTTTTCGTTTCCGGGAATTGTTCGCGATGAAATCACAACTGTATCGCCTTTATAAATTTGAATTCCCTTATAACTTTGCGTTGCAATGCCCCACATTGCCGAACGCATTTCGCCCTGTGAGCCCGTTGCAAGGTAAACAACTTGTTCATGTGGCAACCGACGGATGTCATTTAAATCAAGCAAAACCCCGGGCGGAGCGTCGAGCAAACCGAGTTCAATTCCCAAATCCACATTTTTTCGAAGCGACCTGCCGAGTGCGCAAATTTTTCGTCCTGTTTCGTAGGTTAAATCCAGCAAAATCTGTATTCGATGAAACGACGATGAAAACGTTGTGACAAACAACCTTCCCTCGGTTTCATCAAAAATCTTTCTTAAATCGGGAATTACTTCTTGTTCGGAAGGCGTGCGTCCCTGAACGGTCGCATTTGTCGAATCGCCAAATACGGCAAGAATTCCTTCTTTACCAAGGCGCTTCAAGCTTTGTAAATCGTACGGCTCGCCAATTACGGGTGAATCATCAATTTTGTAATCGCCTGTATGAAATACCGTCCCAACCGGGGTTTTTACCGCGACGGAATAACATTCGACAAGTGAATGTGATGCATGTATGAATTCGATTTCAAAATTCCCTTCACGCACAATTTCGCAGGGTTCAACTTCAATTAAAGTACATTCAAATCTCTCAAATTCAAGCAGTTTTTCTTCAATAAAAGCTATGGTAAGCCTTGAGGCGTAAACCGGAACATTAAATTTCTTCAAAAAGAATGCGGTTGCACCAATATGATCTTCGTGGGCGTGAGTTAAAATAAGCGCGCGAATATTTTCGCGATATTCTTCCAGTATCTCAAAATTTGGAATGCATATATCAACGCCGAAATCGGCTTCTTCCGGAAACCCCATTCCTGCATCAATAATGATTACGTCTTCACCGAAACGCAGCATCATGCAGTTCATTCCAAATTCACCCACTCCGCCGAGTGGCATTATCTCTAGATTATTCATAGATTTAGAGTGACTTACGACTAGCAGAATAATAAGCCTTACGTATAAATGCAACAAATGTACGAAGGCTTTTATTATACCGGTGTTTGCTTTTCATTACAGAAATTTCTGCAAACACAACAATTGACACGCCATATACCGTTTGTTAACTTGTGTTTTACAACTTTGGGGGAGTAGATAGCCCAAGTGGTCAGTTGATGTCGTCATTACAATTGTTCTTGTCAAACAGTTCGGCTCAACCGCTTAAGTATCGAGACCTTTGCGACAAAATAATGCGTCGTAGAGGTCGTTTTCTTTGGGCGCCGTTCAAAAAGGAGTAGCTTTTAATGATACACTTCCCATTCGCCGAATACTGGTGGTTTTATCTTGCATTTTCTGCCTTCGTAGTATTTCTTCTATCGCTGGATTTAGGCGTTTTTCATCGCAAAGCCCACGCCGTTTCCTTTAAAGAAGCCACAATTTGGAGCGTAATATGGATTACTCTTGCCCTTTCATTTAACGTCGGCTTTTACTTTTTTACAAGCAAACATTTAGGAACTGATACGGCATCCCGGCTTTCACTTGAATTTCTCGCCGGCTATGTTATCGAGTATTCACTTTCGGTAGATAACATTTTTATTTTTGTGTTGGTGTTTTCTTACTTTGCGATACCTCCAAAATACCAACACCGAATATTGTTTTATGGAATTTTAGGTGCGTTGGTTTTTCGCGCAATCTTTATCGCAATCGGATCCGCGCTTATGCAATATCATTGGGTAATTTATCTTTTCGGCGGATTTCTGATCATTACGGGCATTCGTATGCTTTTTGCCGATGACACCGAAGTTAACCCAGAGCGCAACCTCATTGTGCGCACGTTCAAACGATTTGTTCCCGTTACGCACGAAATTGAAGGGCAGGTATTTTTTACAAGGCATAACGGTGTACTTTTCGCAACGCCTTTGTTTATCGCACTATTGTTTTTGGAACTGACGGATGTTATTTTTGCCGTAGATTCGGTTCCCGCAATTTTTGCGGTTACTGATGAACCGCTAATTGTTTTTACGTCAAATATTTTTGCGATTTTGGGGCTTCGCTCACTCTACTTCTTGCTTTCCGGCGCAGTTGATAAATTTCATCTTCTAAAATACGGATTGTCCGTGATACTGATTTTTGTGGGTCTAAAGATGGTTTGGCTAAACCCCTTGTTTGACGGTAAATTTCCCATTGGTTACAGCCTCGGAATAATTGTTTCGGTGCTTGCGGTTTCGATAATTGCATCACTGGCGTTTCCGGCAAAGCACCAAACGGAAGAGATTTAACCCTTACGTTGTCAAAATCGATGTGAGTCGTTCCCATTCATCAAGCGAAAGTTGTTCGGCTCGCATCTTTTTATCAATTTCTGCCGTGCGCAAGAGTTCATCCGTTTCAAAACGATATAAGGTCTTAAATTCTTCCGGCGCGGATAAAAGATTGTTGCGAATGGTTTTACGCTTTTTGGCAAAACCGCAGCTAACCAGATTTCTAAATGCCTCGTGGTTATTTTGTTTGTCTTTGAACGGCGTTAATCGCACCACGGAGCTTGTAACTTTAGGAACGGGACGAAATGCATTTGGCGGAACATCAAACAACTTTTCAATTTCGAAATATCGCTTCATTAACACGGTGAGAAAACCGCGCTCTTTCGAACCGGGTTCAGCCGCGATGCGTTCCGCTACCTCGCGTTGCAACATCAAAACAAGACGTTCGAAACAGCCGCTCAATTCAATTAACCTTTGTAAAATTTGCGTAGAAATATAATACGGAAGATTGGCAGCCAACTTTACATCGTGCTTTGTATCAACACTTTCCACAATTTCAAAAATATCAATTTCCAAAATATCGCCTTCAATAAGTTTGAAGTTCAAATCGCCTTCAAACTCGGCGCGCAATATAGGCGTTAGGTCACGGTCGAGCTCTATTGCAATCACACTTCTTGCGCGCGAAACAAGCTCTTTCGTCAAAGCGCCGCGCCCCGCGCCAATCTCTAAGACCGTATCCGCTTCTTTGATTTCAAGCGCGTCTATTATTCGCGATATGTAATTGTGATTAACAAGGAAGTTCTGTCCAAGTGATTTCTTTGCAAACCGGTTTTTCGGCAATCTTCGTTTTGGAGTTTCCGGCATAACTTTACCAATTCGGATACCCGGAAATTTCAAAATCCGCACCGTGTTGAACAAAAGAAACGTCACGCAGGCGTAAAGCACTTTCAATTGAATCGACTCCGTTCCCACAAATTGCGGTTGGAGCTTTTTTGCCGCCAATAATCAACGGTGCGATAAAAAATGTAACCTTATCAACCAGGCGACTATCGATAAAACTTCCGGCTATTTGCGAGCCGCCCTCAACCAAAACACTTTGAATTCCCGCAACATTTAAACGCTCAATCACCGCCGGCAAATCACGCGGGTTTTCAGAAATTACAGTTACGCCGCAATTAGAAAGCTCTTCTATCTTTTTCGGATTGTTCGCGTCCGACACTACGATTGTGGGAATTTCATTCGCGGTTTGAACAAGCCGCGATTTCAAATTCACCGAAAGATTTGTGTCCAAAACCACGCGTGTTAAAGGCAAACGGCGCGCCCTGCCGCTGCGATCCGTAAGATTTGGATTATCTACCACTGCTGTGTTTGCGCCAATTAAAATCGCATCATATTCGTGCCGAAGCGCGTGAACACGCTCTCGTGCGGCACCGCCCGTGATTGCGGTGGAAACGCTTTCGTTTAATGATATTCTTCCATCAAGAGATTCAGCCAATTTCAAATGAACAAACGGACGCCCGTTTTGATGCCAGCCGATAAATTTTTCATTTTGAATATACGCTTCTTTTTCCAAAACACCCGTAACTACTTCAACTCCCGCTTCTCGTAGCTGCGCAAATCCTTTTCCTCTAACGCGTGGGTTTGGATCTTCGATCGTAGAAACAACACGCCTGATTCCGGCATTTATCAACAAGTCGGTGCAAGGTTGCGTTCTTCCCATATAGTTATGCGGCTCTAGCGATATATATGCTGTGCCACCCCGCGCGCGCGCGCCGGCTTGTTCGAGTGCGATCTTTTCCGCATGAACTACGTTTTCGTAAAGAAATGTCCCTTCACCGACAATTTTGCCGTTTGAGGCGACAATTACGCAACCCACCAGCGGACTGGGACTAACGAGCCCGGCACCTTTTGACGCAAGTTCCAACGCTCGTCGCGTCATTTCAAAATCAATTTTTGTTTCGGTTTCGCTCAAACTAGAATTCCAATTCAAAAATGGCGCGATTTTTTGCATAGACATGCAAAATCATTTCGCCAAAAATTGTGTTCGCCCAAGCGAACCATTTACGCGTAAATTCATTCGGATTATTCGGGTCAAATGATTCGTGCATCAATCCCGTTCCGGCATGTGTGCGCTTTATCATCGAAATGCAACGTTTTACTTCCGCCGTGTCAGTAGCCGTCAACGCCTGCATAATCAAACCCAAGTGCCACATATTTTTAAGCCCTGTATGTGGGCTTCCGAGTCCTTCAGCATACTTTCCGCTCTTAAAATACGGGTTGTTTGCACTCAACAAAAACTTTCGCGTGTTTTGGTAAATCGAATTATTCGGCTTGAGATAACCAAGGTAAGGAATCGAAATCAAATTCGGCACATTCGCGTCATCCATAAACAATCTGCCGCCGTATCCGTCAATTTCATAAGCAAATATTTCGCCGTGCCCTTTAACATTAAAAATCGCGTTCGCACGAATTGCGGCATCAATCTCATTTGAAAGACTGAAACATTCACCGGCGAATTTGGAATCTTGACACACATCCTGAAAAATTTCCGCCAGATGCCGAAGTTCCACCACCGCAAACATATTTGAAGGAATCAAAAACGGAAGATCTGTTGAATCATCAGAAGGACGAAACGCCGAACGAATTAAACCATTCGGTTTTACGGGTCTTCCAATTCCCCCAAACGGTGGCGCGTCTATCATTACATCAGTTGTTCGATAGAACCGATAAGGCGTTTCACCATCCTTTAGTTGTTCAACTTTGAACGTATTTACGATTAAACGCATCGCGGCTTTCCATTCATCGTCAAACGCGGAAACATCACCCGTCGCCTTCCAATATTGATAAGAAAGCCGTATTACATAACAAAGTGAATCAACCTCCCACTTGCGCTCGTGAACGCCGGGTTTATTTGGCGGGCGGTCATCCCATCCTTTTCCGTTGGAATCTTTAAGAAATGAGTTTGCGTATGGTTCAAGCAAAACGCTGTACGCCTGCCGATGAATCAATCCTTTTATCAAGTGTTGTAGATCTTTATCTGCATTAACCAACGAAAGATATGGCGTAACTTGTGCGGTTGAATCGCGCAGCCAAAGCGCGTGTATGTCGCCGGTTATCACAAATGTATCCGGCTTGCCGTCGCGCTCACCGGTTTCAATTGTTGTGTCCAATGTATTCGGAAAACAATTTTCGAACATCCACGCAAGTTCTTTATCTTTGATCGCCGAACGAACTTCCCGAATTTTTGCCTCAACCGCACTTGAAACAAACTTCCTTTCACCTACCGGAGGACGGCGACTTGCAAATTCCTCAAATCCGAAAAGTTTCTTGGTGCCTGAAAACATAAACATGCCGGCAAGCGCCGAGGCTGAGATAAAGTTTCGCCGATTGATTTTCATAGACACTAACCTTAATTAAATAAACCGTTTACATAATCTTCGGCATTAAAAATCATAAGATCATCAACGCCTTCACCAATACCAATGAACCGAATCGGCAACCCAAGTTCATTTGAAATCGCAACAGCAATTCCGCCTTTCGCCGTTCCGTCAAGCTTTGTGAGCACAATTCCCGTAACATCAGCCGACTTCATAAATTGCCGCGCTTGTTCCAATCCGTTTTGCCCGGTTACGGCATCTATTACCAAAAGTGTTTCGTGCGGGGCGCCTTCAACTTCGCGTGCAGAAACCCGCTTCATTTTTTCGAGTTCAGCCATCAAATTTGATTTGTTATGAAGCCTACCTGCGGTATCAACTATCAAGACATCTGCATCTTTTGCCTTGGCAGACCGAAGCGCATCAAATAAAACAGCGGCAGGATCGGTACCTTGTTTTTGTTGTATAAGCGAAACATCGGCGCGTTTCGCCCAAATTTCAAGCTGTTCGGATGCAGCTGCGCGAAACGTATCAGCAGCGCAAATCATTACTTCGTTCCCTTCATTTTTGATTCTTTGTGCAAGTTTGCCGATTGTGGTTGTTTTTCCCACGCCATTGACGCCAACAACCATTATTACATAAGGCTTAATAGAGGAATCGACGTTGCGTTCATCCACCACCCCTTCAGCGGCATCTTGCTTCATTATTGAAAGCAATTCGTTCCGAATAGCGCCTTTTAGCGCATCCAAATCTTTTATTTCTTGTCGTGAAACGCCCTGCCGAACTGTATCGAGAATTTGAAACGTTGTCGAAACGCCAATATCCGTTGAGATCAACATTTCTTCGAGCTCATCCAAAAATTGTTCGTCGATTTGCTTCCGATTCTCGAAAACCGAATCTAGCTGATTGTTGATTGAATCACGAGTTTTTGTGATTGCCTTATTGAACCGAACCCCGAATTCCCTTTCAATCGCAGCTTCTTCCGCTTGCAATTCTTCGATTGATTTATCCAACCCCAAAACCGAGCCGGATTGTGAACTACCTTTTCGACGCCAAAATGCCATAAAAAAAACCTACTGTTTATAAATTCAAACGTAAAATTATAAACGAGTAAGTTTCGAATGTCAGTTCGAAGAATTCTTTGTTTCTAGCTGTTTTGTGTCGCCTTTGGTGGCAGTTCGTGCGTTGGAGTAATCACAAATTCATTCACATTCGTTTCTACTTCCGTCTTCGGGTTTCGCTTAAAATTGCGAAGTTTTACGGTTCCGATTCCAATTTGCCCTTCTTCACACGCCATTACCAATGCATCTACCACGCCTTCATCATATCTGGTACCGACAAACGATTTAATTCGTTCAAGTGCCGATTCAAGATCCATTCCCTTTTGATAAGGACGATCGATTGTCATCGCGTCAAATGTATCCGCAACGGAAACAATTTTCGCTTGCAGTGGAATTTCTTTGTCCGAAAGCCCTTGGGGATAGCCCGCACCATTTACCATCTCATGGTGCATATACATTCCGGGCAAAAATTCTTTCATCGCCGGTATGTTTTTCATAATTTTATATCCTTCCTGCGGATGAGTTTTCATAACGGTAAATTCTTCATCGGTAAGCTGCGAAGGTTTTTTCAAGATATTGTCATCGATGCTGATCTTCCCTACATCGTGCAACAAAGCACTTATTCTTAAGATTTCAAGTTCCTCGGCTTCCATTCCCATTCGCTGCCCGATAGCTACCGAAACACGCGAAACGCGCTCCGAATGACCGCGCGTGTAATGATCTTTTCCATCTATTGCGGCTGAAAGTGCCTTGACCGTTCCCACAAAAAGTTCACGATTTTCGGTTGCAGCTTGTTCGATGCGTTCAATATGTTCAACCAGATAATCACACATTAGATTAAAAGACCTGCCCAATACACCAATTTCCGTAATCGAACCGGTTGAAATTCTGTGATCAAATTCACCGGCAGAAATCTTACGCGCCGCGTCTGCTAGGTTGATAATCGGTTTGGTTAAAAATCTCGCAAAAACAATCCCAATAAATACGGTTATTAGCGCGATGATGCCGCTGATAATCCACACCTGTTTCCTCATAAATTGAACCGATGCCAATGCGTGATTTTCATCCTGCATCACGATTGCGCCAAATTTTAGTCTTTCGCTGACAATCGCTGTCGAATACGCCCCAATCATATTGCGCGTTTCTCCATCAAATTCACCCCGAAACGGCAACAGCGCGGTTTGAACTTGATTATTCGTTTCCGCCCACTCTTCTACAATTTTCAGATAATTTAACGATTCACGAGAGGAAACACGGCTTGAATTCGGGTGATAAATCGCACGTCCGTTTTGATCAACCACAAAAACCATCGGCGCCCCTGATTCCCAGAGTTTTTGTTCGTTCGATTTTTGGTCCTCCATAAATCTCGCAAGCCCTTCTAAAGAGGCGATTGCAACAACGGCTGCAACCGTTTCACCGTTTTTCCGTACCGGACTCGCAAACGCCAATACCAGCTGCCCACCCTTTTCTATAGCGTGCGGTTCACCAACTGAAATGCCGTTTTCGTCAAGATCGGAAAGCACATCACCGGAAATCGACTCAATTTCGTGTTGATTTATCGAATCTGAACGGAACGCTGAAAGTGATTCGCCCGAAACAGGCTTAACAAAAAGAGCATATAAAAACGGGTCATCTTCCACCTTTCGCGCAATACGTTCTTGGGTTTTAACGGATTCATACGAATTTGGCTCATCTGAAAACTCAAGCAACTCGCTAAATTGGTCGACTAAAAGTTTGTATCTATTTGTAAATAGTTCAATGCGGTTCGCCTTATCCTTTACCAATTCAACTTGATATTTGCCTTCAGCCGCCCGAAGTTCATTGCTACTTTTATCCGATAGAATCCACCCGGTAACAATTACCGGAACAATTCCGACGAGCAACAGCACAATCAAAACGATGTAACTAAGACTTATTTTCGTTTTTGGTTCAGTCATACAAAGGGAAGTTTCTGCAAGGATGTGCAGCAATACCGATTTTATTAGATTAAACCCAAAATGGTCAACATTTTTGATACTTATTAAACAAAACTAAAGCTGTAGCGCTTCAATCTTGATAAATCGCGTTCGGCTTTCTAACGGCATCGGTTAAAACGAAATCTAAACATGCTTCAGAATACAATGCTCTTTGCATACAAAGGCACTTTCTGACTTCCAAAAATGTTAATTGCCGACGCTAAAAATAATTAGATGCGGAAAGGCTTAATCATACGGGTTTTCTATAAGCTTGGAGTCAAAATGTGAAGCAATAAAACACAATTTTGAGCTGAGTATTTGGCAACAAAAAACTTCTTTGTATTTATTCCAGTTTACAGAATACATTTTTCACCACAAACTCGAGCTGAAACGCGCACCGGTCGGGCGCGAATTCCAAATAGTTTAATGTATTATGTCGGAAGATGTATAGTTTCGGTCAGTAAAGACGAGGTGCATTCCATTTCAACGAGTATATTTGTTTTACGCCTAAAAATATGTGCCTTTTGAATTACGAACTTCACAATGGTTAAACACTTAGAATCGCAAAAATTGGAATGTGTCACCTTATCATTGGTACTTGTACTCTTTGCCTTATTTTCGTGGACTAGTGCAAATTCCGAACGTCCCGAAAGTGACGAAGGTGGATTCCAAAGCCCTGCCTATAATCTGATAAATAACGGCAATTTCGGCACAACGGTCTATGAGATGCAGGAATCCGGACTTACAAGAATAGATCAACGAACATATTGGGTAATGCCGATGTTTTTGTTGAATTCGGCGTTGAGTTTTGAACTGTTTGGATTTTCTGTTACATCAATGCGATTGGTTTCCATTTTTTGGGGGCTTGTTTTACTTCTTTCTTGGTTTTTTATACTTGGGGCAACCACCAAAAATAGCGTTCTTTCTGTAGTTTCGGTTTCATTTATCGGTTTAAGTTTTCCCGTGTTGGCGGTTGCGTCAATCGGCAGACCCGATGCAATGTGTGCCGCTTTAGGGTTTGCCGGCATCGCAAGCTACTTGATGTTACACAAAAAGAATCACGTGGTTGCGCTTCTAATCGCAAATACGCTAGTTGTGTTTTCGGGGCTAACCCATTTTCTTGGCATATTGGGGTTTGCCGGCTTGATTCTTGTGGTATTTGTATACGGAAGAAAAGAAATCGGCTTACAAGAGTTTTTATTTTCGGTTTTGCCGTATTTGATAGGCGGCGCACTATTTGCCTATTGGGTGTTTCAAGATTATACGGCGTTTTACGATCAATTTATTGCAAATGCAGCTATGCACGGTAGGCTTGAAGCATTTTCAACTCCATTCAGCGTTTTGCTAAATGAATTTACTTTGCGGTATCCGCGCGCATTTGGTCTTTTGGATATTTCGCCGGGGCATTCGGGACCCGTCTTTTTGAAAGCGCTAATTTTGTTGGGATATGTTATCGGCACATTTGCGACGATTGTAATTCCCTACTTGAGAAAGCGATTCGGCATCATAATCGGGATATTTTTGGTCTATTTCATTCTCTTGAGCCTTTTGGATGGACAAAAATTAGCTGCGTATTTAGTTTACGTAGTGCCTTTCTATTCCGCGTTCATTGGAGGCTTTGTCTATTACCTTTGGAACAAAACCCGTTTCCCCCGTGTTTTGATTGCCGTTGCGGTTATTGGCTTTTGGGGGCTGAATTTTGGCGGAATTCTTTTACGAGCGCGTCAAAATACGATGGAAAATACTTATCTTCCGGCGGTTGAGTATCTAAATAAAAATGTGTCACCGGGCGAAAACGTTATCGGAAGTCCGGAACTTAGGTTTGCCTTAGATAATAATATTGATCATATTGCTGATGGCGAATTTGGCATGAGAACCGGTAACCGTCCCACGTATATTGTTCTGGACCCGGGCGTTGACGATTCGTTTAACGATGCAAAGAAATATAACCCAAAATTTTATTACTACTTGCCAAAAATGCTCGAACAAAACTACACACTGGTTTATAAAAACGAAGGATTTCGAATTTATAAACTAAAAACCGCCAAATAAGGTGTTTACTGCTTTTGAATCACTAAAGACAGATTCGGGACTAAAACCTTTCCTGTTATAGCCTTGATGGACTTTAACGCAACTTTTAACCCGCGTTTTATCCAAACTTTTCGATCTTTGTTTAGGTAGGAATACCAAAGATCAATACGATCGTTTATTCCCTCGGCTTGGGGCTCTAAAAGATTCGCATCAGCTGTGGAATTATTCCGTAAAATCCCGAGAATCTCTCCTTCCGTTCCACCGCGAATGCCACTTCGCAAATAATCTTCCCAAGATTTTTCAGCATCGAGACGATTTGAAAACCGCGAAGCAACCTTATAAGTCAACGAATCAGGAAGGTAATTTAGTCCGGGCAATCCGGTTGTATGATGTTCAATCGGAAAATACCGGTGTGGCGTCATATTTATGAACAAATAGCCTGATTGATTGATTTGGTTCCAAATCAATGGAAGAATTTGTGAACGCTCGTTTGGTAACATATGCTCATAAACCGCGCTCAATATAACAAGATCAAACTTTCCACAATTCTCCGGAAGTTCAGATGCGCTTGGCGATAAGTGAAACTCCACATTCTTATAACCGTAAAAAGCTAATCTAGCTTCTGCAATTCCGTTTAAATCCTCTTTTAACTCAACTCCAACTATTTGCGCTTTTGGATACATTCTGGAAAGAACCATAGTTGAAGCCCCACTGCCGGAACCAAAGTCTAAAATTCTTTTCCCCGCAAATTCATCGTCAATAAAATATGCTGTAAGGTCACCGCCGAGGTCACGATTTACATACGCTTCATCTTCTTCTCGGGCGAGTTCGTCACATAAATAACACGCGCCTTTAACTTGTAAGATTTGCTTTATTAATTCCAAAGGATATTTTGTAACAACCTGAGTTATGGGCGAATAATATCCATCTTTTGGTTCTACGGTAACTTGATAGGAATTACTTTTTGCTTCTTCTATAGTTGCGGTGCCGTCCACACTCCTTAGAGTTGTTTTCATAATAAAATATGTCAAAAAAGCGAGATAAGTTCATAAAATGTGCAAGCTTGTCATTCGTGAATATTTGCGCCAGAGTTAATTGTGCTTTCTTGAATTTTCGTAATTTATAGTATTGCCACGATAAAATGTCAAACTTCGTTCAGTTAAACACTCATTACCACTTACTTATAAATTCTAGGCTTAATGAAGCGTGAAGAATTATGCGTTTTATTAGTTTTTGTTTCCATCATTTGTAAATTTCGTAAAATTTTGGCTTCAATTTAAAGATTTAATATTAATCTGATTTTGAGTGGAAAACTCGGCGTTTAACAAAAAACCTTAAGCCACAAAACGAATCCGGTCAAAAATGCCGAGAGCCATGCGACCGGATTCCAAATCATATTCACTGTGACATCAATTAGTTCCTATCTTCTTCACGAAGTTTTTCCAACACGGAAAAATCTTCAAGAGTTGTAACATCTCCGGCTACTTCACCACCCGCGGCAATTTCCCGCAATAACCTGCGCATAATCTTTCCGCTTCTAGTTTTTGGAAGCGCATCGGTAAACCTAATATCATCTGGCTTCGCCAGCGAACCGATTTCTTTTGCAACGTGTGCGCGAAGCATTTCTTTATATCGTTCGCGTGCTTGGTGGTCGCCCTCAAGCGTAACAAATGCCACGATTGCTTGCCCTTTTAAATCATCCGGTCTACCTACTACGGCAGCCTCCGCAACCCATTCGTGCGAAACAAGTGCGCTTTCGATTTCGGCAGTTCCAAGCCGATGCCCGGAAACGTTGATTACATCGTCCACGCGCCCCATAATCCAATAATACCCGCGTTTATCGCGTCGCGCGCCGTCTCCAGCAAAATACACACCCGGAATTTGCGACCAATATTGTTCCATAAATCGCTTGTCATCACCCCAAATTGTGCGCAACATCGAAGGAAACGGATGCGTGATTACGAGAAATCCGCCTTTATCGGTGGGCTGTGAATTCCCTTCCATATCTTGTATATCAACCAATATTCCGGGAAAAGGTTTTGTTGCGGTGCCCGGCACGGTCGGCGTTGCGCCCGGAATCGGCGTAATCATTATCGAACCGGTTTCGGTTTGCCACCAAGTATCTACAATCGGACATTTCCCGCCACCAATTACGCGGTTATACCAAACCCACGCTTCCGGATTTATCGGCTCACCAACCGAGCCAAGCAGGCGCAACGAAGAAAGATCGTGCTTTTCCGGATACTCATCTCCCCATTTCATAAATGCGCGAATCGCAGTCGGTGCCGTGTAAAGAATTGAGATTTTATGGCGTTCGATTATGTCCCAAAAGCGGTCAAAATCCGGATAATTCGGCGCGCCTTCATACATCATTACCGTTGCGCCGTTTGCAAGTGGTCCGTAAACAACATAGGAATGCCCGGTTACCCATCCTACATCGGCGGTACACCAAAAAATATCTTCATCTTTAAGATCAAAAACCCACTTGCTTGTTAGATAACAGCCCGTTAAATAGCCCCCTGTGGTGTGCAGAATTCCTTTTGGTTTTCCCGTAGTGCCGGAAGTGTAAAGTATGTAAAGGGGGTGTTCTGAATCAAGCCATTCGGCTTCACATTCACTAGTGGCTGTTTCCATCAGTTCGTGCCACCAATGGTCCCGCCCTTCCAGCATTGAAATTTCATTGCCAACGCGTCGCAAAACAACAACGCTTTTTACCGAAGGCGATTTTGCAGCAGCCTCATCCACCGTCTCTTTTAAAGGCAAAATATTTCCGCGGCGGTAGCCGCCATCAGATGTAATTATTACCTTGCAGTCACAATCGTTTACACGGTCTTTTATTGCATCTGCGGAAAAGCCCGCAAAAATTACCGTGTGGGTCGCACCGATGCGCGCGCACGCAAGCATTGCAATAGCCGCTTCCGGAACCATAGGCATATAGATTGCGACGCGGTCGCCCTTTTCCACCCCTAGCGATTTCAGCGAATTTGCAAACTTTAATGTTTCGGTGTGAAGTTGCTGATAAGTTAATGTTCGCGTTTCGCCTTCGGGTTCGCCTTCCCATATAATCGCCGCTTTGTTGCGTCGCCACGTTTCCAAATGTCGGTCAAGACAGTTGTAGGTTGCGTTTATCTCACCGCCAACAAACCATTTTGCATGTGGCAGTTCCCATTCCAAACCTTTTTCCCATTTCTTGAACCAATGTAGATTTTCCGCCGCGGATTCCCAAAAGCCGACAGGGTCTTCCGCTGCCCTTTCATACATTGCTTGATATTCATCA
>JBKEBT010000083.1:0-2778 GCA_047973305.1 Pyrinomonadaceae bacterium
AATAGTGTTGAATTTCGGAACGCGAATAAAAATTAGTGAACATTTAAATCTGATTACTTCTGCCGGAAAAAGCGTGCGAAAGAACAATAATCCGCGACTTATCGCCTATGCCGGATTTCAAATCAATTTCTAAATCATCACATCGAAAAAACATCGCAAATAATTGATTGGCTAACTCAACCGCATTTTTCTAAACTCGTTTAGAAGCCGCCTTCGATAAAATACTCTGAGATGGCATCGTCAAAGTTGATTTCTTTGCAAACGAGAACCTAAACAAATTTTTCAACTGCGTGTTTCTTACTTTCGTTGTAAAATTGAACGAATAAATAACGACTTAGGTAACAAATAATGAAGGCAATTGTTAAAAGTAAGGCGGAAAAAGGGCTCTGGCTTGAAGATGTTCCGGAACCGCAAATAACGATAAATGATGTACTCGTGAAAATTTTGCGAACAGGAATTTGTGGAACCGATGTACACATTTGGAACTGGGATGAATGGGCGCAAAGCACAATCAACATTCCTACTATTTTGGGACACGAATTGGTTGGCGAAATCGTCGAAGTAGGTGCAAATGTAAACGATTTTCACGTTGGCGATATTGTTAGCGTTGAAGGGCATTTGGTTTGTGGCAGATGCCGCAACTGCATGGCTGGACGCAGATATTTATGTGCGAATACAAAGGGGTTTGGTGTAGGTATTGATGGCGGCTTTGCCGAATATATTGCCGTTCCAATGACAAATCTATGGAAGCACGAAGCCGATATTAATTTAGATGTAGCCGCGATTTTTGACCCGTTTGGAAACGCCGTGCACACTGCGCTCGCCTTTGAAGTGTTTGGCGAAGACGTGTTAATTACCGGTGCCGGACCAATTGGAATAATGGCTGCGGCAGTTGCAAGACACGCGGGCGCACGCCATGTTGTAATTACGGATGTAAACCCGAAACGGTTAGAGCTTGCAGAAAAATTCGATGTGTCAATGGCAGTGGATGTTAGAGATACAAAACTTGCAGATGTTCAACGTAAGCTGGGAATGAAGGAGGGATTTGATGTTGGAATGGAAATGTCCGGAAATTCAACTGCGTTCGGACAAATGATAGAAAATATGGCGCACGGCGGAAAAATAGCCTTTTTGGGTATTCCACCAACAGAATTCGCAATAAATTGGAAAAATGTAATTTTCAATATGCTTACGATTAAAGGAATCTACGGACGCGAAATGTATGAAACTTGGTATCAAATGAGCGTCTTAACCGAAGGCGGTTTGGATATTTCGCCGGTGATAACCCACCGCTTTCCATACACCGATTTCGAAACAGCATTTGAAGTTATGCGCGAAGGAAATTCAGGCAAGGTTATTTTGGATTGGAGTGAAATATAGTTACCGGCAGAAGAAAATCCTTACTTACACTAACCGAAATAGTATTAGCTCGCTTGAAGCCAACATACAATCCCCGTTGAGGTGGCATGGCACCCTTTTTCAAATGAATTCAAGAGTGCGGCGGTTACAAGCGCGGAATCAAATAATGATTTGTCGGCACTTGGAACATTTATGCACGCTCAGCAGGATTCGTTTTCTCATGAAGGTTTCGGACCAAAGCTAGGACAGGTTGCGGCGATAACAGATAACGTAGGCGTTTTATCTAGCTACGAATCTCAGCTTAAAGAAATGGAAAAGTACGATAAAACAACTTATGATTCAGCAAAAGCGGTCCGCATGGCACGAGATACTCTTTCAAAGTTGCTGACAATTCGCAATATATATGAAAAGTCTGGCAAGGTAGGAGTATCTTCTTCGGTTGATATAAATAATCCTGAACTACTCAAACTTTTGGATAAATGGGCAAAAACTGAGGGAAGAGATGAAAAGAAAAAAGTTTTTGGATGAGATTTCGGCGTGGGCAAAGAACTATCGAAACTTAGCATTAGCTGGAAGCGGATTAGAACGTCGAAAAAAGGAGCACGTGGAAGTAACGATTCTTGAAGATTCCAAATAAGTCGTTAAAGGTAGTAAGACAATGAAAAATGCTCTAAGTATAGTGGTATTTGTAATTTATTCGCTTGGCTATTTTGTTCTGTCTTTATCCTGGCTTGTAGACCACACATACACATTAGTTTTTATCCATCCGATGCTTTTCTGGATATTCTTGGTCGTAGCATTTGTCGCTACGTTTAAATTGGATGACTTACGTTGGCGAATTGTATTTTTACTTTCAATGGTTACTTTTTACGGACTGTCCCTTTGTATGGCAGTTTCACTTGAAATTGATGATGTTGATGGGAAATTTGATGGGATTAAGAAGGGGATCAAATTTGCGTCCGGTTTGTTTCGCGATAACTTGATTTGGTTTATTTTAGGACAAATTTGGGTATGGTATCGGTTTTTCAAAGGTGTATATCATAAAAAGTAGATAGCATATTCGGTTACGATGTTTTGAATGCACTTTGCGAATAATTGATTCATCCTCAGACATTCAATCGATATGCATATGTCGGTAATAATCCAATAAACATCACCGATCCAACGGGAGAAATCTGGGGTCAAAAGGACGGAAATGTTCAATGGTTTGATACCGAAGACGCGATGAAAGCGGCGGGTTTTACCGTGTACACGCTTACCCACGGTTATCGACTCGACGCAAATGGGAATCCAACGAATCAGTTAGTTGCACTAAACGCAACTACAGGTGCTGCGGTAAATGTAGCAGACGCGGCTGGTTGGCTTGCACAACAGGCTTCTTGGCGAGCTGCAGCGGAAACGATTGCTGCAAGCGCAGCA
>JBKEBT010000084.1:0-71800 GCA_047973305.1 Pyrinomonadaceae bacterium
CCACAACTCGGCATCTGCATTAAATGCTTTGGGATAATGGCGTTTGGTTTCGTCAAACAAATAGGGCAGTATGCAATTTTTACTGATATAGTCGGTAATATCTTCTTTGGTGTAGTAAGCACCCATATTTGCCCTGTCGTTGATATACTTTTCAAAAATATAACCAATCACATCGGGGTTGATGTCTTTTCCGCTGGCTGTGTGGCGGGTATCTAAATGCCATTCGTCTTGGTCAAAGAAATCAAAAAGGTGTTCAAATGCTTTATCGTCAATGTCAATGCCCGCATTGGTTTTTTCCAGTTCGTGTTCGTCAAACAAGCCTCCGTTCAGGTAAGGGATTTTACCAATTTCGATTTCGACTTCGCTCAATCGCCTACCATCCACTGGTGGTTCGTTCAAACCTTTGTGAAACAGCACCAAAAGGAAATCACGATAAAAGGAATAGAATTTTACTTTTCCCTTTTTGGCTTTGCAAGCAAGCAGTTTATCACGCAGGTAGTTTTTGTTATTGTCTAAAAAACCTTTCTTTTGTATGAAGTAACAAAACATCAATCGGTTCAGCATCAATGAAGCATACCATTCCTGATTGGCTTGCTCTGAAATGCCTTTGATGAATTCCAAAAATGCACCGTGTTGCTTTTTGAATTCAGTATAGAATTTCTTGGTAACTTTTTCATTGTTTTGGTGGAAGTTATCGGCAATGCGTTTGGTAACATCAATAATGGTGATGTGTTCTTCTTCGTCTAATTCAAAGAAAATTCCCGCAGCACGTTGGTAAAGCAGTTCAGGGTCTTGGTTGATGTGCCAACGGGTTTCGGTTACCTTGGTTGGCTTGCCCGATTGCCTTACTACCAATTGCCAAATCTGTTCTGTTTTCTTGGTGTCAAAAAAGATAATCAAATGCTCCTGAAACAGCTTGGTTACTTTGGTTTCAATTTTTTTGCGTGTGTTGTAGTCAGGAATTAAGCCATTGGAAAGCGGATTGCACAATAAGATTTTGAAACCGCTTTTTTCGGCAACTGCTTGTAAGGTGTAGGCTTCATTGTCAACTACAATGGGTTGGGTTGTTTTATCATTATTCCAGCCCATATCATTAAACAGTTCAAGGAAGTTGAACTGCTTGATGTAGGATGAAAAGTCTTTTTTATCTAATGTCATAATTCTAACTGTTGGTTAAGCCCAATGAGCAAATTATTTGAGGTTCTTTGTTTGGTTGTTCATCTTCATTCACAATTGCCAATTTATCTTCTTCACGAAGTGAAATCACCAAGTTTGCCAATTGGTCGTCTGAAATACCTGCTTTGAGTTGTCGGTTTAAGGTTTCTCTTGCAAATTCTTTCAAAGGATATTTGTAAATGTCATCCACTGCTTTTTTCAGTTGCTCGTTTACAAACAATGTCCCTTCATACTCTTTGCAATAGCGGTCAAGTCGCATATACACACGATACTTAACGCCTGTTTTTTTACCCAATGAACCGCCTGTGTTTTTTTCTTCTTCACGAATAAAGTCAATGCCGCTTTTCACCAGTTCGTGGTGCTTTTCCAATTTGTATTTCGGTTTAGTATCAGGTGTGCATTGAGCCGCTTTCAAAATGGTGTGTTGAGATTGGGTAATGATTTTACCTTTATTGTCTACCCAAGCCAATACATCGTTTTCTTCTGATGTTCGGGTGTAAACGATTACACCTTCTTTTTCTGGTGCTTCTTCATTGTGTTTGGTTGCGTAAATCACATTAGGCAAATCGGGAATAATTTTATTCAATTCAGGATTTGCATCTGTGGCGTTTTTCCAGATTTGATATGCCAATGAAGCCAAGTCCACTTCGGTATCATCATCTTCACCATCCAAAATGCCCGATTTTTCATTGTAAAGGTCTGCAAGGTTTACAGGGTCGCCATCGAAAAAAGTTTCATCGCTTCCCACCACATTGGCGTTTTCCTTAATTCGATGGGTCAATCTTTCACGCAAATTGATAATGGCTTCAATACCATCTTCAGGCAAAAAAGAGTAACAGAAAATTTGCTCTGCCTTTTGTCCGATACGGTCAACACGACCTGCACGCTGAATAAGGCGAATAATAGCCCAAGGCAAATCGTAATTCAAAATGATGTGAGCATCTTGCAAGTTTTGTCCTTCACTCAATACATCGGTTGTTACTAATACCCGCAGCTCTTGATCGCTATCGATCAGTTCAGATTTTTCGTTGCTATGAGGACTGAAACGCTGTGCTAAACCAGTCGGGTTTTCATTATCGCCCGTTACACTTTCAATTTGTGTGATGCCCCGATTTTTTAGTTGCTCGGTCAGGTAATAAGCAGTGTCGGCAAACTGTGTGAAAACCAAAACTTTTTCGTTGCAGTGTGTTTTGGTTAAAAGTTCGTATAAAGCATTTAGCTGTCTATCTTCATCAGGGCTCCAGTCCTTTCCTTTATTCAGAATATTGATGATTTCTTTGCTGTCATTGATTAAGTTTTGCTGTAATGAATCAGCGAAAAACTCACTTCTAATCCAGTCGAAACGGTTTTTGTAACTTTCGCTGGCAAATAGTGTGTATAGTTCTTTTGCCTTTTGCAAATAGGTTTCTTCTTTCAGGATGAGTTTCAAATGGTTTTTATCTTCACCGTCATTGTCGGTGTCGCTGTCCTCTAAGTAATCATCTAAGTTTTGCGAAATGTTTTTGCCAATAGGAATTGGTAATTGGTTTTGTGCAGCATACACAAAAACATAGTTTCTCAAAATGTGTCGGCTCAATGAAAGCAGAAACGAATAACCGCTGCTTTCTAAACGCTTAAACAAATTCGTTCTGCAAAAGCCCATCAACCTTCGACCAGCACGGCTAAGGTTTTGCATTATTTGTTCTTCACCCTTTGTTGGTTTAATTAAAGGTTTTTCATTTAAATATTGTTGCAGTCCGTATCTCGGTAATTCCAAATCGTTAATAATGTCAACCACTTTGGTTGAATACATTTTTGCATATTGGTCTTTTGGGTCTTTCGGGTCAAACACATATTCAACACGTTTTGGAATACGGTCGGGGAAATAGGACTTTGTGCTATCGGCAAAAGTCAAAAACTTACGTCCGTTGGTTGGGTCGGTTTCTGCGTAATTGTTTTTGATAAAACTTCTTGTTCTACGAACCAAATACATACGCATCAATTCTCTCCAGTCGTCTGAAAAATGGCTTTTCTCAAACGCCTTGATGCTTCTGATAAACGATTCGGTATGCTGTGAAGTGAATTGAACTTGTCCGCCAATGCTTTCAATGTAGCGTTCAGGGCTGATACCTAAATCTTTGTCGTCTGAAATGAACAAACGAAGTTGATTGGAAAGATCTAAATAAGTTTTGTTGTAAGGAGTTGCCGAAAGCAAAATCACTTTACTGTCGTTCTCTTCTAAATATGATTTTATGGCACGATAGCGACTTCCTTGGTCGTTTCGCAAATTGTGGCTTTCGTCAATTACCACCAATCGGTAACGCCTTAAATTTGGTAAAGTGGTTTGCACTTTACTTTGAGAAATCACCTTTGCTCTCAATTGGTATTTGTGTGCATAATCTTCCCACATTTCAACCAAGTTTTTCGGGCAAATGATTAGCGTTTCCAAAAAGAAATCATCTTCAAAAAGTTTTGCCAATGCAGTAGCAGTAATGGTTTTTCCCAAACCAACGACATCTCCAATCACAACTCCATCACGTTTGTGCAAATGGTGTGCAGCTACCAAAACCGCTTTCTGTTGGAATTCCAATAATTCTTTTTGGAAAACCTTTGGCAACTTAAATTCATTGATACCTGCTCTTGCTTCTCTTGAAAGGTGGTAAGCAATTTTCAGGTAAATATGAAAGGGTGAAACCAATCTGTCGGCAGCCCAAGAATTGTCAATGATTTCAATAAGTTCTTCTGTGATGTCAATGCACCAACGGTCTTTCCAGCGGTCGTCAAACCAAGTAGCCAACTTGTTGGCTGCATCTTGGTCCATTACGTCAATGTTTAGTTCACCTTGTTTTGCAAGTCCGGCAAGTGTCAAGTTACTACTACCTAAAAAACCAACTACCGGAACTCGTTTGTCGTTACTATAAGCCAAATAAAGTTTAGCGTGAAGTGTGTAACGCAAATGCAGTTTAACAACTACTTTCTTGTCCTTCATTTGTTGGCTCAACTTCCGCAATGCTTTTTCGTCTGCTTCGGTCGGTGTTCCAATTGTCAACTGGTCTTTAAATTCTTGTGCCAGTCGTTTTTTAAGTTTTACTGCTTCGGCTTGGTCAATGATGTGGTCATCGTCTTTTGAAAAGTAGTCACGTAAAATGTCTATTGGCATTTTTTGCATTCCAACAAGCAGTCGGCAAATGCGGTGAACATCATCCTTACCTTCAATAACTGTCGCACCTGATAAGCTGTCGATTTTATCTGCAACTTCTTTCCAACCTCTCAGGTTAAAATATCCCACACAAAAGTCTGTTCGCTGTGATAGTTCAAGCGTTTCATTAAGCCCTTTGGTTAAGTGGTCTTCGATATTATCGTAAACTCTCGGCATTGTTTCACAATATAACGTTAGACGTTTAAATGAAAGCAAGTAACAAATTCTATTCTGCTCGCCTTTCTTTTTTTCGTTGTATTTGGTTAGCGCGATTGCGACATTAACCAATGAAGAGCTAAATGTTTGGAATTAGAATGAATGGTTTCAATGTTTGATTGCACTAGGGAAAATAACTCAGGAACAATTTTAGTTTTTATTATCTAACTTCGAATTGGAATTCGGACGTGCTTCGGGTTACGCTTTACACGTTCGTTTATGTTTGTAATTAAGTCTGATTACGCCAATTGTTACTTTCCTGTCGGGTAGAAAACTTTTTGATAATGACGCCAACTTTCAATTCTTATCGTTTTCTAATCAAGGGTATTTTGACAGTCTAATTAACTTAACAAATTCGCATAGGTGAATTAAGCTCAAGCACAAAAAAGCCCGCCGTTGGAATTTCAACAGCGGGCAAATAGGCAAACGACGAACAATCTACTTACATTTTGAATAACCACAATCACGGCATGAATCGCAGCCCGAAGCGCGCTCAAGTTGTCCGCCACATTCCGGACAACTGCTAACCATGCTCGACATATTCGAACTCCGCTCCGAAGCTGAGTTACCGGCTTCCGAAACCGCTTTTAGCACCTGTCTTTCGCTTGTAGGTTCGCCTTTAAGCCTTCTATCAATAAGAAGCAAGCATTCCGCAACGGCTTGTTCAGGTGATGTTAAAAGTCGCTCATTAAACCAAACGGCGTGTGTGCCGGTTACCTTATTCAGGCTTCGTGAAACTTCGCGCACATCAAAGCCACCGCGAAGCATTTTTGATGCAAGAAGCCCAACGCCTTCTGAAATAGGACCCGTTGCAAACACTTCCAATACTTCAGTTCCATCATGATTTACGGTTACATAAAGGTTTTGTCCATCAAAGGGAATTCGCCATGTTGAGCCTTGCAATTCGCGCGGACGCAAAACGCGGTCAGCATTCGATTCGGTATTTCCAACAACCTTATATTCGCCTGATGAACCAACCACATCAGTTTCAGCGTTATTTTTATCTTCCGTTTTCATAGAGGTAAGCACCTGACCTTCACGGCTGCCATCGCGATAGTAACTTACCGCCTTACAACCTAATTCACGCGCAAGTTTGTAAAGCTTATCTACTGATTCAACCGTGTCATCTTTTGCGCCATTGCAAGTTTTTGAGATTGCATTATCCACGTGTTTTTGTGCAGCGCCCAGCACCTGAACATGTTGATGCGAAGTGATATCCATTGCGGTAACAAAATGCCGCGGCAACTCAGCTTCATGTTCCACAACATATTGCGCCGCCTTCTTTATTGATTCTTCATCGCTCATATCAACTTCAAAGCCCAAAGCTTCAGCCGCAAGCGGGTGAACATAGAAACGTTCGCCAAGAGTATCGCGCCTTACATAAGCCCAAGAAAAATTGGGTTCGATTCCCGATGAAGTTTCTGCAACAAGCGAAATAGTGCCGGTTGGCGCGATTGTTGTTACTTCATAATTGCGCGGCGTTAGCGGAATGTTTCGCGAAATGCCGATGTTGTTGTAAATAAAATTTGCATAGGATTCACGATTTCCCTCAAATTCCGGAAACGTTCCCTTTTCCGCGCCAAGCTCAAGTGATGCCTTCCACGCTTCTTTGCGAACAAAACCCATCACCTTATCTATCAATTCAAGCGAATCTTGTTCGCCGTAAGTAACGCCCATTTTCAAGCAAAGATCGGCAAAACCCATTATTCCCAACCCAACCGGACGCGTGCGTTGTACAACATCATCAATTTCCGGTAACGGAAAGTGTCCGGCATCTATCACGTTATCAAGAAATCGCGTGCACATATGCGTTACATGCGCTAATTTTTCCCAATTTATGCTTTCTTCGGCATTTGTTTCGCCACCGTCACCGTTAAAAAACTTCGAAAGATCAATCGAACCAAGGTTGCACGAATTATTAAAGTGCAATTGCTGTTCACCGCACGGGTTACACGCATAAATCGGACCCATTGTCGCCTTCATATGGTTGTGGCGATTCACTTCATCGATGAATATCACCCCAGGTTCCGCATATTTATGTGCTGATGCCACAATTCGATTCCAAATATCCGGTGCATAGACCATTCCCGGTGCAGGTGGTTCTTCGATTGAGCATTCAGAAAGTTCGGCTTGTCTAAAAGCTTCTTTATCCGCAAAAGTTACCGTTGTGCCATCCGGTCTGCGGTAAACCAAGTAATCCGCACCTGTCGCTTCATCAAAGATATTTTGATTCCACGCTTCGCCGTCAAATTCGGTTTGGTACCAAGCCTTTGCTTCAACCGCATCCATAAAATCATCGGTAATTGTTGTTGAAATATTGAAGTTTGTAAGCGAAGTTTGATCGTTCTTGGCGTGTATAAAACGAAGAATATCGGGGTGCTTGATGCTCAAAATACCCATATTGGCGCCGCGTCTTACACCACCTTGTTTAACAACTTCAGTTGTACCGTTTACGATGTTCATAAAGCTAACCGGACCGGATGCCACACCGCGCGTGGAGTTTACCATTGAACCCGAAGGACGCAAAAATTCATACGTCATTCCGGTTCCGCCACCGGTTTGATGAATAATCGCAACATTCTGGGCGTGCTCCATTATGCCTTGAATCGAATCCGGAACGTTTAAAACAAAACAAGCCGCCAGTTGACCTTTTGGTTTACCGGCATTTACCAAACACGGGGTGTTTGGAACAAATTCGCGGTTGAGCATTACTTCAACCATCGAATTAAAGAAAAAATCGCGCATTACGGTATCTTTTTCCGCGGTCGAAACATGCCCCACAACTCGATAAACTATATCCGTCCAACTTTCTAGCGGTTCGCCTTTAGCATCTTTTAGCGAATATCTTTTTGAAATAACCTTTTCAGCATTCATACCAAGTGATTCGGCGACGCGCTTTGAAGCCGATGCGAAACCGCTTCCATTTCTCTCGGCGAATTTTGCCGACACCGCTGATTCGAAAACTGTACTCATATACATTCCCCTTTAATTCGATTTTGAAGACAACAAAGCCGTTATGCTTTGAGCTCATTTTATGATTTTTGCATTTGAAAATGCGGATTTTGAAGGATCAACTAACACGAGTTTTGGGGCTCGATTTTGTCTGCTTCCTTACCAAGTGTTGAGAATAGTACCCGTACAAGATGCACTTGTCAATATAAAAATACCACAATATATTGTGTTAGCGTGTTAAACAGTGCCTAAATATCCTGTAAGTTCAAGAAATACTTTAACTTTTGGCTTGTAAACTTTTTTTATCATTGAAAAAAATTTAATTCGTGAAGATTTAATTCTTTCAGCTCGGCTGTGGTTTGACAATATTCCGTACTTAATGCCTAACTAACCAAATGGATAAACTTATACACGCGGTTGCCGAGGGAGGTACGGTGCGAATTATCGCGGCGGTTACAACCGAAACGGTTGCCGAAGCGGTTCAAAGGCATGGAACATCGCCAACTGCCTCTGCCGCGCTTGGACGCACACTTACAGGCACGCTTTTACTAGGTGCTTCATTCAAGGAATTTGATCGATTAACGGTTCGAATTGATTCCGATGGACCAATCGGCGGAATTGTGGCGGAATCTGTGCCCGCCGGTACCGTTCGCGGATATGTAAAGAATACGCAGGCTGATTCACCACTTCGAGATGACGGAAAATTTGATGTTGCCGCAGTTGTGGGCAATGGCACATTCTACGTAATCCGCGAAAGCGGTTTTGAAATGGGACTTCATAAAGACCCATATATCGGCTCCGTTCCATTGGTTTCGGGTGAAATAGCGGAAGATTTCGCTTCATATCTTGTAAACTCCGAACAAATTCCATCCGCAGTAATGCTTGGCGTTTTGCTACAAAATGAAAAGCCGTTTGTAAAAGCAGCCGGAGGCGTAATGGTGCAAATGATGCCCGGTGCAAATGAAAATGTAATTACAATGATTGACGACACAATTCGACATGCGCCACAAGTTACAACGGCGGTTGCGGAAGGAGCAACTGCGGAAGACCTTATAAAACTTGTGTTGGGCTTAATAGATTATAAGATTCTCACGGAAGATGACATTGGCTTTGCTTGTAATTGCTCATTTGAGCGCGCTGTTTCGCTGGTTACCGCGCTCGGAAAGCAAGAAGTGAAAGATATGCTTGAAACTGATGGCGGTGCGGTTATGGATTGCGGGTTTTGCGGAGAAGAATATCGACTTGATTCCGCAGATTTAGAAAAAATATTGCTTGATATTGATTAGATAAGTTGCATTGATATTTTACAACATTGTTGTAAAATATTTATAATGTTTACAGCACCTCAAATTCACAAAAAGGAAGAATCGAGTTCAAAATGTAATTTTGCAAGCGTAGTAAGCCGCATATTAGCCATTTTTTTTCCATTGACGGCAGCCTGCAATAAACCTTTGGGCAGTATTTTTTTAAAATCTAAGAAAACTAAGGCGTTTGCTTATGTGTTTACTCCCACAGAGCGCGCGTTTTGCGCGATTGCAATGCTATTAATACAAAAAAAGAAGTTAATGATGTGTTTAGCCTAAATCATTCATTAGCTGTTATTTCAGGAAAAAAATGTATATAAAAACCCGGCTGTAGCTCGTCAAAATCACTTGAACCGATGCTATCGCGATGTTTAGAAAAATTCAGTTCATTATTTTGCTTTTCTTGATCTGTGTTGTGAACGTTTACCGTGCGAATTCGCAATCGTTAACTATCGTCAAATCAAGCAACGGACCTTGGACAATTGGTGCCACAACTTCTTCTTATACGCTGGCTGTTTCGAATACAGGTATTTTGCCGTCAATCGGACAGATTACCGTTAAAGATGTGCTTCCGGCTGGCTTTATTCCAAAGTGGACAGGCACCTATAACGTTACAAATAACGGACTTACGTGGAGCTGCACATATGTGGTTCAAGCCGTAACATGCACCACAACAAGCACGCTCTCAAACGTGGTTGGCTCAAACACGGGCAACATCACCTTGCCGGTGATACCCGGTAGCAACACCGCTATTGGAAGTGTTACAAACTATGCCTCCATTGGCGGCGGTGGCGATCTATTTAACTTGGGTGTTGCACCAACTCCGGGAATTAGTTGTACCGATTCAAACCACTGCGCAACTGCCATAACCGAAGTTACCGCACAGCCCGCGCTAAATTCTTGCGGCAACGATCTGTATTTGACTCGTTCACCGTCGGTTTCAACCAATTCGTCGATTTACCTTACACAGGGTACAAGCAACCCTTTCGTATGGACTAGTCAGGGAGAAACCAATTATCTCTTTACATCTTTGGGATATTCGCCAAACGATTCTTATTTATACGCAATTCAATATGGTTCAACAAATTTGATTCGAATCGGTGCCAATGCCACATCCGTAAATCTTGGCGCAGTCACCGGATTGCCAGCGGGAGATTACAATGCCGCCGATTTTTCGCCGACCGGCGATCTTTACGTAAAGGCAACTGTTACGAACAAAATATATAAAATAGATATACCCTCAATGACCGCAATCGGAATACCGCTTACAAATTTCACGGGCACAACAACGGATATTGCCTGGTATAACGGGTATCTTTATACCGCAACCACTAATGCCTCGATTTACAAAATAGACCCCGTAACGGGGGCATCAACCATTCTTGGCGCTAACACGCTTGGCACAGTTGGCGCAATGTTTGGTTCCGCAAACGGACTTTTTGCAACTCCGAATTCCGGCGGATTCTACCAAATAAACGTTTCGACAGGCGCGCAAACATATATTTCACAAGCGCCCGGAAGTAGCTTGAACGATGGTGCGCGATGCAATTCACAACCGTTGTTGTTTCCTTCAAACTTGGCAATTTCAAAAACTGATAATTCCGATACATATAAGCCGAGTTCTACCGTTACATACACCATTGTTGTAACCAACAGTGGCACATTCGGCACGCAAGGTTTCTTGGTGGCAGACAATTTACCTTCCGGTATCTCAACCGCTAACTGGAGCTGTACCGGTACAAACGGCGGAAGCTGCTCCGCCTCGGGAACCGGCAGCATAAACGATTCGGAAACTTCATTGCCGGTTGGAGCCAGCATAAGCTACACATTGAATCTCAGCGTTCCGGAAACATTTACGGGCAATTTAACCAACACGGCAACGGTTACGTCGTCACCGGCAAGTAGCGACCCCGATACATCAGACAATTCCTCAACTGATACGGATTTGCTTGCGCCGCCAAATATCGTTCTCATCAAGTCTTGCACGATGCCGGCAGATTGTATGACGGAATCTCAGCAACCGGGCACGGATTTAACTTATAAGGTCGAATTTACAAACAACGGCGGCAAACGAGTATACAATCTGATTTTGGTTGATAGCGTTCCGGCGGAAACCGATTTTAAACTTGGTTCGGCGTATGCGGATGCGGGAACAACAGCGTTAACGTTTGTGACAGAATATTCAAACGATTTCGATCCGCAAAACCCTTCGGTGGCAACTTGGGGATACACACCGATTAGTGGCGGCGGAAGTGCGCAGACAGGCTACGACAGAAACGTAAGGGCTGTTCGTTGGCGAATTCCTTCAGGAACACTGTCGTTCGTTTCGCCTGATAATGTTGGCGCAATCGGCTTTACAACAATGATTCGATGATGAAAAATCGCAATCGGCGAGCTTTTGTGAACTGGTGTTGCGTTCTGAACGTAAATCAACCGTGTCCATTTCGGTTCAATTTGCCTTCACCCGCCAAATACTGTTTCCATGAAGTCGGGTTTGAACCATCATCCAGCCGTTTCATCGTAATGCACTCGGGAACGGGACAAACCAACGAACATAAATTACAGCCGACACATTCAACTTCATCAACAACCGGTAGTTTTCTTTCGCCAAGCATTTCTAAGTTGATGCACTGGTGCGCGCCATCTTCGCATGCGATATGACATAAATTGCATTGCACGCATTTTTCGTGATCTATTGCGGCAACAACCTTGTAGTTGAGGTCTAGATTTCCCCAATCCGTAACGCATTCAACCGATTTTCCTATGAGTTCATCAATACCGGCTATTCCTTTTTCATCAAGGTAATTGTTAAGTCCATCGATTAAATCTTCTACGATTCGGTAACCGTAATGCATAACGGCGGTGCAAACCTGTACCGTTCCGGCGCCGAGCAAAATAAATTCAACCGCGTCTCGCCACGTGGAAATTCCGCCGATTCCACTTATTGGAATATTGAATTCGGAATCGCGCGCGAGTTCCGAAACCATATTTAATGCAATTGGTTTAACGGCGGGTCCGCAATAACCGCCGTGCGCGGCTTTTCCGCCAACATTCGGGTATGGAACCATCGTTTCCAAATCAACACCCATTAACGAGTTAATAGTGTTTATTAAGGAAACGGCATCGGCGCCACCGTTCATCGCGGCTTTGCCCGGCGGCAGAATGTTGGCTACATTCGGTGTAAGTTTCACAATTACGGGTAGTTCAGAAACTTCTTTTACCCAACTTGTAACCATTTCGGTATATTCCGGAACCTGCCCCATTGCTGCGCCCATTCCGCGTTCACTCATTCCGTGTGGACACCCGAAATTGAGCTCAAAACCATCTGCGCCTGTATCCTGCACGCGTTTTACAATCTCTTGCCAAGCCTCGCGTTTTGATTCCACCATCAAAGAAATTACCAGCGCATTGTCCGGATATTTTCTTTTGCATTCTCTTATTTCCTTGAGATTTACTTCCAGCGATCTATCGGTAATCAGCTCAATATTGTTTAAGCCCACCAAGCGATTTCCTGAATAATCAATGGAAGCAAGCCGTGAAGAAACATTGACGATGGGTTCACCAAGGGTTTTCCAAACTGCGCCGCCCCAGCCGGCATCAAACGCGCGTTCAATCATCGAACCCATATTTGTTGGCGGTGCGGATGCAAGCCAAAAAGGATTCGGAGTTTTTATTCCCGCAAAATTTGTAGCTAAATTTGCCATAGGTTTTTCAATAGCTGTTGCCAAGCACACCGGCAAATATTTCTATAACATTTGCCGGTTTTAATTATTTGCAAATTCGAATGTTTGATAAAACAATCAACCTATTGCGCATGCGTTTTATTCTTCCGGGCGCGAGCCGGGCTCCATTCCCGTTACGCTTGCTTGGTTAATAACTTTTACCTTTAAATCATCGCTTACACGAACCTGACACGAAAGCCGTGTTCGTTCATCTACATCGGATTTTGCTTCCAATATTGCCTTTTCCGCATCCAAAATCGGACCCGGGTCGCCTTCGTAAACTTCAACGCGGCAGGTTGTGCAGCGTGCATTTCCTCCGCAACGGTGCAGAATATCAATTCCGTTATCTTCAAGGCACAAAACCAACTTGCGTCCTTCTTCAGCTTCGAAAGCAACTTCACCATTCGCGGTTTCCGCAATAATTCTCGGCATTAACTAAATCTCCTTTGATTTTAAGTCGCCCGCACAAAGGGGCGAAATGTTTTATTTTTGATATAATTTTGGTTGATTTAACCTGGTTTGAATAATTTTACCACCCAAGCACAAATTTTTAATAATTATATTTGCACGTTTGGGATTTCATGGAGAGCTTCACTTGAACTTTCAAGAAACCGAAAACGTTACTGCAATGAGAAAAAGCAGATATTCTAAACTTATATATTTGCAGATTTTCGCACTGATTTTTGGTGTTTTGTTTCTTTGCTTTTTGGTTTATAAGGTTGGTTTTGAATCGATTTATTCAACTATCTCCAAAATCGGCTGGGGCTTTTTGGTAATCTTGGTTTTAAACGGCGCGCGCCATTTTATACGTGCATATTGTCTATATCTGGCGGTTCCAAAGCATTTGCGAACCTTTAAATATCAAAGTGTGTTGGCTGTAAGGTTAAGTGGCGAATCGGTAAGTTTTATGACATTTGCGGGTCCGTTTTTGGGTGAATCAACAAAAGCCGCACTTCTTAGAAAGTTTATGCCGCTTTCAAATAGCGGTGCCGCCGTAATAATTGACAATCTTTTGTATTATCTTTCGGTGCTGCTGATTATGATAGTTGGTTCCATCGCGATGGCACTAAAATACGCCAATTCAGAACAAATAAATTCCGCTTTGTTGCTGATTTCCGCGCTTGGAATTCTTTCTATTATCGGGCTTTTTCTGGCTGCATATTTTCGAATAAAACCAATTTCTTTTCTGATAAGAAAGGCAGAGCAACGTTCTTTGTCGCCAAAATTTGTTTCATCAAAACGTGATTGGATTGAGCAGCTGGAAACAAATGTTCATGACACATTTGAAAACAGGCGTGGAACTTTTTTAGCAATTTTCGGCTTAATTTGGGTCGCCCATTTTTTGAGCATTTTTGAGGTTTTCGCAGCTCTTACGTTCTTAGGTTATTCCCCCACTTTTCTTTCAGCATTTATTATTGAGGCACTTACAAAGGTCATAAACTTTGCCTTTAGCTTTGTGCCGGGAACAGTTGGCGTTTATGAAGGTGGAAATGCGCTAATCTTGCGCGCGCTTGGTTATTCTGCGGCAGTGGGCATTGCACTCGCATTTGTAAGACGAGGTGCGATTATTTTTTGGACAGTTGTTGGTGCGGCGATATTGGCTTGGACAGGGGTTCTGAAAACTTCAAAGTCAATTTCACGTCGCTAACGGACAGATTCAAATTCTGCGTCTGTATTCTTTTGTAAGCAAAATTCCTACAATAACTATCCCCACCAAAAACAGCATATGCACAAAACCGCCTTTGCCAAGCAACACGAGTGCAAACCAGGTTAGAAGCAAAATTGCCGCAATTATTTTCAGTGCCATTTCCGTTTAAATCCCAATTGAATGTAACATTAGCGTAACACGCCTTTTATCTGCAAAATAGTTATTCGCAATATGGCTAAATACCAAAAAGAAGCATCACTTGCGCTTACCGCGGGAATTACAAGCGAAAAGTTTCCAAGCTTTGGCGGTAAATTGTCGTCTCGGTATCTTATTTTGGTTTTGGTGATAATTTGCATCGGCGGTTTTTCGATGCGCGTTTTTGATTTGGGCAGGGAAAGTTTTGGCGAAGATGAGCTAAACAAATTTGAAACTGTGGAGCATTACATCTACGGCGGTCTTTCCGGAGAAAATGGTGAGCACCCTTTCCTGATGAAGGGCATGCAGACCGTAAGTGTTTCAATCGCACATATTTATAATAATTATGGTGGCGTAACCACATCGCAAAAAATTACTTCGGAAGCCGCACTTAGGTTTCCAACCGCATTAATCGGCACGCTTACGTGCTTGATGATTTTTCTTTTGATACGCGAATTTTTCGGTGAAGCAACCGGCTTGTTTGCTGCTGCATTTTGGGCATTTGATCCGAACGCAATCGGGTTTGACCGGATCGCAAAAGAAGATTCGTTTTTGCTTTTCTTTTTCTTAACGGGCTGTTATTTTTGGGTTAGAAGTCAAACACTTTCCGAACACGAAAACAAGAACTGGGCGAGGTACCTTTGGGCTGCCGGTGCAAGCTTTGGAGCGATGCTCGCATCAAAATACTTAATTCATATTTTGGCAATTCCGGTAGCCTATTACGAAGTAACCGAAGTAATCTCACGCAGAAAATGGCAAATCGGAAAGGTTCGCTGGTTTTGTTTTTTTTTGGTGCTTGGGGTTTCGTTTCTTGTCCTTAACCCAACAATTTTATTGCCCGAAACTTGGCACAACATTCTTACTTTCGGCACCGAAAATCGCATCGCGCACGATTCTTATGAATTTATGGGCACCCTTTACCGCAACAAAATCACGTTATGGTTCAACGGTGTTCCCTGGTATTTCTATTTCGTATTTATCGCGGTTAAAACTCCTCTAATAACCTTAAGCTTTTTTCTATTGGGTGTTTTGTTTCTGTTTCAAAGAAAAACCGGTGACGGAAGAATTTTCTTGTTTTTCTGGGCTATTATGTGGTTTTTGCCTTTTTCCGTAATCGGCGGAAAGTTTATGCGTTATTTTACGGTGGCGCAGCCATTGATTTTGATTATCGCCGCAATCGGTTGCGTATATTTAAGCGACACGATTTCAACAAAATTGCTCGGCGGTAAGCACCGTATGCAATTGGCGACATTTTTCGCCGCATTTGTGCTTGCGAGCTCGATTTTAAGTAGCGTAAAGGTTGCGCCCGATTACCGCTTGTTTACAAATTTGCCGGGTGGCGGAACGGAAAACGCCGGATTCTATTTTCCGCACGATGAATTTTACGATTCAAGCACAAGCAATGCGGTAAATGCGATTGCAACCGGCACAAACGCAAAAATACGCGTGTATAGCGAAACGCCGGGGCTTTATAAATTCTATTTTGAAAATTCCGGGCGAAACAAAATCGAATCCGTTTCGCTATCTGATCCCCAACAACTTGAAAAAATAAACGCCGGCGATTTTATCGTATTTGCGCGCGGTCGCAGATATTTTAGTAACGAAAAAATCGTCGCATATTTATCCGCAGAGGTCATTCCGTTTGCACGCATAAACCTTGGTGGCATTCCTTCCGTTACGATATATAAATTGGACGAAAAAACCGCAGAAGTGGTCAGGAAAATGCCGAATGCAATTACAAAAAAGCCGTCAAATTAACTGCCGGAAGAAGTTCGCACTTCCAAACACGCTAAACGCGCTACGTTTATTCGGCTACCTTAGTACATTCTTCAGCGAGATTTTTTCGCGGTTTTCGTTAACGGCAACAAATACTACTTCTGCTTCGGTAACCCGCACCACTTGCCCCATGGAACCAAAACGTTCGGCTTCAACGATTACGCGAATCGTAATCGATGTATTTCCGACCTTTGTGGTTGTTGCGTAAAAGCTTACAAGATCGCCCACATAAACGGGCTCATGGAAGATAACTTCTTTCATCGCAACGGTTACAAACCTACCGTGTCCGGTGTGCCTTACTGCTTCAACACCACCGGCAACATCGATGTAACTCAAAATAACTCCACCAAAAATCGTTCCATGGTGGTTTGTGTCTCGCGGCATCATCGTCAATCGTATCGCGGCGTTTCTAAGGCGCTCTTGTTCCTTTTCGTTGTGTTCCATAATTCTAAGACGTTTCCTCGCGTTGTTTTGCCAACTCCCAATCACGTATGCAAACGCGAAGTTCATTTAAGTGTTCGTCAAAAAAATGTCCGCAGTTATTGAAAATTTTTACGGTGGTATCCGTAACTGCCGCCACTTTTGTTACCAATGCTTCAAGACTTTCAAGCGATCCGAATTCGTCTTGGTCGCCATGAATAAAAAGAATTGGTTTACGAAGTTCAAGCAAAAAATCGTAATCGTGATATTTATCAACGGGCGTTCCGATGCTGATAAAGCGAGAAATTCGTTGATTATTGATAACCGCTTCAAGCCCGAACCGCGACCCGAAAGAAAAGCCTGCAAACGTTACACCCAATGCCGGATATTGCTGCGTTATGTAATTTAATGCATCCAAAACATCTTGCTTTTCGCCGATTCCGTCATCATGCTTTCCCGTTGATGCACCCACGCCACGAAAGTTGAAACGCAACGTTGCCAAACCTGCATCAACCAAGCCGGCTGCCGCGCGAAAAACCACTTTATTGTGCATTGTGCCACCGCCCAACGGATGCGGATGACAAACAAGCGCAAGCCCGCGCGGTTCTTCAAGCGGCTTCTTTAGAACTGCTTCCAACCTGCCGTGCGCGGTTTTGATAAATAAATTCCCTTTCGGATACATAAATTCAAGATTTTAGGTTCTTTACTTCAAATTTTGCAAATGCGTTTTTGCGCGAAAAGTGATATTTTGTTTTTTTGGATTCTGCACCTAATTTAGGACAATTCAGTCATCCCACTCGTAAAAAAGGAAATATGAACAGCATTTTAGGAAATGACGATGGCGAACCGTTAGAGGAAAATGCCGAATATAACAACGAAACCGAATTTGTTGAATTAGACAATACCACTGATTCACGTAAAAGCGGCAAAGACAAGAAAACCTTTGCGCATTGGCTGGAAACACCCGAGGCGATCCAAATGGTTTATTTGGTGTTTGGGTTTTTTGCAATCCTTCTCTTGATGATTTTGCTTCAGTATTCCACGCGTGCCATTTGTTGTGGAGATCAGGATGGTTACTACCACATTCGTTGGAGTTCTTTGCTGTGGAACAACTTTAGCCAATTTAAATGGTTGCCGGAATTTACGTGGCTTCCGCTAACGGTTCTAAACCCGCAAGATTATGCAGATCATCATTTTCTGTTTCATTTGTTGCAAATTCCGTTTTTGTGGTTTTTTGAACCAATTACCGCTGCAAAAGTTTCCACAATAGTTTTTGGCACGTTAGCAATCTTTTCTGTCTATTGGTTGTTGTGGCGGTATAAAGTGAAGTATTTGCTTTTGTGGTTGCTTGCTATCTTAACTTGCGCAAACCCGTTTTTCTATCGAATGAATATGGCAAAGGCGCCTCCGCTAACCATTATTTATACGGTCACGGGAATTTATCTTTTGTTTGAACGAAAGTATTTTTGGCTCTTACCGCTTAGTTTTATTTTTGTCTGGACATACAGCCTGTTTCCGCTGATTTTTGTAATCGCCGGCATTTGGTTTGTGGTTGTTTTGATTGATGAAGGCACTTTTGAATGGAAAGCGCTTGCATATACAACCGCAGGAATAATTTTAGGTAACATCATCAATCCGTATTTTCCGCAAAACATCGGACTTTTTCTGGAACATTTTGCAACAAAATTTGGTTCGATTGAAGTTTCGGTCGGCGGCGAATGGTATCCGTATTCGGGCGTTCAGCTGCTTACGCATCTTTCCGTGGCGCTGATTGCAATGTTGGTGGGTTATATTATGTATCGCCCGCAACAACGACGTCTGCCCGAAAAAGCTACTTTTTTCCTTGTTTTTTCAACGCTTTTACTTATCTGGATGTTTCGTTCAAAACGGCTTGCGGAATATTTTCCGCCGTTTGCAATTTTGTTTTTTGCTTTCAGTTGGACAGCGTTTTTCAAGAAGCCCGTGTTCGAACTGCCGGAAGATTTTCGTCGTGATTTGGACCCGTATCTTGACGTTCAAAAATTACCTGAAAAAACCGATATTTGGTCACACGTGTGGCAATACACACCGTGGGTAATCGGCGCAGTTTTGATTGGCATCTTTTATTTCAACTTTATCGGGGTAAATATTCCAAAGTTATCAATTGAACAAGTCGGGCTTGTTTCATCTATCAAGAAAAACGAACCGCCCGAAAAATATGCAAACGCCATCACATGGCAGGCACAACACATACCCGCCGGTGAACGAATTTTTAACTGCAATTGGGACGATTTTCCAAAGTTGTTTTTCTACGATCAGCTTCATAACTATGTTTATGGATTGGATCCAAATTATTTATATTCGAAGAATCCTGAATTATTGGGACTTTTGAAAGATATAACCGCCGGAAAGGTGGACAACCCCGGTCCGCTGATTCGTGAAAAATTCGGCTCAAAATTTGTGTTCACCGATGCCAAAGAAAATGTTACGTTTGTGGCAAAGATTTTGGAAAGTGGCTGGGCTGAAATAATTTACGAAGATAAAGATGCGATAATCTTAAGAATCAGGGATGAACAAGGCGATCCACCCGCTCCACCGGGTACGGAGCCCGAAACTTCTGACGAACAAAAAGCGTTGGACGCTGCAGAAAAAACCGATAACAGCGCGGCAGCCGATCCAGACGAAGAAGACAACCCGGATGTGATTGATCCGGATCAGGACACCGGCGGCGATCCGCAGCCTGAGACACCAGCGAATGAAACAAAAACGTCAAAACCTTAGTTGTTTTCATCAATATGGCATCGGCTTGTTCATTACGTTGCTTGCGACAATATTGTTTGCGTGCGGAAGTGGAAGCTCGCCGGAATCAAACCAATCGCCTGCTCCTTCCCCAACTGTTAAGAAATCTGAATCAGAGGAAATACTACAATCGTTTGCGACCGCTAATTTTGATTACATCTATGAAATCCGTAGCAAAAGCGGCGAAGCACTAACGTCAGAAGACATAAAATATATTTCAGAGCGTACAACGCAGGTAAATCGGAGACGAAAAACCGATGACAACAAGGCTGTATTTATAGGAACAAATTTCGATCTTGATTCCACAACGCTTGTTGATTTTAAGCAACGGTTTGATTTTGATGATCATTCGCGTTCTGCGGCTGAAATTGAAGCGCGAAAAAAGGCGAAGCAGAATTCAAACAAGGAGTAAGGTAAGTTGGATAAATCCAATCAACAAAACGTAAACGCCACTCAAAGCGAACAGCCGGATCATTCAAATCCGGTGGTGGTGAATTTTACGCCAAGCACTTTGGGCATTATAAAGATCGTTTTTATTGCGGTTTTGGGTATCGTAATAGGTGCACTTGTTGTTTATGGAATTTATTTGGCAAGCTTTGTTCTATTTCTTGTTCTGATTTCAATCTACATCGCATATTTGCTCGATCCGCTCGTTAGCTTTATTCGTAAGCCGTTCAAGGCACGCCAAATTGAAAAATTTATGCCACGTTCTTTGGCAATTTTAATTTCCTATGTAATTGTTTTTGGCGCGTTTTCGATAGGATTAAGCTTGCTTGCGCCCGCGGTAACAAGGCAGGCAAACCGTTTGCGCGAAAATTTTCCGGGTTATTCGCAAATGTTTCGCGATAGTGCCGCGCGCCTAAACCAGCGATATGAACGGTTGATGCTTTCAAAAGAAATGGAAGATAGGATAAACACAAATACTTCAAAATTTGTGGAAGAAGCCACACAGGCAATTGCCGGAACCGTTGTTTATTTAATGTATGTTCCGTGGTTTTTGCTTGTTCCGATTTTTGCGTTTTATTTCTTAAAAGATGCAAACCAGCTGCGGTTTTCGTTTCTTGACAACCTGCCGAGCGGAAGATGGCGGGCGCGAACCGAAGCAATCTTAAACGATATTAACAAAACTATTGCGGCATATACGCGCGCGCAATTGATTTCCTGCTTTATAGTTGGGGGAATTTGCACAATCGGGTTCTCAATTATTGGGTTGGATTACCCCGTTCTTTTAGGCGTTCTTGCGGGTCTTTTCGAATTTATACCGCTGCTTGGTCCGTTAGCAATAGGAATTATTGCGAGTTTGATCGGCATATTTTCGGACGAACCATGGAATGGTTTGTGGGCGGCGGCATTTTTGATTGTGCTGAGAATCGTGCACGACAATTTTACTTATCCTAGAATTGTGCGCGGAGGAATTGATCTACATCCCCTTGCGATAATTATTTCGATAATTGTCGGCGAGCAAATTGCAGGAATTCCCGGTGTGTTTTTGGCAATTCCGGTTGTTGCGATTTTGACCGTAACGTACAAACATTTTACCGAAATCTACCGTGGAATTGGTTCATCGCACGCCTAGACTTCAATTCTTAATCCGTCAAAAGCTTCGATTATTTTCGCTTTGCCGGAGCGCGCTTCCACCATTGCACCAAAATCTGCCACATCCCATTCCGGAAAAAAATGTGTAAGCATTGTTAGCTTTGCTTTTGAAGCACGTGCCAACCAAACTGCCTCATCTGCCTGTAAATGCGTTTCGACCGGCTTATTTTCCGGAAAACCGCATTCTAAAATAAACAAATCGGCATTTAACGCAAACACCGCCAGTTCTTTTGTAAAACCGGTATCTGCGCTGTATGCCAAAGATTTTCTGTTTGCATCCATTATTCTGATTGCGAGACTTTCAACCGTATGCGGAGTAGAGAATGTCGCGGCTTCAACACCGGGAAGAATTTCGAATTTCTTGCGTGGTTCCACTTCTGTGAATTCAAGGCTAAACGGAAGGGTCGATATTTCAAACCCGACAGAAAGGAGCTTGATTCTTTCTTCAACCCCGCGCGGACCAAAAATTCGCAGTGGCTTTTTGCGCAAACGCGTTTCGTTTGCATACTTTGTTCCAAACAAAAACGGCGCTACACCAGCCAGATGGTCAAGGTGAAAATGCGAAATCCAAATTACATCCAAATTCGCCCAATTCAGTTTCTCATCCGCCATCCGTTTTATAGAAGAGGCAGAAAAATCAAGCGCAATTGAACCCACCGAAGTTTCTACCCAATAGCCTGAACTTGAACGCCGCGCTTGGGGAATTGCGCTGCCTGAACCTAAAACCGTAACTTCCATCACAAAAAATTAAACATTATTTGAATACCATAAGGCAAAGCAGAAACGCGCCTAAATTGCACATCGTGAGATTTTGCTGTTAAATTTAGATATGAAAAACGTTGATGTATTGGCGATTTTTGCTCATCCGGACGATGCGGATTTATCAGTGGGCGGCACGCTTTTAAAGATGAAATCGTTCGGATACAGCACCGGAATATTGGATATTACTCGTGGCGAAATGGGTACGCGTGGCACGCCCGAACGTCGGGCGATTGAAGCCGCCGAAGCCGCCGCTATATTGCAAGTAAGCCACCGAATTAACTTAAAACTTCCGGATGGACATGTATTTGCCGATGACGAATCGCGAATTGCATTGGTTCGCGTTTTGCGGCAAGTGAAACCACGTGTAATTTTTACACATCAATTCGGCGATCCGCACCCTGACCACAATCACATTACAAAGCTTGTGCGCGAAGCCGCCAGACTTTCATCAATGAAGAAATTCGATGGTGAGTTCGGGCTGGACCGAATCGCTATACCGCGTGTTGCGCACAGTGTTTTTTCGAGGCGTGTTGTGCCTTCGTTTATTGTTGATATTTCAGAGTTTTTGGAAACCAAAACTTCAGCAATTCGTGCGCATCAATCACAGTTTTATGATCCCACATCAATCGAACCAGAAACACGGCTCACAAATAAACGCTTTGTTGATGAACTTGAAAACCGTTCGCGATATTTTGGAAGCTTAATAGGCGTAGAAGCTGGCGAACCGTTTTTTGTGCAGGAAGCATTAAACGTTGAAAATCCCTTTGAATTGCTGACCCGCCCAATGAATCTTTATTCGTAAAAATGCACAAACGATTGCATCGCGCTGTTTCGGCACTATCAATAAAAAACAAAAAGGCGTAATAATATAGTTAAGAGAAGAGTTTTATTTTTGATTGAAGTGGCAGGATTTGCGCTGCGCCATTACCCAAAAAGGTTGTGATTTTGCAGGTCAAACGGTTAGATTCGCAAAGTTTCGAAGCCTGCCTTCATCATAAACTTTTGTTCACTTATATTATTGGAAAAAAACTATTATGAAAACAGAAACATTAAACTTTGAAACGGCTGGTGGCTCAAGCACCGCGTTTGTTGCTACGCCTGACAACATTGATGAAAACACAAAGGCGGTTCTTTTGATTCAAGAATATTGGGGCTTGAATGACCACATTAAGGACATAGCCGAAAGATATAGCAATGAAGGCTTTATCGCCATCACGCCTGATTTATATCGTGGCAAGGTTGCCACTGATCCGGAAGAAGCCTCAAAGCTTATGAACGAGACAAAAATCGAAGACGGGTTGGATACCATAAAGAATGCAATTGACGCGGCACGTGCAAAATTCGACATCTCGCATTTCGGAATTTCGGGCTATTGCATGGGTGGCACTTACGCGCTTCGCGCAGCATGTGAGTTAGAAGGAATTTCAGCGGCAGTGCCATTTTACGGTGACATCCCGCCCGAAGAAATTCTAATGAAATTGCGCGTTCCGGTTGTATTTATTTCCGGTACAAAGGATGCGTGGATTAACCCTGAAAAAGTAAAACAATTAACCGATGCCGCCGATAAATATGAATTAGATGTCGATTCCGTTGTTTATGATGCGGATCACGCATTTTTTAACAACACGCGTCCTGAAGTTTATGATGCTGACGCGGCGGCTGATGCTTGGGCGAAAGCAATCGGCTTTTTTAGTGACAAACTTTAGGTTTGTGAATTTATGTATCAATCAAAGCATAAATTAAAGGTGATGTTTATTGAAGATGATTTAACACCGGCTGCACTTTTCAATTTGCCTTCGGAATACAAAATCACCGTAGATAAATATTGGTCAGGCGAAACGTCGCCGCGCGGAAGAAGATTTTGCGCGGCGTTGTTTTGGTCACCTTCGTATTTTTATGCGTCTTTTAATGCTTCAATTTCGGAACCGCTTGTTTTAAGCGAATATCCCGTGCGCGATTCAAAAACCTTGGGGCTTTGGGAACGCGATGTTTTTGAAATATTCATCGCGCCCAACCCGGAACGTTTCAATCATTACTTTGAATTTGAAGTTGCACCTACCGGCGAGTTTGTAGATTTAAGACTGGAGACAACTTCGCAAAATCGAATTATGGATGTTGAATATGAATCAGGAATGGAAGTGGCAGCCGAAATTGCGGAATCTGTTTCCGCAGCGATGAAAATTCCATGGAAGGCTTTTGGTAAGAAACCCGTGCGCGGCGAAGTATGGCGCGGAAACATTTTACGGGCGATGGGCAAGGGAAACAATCGCGGTTATTTGGCGTGGCAGCCGACCGAAACCGCGGTTCCGAATTTTCACATGCCCGAAAAATTCGGCGGTATCGAATTTTCTTAATCGATCAACTTAGGTAAATTTAAGTTATGAACAATCTTGAAACGGCAACACTTGGCGGTGGTTGCTTTTGGTGTATCGAACCAATTTTTGATGACCTAAATGGCGTTGTGGATGTGGTTTCAGGCTATTCCGGCGGCGTTACCGAAAACCCAAACTATCAAGAAGTGTGCACTGGATCAACCGAACACGCTGAAGTTATTCAAGTTGTTTTTGACCCCGCCGTAATTTCCTTTGCAGATGTTTTACGCGTGTTTTTTGCCGTACACAATCCCACAACATTAAACCGCCAAGGCAACGACATCGGTTCACAATATCGTTCGGTTGTGTTTTTTCACACTGAAGAACAGCGAAAAACGGCTGAAGCGATTATCAAGGAAATAAGCGATGAAAATATTTGGGATGCGCCGATTGTTACGGAGATAACAGAATTTACCAAGTTTTACCCCGCGGAAGATTATCACCAACAGTATTTTGCAAATAACCCGAACCAGCCATATTGCGCGGCTGTTGTTGCCCCTAAAGTGAAAAAATTTCGTGAGAAGTTCGCAAAGCGGCTTAAGAAGAATTAATAATTCCGCAAAAAGCAAAATGCGCCATTAAACGTCGCACGGTTTGCTACTGCGCCTTTTCCAAGACATGAAGATATTCAACTGTTTCGCTTGATTTGTGATTTCTGCTTTCTGTTTTGTCTGCCTTAAATCTTTGATATTCGGTAGTTACTAAATCATATGAACCATATTTCTTCATTATTCCACGAACATCATATGCTGACATTAATCCTTCATTATTGTAGCTCAAGAAAATATATTTGAATTTTGCCGTCTTTATTAAGTGTTCAAAAACCTCGGAAACATTTCTACGTTGGCAATAGAGTGAACGTTTGTATTCTCTAAGTCCAGTTTTTCCTTGCGGAGTGAACTTATCGTATTTCGCTATAGTGTTGAGCATATGATAGTTAGAGCCATACTGTCGCGCATTGTAAGGCGGGTCAAGATACAAAACGTCACCTTCAATTTTGCTAATTAAGTTGTTTGCATCTAAATTGAAAACTTCGTGTTCGGCGTTATTTATTTCAAACAAAGCTGGCTTCAGAATCAAATTTTTGCTTGCAGTTGTTTTAAGGTGTTTCAAAAACGCACCATAGACACTTGCTGTATTTGCAACTGCATCGGCACTTTCTAAAAGACTCGCTAGCAAAAAATAGAAAAGATTTTCGCTAATTGCTTTACTGATTTTCCAATCTTCAATTTGCTGCCGAATTGCGTCGATTTTCTTACCATTTTCGTCAGAAAAATACTGTCTTCCACTTCCAGACCCTAAACAGTAATTGTTGTAAATAAAACCTTCTAAACCGTTTAGATTATTTAGCGCATCAAGCTTTTCTTGATAGCTTATTTTCTTATGATTGCCGATGTAATTCTGGTTCAAAATATAGGCATAAAATTCAAAATCATTGGCAATAATCTTTTTCGATTCGGCTTTAAAACTGCGTCCAATGATTCCTGTGCCGGCAAACAAATCGCAAAAAACCCTGCCGTTCATTTCCCCAACAAAATCAGTAATTGCAGATTTTATGAACTGAGAAAGTTTATATTTTGATCCTATATAGTTCATTCTAACCTTCAGATTCACTCATAAGTTCGATATCGAATTTATTACACATCGCTTCTATGGTGTACCGATTTTTCTCACTTAAACAATAGAACTCAACGGCGTTTTCAAGTTTAAGCCCAGAAATATCGATTCCATACTTTTCTTTAGCTAGTATAACGGTGGTAAATTCAAAAATATTATTGACAGAGTTTCAATATATCAGCTTGTTCACTTTATTTGTCCTAAATCCTTATCTTTAATTAGCTCAACTGGACTAACTTCAAGAAACTCCGCAAGCTCAACCACATTGCTTTTGATTGGCTCAAATTTCTCAGAAAGAATATTTGAGAGTTGTGTGCGGGAAATCCCCAATGATTCCGCTAACTCCTTATACGTTAAAATTCCTTTTTTCGCCATTTGCTCCATAACTTTGGCTCTATTTATTATTGGCATCTTAATTTAAAAGGATATGATAGTCAACTATATTCTTACTATTAGTTAACTATTTTCTGAAGTTTTAATCAGTTTATTCAATTCTTCCCGCCATTTATCAGGATCATACCAAAAACACCCGATACAACCGTTTTCGTCGTGCGGTTCACTTCGCCATTTCTCATCGCCTTGATACCAATAGTAAATCCCAGGAAAGTTACCGCGAGTTCCTGTTTCTAAACAACGTTCACAGTTTCTTGATTTTAGGAGATTATTGCTTCGAGTTAAGAGAACAAATTTTTCCTTTAGTTCTTCGTCCGTTAAACCCTCATTATTGTCTTCATCGGTATTCCAGCGAATTTGCGGAAATTTATGGTCAATTTCAAGCAGATTCGGCGCGATTATTCTATCGAACAAGGCTTCTTTGTTATTTAATATATTCTTAATTCTTTTTGCTAATTTCGGTGGTATTCCAGCTCTTTTACTTGTTTGGGTCTTTCTTTCCAGCGTTAGTAACTTTCGATGAACAGTAGTTTGCTGACAATTTTCGCATCTCATTCTCTTTTCCCAATTTCTACTCTTGGGATTTGCTTTATCAAATTGGAAACCGTAATTATCTCTCCACGTTTGCCACGTTTTTGCTTGACCAGATTTTAGTTCGCATTTCGTACAATGCCATTTTAGATCTTTCAAAATTTCATAATCTTGGTATGAAGTTGAGTTTAGTCTAAATGGATTCATGCTAAAATTCTTTCTTAAATACAAAAATATATTCGTGCTTGAATATAAAATAATCGCTTTTCAATGCCCGATATTTCCATATATTGTTTTGCCCGATTTTTCCGCGATTTCCTTCGATATTTTTTACTATAATTCCTTTCAGTTTAACCTTGAAATTTCGTTTTATCATATCCATACAATAAAACGCCAAAGGCTTTACTTCGCTTTCTTTATAAACATCACCAACAACAACGGCAAAATACCGATTATTTTCGAGGTATTTTAGAGAATTTTCACAAACGATTCGGAATTTTTCTATAAACTCTCTCAAGTCCGCAATATGTGATAAATCATCGGTCTCATCGGTAAACTTAACAATATCCAAATACGGTGGATGTACCAAAATAAACTGAACTTTATCGGAAAGTATATCACCAAACACTTTTGAATTTAAAGAATTACAGCATTTGATAATTGCAGTTTCGTTGTTATCACTTTTGCCTTGAACAAAGTCCACTATTTTCGGGTTGATATCGAAGCCAATATATTTTCGACCAAGTTTCTCACATTCAAAGAGCGTCGTACCGCTACCCATAAATGGCTCAAACACAGTTTCACCCTTCTTTGTAAAACGCCGTATTAGCTGATCTGGAATCTGTGGAATGAAATTACCGTGATAGATATTCGAATGCTTCCCACTTTTATCTCGCTCACTTATCAGCCACAACGAATCCGTATTAACATCTAATTGCTTCCAATCTTTTAAATTGAGGTCATTGTTTTTCATTATTGGCTCAAATCATACAAACATCTTGCCGGGATTCAAAACGCCGTTTGGGTCAAACAATTTTTTGATTGCTTTCATTAGTTCTAAGGTTGGTTTATCAACGGCAAGTTCCAAATACTGTGATTTTACATATCCAATTCCGTGTTCTCCGCTTATTGTGCCGCCCAGCTCAACCGCCAATTCAAAAGTTTCTTTTACCGCCTTTCGAGCGTTTTTCAGTGAAACCAAATCATTTCTATCACACATAAAATTTACATGAATATTGCCATCGCCGGCGTGTCCAAAGTTCGCAACAAATGTTGAATTTCTTTCGCCTATTTTTTCTATTCTTCGTATTAGTTCCGGTACTTTTGAGCGTGGCACAACAACATCTTCATTAAGCTTCAGATTGTTATACTTCATCAAACTCGGGCTAATCGCGCGGCGCGCATCCCAAAGTTTGTCTTCATCTTCCGCGCTTTTGGAACGTAAAACATCAAAACCCGCGTTTTCTTTTAAGATTTGCTCTATCAGTATAGAATCTCGCGTAACTTGTTCTTTTTCTCCATCAACTGCAACCAGCAAAATCGCTTGTGTTTCCGGTGAAAACCCAAAGGCATAGTTTTCTTCAATTGCTTGGATGCAGTTTTTATCGATTACTTCCATCGCCATTGGCAACAAACCGCGTGGCGTAAATTTGGTAAGCACATCACAAGCCGCTTCCATAGATGAAAACGAAGCGCGAACCGTAGCGGTTGCTTCCGGCATCGGCAAAAGTTTTAAGGTTGCTTCGGTGATGATGCCAAGCATTCCTTCCGAACCACACATCAGCCCGGTTAAATCGAAACCAACAACATTTTTTACGGTTTTTCCGCCAGTTCGAATTATCTCACCGGTTGCGGTAACCACTTCTAACCCCAGCACCGAGCTTTTTGTGTTGCCATATTTTGGCGTGCGCATTCCGCCTGCATTTTCTGCAATGTTGCCGCCGATGAACGAATCTTTGTATGAAGCGGGATCCGGCGGAAAAATCAAACCGAATTTTTCAACCGCCTGCTGCAATTCATAGGTTCGAATTCCGGGCTGTGAAACTGCATACAAATCTTTTTCAGATATTTCGATAATTTTGTTCATTCGGTCAGTGCCGATTACAATTCCGCCTTCAACCGGAACCGCACCGCCCGTATATCCAACTCCACCACCACGCGCAGTTACCGGAAAGTTTTTGTCATTCGCAAGCTTTAATATTTCAGAAATTTGTTCCGCTGTTTCAGGAAACAACACCGCTTCAGGCGGGAATTTTTCCTTAACGGCATCTGCTCCGTATGGCTCTACCTCTTCCGGCGCTACCAAAATATTTTTCGCAAGGACAATTGCCGCAAGCTTTTCTAAAACCTCAGGCTTTGAAGCGTTCGTAGTCGCGCGTCCGTGCGATTCGAAGTGGATTGATTTAAACATAACGAAGCATCTTAATTGTAAATCTTGAATTCGTTTTTAAGAAACGTGAGAACGGTAAATGATGCGCTCTGTCTAAAGCCAACCCCCAAACGCGTGTTCGGCGCGGATAAAAAATTGTGCGGTAAAGAAAGTTGAAACGAAAAACAACTATTTTCGGCGTATTCTTTGGCAGAATTATGTGATAACGTTCACAAAATGAACATCAGAAAATTCGAATTCACGGAAATCCTCGGTTGGTCTCACAGCAGATATGCCGCCTTTAAGACTTGTAAAAGGCAGTATTACTACAATTATTACGGAAAATTCGATGAAGAAAATCGAATGAAGATAAACTTTCTAAAATCACTTACTTCGGTTCCGCTTGAAATCGGAAATATCACACACAAAATCTTAAAGGTAATTTTGGTTCGTTTACAGAAATCTTCAGAAAGTATTGACCCCGTAAGGTTTACTACGTATACAGAGCGCCGCGCAAAGGAGATTTTTGACACGAAAATTTTTGCTGAAGTTTATTATAAACAACGAAAGGCGGTAGATTTTGAGAGCGAATTATTGGACCCTGTTTCGCATGCCTTAATAAATTTTTTGGAAAGCGAAACATTTGATTGGCTGTTGGAAGAAGCGTTAATTGAAAAAGATGATTGGATTATTGAACCGGATGGCTTTGGGGAATGCCGAATAGGTGACATGAAGGCGTATTGCAAAGTCGATTTCCTTTTTCCGCTGGATGGCGTTCTTTACATAATCGATTGGAAAACCGGCAAGATTGACACAAACAAGCATATGGATCAGCTAAAGGGCTATGCCACTTGGGCATCATTTCACTTTGAAAAGTCTTACGATTTGATTAAACCCTCAATTGCATATCTTTTGCCGGAATACGACCAAAGGGAACTTTCGATTAATGAATATGAGATTACTAAGTTTACGGAAAGGATAAAGGAAGAAACCGAAGCGATGTATGCATACTGTGATGATTATGAATTTAACCTTCCACTTGAAAAAAAGGATTTTCCTTTGACCGAAAACCTGCGGATATGCGCCTATTGTAACTTTCGCGAAATTTGCGGGCGTGATAAACCTATTGCTGAAACAAACTAAATTCTTCATCGTCTTCGGCATTTTCCGGACACCACGCGAATTCTTCAAGAGCACAAACTCCTTTTTTGTTAAAAGCAATTCCCTCTTCTTCAAGCATTATCCGCTGTAAATCATTTGGCGCGGTTATTTTTCCGGTTGAGCAACCCCCGCGCGAATTTATTACGCGTTGCCAAGGCACATCAGCCCTATTTGCCGCATTTAAGGCAAAACCAACGGTGCGTGGCGTGTAACCTTTGCCAAGAATTTCCGCAATTTGTCCGTATGTCATTACTTTTCCACGAGGAATTTTGCGCACAATTTTGTAAACTCTTTCCCGATAATTGTTCGATTTTTCAACCATCAAATTTCGCGTAAAACGGTTCGCGCCGGGGCTCCATCGCCCGCGCCATCCGCAATTTTTAACGGCAAACTTATCAGTTCGTATTCGGCGGAAGTAACCGCACGCAAATCAAGTCCTTCTATTATTACAACTTCGTTCTTAAGTAGCGTGATATGTGTATCGGGTGATTCAGCGCCAAACTTTTCAACTGAAAGATAGTCAATTCCCACAAGCTTTACGCCAAATTCAACAAGTTTTTCAGCCGCGTTCGGCGCGATATAAGTAAAATCTTTACGAAAGCCTTGTTCCGGGTTTTTCCAAAATTCTGAGTTTCGTGTCTTAAAAAGTACCCGTTCGGCTCCTTCTGCCGCTTCTATATCTGCCGCTTCAACCGAAAGCGCATCGGGTGCCAATTCAATTACTCTGCACTTTCCTATCAGTATATTTAAATCAAGTTCCGAAACTTTCTTCATTCCCGGCACAAAATGGTTCGGCGCATCAACATGTGTGCCTGTGTGCACGCCCATACAAATTTGCGAAACATTTGCGGCGTCTCCGTTTTCAATCGAATGCATCAGCTCAATCGAAACAGGTGGATCGCCTTCATATACGGGCATTCGTGAACTTATCGGAACGCTAACGTCATAAATTTTCATTGTTTGCACTAATCCTCTTCAAATTGGTTTATATGAATTTATCACAACCGCGATTGATTTATTCGGCTACATTGGGTTAAGTAAATAATATGGAAATTAACCTTATAAAAACTGAACGCGGCGGAGTGTTTACGCCCGCGGGCGCAGAAGAGGGGCACGCGGAAATGGTTTACACACTTATCGGTAAACAAATGGTAATTGAACACACCGCTGTAGATAGCTCATTACAAGGGCATGGAATCGGAAATCGGCTTGTGCGTGCGGGCGTTGAATATGCCCGTGAAAACGAGCTCAAAATAATTCCGGCTTGTCCTTTCGCAAAAGCAATGATTGAAAAAACACCGGAGTTTCAAGATGTTTTGAGATAATCAAAGGCTCAATTGTCTGATGAATATTACAAGAATTTCGGCATCAAGTTATTCAAACACAGCGCCGCTGATTTGGTCGTTTCTATACGGTTCTAGGCGCGCCGACACTGAAGTGATTTTAGACACCGCGCCGGCGCGTTCGGCGGCTTTTCTTTTGGAAGGAAGAGTTGATGCCGCACTTGTGCCGGTTATTGCATCGCACGAAATTCGTGGCGTTCGGATTCTTCCCGATGTTTGCGTTGGCGCAAATGAACGCGTTCAAAGTGTTTGTCTTATTACAAGAGGCTGCGAATTAAAAGAAGCAAAGAGTGTTGCGCTTGATATTTCATCGCGCACTTCATACGCACTTACAAAAATAATATTTAATGAATTTTTCGGCTTCGAACCAAAATGGAATCCTTCAAAACCAAACATCGAGGCAATGTTGGCGGAAAACAATTGTGCACTTTTGATTGGCGACCCCGCACTTGCAATCGAAATAACCCATCCTGAGCTTAGAAAGTTTGATCTTGTTGAGGTTTGGCGCTCTTTTACCGGGTTTGGATTTGTTTTTGCTATGTGGATGACAAAACTGGCAACTTGTTCGGTTAATTTTGCCGGCGCGCGCGATGAAGGTTTGGCGCATGTAGATGAAATAATTGCAAACTATACGCCGGAAATTCCGCTTACAAAAGCCGCATTTAAAACCTATTTAACCGAAAGCATTTCATACACTGTAAATGATTCGATGAAGGCGGGAATGGAACTTTACTTTGTGCTTGCCAAAAAGCACGGCATCATTTAGCTGTGTGTTAAAGCGAATCATAAGACGGAAATTCTGCTTAAATTTTCGCCGGGTCTTTTTTTTCGTTTCGCCCAAGCCGAACTAACCAAGCCGATTAATTCAAAAGAAACTTCACGAGTTCTTAATTCGAAGGTTGATGCAATTGGCGCGGTAACGCTATCAACCATACAATAAAGCATTCGCCACACACATAGGCGCAGACTCACTATTTTTCGTTTAATACGTATTTTTTATACCACGCTAAATGGCGTTCGTAGCGATCGTTTATAAAGCTCGGACGCTTCAAGCCGTGAAATTCACCCGGGTAAACAACAAGTTCAGTGGTGCGTCCGAGCCGTTTCATTGCCTGATACATTTGTTCGGAGTTTAAAATCGGCACGTTCCAATCTTGGTCGCCACCCATCCACAATGTTGGCGTAGTAATTTTTTCCACGTTGTTAAACGGCGAAAGCTTTTCCCAAAGCGCCACGTTCTTCCACGGCAAACCTAGCTCTACTTCCCACCACATTTGATAATGATCGTGTCCGTAATTCGCGCGAAAAAGCGCTTCACTTGCCCCGGAAACCGCGCCTTTGAATCTATCGGTTTGCGTAATCACATAATTTGTAAGAATACCGCCGTAAGACCAGCCGCCAACACCAAGTTTGTCTTTATCTGCATCGCCACGCGCAATTAAGTAATCAACACCTGCCATCGCATCTTGAAAATCAAGATTTCCCCAATCAGCAAAAAGGGCAAGCGAATAATCTTGTCCGTAACCTGATGACCCGCGTGGGTTTGTCATCAAAACACCGTAACCGTTTGCGGCAAAAAGTTGTGCCCAATCATTAAAGCCGTAGTCCCATTGTGCAACAGGTCCGCCGTGGTTCCACAAAATCAAAGGAGCTTTCTTGCCCGCCTTGCTACCAACCGGCTTTACGTAAAACCCTTCAACCGTGGTGCCATCCTTGCTCTTAAAGCTCACTTTTTCCATCGGCGAAAGCAACACAGAATCAAGCAATTTTTTGTTAGTGAATGAAAGTTGCTTTGGCTTTCCTTCGCCTACCAAATAGATTTCTTCAGGCAAATTCGGAGCTGTAATTAGCGCGGCAGTTTTCCCACCGCCCTGCGAAAACCCGTAAACAACATCTTCACCTGAAACCTTTCGCGAAATCTGCTTTGTTGAGACATCCACCGAACCAAGTTGTTGCTCGCCGCTTGTTTCTATTATGAAATTGATTGATTTTCCGTCTTCAGAATATGCGGGATTGAATGCATTTCTATCCAGTTCACGCGTGTAAATCGTTGGTTCGCCCCCATTTATGTTTATTGACGCAAGATGGTTTGTTGCGTACCACAGCGTTTTTAGCGGCGCGATTACAGTAATATATGTCAGTGATTTGCTATCAGGGCTCCACGCCGGATTTGAATCTTCACGAGTGTTTGTGGTTACTTTCTTTAAATTCTTTCCTTTGTCTTTGTTATCCGGCGAAACGAGCCAAATATCCGTGTTAGGGTTGCCGTCAGGGTTATCTGAACGATTGCTTACAAACGCAATCCATTTGCCATCAGGACTCCAAACCGCTTCCGAATCGTCAAAATCCCCTGATGTAATCTGCACCGGCTCACGCTTTTCATCAGCCAAATCAACCACATAAAGGTGTTCGCGGTATCTATCTAAATAGCCAACAAAATCACGCTTAAACTGCAACCTGTCAACAACATAAGGTTTTGCTTTCTTATCGTCTTCTTTATCCTCTGTAAGTTCTTCGGGTTTGGGGTCGCGAAGAACCAGCATCAAACGTTTACTGTCCGGCGACCATTCAAACCCCGACACTCCCTGTTTGGTCTCCGTAATTTGTTCCGCATCGCCGCCCAAACGATTTAGAAAATAGACTTGCGATGGTTCTTTCTCTTCTTCATCACCCTTTTTTGTGGCGATAAAACCGAGATATTTGTTATCCGGCGACCAACGCGGCTTGCTTGCGGAATAGCCTTTTGCGGTAAGTGGAATTGCATTGCCACCTTCGGTTGAAACCATCCAAATACGCGTTTCGGATTTATCTTTTTTCAAATCTTTCGATGAAACGGTATAAGCGACCCAGCGCCCATCCGGGCTAACCTGCGGATCATCAACGGATTTTAGTGAAATAAGATCATCAATGGAAAGTGCTCGTTTTGCATCCTGTGCAGAAACCGAAACAGACGCAAACAGGCATACCAAAAAGAAAGAAGCGAATAAATTTTTCATTTGAAAAAATTCTATACAATGTTTGAAAATTGTAAAGTTTGCACACCGTTGAAGCCTTCATACCACGGTTTTTGTTTTGTGCATCGCTCTTGTAAAATTGTTTTTTGGATTAAACCAGGCAAAATTGCATAAAATAGTTAAACGATGAGCGACCTTCAAACAATTCTTGATAACGTTATAAACGGCGGAAGAATGACAACCGCTGAATGCCAAGCCCTTCTTGAATCAAACGATTTTGTACGAATCGGTTTGGCGGCGGATAAAATCCGGATGCGCAAAAATCCGCAAAATATTGTTACCTACATAATTGATCGCAATATAAACTACACAAATGTTTGCAATGTTGTTTGCACTTTTTGCGCGTTTTACCGAAGAGCCGGCAAGCCGGATACCTACGTTCATTCAATCGAAGAAATTGAAAAACGAATTGATGAAACAATCGCACTCGGCGGAACGGGAGTTTTGATGCAGGGCGGCTTGCACCCTGATTTTGACCTTGAATGGTACGAAGATATCCTTTCCACATTGCACCAAAAATATCCAAAATTTCAGCTACATTGTTTTTCGCCGCCTGAAGTTCACAACATCCATAAAATTACCGGGCTTGATTACAATACCATTATGCAACGCTTAAAATCTGCCGGGCTCAACTCAATGCCGGGTGGCGGTGCGGAAATTTTGGTTGATGAAGTTCGCAAACGCGTTTCTACGAAATGCAATTCGCAAGAATGGCTTGACGTTATGCGCGAAGTTCATAATGTTGGGTTACGTTCGACCGCTTCAATGATGTTTGGAATCGGCGATACAATCGCACACCGCGTTGAACATTTGAAGAAAATTCGCGATTTGCAAGATGAAACCGACGGATTTACTGCATTCATTCCTTGGACATTCCAGCGTGAAAACACCGCGCTCGGAAGGAAAATTACCGAAGAACCAACCGGAATTGATTATCTAAAAATGCTTTCGGTTTCGCGTTTGTTTTTAGATAACGTCCAACATATACAGGCTTCTTGGTTAACGCAAGGACTTCGCTTGGGTCAGACGGCGCTTCGGTTCGGCGCCGATGATATGGGCTCGATTATGATTGAAGAAAATGTGGTTTCTGCTGCCGGCGCGCACTTTAGCGCCAGCGAAAAAGAACTGCGACACCAAATCAGAAAGGCGGGCTTTACACCCAAACAACGCGATATTTTATATAACTTTATCGATCGCGATGAGCACGCAGCCATGGATGAGAGTGATTCTATCGGGCTAAGACAAATCAGCGTTGCTATTGCAGATTGACTTTGCACCGTTTCATTTTCAAGAACGATAAATTATTGCGTAAATACGTAAAGTAGCCATTCACGTTTATATTTACGACTTATGGATTATTCAAAACCTTCACTCAACGTCCAAGATCAGATTGCTCTTCTTAAGAAGCGTGGGTTGAAAATCAACAACGATGAAGATGCCGAAAGATATTTGCTAAGCATTAATTATTATAGGCTTACGGGATATTTTGATTCTTTCAGAAACGCAAACCAAGAAGAATTTTTTCCTGATACGTCATTTGAACAAATTCTAAACCTTTATCATTTTGACCGCGAACTAAAACTTCTTGTGTTCAGCGCGATTGAACGAATTGAAATCGCGTTTCGCACACAAATGGCTTATTCGCCTACGCTTGAATGTGGTCCAAATTGGTATGAAAATCCGGAGAATTTTTACAACTTTGACAAATTCGAAACGCAAATGGATTTGCTTATTAAGGAACTAGAAAAATCAAAGGAAGAATTTTTAGATCATTTTTACAGTAAGTATGCCGACGACTTTCCGCCTGCTTGGATAACATTTGAAGCAATATCGTTAGGTTTGCTTACCAATATTTATTCAAATATGCACGCCAAGTTCAATTCAAAAAGGTTGATTTCAAAACACTTTGGAATCGATGACCCCGTTGAACTTCAAAGTTGGCTTTTTTGTATTCTTGCAGTAAGAAATATTTGCGCTCATCACGGGCGATTTTGGAATCGCGAATTCGAAGTTTTGCCCCAGGACTTGAAACGCCCGCTGGAACGTTGGATTTCCACAAGTCCCAAAAAGAATAAAGCCTATTATATTATCTGCTGTTTGTTTTATATGCTGCGCAATGTTGAACCGAAAACGACCTTTGCTGAAAAACTATCAAACCTTCTCCGCAAATATCCTACTATTTCGCGCGCCAATATGGGATTTGGCAAAAACTGGGATTTGGATGAATTCTGGGATCCTGTGTGCAGCTTTTAACTTCACTTGTGTAAATGCTCAAGATAATTTACAAAACACAAGCTATTACAAAACTCTTACAATCGCGCTAGTAAATAACTGTTACTATTGAAATTGGGCGGTTAACGCGCTTGTTTTGCAATACATCAATTGAGAGGTAAACATGGGTAGGGTTGTAGGAATAAACAAATACAAAACAGATAAAATTCAATATCACACAATTGTAGCGGTTACGATTTTTCACGTGCTCGCTGTTGTGGCGCTTTTTTATTTCAGCTGGCAAAATTTGGTTGCCGCGGTAGTTTGTTGGTGGATTTCCGGAAGCTGGGGAATCGGCTTGGGCTATCACCGACTTTTAACACACCGAGGCTTTAAATCTTCCAAACCGCTTGAATACTTCTTAAGTGTTTGCGGTTCACTTGCACTTCAAGCGGGTCCAATTGCTTGGGTAACAACGCACCGATTGCATCACGCCTACACAGACACCGATAAAGATCCGCATAGCCCGCGAAATGGAATCTTTTGGGGACATATGGGATGGATTTTCTTCGGAACAGGGCAAAACCACGGTGATGAAACACATCAGCGTTATTCGCCTGATCTTTATAAAGACAACGTAATTCGTGCAATTGAAAAATACTATTGGGTAACAAGTGTTGTCATAGGGCTGATTTTGTTTTTGATTGGCGGTTGGTCAATGGTGCTTTGGGGAATTTTTCTACGCACGGTTTGGGGCTGGCATTCAACATGGCTCGTAAATTCGGCTACGCACCTTTGGGGTAAGCAACGCTTTGATTGCAACGATGATTCCACTAACAACGGTTTGATTGCCGCGCTTACTTTCGGTGAAGGCTGGCACAACAATCACCACGCATTTCCTCGTTCAGCGCGTCACGGTTTGAGTATGATGGAAATCGACGTAAATTGGATTCAAATCCGTGCGCTTGAAAAACTTGGATTGATCACAGATGTTTACGCGGTTGACCTTGATAATTTGAAGAACGACTCAAAAACTGTGAAAAAAGCTGCGTAAGTTCGTTTATTTGTAACGACAACAAAAATGGTATACGAATCGATATTCGTTTGCCATTTTTGTGTTTATAACTAACATTAAAACTGTGCGACGAAGAAAAACCGCCATCTTTTTTTTGGTATTCGGAATTTGCCTTGTAATTCTAGCAGTTGCGCTTAATGTAGGTTGGATTCTTCAAAACCTTCAACAAATAGTGTTGCTTGTGCTGGGAATCATATTTTTTGCCGTTATTATTGCCGGCTTGATTCTTAATATGATTTTTTTGTTTCGCGAAATCCGGAAAAATGAGCAGCAAGATGCATTCTTAAATGCCGTAACGCACGAATTAAAAACGCCTATCGCTTCAATTAAGCTTTATCTTGAAACCTTAAAAACGCACAAACTTGGAGAGAAAAAACGCGAAGAATTTTATGATGTAATGCTGGCAGACAGTGAAAGACTTTTAACTACCGTTGAACAAGTTTTACACGCGAGCAAAACCCGCGAACGACAAAGGGTTTTGAACCTTTCAAAAATTGAAGTTGCTTCTTTACTTGAAGATAGTGTCGAATTAATGCGCGCGCGCTTTCATCTGCCCGAAAGTTCCATTGTCTTAAAAATGCCAGAAGATGAAGAAATATTTATCTCAGGTGATGTTGCAGAATTAAGAACCGCATTCGGAAATCTATTAGACAATGCCATAAAATACTCACGAAATGACCCTCGTATCGAAATAATATGCCGCCCGGTACGAAACAATTTGGTTACGATTAGAGTTCGCGATAACGGAATAGGGATTTCAAGACAAGATCAAAAGGCAGTTTTCAAGCGATTTTACCGCGCAAACAATCCGGCAACGAATTCAACAAAAGGCACGGGCTTGGGTCTGTTTATAGTAGATTCGGTAATAAACAGTCACAACGGCGAAGTTTCAGTTGTAAGTGGCGGCGAAGGGAAAGGTACCACCTTTATCGTTCGCCTGCCGGTAATTTAATTTTTTCTTAGATTTTTTGAAAGTTTTTCATTGTTGAACGTTTTTTTAAATAGCGAACTTACTTTCGTGATCTGCAAAAACAAAATACAAGGAAAACCAAATATGATAACTACTATGGACAAAGCAGCCCCTGCACGAACTTCCGAACTATGCTCAAAAATTTGGTCAGTAATTTCATTTGACGAACTTATTGCAACAAACCTTACATACGATGAAGCCTTGGAACGCATGGCAATTTTACGCGTTGAAAATGTTGCGGGATTGTGCATTGTTACAAACGCTGCGAGCACCAAACTGGCATAATCCGTAAGAATACCGCAACTTATGGATATGGGTTTGGAACGCACTCATCCCCGAAAGCAAGCGCATCAATCCTCAAGGCAAGGCTACGGTAAAATGGGTGTTAGACTGCACTCACCAAAAGCAAAGGTGCAGCCATTTGCGGTGCACTCAGTTTCTGTTGTATAAGTGCTGCAGTAATTGCTTTGCGCAACCACCGCGCGCGGCGCAACCATTGTTGTAATTACAGGCATTGCAACTGAAGCCAAAGCAACTTTTCTGAAAATACTTCTTCGCGAAACAGTTGAAATGCAATTAACAGAATCGCTTTCTTGCAACAGTTCGTGTTCAACTAATTCTTTAAGCACCAACAAAATCAGCTCATCGGTAAAATCCTTATTCAATTCGCTTCGCACATCATCAAACGTATTTTTACCATCGCAATATCGATAAATACACGCGGCAGTTTCGTTCAAACAATAAGCCCGATTTGTTTTGAGATCATATACTAGAATTTCGGCACCCGAATCTTGCACTACTATTTCTGTTGCTTTAGCTTTGGGAAGTTTTAGGTTCATATACTTGATTTTATAAAAAGTCTTGGTTGGTTTTTAGCCTATAATACTAGCCGCCGGTTGTAAATCTTGTATTCATTTTTCTTAGCCTGATTTAACTGAGTATCTAACGCGGTTGTTAGGCGCCTCACAAGGCATCTGCAACTTTTTGGTTTATCGAAGATAAACCAAATCCATCAGTTCAAGTTCGGTGTTGAAGCAATGCTTTGCCGGAACTTTGTAAATAACTTAGCCTTTTCAAACGTTTACAAATGCGCAAAACGTTTATAAAGCAAGCACCACTTTTCCAAAACTCTCGTTTGATTCTAAGTATTTGTGAGCTTCGGCGACCTCTTCAAATGCAAAAACCCGTTCAACAATAGGCTTAATTTTGTTCTTTGCAAAAAGTGGTAATACTTCCGCACTAAATTTCGCAGTTAAAGCTGCTTTTTCCGCGTTTGTTCGCGAACGCAAAACTGTTCCAATTATCGTTAGACGTTTTGAGAGCACCGTCGCTAAATTAATTTCACTTGAGCTTCCGCCAACAAGCCCAACAAACAAGATTCTTCCACCCTCCGCCGCCGAGCGTATATTCTCTTCAAGGAATTTTGCACCTACTAGATCGAGTGTTAAATTTGCGCCAATTTTGTTAGAAAACTCACAAACCTTATTTGAAAACTTTGCATCCTCACTTGAATCTATTCCGAAATCCAGTCCTAACACCTCGCATCTTTGAAGTTTACTTTTTGTACGAGATGTTCCTATTACTGTTGCGCCAAAAGCCTTACCAAGCTGTAATGCGGCAAGCCCAACACCTGAACCAACCGCGTGAATTAACAAAAATTCACCAGATTGTAATTTTCCCTGTAAAAGCATTGCATCAAAAGCGGTAGCGAACGCCTCCGGCACTGCTGCAGCCGACACGAATTCGAGATTTTCCGGAATTCTCAACAGTTGATCGGCTCTCGTTCTCAACAATTCGGCTTGTGCCCCACCCGCTGTAATTCCAAAAACCCGCTCACCGGGTTTGAATGATTGAACTTTTTCACCCACCTCTTGTACAACGCCGGCAAATTCAAGCCCGGGAATCTTCTCCGGATAACCGCTTGGTGCCGGATAGAGCCCTTTGCGTTGTAAGATATCTGCCCTGTTAAGAGCGGCAGCTTTTACGCCAACGATTACATCAACGGGCGATTCAACTATCGGCGCATCTACGTTTTTTACCCGTAACAATTCCGGTGCACCATATTCTTCAATATATATCGCTTTCACAATTTCTATTATTGACTCATAGTACGTTGTTTTACAATTTTGAACTTGACCTAAACAGTCTTTAGAATTATTCTAATTTTAATTTAGAATCATTCTAATAGTTAGATAGGAGTAAATATGAGTAAGGAAAAGAAACAATTGACCACAGCAAGCGGAAACCCCGTTGCAGATAATCAAAATTCGCAAACCGCGGGCGCGCGCGGACCCGTTTTAATGCAAGATTTTCATTTAACCGAAAAGCTTGCGCATTTTAACCGTGAAAGAATTCCGGAAAGAGTAGTGCATGCAAAGGGTTCAGGTGCTTTCGGAACTTTTACCGTAACGCAGGATATAACCAAGTACACAAAAGCAAAACTATTTAACGAAGTAGGTAAAACAACCGCGATGCTGGCGCGGTTTTCAACTGTAGCGGGCGAAAAAGGCGCGGCAGATGCTGAACGCGATGTACGGGGATTTTCATTGAAATTTTATACTGAAGAAGGAAACTGGGATATGGTTGGAAACAACACTCCCGTTTTCTTCGTTCGCGACCCACTAAAGTTTCCGGATTTTATACACACGCAAAAACGCGATCCAAAAACCAACATGAGAAATACAGTTGCTATGTGGGATTTTTGGTCACTATCGCCTGAATCCTTACACCAAGTTACAATTCTATTCAGCGACCGAGGCTTGCCCAGTTCGTACCGCAAAATGCACGGTTTTGGTTCGCACACCTACAGTTTCATAAATGCTGAAAACGAGCGGTTTTGGGTTAAATTTCATTTCAAGTCTCTTCAAGGCATTGAAAATTACACAAACCAAGAAGCGGCAAATTTAGTGGGAATTGATAGAGAAACACACCAGCGCGATCTATTCGATGCCATTGAAAAGGGAGATTTTCCTAAATGGAAGTTTTTTATTCAAGTAATGCCTGAGGCTGAGGCGGCGAACTATAAGGTGAATCCGTTTGATCTCACAAAGGTTTGGAACTATGCAGATTATCCGCTGATTGATGTTGGCGTATTTGAGCTCAATAAAAACCCTGAAAACTATTTTGCGCAAATTGAGCAAGCTTCGTTTGCGCCGTCAAACGTAGTTCCGGGTATTAGTCATTCGCCGGATAAAATGCTTCAAGCAAGAATTTTCGCGTATGCTGATGCACACAGGTATCGTGTAGGTGGCAACCATGAGCATTTAGAAGTAAATCGACCGAAATCAGAAGTTCACAATTATCAGCGTGATGGTGTTATGGCATATGGAAATAATGGAGGCGGAAGCGTAAACTACGAACCCAATTCCTTTTATGGACCAACAGAGAACAAACAGCTTGAAGAACCGCCACTAAAGATTGATGGCGACGCGGCGCGTTATAATCATCGCGATGGAAATGATGATTTTTCGCAAGCAGGCGATCTGTTTCGGCTGATGAATGATAATCAAAAGCAACAGCTATTTTCAAATATTGCAGAAGCAATGCAGGGCGTACCGCAAAGAATTATTGATAAACAACTGCAACAGTTTTCAAATGCAGATGAGCTCTACGGCGTGGGCGTGCGAAATGCACTTGAAGAATTAAAGAAATAACCAATCACTTAGATTAAGCTGTTTTATTCTTTGAAGAAAACTCTTACGGTTTTTTAACTTTTGGATAAAACAGCTTATTTTATTGAATAATTCGGATCTATTTGTTGGCTGAATTTTTTGCCAAATTCATTAAGTCTTCAGGCATCCATTTTCCAACGCTTTGTGAAGCAAATTCTTTAATTCTCGTCTCGCGATTGTGCCACTCTTTTTCCGGTGCATCTTCTCTGCCTGATTCTTTCGGATAATTTTCAACTTGTTCCAACGACATTACGATACCATGTGCAATTTCTTTCCAACTTTCGTTTTGAATTCCACGCAACACAAGCGGTAAACCCGATGTCCAATCTTCTTCCGGCGCTATTTCATCCATTTCCGGAATTGTCACAAACGCGCGCAACGGAAACGGCTTGCCCTTATATTCCGCTGCCAATGCAGATTCCAATTCTGCATATCCCATATTCGGTGATGCGTTTCGAATTTCCAAAATCCGCCGGTATAAATCTGAAACAGTTACACTTTCACTCATCTTTTTTCAATTCTCCGAAATAACAAACTAAAGATTACCACACACTTTGAGATTGAAAAACTTTTCAAATGATTCTTAAATTTGTTGTAAATATCGGTTTTTTGTTAGTTTAATTGAAATACAAAGCCAAGCTTTTTGGCTGCATCTGAAAAACAAGTTATGAAAAGAATTTTGGTTATTTCATTTACGCTTTTATTGTTTTGCATTGGAATATTTTCACAAGATGTTGAGGACGATCACGAATACGCCGCGATCAAGCAAGAGCACTTTGATTATTTCGATTGGAAATATAATGACGCAATAACCGGCAAACCAATTAATTTACGACAATTTTCGCAAGGTAAGAAACTTGTTATGGTTTTTTATCTTGCGCCTTGGTGCCATAATTCCCGATATGAGCTGATTCAAACGGAAAAACTTTATCAAAAATACAAAAACGCGGGTTTTGCCGTAATCGGGGTTTCGCTTTACGGCGATAAAGAAAGAACTGCCCGAATGTTTGAAGTCTACGGCGCAACATTTCCCGTAGTTGTCGAATCAGAATCAAGCAAAGATCGCAAAAAAACGCCGCATTACAAATATCGCAGAAAGATGAAAGATGACCGAAAATGGGGCACGCCGTGGATTGTGTATCTAAAGCCCGATGAATTCGAAACAGGCGGTACGTTGCTGACGAAGAACCCTTTTGTTGCAGCTGGGGAAACAACAGAAACTGACGCGGTAAATTTTATTGAACAAGTGTTCAAGAAAAGTAAACCTACCTACGAAAATTAGCCGCGCGGTTCAAATATTTAGAAACGAAAAAACTCCCTGCTTTCAACAAACAGGGAGTTCTTGCAATGGAAAAGTATGTTGATTAACGGCGTGTAAGTTCCGGTGGCAGCTGCTTATCAAGCTTCGGACGTTCCGCTAGTTGCGCAACTTCCCAAAGGGTCAAAAAGATTGTTTGCGTCACTTTTTCCATTTTTTGATAATCGATTTTGTCAGGCTCATCCCCCGGCTGGTGATAATCAAGATGCACGCCATCAAACCAAAATACAATCGGAATTCCGTTTAATGCATAGTTGAAATGATCTGAACGGAAAAAGAACCGGTTTGGATCTTTTGGATCGTCATATTTCAAATTATATTGGATTTTAAGATAGCCATCGTTCGTTTCTTTTGTTATGGCACCAAGTGTTGAACTCATCATTTCGGAACCGATTACATAAATTTCATTCGGTTTTGAAAGTTCTTCATTGCAGGGCTTACGGGTTTTCGCATCGCATTTTACGATTTCATCGGAGGTATTTAAGCTGCGTCCAATCATATCGATATTCAATTGCGCAACCACCTTTGAAATATCAACCGTTGGAAACTTGTTAAAAAATTCGCTTCCCCACAAACCCTTTTCTTCGCCCGCGTGCCAAACAAAAAGCACAGAACGCTTTGGACGCACCTTCGCTTTTGCCAGCGCTTGCGCAATTGCAAGAACTGCAACGGTTCCGGAACCATCATCATCGGCGCCGTTATAGATGCTGTCGCCCGTGGGATTTTCTCGCGTTCCAACGTGATCGTAATGCGCGCCAATTGCCACCATTTCTTCCTTCAGTTTCGGATCGCTGCCTTCCCAAATTGCAACCACATTTTGTGTACTATTAGTTTTTTGCGTTGCGACGGCATCAATCGAAACATTCTTATTTAAATCGGTGGCTTTTCCATCGGTGCCTTCTAAAAGTTTATCGGTGATTGGTTTCGAAAGAAGAATAACCGGCATTGATTCCTTTGCCCCCGCCGTGCCTTCGCGCGGGTTGCCGTTTAACCCATCAACACTGAGCCTGCCACCGCTGAAGAATCGTTTCAATTGCCCCCACGCGGCTTGTATACGCGGTGGTGTTGCCAAGATTACGGCACTTGCACCTGCATTTTTTGCGTATTCTAGCGGTGAGTTTGAATCTTTATCTGCCTTTATTTCTTCGGGCGTAACGCCTTCCGGCGGATTAAATCCACGTCCGTTGAAACTATCGGCATCAATGACTACAATCTTTCCTTTAACGTCCAAGCCCTTATAGGCATCGATTCCTTTTGAAGGAACTTTCCAGCCGTTTCCTACAAATACCGCGTCACCTGAGGCTTTTCCGCTACCGCCTTGCACAAAAAAATCATCCTCATATTTGTAATCCTTTCCGTCAATTGAAACTTTTACGTTATCAGGGTTTATTTCTTTTCCGCTAAGACGCATTTTTTGAAAGTATGTTCCGTTGTCACCGGCGGGCTTAAAGCCCCAGCTTCTTAAATTCATCGCCAAAAATTCAGCGGTGATATCCAGCCCTTGTGAAGGCGTATCGCGTCCCCCCATCGCATCAGAAGCAACAAAATGCAGATAATCGCTAAGTTGTTTTGCCGTTATTTCAGCCGCCATTTTTCTTTCAGCGGCGGTAATTTTGACTTCGGGATCCGAAGCAAGCGCAAAGTTCGGCACCACAAGCGCTACGAACATCCAAAACACAAATATTTGTCTTTTCATCATCTCTCCAAAATTTCTAATTTTTTATTGACGGTGGTTTTAACGAAAAACTTCCGAATAATTTCAAACTAATACGTTTTACTATTTCATTAGTTTCACTTGATGTCGAAAGGGTTTTAGACTCAAAAACTGCTCAGCGAAATTGGATTTGATATTTGATTTAGCACGTTATAAACAATTTAGTTAAGGGTGCCGATTATTGCGATATTGTTTTTATTTGCAAGCGCAAGCATTTTTTCTCTTTCAAAAATAAGGGTTTTTGCAGCTGTAACCGAAAGACACGTGGCACCTGCGTGCACCATTGTTTCAACCGTTGGAACGCCGATTACGGGCACATCAAAGCGCATATCTTGATTCGGCTTTGCGACCTTTACGACAGTCAACTTTCCACGTGCGAGTTCCCCGGCGCGCTTTATAACTGCATCCGTACCCTCCATTGCTTCAACCGCCACGCAAGCCCTTGCGCGCACAACAATAGTCTGTCCCAAATCAAGCCGCGCGATTTCGTTAGCCACACTCAAACCATATTCGATGTTTTCTTGCTCAGCCTTTGACGGGGCGCGTTTTGTAATGACACCTGCCGGCGCAAGATGATCTTTGATGAAATAGGTTGAATCTATTAATTCGATTCCTTCGTTTTTTAGTGCGTCGGCGACGCCGCCAATCAGCGAATCAGTGTTACGCTTGGGAAGGTTCCAAAGCATTTTTGCCATCTTGAAATCGGGAAGTGCGCCACTAAAAATCTGTACGTGCTTAACTTGCCCTGCCATCATCACGCTTGAAACCCGCTCAGTTTTAAAAAATGAAATCATTTTACCGAGCTTGCCGATTCCTACCCATAACACCCTTTCCGCAACAGTTTCAATTGCGGGATCTGTTTCTTCGTTTATCGCAATTACGGCAATCTGTTTGCCAGCGCGTTTTGCGCCTTCAACAACCAAAAACGGAAATTGTCCGTTGCCCGCGATCAAGCCGTATTTCACTTTACGATTCCCCTTTTCGAGGCTTCAATAAATTCAATCAGCACATCAACTTCCGCACAATCTTTAATTTTTTCTTTGATTTTTTCGACAGCTTGAGACGTGTTGAGCTTTGATGAAAGCAGAAGAAAATAGGCGTGTTTAAGTGCCTTAATAACCGATGGCGGATATCCACGACGCTTCATTCCTAAACTGTTTAACCCATAGCATTTGGCGTGATTTCCTTGAACAATCGCAAACGGTGGCGCATCTTTAACAACAACCGAATAGCCGCCGATAAATGCTTCACGCCCAACCTTGCAAAATTGATGCACGCCCGAATATGCGCCTACATTTGCGCGATCTGCAATTTCGACGTGTCCGGCGAGTGTTGCGGCATTTGCCATAATTATTTCGTTACCCAACCGGCAATCATGCGCAACATGCGCTTGCGCCATCAGTAAATTTCCATCGCCGATTCGTGTTACTCCACCACCGCCTTCAGTGCCGCGATGTATTGTAACAAACTCTCTAATCTGGTTATTTGCGCCAATATCCGTAACTGTCGGCTCGTTATCATATTTCAAATCTTGCGGCGCCAAGCCGATTGATGCAAACGGAAATATATGGGTTCCGCTTCCTATTGAAGTTTTTCCGTCAATTACAATATGCGAATCAAGCGCGACGCCATCCCCCAAAATCACATCACTTCCAACAATACAAAACGCGCCAATGTGGCAATCAATTCCAAGTTCCGCACCTTCGTTTACAATTGCGGTAGGGTGTATAAATGTCATTTGCTATTCCTTTGTTCCGATAATGCTCATTATTTCCGCCTCAGCTGTAACTCTTCCTTCAACCGATGCCACCCCGCGCATCTTTTGAACCTTGCTTCCGATTCTTAATGCCGTAACTTCGAGCCGCAACGAATCGCCCGGAACCACCGGACTTCTGAATCGCGCCTTTTCTATGCCGCTGAAAAACGGAATTCTTTCATCACGATCTTCAAATTCGCGCAGCGCCAAAATCGCGCCTACCTGCGCCAGAGCCTCAATTTGAAGAACGCCAGGCATTACCGGCGCACCGGGAAAATGACCCTGAAAAAAATGTTCGTTTGCCGTTACTTGTTTGATGCCGACAATACTTACCTTTGGTTCAAGCTCAATAATCCGATCGACGAGCAAAAACGGAAACCTATGCGGTAAAATTTCTTGAATCTGAACAGAATCATAAATAATCATAAGCGTCAGGTATTATATGGCAGATTCGGGTTTCACAGAAACCTTTGTTATACATTCGGCATACAAAAAGAAGCGGCGGTGTTCAAACCGCCGCCGCTTTGATTACATAAAGATGCATAGCACTTTATTTTGTAGCAGTTCCTGCCGGAAGCGCATTAAAATAGACTATAAAATCTTTTGTTGCATTGTATTTTTGATCAAACGCCAAGATTAACCCTGCTTGCTCAAGTCTTGAAGCGTCCAAAATCATTGCAAAGCCTTTCTTTGCCATAAAATCTTGAAGTGCTTTGCCAATTTCTTGATTAATCGGACCCATAACCTGCGCGCCGCGACTTTGATATTTCGCGTTTCGGTTTTCTTCTTTAAACTTGTATTCACGCGCTAAGTTGTCGTGCTCTTCAGTTTTCTTCTGCAAATCAACCGGAACCGTACCCTTGTTTGCCTGAAGCGTTTGAATTTCCTTTCGCAAATTCGTAATTTGTGTTGCAAGGGTTTTAAGTTGCGCATCTTCAGCGGCAAATTCAGCATCAAGCTTCTTTGCTGCCGCTACATATCTCTTTATTCCGTTTGCGTCATCGGCAAACTCATAGGGATCTACAACAGCGATAACGCCTGCCGTTGTTGTTTGTGCAAATGCAGCAAAAGCAAAAACGCCAACAAACATTGCACACAATAAACCAATCTTAAATGCTCTCATTTCTTATCTAATACTCCTCTATTTTATCGTGCCAATTGCACTACCTTAGAGACACGAATGCCAAAATCTCTTGCCTTTTAATAAATCCAGATTGCAGGTTTAGTTTTCAAAAAAGAAATTGCCAATAATCGCGATTTCCCATTAATTGCTGCAATAAAAAGCCTAAAATGTTCTTCCAACGGTGAATCTCAACCCGCTACGTTTACCCGGCAAATATAATCCCGGGGCTTCATCAACGTAGCCGAGTGGCATATTCGGGTTATAATACCAAATCAAACGAAATGGAACATTAACGACCGGAACTTGCACCCGCATTTCCAAACCTACACTTGAACGAAAATCTCCAAATTTATCAAAAATCCCTTCATTTACACGCAAGAGCGAATCTTGTTGAACTTGCGCGCGCAAAAACAGCGGTGTAAGCCCATCCGGTACCGTAACAGGACAATCTGCCCTTACACCGCCACAGTAATCTGTTTCAAACTGCGTTTTTGTAAGTACGCGACTGTTTGCCGCATCGTATAAAAACGCTCCAAAACTGCTTTCATATTGGGTATTTGCAAGCAAACTTGAAAGCGTAAGCGTACCAACACCAACAAACAGGTCATCGCGAAGATATTCGCTCTTGATTTCTTGAACGCCCGATTTATGAACGTTAAAAACCGTTCCGATATCCGCAAACGCCGCAAGCGTTAAAGGTCCAACAATAGGAACGCGATATTCAAAGTTACCCAGCAAACGCGTGTCTCCGCCTATTGGCTGATATGACCTTCGGTAAAGCATCGGGCTAGTGCCATCCGAACCCGTATATGTTGCCAGCGGTGTTAATTCGCTTGAAATGGCATCCGGCAAAACAAGTTGTCCCGTAACATCATTGCCGTTTTCGTCGGTACCGGTAACCACCGTAAGTCCGGGGTCGCCGTAAAGATTGGTCGCAACTTGCACATCTTTTGTTGCAAGGTAGGTGTCATAAGGCACCCATGGACCTATCGAACGAACGTTATACCCGCGAATGTCGTATTCGCTTCCCATAAAATATCGCTCAAACAGTGGAATTCCGTTGATAAACGACATCGAATTTGAATTGCGAAGCTTATCTTTTACGCCCCAACTACCGATGCTGTTTGCCATAAATCTAAACGCAAACACTTCCGGGTTATTGGAACGCTTCCGACGAACCGGAATAAACGATTCATATGAAAACTGCGGCGAATAAGTTCTTACATCACCACCTAAGCCGGAAAATCCGAACGCCGCGGAAATTTGCGTTCCGCTAATCGAATCAACCCCGTCTGCACCCTGCCTACGCGTATCGTAAACAAAAGTTGGTGTAATTCGGCTGGTAATTATGTTTGGTTGTGCGTAAATAATCGGAATTCGCTGGTTAGGATCACTCGAACTGTTTACCTTTGGATCCTTAATCGTAGTTGCAGAAAACTGATAACTTAAACCAAAGCGCGAAAACGACGAAAATCTTCTACGTTTGAAGAAAAACTCTGAAACCGGAGTGGTTAAAAATACCGAACCGCCATAGCTGTTTTGCGTAAACAACGTATCCTCATCAGCCCTTACGGTTCCATACGGATCAAAAAGACCGCTAACGGCATCCACATTTTGTGAAAGCGCGGTTCCCGCACCGAAAAATTTGTAAGATGAAGCAAACAAGGTAAACCCAACAGAAACGGGTCTGTCACGAAACCACGGCTCTTGCACCGAAACCTGAAAACTGTTTTGCCGGTTTCCCGCCGCAAAACTTACGGATAGCGATTCTCCACGACCAAGCAGGTTGTTGGTTGAATAAGTTAAGCCGAAGAACGAGCCGCCAATTCCGGAAACACCGCCATTAAATGAAATTTGCTGTCTTCCACGTTCGGAAACCTTAACCACTGCATCAACTTCGCCATCTTCGGGGTCAGTCCGGGTTTCAACGTCTTTATCTTTATCAATAGGGTCAAAATATCCGTATTGATTCAGCCGCGCGATGGAAATATCCAGCATTTGCTGATTGTAAATGTCGCCCTCGTTTATCAACACTTCGCGTCGCAAAACGTTATCACGCGTAAAGGTGTTTCCGGTGAATTCCAAACGTCGCAAACGATATTGTTTGCCCTCAACGATACTAATATCGAAATCCACAATTCCTTCGTTCGGGTTATCCGGGTTATCCTTTAACGTTGGGTTCAGTTCAACATCATATTCCACAAAACCCTGGCTGCCATAAAGCTTCTTAAGGTCTTCGTAGAGCGCATCTTGCAAACGTTTGCCGTTTGCAACTTCACCTTTTTTAAGCCCGACGATGCTAGCAATCTGTTGCTCCGAAAAAATCGAATTACCGGAAATTTTTACATCGCCAACGCGGTATATTTTTCCTTCCGAAACCGGAATAACCACTTTTAAAGTGTCATCCTTCGAACTCAACATCGGTATTGGCAAAATCCCCAAAACCGGAATTCCGGTACGCTTGTAACCTAACCCCACCACTTCAGGATCGCCGGTTCGTGCTTGAAAATAGCCTTTTGAACGCATATACGGAATTAGGTTCGTTCGAATGTCGTATTCAAGTTTTCTAAGTTCTAAAATATCTTGACCCTTAAACCTTGAAATCAACCCGGCTTGTTTTACAAGCTGTAACTGCTTGCGCAATTCGCCGTTAGAAAATACCTTGTTGCCTTCAAAGTCAATATCTACGATTCGCGAACGCCTTCCTTGGTCAATATCAAACGTAACCGCCACCGATGTTGGCGAAACTTCTTCATCTTTTACTTCAACCGTTGCGTTCGGATATCCTTTTGCCGCAAGCATTTCACGAAGAATTCGTTTTGCGACACGAGTTTTTACGGGGTCATAAATTGCTTCTTTTGAAATTCCGACACGATTTTCACGAAATGCTTTTAGAATGTCAGATTCCTGAATGGCTTTTGTACCGTTAAACTGAAGATCGCGGATTATGGGAAGTTCTTTTACTTCGAATATAACAATAACGCCACCACGCGGACCCTTTTCCGTTAATACACGCGATTCGGTTTTATCAAACCAATTAAACGAAAGAAGTTCGCGAAGATCCCGCTCAATTTTCGCCGCGTCATATTCATCCCCCGGGCGTGTTTTGATGTAGTAAAGCAGGTCCTGATCTTTTAAGCGTCGGTTACCTTGAATATCGACATCCTCAACTAACTGTTGCGCAAAGCCAACAGTAGCTAGAACAACAATGAACCCGAATACAAGCCCGATTCGTTGTAAAAAATGCATAAAAATAAATTCCTTAAAAACTGCCAGGTTATAATTCGACAAGATCAACGAAGGAGTCCGAAAACACAATAACCTTTAGGCAATGGGTGATTAGATTCGCGCATACAACTGCCCGTTGCCCCGACATTTAAATTGATTAATACCATTATCCCCTGCGAAGTTACGAATTATACCGATAAACGTACAAAAATAAAACACATAATCAGCAATAGCATTAAGTTCAACGTACAAATTGAGTTTAACGAAAAACCTCCAAAACCGCTTAATGCGGCATGGAGGTCAAAAAATCTTAGGAAATAACGACCGTTAAGTTCCAATCGGGTTCTTAGACTTTTTATCGCGCGCGGCTCTTAACGCAAGTTCGCCGGCTTTTTCAAATACTTCAATAACTTCTTCTGATTCAAAGTTTCGTTGAATCAACGCTTCAGAAAGTTCATCCTCCACATATTTTTGCAACGCCCTTCGTAGCGGACGCGCACCAAAACTTCTATCTCCGCAGGTTTTTTCAATCAACCATTTTTTTGCCCCGTTTGTAAGCTTGATTTTAAGTTCATGTGCTTGAAGAATCGTGTTTAATTCGCCCACTTGAAGATCAATAACTTGCATCAAATCTTTATCCGTAAGTTCATCAAACATAATAATTTCATCCAAACGGTTGATAAATTCCGGAGCAAACGTTTTCTTTACTTCGCTTAATACTTCTTCTTCAACTTTTTGCCTCGTAATTTCACTGTTTTGTTGAAACCCCAAGGTCGAACGTTTTTGAATTTGTCGCGCGCCGATATTTGAAGTCATGATAAAAATAGCGTGCTTACAATTTATTTCGTTCCCTAAAGAATCCGTAAGTATTCCGTCTTCAAATACTTGCAAAAGCACGTTGAATAAATCGGGGTGGGCTTTTTCTACTTCATCAAATAACACAATCGAATACGGATTGCGACGCAGCTTTTCCGTAAGTTGTCCGCCTTCATCATGCCCAACATATCCGGGTGGCGAACCTATAAATTTCGCTACCGTATGTTTTTCCATAAATTCGGACATATCAAACCGAATTAAAGCCTTTTCGGAATCAAACAAGAATTCGGAAAGTTTTCTCGCGACCTCAGTTTTACCTACGCCTGTAGGACCCAAAAACAAAAACGAACCGACAGGACGCGATGGGTTCTTCAAACCGGCGCGTGAACGCCGAATTGCACGCGCAAGCGCTGAAAGTGCCGGTTTTTGCGAAATTATTTTCTCCTGCAATTTCTCTTCAAGTTTCAAAAGCTTTTCTGCTTCATCTTCCTTAATTGCTTGCACCGGAATGCCCGTCCAGCGCGCAATAACTTCTTCAACGTCATCTTTGGTTACTTCCACATCCAAAAACGAATCCTCAATGGTTTTGAGTTCAAGCGAAAGCAACTTGTCGTCATCCGTAATTGATTTCCAGTTTTCAACGGTTTCCTTCCAAGATGGGTCGAGCCCGTTTTCCTGTTCGTATTTTAGCTTTGCACGCGCGCCCGCTTCATCTAAAACATCAATTGCCTTATCCGGTAAAAATCGTTCGGTAATATAACGGTTTGATTGATAAACAGCTGCACGCAATGCTTCTTGTGAATATCTGATTTGATGAAAAACCTCATACCTGCTCGCAATTCCCTTAATAATTTCGAGCGCCATTTCTTCATCTGCCGGCGATACCTTAACCGCTTGAAATCTTCTTTCCAACGAGCGGTCACGTTCGATTGTTGAACGAAATTCTGCCGGTGTGGTGGCACCGATGCATTGAATTTCTCCGCGCGAAAGCGCCGGCTTCATAATATTTGCCGCATCAAGCGAACCTTCCGCCGAGCCGGCTCCAACCAAAGTGTGAATTTCATCTATAAAAATTATGGAATCTTGCGTGTGCTTTAATTCAGCCATAATCTTTTTCAAGCGCTCTTCAAACTGTCCGCGATATTTTGTTCCGGCAACAATTAACGAAAGATCAAGTGAAAGAATCTGCTTCTTTTCCAAGAACTTAGGCACATTTCTATCTGCTATTCGCTGCGCGAGCCCCTCTATGATTGCAGTTTTTCCAACGCCGGATTCACCAATCAGCACCGGATTGTTTTTCGTGCGCCGGCAAAGAATTTCAATCACGCGCTCAATTTCTTCTTCTCTGCCGATAAGTGGATCTAACTTTCCTTCAAGCGCATCTCTTGTTAAATCCCGCGTAAATTCATGTAAATTGGGCGAATTTCTATCGCGTCTTTCGGGATTGATCATCCGCGAATTCGTTCCGTTTGCAACTTTTTCCCTAACACCGGCAAGCCTTACGCCAAATTGATAAAGAATCTCTGCCGCAATTGAATTTTCTTCACGCAAAATGCCAAGCAAGATGTGTTCGACGCTGATGTGCTTGTTGCGAATGCGATCACTTTCTTCAGCCGCAAACGCCAAAACCTTTTTTGTGGCGGCAGCGAGGTGCAGTTCTGCCGATTGCGGTATGCGTTCACGTAAAACTATTCTTTCTTCAACTTCCCGCCTAATCATATCAACGGTTAAATTGTGTCTAAATGGGAAAAATCGCGGAGACAGAGTTTTATCTTCGCGCATTAAGCCTAACAAGATATGCTCCGGCGAAATTTCCTGGGAGCCGTATTGCAATGCTTCATATCGCGCAAAAAATATTACGCGTCTCGCTTTCTCGGTGTAGCGTTCAAACATATAAATTCAGCGACAAGTTCGGTTTTCATCGGATTATGCATGAAAAAGAACTTGAAATCTAACGCCTTATACATTCTGAAATTATTTGGTTTCTAGTTGCTTTAATAATAGTAACAACACCAAAGAATATCCAGTTTTCTTCTAACGGCGAAATAATTCCTCGGGTTTTACGTTTATGACGCGCCGAGAGGGGTAAATAACGGCAGCCATACAAAGTATAATAGCACCTAACACAACCGTTATAACGCTTTCCGGATTTAAATTAAACGGAACATAGCTGATTAGGTATATTTCTTCGGGCAAATTAATGAGTTTGAACTGATTTCCAACCCTGCAAATTATTATTGCCGATGCAATACCGCAACAAATGCCAAGCAAGCATAAGATCATTCCTTCATAAAAGAATATCCGCGTAACACGATTTGCGGAAGCACCCGCGGCGCGCAACATTGCGATTTCGTCTTTGCGCACCGTTACCAAAAGCGAAACATTGGTTGAAACGTTTAGCACCGCAATCAACAAAATCAGTAAAATAATCGCATAAGTTACCCTGCTTTCGGCGCGCAACGCTGTAAAAAGCGGCTTATTCAATTCTTCAGCTGAAACGATTTGAAAGCCGCCACCAAGTAGATTCTTGACGCGTTTTTCCACGGCTTTGGAATCTGCGCCGGGCGCAAGTTTTATTCCCAACGCCGTAAAATAACTTCGTTCGCCGTTTGTGATTTTGAAAAAATCGCGCGTATTGGTTCTTACAACGGGCAACACCGCGGCTTCTTCCGCGTTCGTTAATTTTGATATCTTGACCTCTGCGGTTACAGGTTTCTTTTTTTCACCCAAGAAGCTCAATTCCGCGGTTTCACCTTTTGACACGGAAATTTCGCGTGCAATTCTTGCGGGTAAAACTATTTTTGGAATTTCATTATTCGGAATTTGGGTATCTTCGAGTGTTCCTTCTGCGTGAAGCTTTATAAACGAAGAATTTTCAGCACCGGCGATTGCGGCATTCAGCTCAAATACGCTTTCAACCGCTTTTACACCTTTGATTCCAACTAGCTTTTTTGAAACAAATCTAATATTGCCGATTCGTGCATCGCCCGCATCTGCAACATATATTCCGGGCTTGTCTCCCAATACTTTCGTGCGTATTTCGTCTTGAAAACCTTGCGCCAAAGCCATCGCCGTAATCAACCCACCAACCCCCGCAGCTATACCTATTACCGCAGCATAAGCCGTAAACCGCGACGCACCGCGTTTGCGCGAACGCAAAAACCTAATTGCCATTTTTAACGAAAAACCCACAACCACATTCTAATTCAGTTTAATGAAATAACAATGGAATAAGGTTTACCGCAGTTAGCCATTGAATTGTCTTTCCGTTAAAATCTGTGAAATATCGGTGAATAAACATTTAGAATTTTTGCAATGCCACTAAACACAATCGAAGCCGCAGTTGAAGATATTAGAAACGGCGGAATGATAATAATAGTTGACGATGAAGATCGGGAAAATGAGGGCGATTTGGTTTGCGCGGCTGAAAAAGTAACGCCGGAAATAATCAATTTTATGGCTACGCATGGTCGCGGTTTGATTTGTATGCCACTAACCGAAGAGCGATGTGACGAACTTCAGCTTCCGCCGCAATCTCACGAAAACACTTCATCCATGGGAACGGCTTTTACAATTTCCATTGAAGCAAAAGAAGGCGTAACAACGGGAATTTCCGCCGCAGACCGTGCGACAACAATCCTTAAAGCGGTAAACCCCGCAACAAAACCAAATGAACTCGCGCGCCCGGGACACACTTTTCCGCTTCGTGCACGCAATGGCGGTGTGCTTGTGCGCCCCGGACAAACTGAAGCAAGTGTTGATATTGCAAAACTTGCAGGGTTAAATCCTTCTGCTGTAATTTGCGAGATTATGAATGAAGACGGCACGATGGCTCGTATGCCACAGCTTAAGGAGTTTGCCACAAAGCATTCATTAAAGATTATTTCGGTTGCAGAGCTTGTTCGTTATCGCATGCAGAAAGAATCGTTGGTTCGCCGAATCATTGAAACAACGCTTCCTACCGAATACGGCGTGTTTGATACATTCGCCTATAAAAACATTATCAATGGCGAAACTCATCTTGCCCTAACGATGGGTGACGTTTCAGAGACAACCGAGCCCGTTTTGGTTCGCGTCCAAACAGAGAATATTACGTTTGCCATGTTCGGATCAAAACTTGGTGAGGCGCATCGCACGATTCATAACTCACTGTTAAAAATTTCCGAAGCCAAACGTGGCGTGATACTTTATTTAAGGCAGAATGAACATAATTTGGATTTGATTCACCAACTTGAAACATATTCCGTAATGCAGGAAAACCACCTTGATATTTACGCCGCGAGAAAAGAGACGGGTTACGGCGAACGCCGTGATTACGGTATCGGTGCCCAGATTTTGAATGATCTTGGCGTGCGGCAAATCAAGTTGCTTACCAACCATCCGCCACGGGTTCAGGCGATAAATGCATACGGTTTGGAAATCGTCGAAACCGAATCAGTCTAATCCAATAGATGACAAATGGCTGAAAAGCAAGAGAAAAATCTCAGCCCCGACGAAGCGCCACCAAGTGCCGCCGTTATTCCTTCGCGCAAGAAAAAAGGCTGGCGCAGAAAGGTTTTAGTTGCGACGTTTTTTTCAGCGTGCGGCTTGTTGGTTCTGTTTTTGCTTATTTCATTTCTTTTTTGGATTGGTATCGCCGATAGATTTATTAAGGAACAATTCGTTGCATCATTCGATGAAATGGGCATTGTATTTGAAGCAGATAAGTTTGAAGTTCCGCTTTTGCCCTTTCGAATCGAACTTGAAAACGCAAATTTTCGCAACAAAAAAACCAATCAACAACTTGTTCTTATAAAGAAAGGTACACTCATGCTTGGCATCGATGACCTTTTCGCGCTGCGTTTCAGTCGCACAATTCGCGTGCGTTCAACCATTATTGACGGGCTTGATGTTTGGATAAATTTCGATAAAAACGGAAACTCAAATTTTGATGGTATAACCGCTACTTCGCAAGATGGCGCGATAAAATTCGATTATGCAACGTCAACTCTCGCCTTAAATAACGGCTTGATTCGTTTTGGCGATGAAGTGCGAAGAATTTCCGCGCGTGGCAATGATGTAACACTTGCTCTTGAACCTAAAAACATAAAAGCCCCGGAAGGGGATAGAAAATATCAATTTAAGGTTTCATCACGAAATTCAACCTTTATATACGAAAAAAGCAAGGTTGACCCGATTGATATAGATGCCACAGGTATTGCGCACAGCAACGGAGCAGAAATTTCTTCGTTACATGTTGCTTCACCAATTGGAACATCCGATATAAGCGGCACGATAAGCAGCTGGAAAGATTTTGAATACAATCTAAAAGTAAGCTCTCGCATTGATCTTACAAAAACCACGCAAACATTTCCGGTTGGTTCGCCTATTACGGGCGTTGGAGATTTTGACGGCACTATTTCGGGAAAGGGCGAAAAATATCGTGTGGATGGCGAAATAACCTCAAATAATTTGTTTGCGGAAAATGTTCGCTTAAAGGCACTTAAGGTTGATGCCGCGATTGACGGCAGAAGTTCGGTTTACGAAGGGCACGGAAAGGCAATCGCAGAACTTCTTACGTTTGAAGAATTTATCGTAAATTATCCACAGCTTTCGGGATCCGTTCGCGGCAATGGAACCGATTTTCGATGGTTTGGCGAGCTTCAGGCAATCGCTGCCCGTACGCCGTGGGGCTCGATTTCACGTTTGATGATTGCAGATGCATCCGCCGAATATCAAGACAAACGTCTGAAAACGGATTTCAACACAATCCGCATCGGCAATTTCAAATCTGCCGATACTTTTGTTGATTCCATAACCGTAAGCGGCGCAAAAATTTCGTCAAAGAACGGTGAAACTTTGGCGAACATACCTTCTGCGAAGGCAAACCGCGTGGACGTAAAAGGCGCAACGTTAAATGATGTAAATCTGAATGACATTCAGGTAAAAAACGGCAACAACAACACGGATGTAAACGCGAAAAACGTAACGGTTCGCCAGTTGGAAACCCAAGATGCCCGGTTAAAAGACTTGCGCGCGACAAATGTACGCGTTCAAAATCGTGGCAATTCAACAAATGCACAGGCTGACAATGTTCGCTCTGAAAATGTTGAAGCCGGCGCGGTAAACATAAATGGGGTGGATGCCGCCGCTGTGAACGTTGAAATTAACGGCGACACCACAAAGGTTTATTCTACCCGCCTAAAGGTAGCCAAGATTTCATCAAACGCCGCCGTGCTTGCAAATCTGAATATCGGCGGGGTACGACTAAGCGTGCGAAACGGTTACATCGAAGGCGCAACCGACGATTTTGACGCAGGTGATGTAGATCTAGTTCAAAACGGAAAATTAAATGCGGTAAGAGTTAAAAAGCCGATTTTTGTTCTGGAACCTTCGGGAAGGTATCGCGCTTCAATGGATATGAGCATCGGCGGTGGCTTGCTTGGAAAAGTTCCTTTGGGTGAAGCACGCGCCGGTGTGGTGGCAACCGATCAAGGCGTTACACTCAACGAAATTTCGGCAAGTGTGTTTGATGGAAAGCTTGAAGGTAATGCGCAAATTGCCTCAAATAACAGTACGAAATCTTCGATTAATGCAACTTTCGCAGACTTGAATGCAAGTCAACTGCTTGCACTTGCGGGCGGACAAATGTTTCCCGTAGAAGGTAAGGCAAACGGCAAAGCGAATCTTTCTTTTTACGGAACAAACATAAAACAGGCTGATGGCGACGTAAACGCCGATATAGTTGCAACTGCCGGAAATGACGATCAAGGCTTGATTCCTTTGACCGGTAAGATTGACCTAAACGCAAAGAACGGGCTTTTTTCAATTCGCGAAGGAATTTTAAACACCCCGAAATCTGCACTGGTAGCAACGGGAAAATTTGATTTAAGCGGAAATAAATCGGATATGGGCTTGCGTTTAAGTTCTGCAGATGCAAGCGAAATCGATCATCTTTTCCGTGTTTTTGATGTATCGCCAGAAACAACGGTTCAACTTGATAATTATAAAACGGAATTTGCGGGCAATTTTCTTTTTGACGGTAGAGTTACCGGCAATCTTAGCAATCCATACGTAAGCGGCAGCGCCTATCTTCAATCCCTTCTTGTAAGCGGAAACAATTTGGGTTCGATTGGCGGAAATATTTCCGTAACTCCTGAAAATATAGCCTTTTCTGAAGGCTTACTTACTGAAACCGATGGCGGAACGCTTGCTTTCAATGTAAATTCACCACGCTTCGGGGATAACAATATGTCGGTTGATGCTAAACTGACAAACGTTGATCTTGGAAGTATTCTTACGGCGTTGGCACTCGACAGCATTCCGGAATCGATTCGAGAAATAAAAGCCGATACAACCGGCGCGGTAAATCTGACGGGTTTGCCGAATCAAATGCAAGGCGAGGCAACGCTTACGGCAAAGAACGGTTCCGTCAAGGGCGAATCGTTTGAGAATCTGAATACTCACGTTATTTTTGATGGCACTCGAATAAATTTAGATAAGTTGTTTGCTCAATTTGGCAAAGGAACTTTTAATGCCAACGGAATTTTTGATACCACTAGCCGTTTATTTGATTTTCAGGCTAATAGTGACGAAGTTCCGATTGAGCGACTTATCGCATTTTTGCCGGTAAAGGAAAGCGCACCAAAAATTGAAGGTGACATTAATTTTGAAGGAAAAGCGACCGGCAATGCCAATAACCCGGCTACGTTTGACATCAATTTTTCGGGTGTGGGAAACAATGTGGCAATCAACGGCAGTGCGTTTGGAAACATAAGTTTTGAAGGCAAGACGGTTAATCAAATTCTTACCGCTAAAATGACATCACGTTTAAGCGGTAAGATTCAACTTATAAACGGCACCGTAAACTTTGGCGAAACCGGAATGCCACTCCATGCCGAAGCAACGTTAAACCAAAGCCCGCTTGAACCGTTTATCGCCATAGTCCGCCCGCCATCAAGGGATAATTCGATTGATATTTCGGGCACTGCCTCCGGTAAAATCTTGCTCGATGGAAATTTAACCAAGCCAAACGATTCGGGCAATAATGTTTTTACAAGCGAATTCTTGCGCGGAATCGCCCATTTTACGAAGTTTAGTTTAAAGGTTAACGAAACGCCGCTATCCGCAACCGATGTAAATGTAACTTTTGATACAAACCACGCCACTATTAATAACGCCCGATTTACCGGTGGCGGATCAGATCTTGCCGTAAATGGCACCGTGGCATTCGCAAACAATTATTCAAATAATCTTTCGCTTAACGGCAAACTAAACCTTCGAATTCTTGATGCAATTTCAAAGAATATGTTTTTTAGCGGCTACGCAGATCTTGCTGTCCGTTTAACGGGCGCCAACGCCGATGCTCGCCTAAACGGCATGGCGGGCGTTGAAAGTGCCTCTGCCACCACATTTGTCGGAAGCGAACGAATTACGTTTGAACGCCTTAACGGCAACATTATTTTTACCAGTAACCAAGTTCAAATTGATCGCCTTACGGGTTTTTTGGGAGGTGGAAGAATTGTTGCGTCAGGTGGGGCGCTTCTGCGTAACCTCAAGCTCACCGGTTATCGAATGGAAGTGCGCGGAGATGACGTTACGGCACGATTGCCAAAAGATTTTATAACCACCGGCGATGCGGATGTTCAAATAAACGGTCGCCTTATCGAACCAAATGATCCCGTAAAACAAGCCACTATGGAAACGCTTGTTTCCGGACAATTCATCGCAAAACGCAGCACTTACGGTAAAGATATAGACATCGCGGATTTAATAAGCGGCAGGCGCGATATTTCGCTCTCGCAATCGAGCGGCGGTGGATCATCATTGATCGGCGTACCCAAACTAGATATACGCGTGTTGGGAAGAAACTCCGTGCGAATCAACAATAACATCGCCGATTTAACCGCTTCCGCAGATTTACGCGTAACCGGCGACATAGAATATCCGCAGCTTACCGGAAGAATTACCGCAAACACCGGAACAATTTTCTTCCGTGATGACAGATACGATATCCAACGTGGCGTACTTGTTTTTCCGCCAAATTCCGATTCACTTATGCCGAATATCAATTTGCTTGCGGTTACGGAAAAAAGCGGATATCAAATTTTTGTCAGCCTTTCCGGTCCGCTTTCCGATTCCGAAGCACTAAACGTAAACCTACGTTCAAACCCTTCACTGCCGCAAGCTGATGTTGTTTCGTTAATAACAACCGGAAACCTTGCAAACACGGGTTCGGGAATTCCAACTTATGCGCAGGGCGTAAACACGGCAGCAGAAATTTTGACAGATCAAATTATCAATAAGCCGATTCAAAAGGCAACGGATAAACTATTTGGAATCAACAGGTTTCAGCTAGACCCGATTATTTCGGGTGTACGAAAAAACCCGACGGCGCGGTTAACAGTCGGGAGACAAATAAACCGAAATTTGCTTGTAACCTATTCAACTAATCTTTCCGAAGATCAAAATCAAGTGCTGGCGCTTGAATATCGCGTTTCAAACCGTCTCTCATTTCTCGCGCAATATGAGCAACGTTCGCTTACCAACGTTACGCGAAACAGAAATAATTTTTCGTTTGAAATACGTCTCAAGAAACGCTTTTGAAAATCTTTCGACCCACTTTGTATTTGAAACCTTGCGTGATAAGCTTTTGTTTTAGCATTCATAACAAATTTATATAGATCGTATTACAAGTTGCAACTGTTCGATACGGCATTTTTCTTCAATTATGGATAAATTTATAGTTAAAGGTGGCGTTCCGCTCCAAGGTTCTGTAACAATAAGCGGTGCAAAGAATTCCGCACTGCCCTGCCTGGCGGCAACTCTTTTGAGTTCCAAAACGGTAACGCTTCATAACGTTCCGTACGTTCGAGATTTAATTACGCAACGAAGATTGTTGGAAGATTTAGGCGCGGAAACGCTTTTGATTGAGAAACACAACCATCGAATTACCGCGGCGGAAGTTGATGTTTTTGAAGCACCTTACGAGCTTGTAAAAACAATGCGTGCAAGCGTGCTTGCGTTGGGTCCGCTTTTAGGAAGATTTGGTAAAGCAAAGGTTTCTTTGCCCGGCGGATGTGCAATCGGCACCAGACCAATTGATTTGCACTTGCGCGCATTTGAAAAACTCGGCGCCCATGTTTCACTGGAATCCGGCGATGTTGTTGCCACGGTGCCAAAAGGAAGATTGACAGGTGCTGAATTGACCTTTGAAAAAGTTACGGTTACCGGAACTGAAAATGTTTTGATGGCTGCAGTTTTGGCAAAAGGTAAAACCACAATACACAATGCCGCGCGCGAACCTGAAATCGATGATCTCGCAAGTCTTTTGAATAAAATGGGCGCAAAAGTTTACGGTGCCGGAACATCTACAATAACAATCGAAGGGGTTGAAGCACTTGGTGAAGCTGAACACACAATTATTCCGGACCGCATTGAAACAGGCACGTTTATCGTTGCGGCAGCCATAACAAACGGCGAATTGACGATTGAAAACTGTGAACCGAAACACTTAACTTCGGTAATTGCAAAGCTTCGTGAATGCGGGGTGGAAATAAATGAAATTGATGATTCAACATTGCACGCCCGCTGTGGCAAAAACGGTTTGAAGGCAAACGACGTAACGACCGAACCATATCCGGATTTTCCAACCGATATGCAGGCGCAATATATGACATTAATGACGCAGGCGGAAGGCACATCAAAAATTGTTGAAACAATTTTCGAAAACCGTTTTATGCACGTTGCAGAGCTAATAAGAATGGGTGCGCACATCGATGTTGAAGGAAATCGTGCTTTGGTTCACGGCAAAACCAAATTAACCGGCGCAAAAATTCTTGCTTCCGATCTTCGCGCATCAGCCTCATTGGTTCTTGCGGCTTTAGCGGCGGAGGGTGAAACAATGATTGACCGCGTTTATCATATCGATCGAGGGTACGAAACCATTGTTGCGAAGCTCCGTTCGGTTGGCGCGAATATTGAACGAATAAAATCAGAATTGCTAGTGTCCGCTGAAAGCGGTGAAGCCTAGAATTTGCAAAAAATTTTTTGAGAAAATACGGTATCAAGTATCCGTTTTATTCGCTATAATCTCATTTTCGAAAATCGGAGATTATAGTTTTGCAACACGAACTTATTTTAATTCTTGATTTTGGTTCGCAATATTCGCAGCTGATTGCCCGAAGGGTTCGCGAACAAGGTGTATATTGTGAAATACACCCTTTCAACACATCAATCGAAAACATTTTAAAGTTGAAGCCTAAAGGAATAATTATTTCCGGCGGACCTTCAAGCGTAACCGATGTGGGTGCGCCGCGCGTTGACGAAGCTTTTTTCAGAAGGCTGACAATGCCGATTTTCGGTATTTGTTACGGTATGCAGCTGATCGCAACTGATTTGGGCGGAAAAATCGAACCGGCAAATGAACGTGAATACGGACGCGCCGAAATGAAACGGCTTAGTGGCAAAACGGCGATTTTTAAAGATTTGCCGGAAAAATTAGATGTTTGGATGAGCCACGGTGATCACGTTACGGAACTACCAAACGGCTTTACAAAGACCGCAACAACGGGTTCTGTAATTACTGCAATTGAAAACCCTGCTCGCAACATTTACGGTGTACAGTTTCACCCGGAAGTTTCTCACACCCCGCGCGGCGCGGAAATTATTCGGAATTTTCTTTTTGATATTTGTGGCTGCAAGGGAGATTGGTCTCCGGAAAAATTCATCGAAGAAGAAGTTGAAAAAATTCGTAATACGGTTGGCGAAACAAGTAAGGTTGTTTGCGGACTTTCCGGCGGAGTTGATTCAACCGTGGCGGCGGCACTTGTACATCGTGCTATAGGCGATAGACAAACCTGTATCTTCGTAAATAACGGATTGTTGCGCTACCGTGAATTTGAAGAAACGCTTGCTCTATACAAATCAAAACTAAAATTGAATGTTATTGGCGTTGATGCCGGTGAGCGATTTTACAATGCCCTACAAGGCGAAAGCGACCCGGAGCAAAAACGCAAAATAATTGGCAAAGAATTTATAGAAGTATTTGAAGAAGAAGCAAAAAAAATCGGCGATGTTGATTTTCTTGTTCAGGGTACGCTTTATCCCGATGTAATTGAATCCGTAAATTTGCACGGTTCGAGCGTTACGATAAAGTCTCACCACAATGTTGGCGGCTTGCCGGAAAAAATGGCGCTGAAGTTAATTGAACCGCTCCGCGAATTGTTTAAAGACGAGGTTCGAAGAATAGGCGGTGACCTCGAAATTCCGGATGAGATTTTGATGCGTCATCCGTTCCCGGGACCCGGATTAGGCGTAAGAATTCTAGGTGAAATTACCGAAGAAAAGGTCAAACTGCTGCAAAAAGTTGACCGTATTTTTATCAATGAACTTCGTTCCGCCGGGCAATACGCCGAAACTTGGCAGGCGTTTGCGGTGCTTTTACCAATACAATCCGTCGGCGTGATGGGAGATTTCAGAACCTATGAACAGGCGGTCGCGTTGCGCGCGATTACTTCGATTGATGGTATGACGGCTGATTGGGCGCGGCTTCCGCACGAATTCCTCGCAAAAGTTTCTTCACGTATCACATCGGAAGTTCGCGGCATAAATCGAGTGGTTTACGATATTTCATCAAAACCGCCAAGCACAATCGAATGGGAATAATTAAGAGAAAAACTCGTGTTTCACAAAAGGCGCTAAGTTTTACCGAATCGGTCATTCGCGAAATGACACGTGAAGCGATTTTATACAACGCCACAAATTTGGGACAGGGCTTTCCGGATTTCGCCGCGCCTTCCGATATTAAACGTAAGGCGCAAGAAGCCATCGAGGAAGACTACAATCAATACGCGGTAACTTGGGGCACACAAGATTTTCGTGAGGCAATCGCGGAAAAAACATACAACTTCTTGGGTTTGGAAGTTAATCCGCAAACGGAAATTACCGTAACATGTGGCTCCACGGAAGGTATGATTGCCACGATGCTTGCTTGTGTTGATGCCTTTGAAGAAGTGATTTTGTTTGAACCGTTTTACGAAAACTACGCCCCTGATGCGATACTTTCCGATGCCAAGCCTGTTTATGTTCCGCTGGAATCAACAAATAGCGGATGGAATTTTAACCACGCTAGGCTTCGCGCCGCGTTTAACCACAATACCAAAGCAATTATAATTTGTAACCCAAACAACCCCACCGGAAAAGTTTTCGCGCGGGAAGAACTCGAATATATCGCCGCTCTTTGTGTGGAATTCGACGTGCTTTGCTTTACGGATGAGATTTACGAACACATTATCTATCCGGCAGAATCAGAAACACGCGAACATTTTTCGATGGCGCAAATCGAATCAATGCGAAATCGAACGGTTGTCGTTAATTCCCTATCCAAAACCTATTCCGTTACGGGTTGGCGTGTTGGCTACTGTATCGCACCGCCTGATTTAACAAATGCAATTCGCAAGGTTCACGATTTTTTGACGGTTGGTGCCGCGCATCCGCTGCAAAAAGCGGGTTCCTATGCGTTACGTTTACCGCAAAGCTACTACAAAAATTTGCAATATGAATATCTTCAAAAACGTGATTTCATAATCCCCGTTCTTAAAAAAGTCGGTTTTGAGTGCGTGGCTCCGGAAGGCGCGTATTATGTGATGGCAGGTATCGAAAAGTTTGGTTTTGTTGATGATCTTGCCTTTTCCAAGTTTTTGATTAGGGAAATTGGCGTGGCAGTGGTGCCGGGTTCTTCGTTTTATGATGCCGAAGAATTAGGAAAACAAGAAGTTCGCTTTTGCTTCTGCAAACAGAATGAAACGCTTGAAATGGCGGCAGAAAAACTTCAGCAACTGTCAATTAAGATTTAACGCTCAGGAAACCTAATTTTTTTGAGTCGCATCTAACAAGCTTTATCCAAATTGAACCGTAAACTATTTTCGGAATTTCAACAATCAAATGGAGGTCTTATGATTAAAAAGTCTTTAGGGTTAACTTTACTTTTTTCAACACTAGGTTTTGTCGCATTCGCCCAAGACGCACCGCAGCCAAACAAGGGCAATGCGCCCCCGGCTGCGCCCGAATCACGCCAGGTTCGAGGCATATTTTTTTCCGGTATGGATGACCAAAATCAATCGTTTTTGGGAGTTCAAATGGTGGAAATCAATAATAAAAACTTTTCAAGTTTTGGATTAGATACTGCCGCCGGTGTTGGAGTTCATGATGTTGTAAAGGATTCGCCGGCTGAAAAAGCAGGAATTAAGAAAGGTGATGTCATCTTAACTTTTAACGGCGAACCGGTAACGAGTACAAGAAAACTTTCGCGCTTAATTAATGAAACCGCCCCTGACCACATAGCAAGAATTACGGTAAAACAATCTGGTGGCGAAAAAACGTTTGACGTAGTAATTGGAAAACGCGAACCACTTAATTGGCTTGCAAAAGATCAAGATATTCAAATTATGCGCGACGGCAGCAAAATGGATTTTCCCGGGATGCCAAATGTACAAGAATTAAGACGTGTGCCGTTTCCTGATAACGGTGAATTTCCCGTGAGCAAACGCACGGAAATGTTTTCACCTTCAAAATCAATTGGCGCGCAGATTTTACCTTTGACAAAACAACTTGGTGAATTGTTCGGCGTTTCAAATGGTGAAGGTGTGTTGATTTCCGAAGTGGAAAAAGATTCTCCGGCTCAAAAGGCAGGCTTAAAAGCCGGCGATGTTATTACGGCAGTTGATGGAAATGCAGTTAAACGTCCCGTGGATATTATGAAGGCAGTGAGTAATAAAGATGCCGTTGAGGTAACTATTACGTATATTCGCGATAAGCGCAAAAAGGATGTAAAAGTTACACCACAAGCTTTAAAAGGCGAAAATATGTATTTTTACGAATTTGAAGATAATGATTCCAATCAAGATCCGAACAAAATTGTAAAAGAAAGAATTGTGGTAACAGGCAGAGACAATTAGTTGTTCACAACATGAATAAAACCTTTGGCGAAGCGGATTACGTTCAAAATTTCGCTTCGTCATTTTTATTGTTGTTCGCGGCTAACAACAAGCGCATCAGCCTGTTTGTTCAAATCTTCGGCTTGCTTCATATATTTGTTAAAGTTTTCTTCGTTTGCCTTAAAGGTTTGTTTCGCCTGCGCCATTTGCAGTTTGTCTTCGGAACCGAACTTATCGCGAAAAAGTTGCGCCGAATCCTTTCGAAACTTAAAAGCCTTTATTTGCATATCCAGGCTCGATTCCTTCAGCTTCAAATATTCTCGCCAAGTTTCGTTTATATCCAGTTGTGAAGCTTCCGCTATATAATCTTTTGCGCTTTCGGCAAACACATATCCATCATTTATTACAAGACTTAAATCATCCGTGAGCGCTTTTACCTTTTGCGTATCGTCGTTTTTCAGCGCATCTTCAAGTTCTTTAACTTTGGTGTTATTTTCGTTATATAGCACGCGTATGCTGCATAGATTTTGGTTAGCCGCTGCGATTAATTTAACGGCTTCAGCGGTATCCGATGAAAATGTTCCGCTTGGAAGCGTGGCTTGCGTCAAACGAGCGCAATCCCCCAGCACCTTTCCATTATCGTTTGTGGCAACCGGTGTTTCGCCAAAGCCGGTGTCTTTTTCGTTTGGTTTTTTATTACATCCCCCAAGAATCGAAAAGACAATCACTATTGCCAAGAATGAATTTGAACAAAAATTGCAAGAATTTGCGCTGCGTCGCGAAGCTAGATTAAACCGATTTGTTTGTTGTTTTTTCGCTTCCATATAAATCCATCCAGCACATAGTGTGTAAGTTGTGGCACAGCTAAAAGCGGCACAATATACATTTTAATATCTTCCACGTTCCAATATGAACCAAAGATTTCGCCTTTTTCGTGCCAAACGCTACGGTTCCATAAGAGCTCTTCTGTATAGGCTAGCAGCCAAAGTGTAGCCATAAATACAAGCCAGTTTGATGTTAATGAACGATAAAACTTATCGGCTTTTGCACGACGAGCTTGTGCGTAAAAGTATATCAAAACAAAATACGGCACTCCGTGAATAATTACGTTGGTAACCGTGAAAGCGTAATCGGAATTAAATGAAATGATTCCCACGTACCAACAAATTGCAGTAGTTGCAACCACAATGTCTTTTCCGATGTTTAAGAATCCTTCTTTTTTATATAGAAAAACCGACTTAGCAAAATATAACGAAAGTGCGACAACATAAACTGGAAACGCAAATTTTGCAATTACCGTTGAGATTGAGAAAAAATCGCCTTCAACAAACCAGCTAAAGTTACGTTTTGAGGCTGCCATCCAATAAACCAGCGGGTAAATTGTTGCAATGTAGATAGCCACCGCATCAATCCACCACGTGATTTCGGAACGTTCTTTCGCTTTGGCACGATAAAGGGCGACCCAACCGTATTGCTGCCGAACAAAATGAAACACTGCGATATACGCAAGAACGCGCCAAAAAACCATCCGTCCCTCGGAATACAAAACAACACCCAAAACATAACCGGCAAACGGCACCGACACATATAGCAGCATCCTGCGTTTGAATTCTTCAGCGTCAAAATAAACCCTAAATGTTGTTGCCCAAACATGTGCGACATCAATTAGAAGACTCGCCGAAATCCACATCAAATCAGGCGTTTCGCTGTTTAAAAAACCGAACTGCCAGCCAAATGCAAGCAGAAGTAGCGAAATCACGGCACTACCCAAAAACGCGAGGAGATCCGTCGCGGGCGAAAACAGCCAGTAATTTTGCGTAACATTCTTCATTGCGAGCTTTTTTCAATAATCATATTCGCCGCACGTAATCCATGATGAAATGCCTCTTCAAAAATCGCAATGCCGCCTAAATCCGAATGAGCAAAGTAGATTCCACGATATTCATCCGTTGCTTTCTTGCGTTCACCGCCAAACATAAATCCTGTTCGCGGACTTATCATTGCGTGTCCCCAACGCATAACATCAATTTTTGTAGTAATTTCGCGAATATTTTTGTGGGCAATTTCCATGTCCGACAGAATTACATCGGTAATTTCTTTCCAATCAAGTGAATACAACTTTCGGCGTCCTTGATTCAGATCTTCCGAAGCCATCGGATAATAATAAGTTAGAATTGTCGCGCCATAATCGATACCTTCTTGGTGTGTTGCGGAAACATATCCGAGCGATGGACTTTCATAAAAGACGTTGTCCCACGCCGCCGGAAAATCACGCGCAAAGTTATTTTTGGGTCTGTCTTTTAAGAAAATGTTTGCCACAAACCACGCATTATGGGCAAACTGCTTCGAATCAAATGGTAAATCCGAAGAAAAACCCCGAATCATATACGGTGCAGTAAAAACCGGCGACGCAAAGATTACATTCTTTGCCGTAACCTGTCTCGGTGTATTCGTTTTTGTGTTCAAATAGATTACGTCAACAGTGGCGTTATTTGGAATTATTTCCGTAACCAACGCGTTGGAATGAATGTTATCTTTAACCTTTGACGTAAAATGATTTACAAACTTTCCGTTCCCTTCCGGAAAAGTGATAAACGACTGTGAATCTTCTCCCGGCGCGCGAGTACGCGAACAAAAATAAAACAAACCTGCCCAAGCTGAAGTTTGTGAAAGTTTCAAGCCGTAATCATCACGGCAAGCATAATCGCAATACCAATTTAAACGCGGCGATGTAAAGCCTTTATCTGCAAGCCATTGTGCAAAAGAAATTTTATCTAACGCGGTAACTTCCGAATCAGCCGAACAATTTTCAACCGGTACAATAAACGCGCGTTTTCCGTCAGCACCCCGCCATGCAATCCAGCGCTCCAGCTCCTTTTGAAAATCTGAAAGTTGTTGTAAATCTTTATCCGATGCCCCCGCCGTAAGATAAAGTCCTTCATACCAGCGTCCTTTGTAAAAGATTCGCTCTTCGGGGTCGCGAACAAGAAATTGTTCCGGCACGATTATTTCGCCATCTTCCTTTTTAGATTCCACCAAACCCATCTCATTGAGAAGTTCGACCAATTCAACATTTTCCGCAAAAGGAACCGGCAAATAATGCGCGCCCCATGGATAGCTGACCGGCTTTCCGGCATCGCTGGTTGAAGTTCCGCCAAAACGTGATTCGAGTTCAAGTAATTGGAAATCTTGATAATCTTTGCGCCGAAGTTGCCATGCTGCAGACAAACCGGAAATACCGCCGCCAACAATCAATGTTTCAATGGTACGCTTATTTTCATCGGAAACTTCAAAATTTCTTCTCTCGCGTAAAATATGTCCAATTCTATCTGACGCGCCAACTATTGTTCCATCAAATCTGTTTGGCGTATTTTGGAGCTTACATGCCGTGGCGGCAATCGAACTTCCCAAAAATGCTTTTAATATCTCCCGGCGTGTCAGCATTAAGTATCGGAATATTGCGTAGTTTTTAGTGCCGAAATCAACATCTTTTGAAGTTCAACACAATCTCCTATTATGGAATCAAATTGTTCTTTTGTAATCAAATCAACGTCATGCAACAGCCTGAGCAAAAAATTGGTCTTGAAGGCTTCTTTGTTCGCAACTGAAAGTTTACTTCTAAAATCTCCTCGGCTGTCACCTTGGCGTGCTTCTTCAATAAAAAGCCCGATTGCCGATCCGGAATCAAGAAGCTTTCTTGAAAGGGTAAATTCCCGTTTCTCCTTCGTTAAATAGCGACTGAGTTTTACTGCGCGAATTGCGAAAAGGTAAGATTTTTCTTGTAAAATACTTTTAGACATCGTGAGTTGCTCCTTAAAATCAATATGTTTTTGTTGCTTTTTGTAAAAAAGTTCCCGATAAAAATTCGGAATTCGAAACCTTATTGTATTCGAAAAATGTGTAGAAACTTACTGTTAATTATTCTTGAAACGTCGTCCAAGGTAAGTTCTATTCACTTGTAAAATTCTTCTTTCTATTCAGATCAAAGATTAGAGATTCTAGATTTTCACTTTAAGAACTAAAATCTTTCATCTTTCATCTTTCATCTTTCATCTACTTGTAAAATAAACGGTTTAGATTACCAATCCGGTCCGTCGTTATTTTTTCAATTCAGATCAAAGATTAGAGATTCTAGATATTCAATAAAAACTAAACTCGCTCACTTGTAATCTTTCATCTACTTGTAAAACAAACTGTTTAGATTTGTTATAGTTTATTTGAAAGCGGAGTGTAGCTCAATTTAGGTAGTCTTGGGTAGAATATATTTGAGGAGTTTATCGATTATGAGTTATGCAGTTAGCGATCGAAGGAAGTTTACGCAGAATCAAAAGGTAGCGATTCTGAAAGAGCATTTGTTGGAGAAGATTCCGATTTCAGAGGTTTGTAATACGCACGGAATCCAGCCTACTCAATTTTATAAATGGCAAAAGCAGTTCTTTGAAAATGGCACGAAAGCCTTTGAAATCAGCAAGTTGAAGTCG
>JBKEBT010000007.1:0-51859 GCA_047973305.1 Pyrinomonadaceae bacterium
AAGCCACGGGCTGCGGCAGGAGATTTTGCGTTTGCGCGAAAACTGCTTTCCTGTTTCATAATCGCAAGCACAAATCGCGGATCAATTCCGCGGAATTTAGAATATCGCAAAAGTTCGTATCTGTATTTTACGGGATAATTTCGAGCAATTCGTTTGCTTTCGGAGCGCATTAAGTTTTCACGAAACGATGTGTTGCCACCAAGTGTGTTAATTCTCTCTGTTGCAACAGTACCGAAATAGGACGTTGCGGAAGCCGGTATGCTCGTATACACCGAAATTGCCGTATTTCGTTCTCCGATTCTTTCTAAAGCATAACCCTTTAAGAACTTAACTTCATTTTCATAAGCCATAGAACCCGCAAACCGATCGCGTGTTAGGAGTTCATCTGCTGCTGTAATTGCGGCGCGCCAGTTTGCGCGAAACACTTCCATGCGAAGCCTCGCGTGCAAAGCATTTATTTCGGTTTCTGTGCCCGAAAAGCGCGCCTGTGTTTTTGCAACCCAAATATTTGCTTTATCATATTGTCCCGCTTCCCGATATGCATCGATTATGTTTAGATACGCTGAATCAATTCGGTTACCATTTGGAAACATTGAGGCATATAGCTCGTAAGTTTGCGCGGCTTCAAGGTCTCGTCCCAATCTAATCAAACAAGCGCCTTTGAAAGCCAAGCCCTCTAGTCCGTCAAAAGTAGAAACGTAATCTTTAATCAATTTATCAAACCAAAAAATGGCTTGAGCATAATTGGTTTCCCACATATTTGAACGCCCCATGCCAAACAAGGCGCGCGACATTCCTGTATCGTTCGGGTAGTTTGTAACAACCGTTTGCCAATGCTCGCGTGCTTGTGGAAAGTTTCGGTTCGCCATATACACATCCGCACGATAAAGATGTTCGGCTGCTGACAGGGTTTGTAACCCTCCATCGTTATTACGCGAAGCGCGATCTTTGCTTTGTACAAGTTTTAAATCGGCATCGCCGTAACGTTGCGCGTACACGTTTGATAACAGAAATGTAAAGCTCAGGATGACTATTGAAATTATTGGTTTCATCATTCAAATACGGTTGGGAGCAAATCTTGATTTTATGACGGGACTTTCCCGTTATGCGTTGCAAAAAGAATTGTGCGGTACCTTAAAGCACCGCACATCTCGCGAATTACGTACAAATTATAAATTTTGGTGGAAAACGCAAGACAACGCAAACGCGTCTAGCCGAAAACGGCAAATTTACCGAGGGGTGTGGCGTGACCCGCCAACTTATAAGTAACCGACGAAATAAAATTAAGTTGGCAACCTTTTTAGCGAGGCTTGTTATTTATTAATGACAAAAATGGCAAAAACATTACAGGTTTTTCAAAATTTATTTAAATTTGTTATTTTATTTATTGTCACCTTCTATTAAATTTGGCGTAGCGAATTTGTGACCAAGCATTTACGACACGCTTCAGATTTGATAACAAGAAAGTCTTGCACGTTATAAAACGAAGAAGATTATTAACACAGGCATATGTTTTAGGCTTGTGTGTGGTTCAACAAAGAATTAAATATTTCGGTTTTTGAACGTGTAGGGTTTAGGGCAAAGCAATCCAATCTTCAGCCAATGGCGCGCTTTCATTTTATCAATACAAATATTAAAACTGCATTTTTATGGGCTAAAAATGAGCTTGTTGATGTGGTTGGCGTAATATATTTCGCATTATGTCATATAACACTAAGGCATACGAAATGAGGAATTCGGATGAAAAATGGGCAACCGACAGAAGCTGAGCTAAGACGCTATTTGCTTAATATGTTGGACAATGATGAGCTTACGAAGCAAATCGATAAGATGCTTTTCGCGGACGAATCGCTTATGAATTCGCTCGAGATTGTTGAATCAGAGCTTATCGAAGATTATCTAAGTAAAACACTTGATCCTTCGTTCAAACCACAATTTGAAGAAGTTTATTTGAACTGCGGTACGAAGTACGAATCATTTAGATTTCATCAAGCGCTGTTTTACCTTGCAAATTCCTGCGAAAATGACACCAACAAAAAGAGTAAAACCACAAAATTCGTTGAATAAATTCAATTCCAACGCTCTGAAAATAGACTTTAAACATTTTTCATAAATGGCGGCTGTTTGAAGTCGAACATCTGCCAAAATCAGATTTTGCGTGATATTATTGTTTCGAACTGGAGACAAATTTAATGAAAATCGCACTGAACGGGGCGACTACAATGCACGCAAATCTTGCAACGGATATCGAAGCCGCGAGCGTTGCCGGTTATGACTTGCTTGAGATTTGGGCGCCGAAACTTCGTGCTTTCTTAAAAGCAAACACCTTGCAGGATTTAAAGCAGTTGCTGTGGGATAACAGAATCGAACCCTACAGCATTAACTCAATTGAGCATGTTACGTTTCGAAATACTGACGAATATGAGCGTATCAAGCTTGAATGTAGCGAATTAACCTCAATTGCAGGTGAAATCGGGTGTCCACATGTTGTGGTGGTTCCGGGAAAGCTTCCGCCGGGAAAAGGCAAGGACGACGTCGTGGTTGAAAGCGTACGGGTTTTAGATGAACTCGGCAAAATTGCGGCGAAAAACGGCGTTTCATTGGCGTTTGAATTTTTGGGTCAAACCGATTGTTCCGTACAAACTTTGGAACTTGCTTCCGAAATAGTTAACGCGGTTGGGAGTGAAAACATCGGGTTGGTTTTGGATACGTTTCATTTCTACGCGGGAAATTCCACGCTTGAATCAATACAAGAAATAGACCCGAAGAAGCTATTTATTTTTCACATAAATGATGCAGAAAACCTTGAAAGGGAACAGCTTACGGATGCAAATCGGCTATATCCGGGCAAAGGAATTTTGCCGCTTAAGGAAATAATTGTTGCATTAAAGAATATTGGCTACGATTGGATGGTTTCCGTTGAAATTTTTCGACCCGAATATTGGGAAATGAACGCTTTTGAAGTTGCGCGTAAAGCGCGTGACGCGACAATTGAAGTGCTGAATCTTAAAACCGGTTCGGCAGGGCAGTAAACAAACTCGTAATTTTCGCAGAAACACCCTAGAACCGAATAAATGAGCAAAGTAAAGATTGGCATAATCGGTACCGGCTATATCGGCAACGTACATGGAAGAATTCATTCTTCGGATGAACGCGCAGAAATTTCCGCTTTGTTCGATATTCTAAAGGAAAAGGCTGAAGCGTCTGCCAAGACTTTTGGCGGCAAGGTTTGCGGTTCGAGAGAAGAGTTGCTTGAACATTGCGATTGCGTGCTGGTTTGCACACCGAATAGAACACACATCGAAATTGCTTCGGATGCGCTAGCACATGGAAAAGATGTGTTTTGCGAAAAGCCCTTTGCCATCGGACGCGAAGATGCACAACTTTTGCACGAGCGGGTGGTTGAAAGCGGGCGGATATTTCAAGTTGGTCATAATCGGCGGTTTGCGCCTGTTTATAAAACACTTCGTAAGATTCTTGATACGGAAAACCCGCATTCATCAAATATAAAGATGAATAGGGGCGAACTGAAAAATCCGGTGTGGACAGGTGATGTAAATATTACCGGTGGCTTTTTGTATGAAACCACTATTCATTTATTCGATATGCTTAGGTTTCAATTTGGCGAGGTTGAGGAGCTTGTAGCCTACGGTTCGCAACATCAATATCCGGAACTTGACGAATTTTCGATTCTGTTTAAGTTTAAGAATGGTTTTCATTGTACATTTGCTTCTTCTTCCGACGCGAGTTGGGTGTTTCCATTTGAACGAATGGAGGTTTATTGTCATCATCGAACAATAATAACCGAAGAAATGGAGCGATTGGTTGATTCAAACGGAATGGATGCGAACTTTGGAACCAAATCGTTTCATATGTTGGAAAAAGAGGAAAAGTGGGGATATTTTCAAGAAGATCGTGAGTTTGTAACATCTGTTTTGGAAGGCAACGAACCTGCAGTTACTTCGCTCGATGGTCTAAAATCTGTCGAGTTGGTTGAGGCGGTTTATGAAGCAATTCGCACCGGTAGAAAAATTTGCTTTTGAGTTTAGAAATTAGGAACCTTTAGCCGGAGGATTTGTTCAATTTTCTGGTATAAGAATCTTTAGAAACCTATGCAACAGTGTCAATATTGTGGAAACAACAATATCGCCGGAAGTAACTTCTGTCGATTCTGCGGACGTAAATTCTCAAATCTTTCGTCGCAACCGCCACAATTTCAAAGAAAAGCCGCACCTGAGCCGCGAAATCTTCCCAAAAAAGCGCCTCGCCCATATTCATGGAAAACCGATGAATTCCCCTCAAACAAAAGTTCGGGTAGCGCCCGCGAAACATCTCAAATAGATGCTGCCGATAACCCTTATCAGCAGAAATTTACATCCGAAATAAACGATCACCCAACCGCCTATATGATGCAGCGAGAAAATTCGTATCCAGCGAAATTTGGCGCGCCCGTTTGTCCGCGCTGTCGCTCGAAATCACTGCCGGTTGTTACACGAAAAATTTCAAGTGCAGGTTGGATTGTGTTTGTAATTTTGTTAATTGTGTTTTTTCCGTTTTTTTGGGTAGGCTTTTTGATCAAAGAAGATAAATTGGTTTGCCCCGTATGCAAATTCGAATACCCAACCTCAGCTTACCGGTAATAATAACCATCCGGATAATGAAAGCGAATATCCAAGTTTGTGGTTGTTATTTTTATCTTATGGTAGCCTTTTTTTAGATGTGTCGAAAGATACGATAATGCAAACTGTCGCGTAATTGAACGATTCATTGCATCGAAAAACGGTTTATAAGAAATAGGTGTAAACAACCCCGAAAAATATGCTTCGCCGCCGGTTTGATCGGCAATTGTACTTAAAGAGCCTTGCCCGTTTGAAATCAAATAGGTATTGCCGGTTTCAGTGTAAGTTGCGGAAGAATAAAATCCGTAAACCGCTATTGCGGATCGTTGGCAACGTTCAATTGCGGTCGAAAGCGTTGTGCTGTCTCCGGGTGTTGAGGCTCTAAAACCGTTTGAAACATCCAACCCGTCAGAAAACATCATTATGGCGCGACGCCCGCCGGGTTGCCCGTCAAATCTTTTCACTATATCAATTACTCCATCATACGGGCTTCGCGGAGCCAAGCTCTCTGCACCTGTGGAAATTCGAACGGCATCCGCTGCTTTTTGAAGATCAGTCGTAAATTTCTGTCGTATAACCGTTGATCCGCCTCGCGAATACGCAACCATTACACGGGTTCCTTCCGGTTGCGATTTTATGAAGCTTTTGATGTCTGGTAGGTTTAAGTTGAAACCTGAAGCCAAATCATCTTGAATAAGTATGCCAAGCGAAAGCGGAGTTTGCGAAATGCTTCTTAGCGATAGTAAAGTCTGCTCTTCACCATCTTCCATCACATTGATAGTCCCTGCATCCACAAATTCCTGCAGGCGGTTCTTTTTTAATTCCTCTTTCGTAAAAATTGAAACCGGAATTGTCATTACACGAACATCTTTCGCGTTTTTTGATTCATCATTTGTATCTTGTGCAAATGAAAGTGCGAATGTCGCAAGCATTAAAATAAACGCCAACGGTATCAATTTTTTGTTCATATCGATAATTAGCCTAATCTGCCTGTTTGATGCCCGTAACCAATCCGATAAGCTTGCGTGTTTCCGCAATTTGCATATTTTTCGTTGGAACTAACTTCCAAACAGAATTAAAATACAATTCACTTAATGAGCGATTCTATCACAAACTACGAAGTCACGAATGCCGATGTTGCCAAGGACAAAGCCCTTAAACTCGGAGCAATTGTGGCACCGCTTGCACTTGCGTTGATTCCTTCGGCAATCTTGCTAGTGCTTGCATTTACAGTTGCTTTGACGCCACCCGCGGTATTTACGATGCTTTTTTTTAGCTTTCTGTCGTTAATAATTGGCGCAATTGTGGGCTTTGCAATATCCGGCGGCTTGCTCTTTTATCGTTCGAAGTGGCTTTCGCGCTTACGTGACACGCTTGCGATTGATGGAATAAAGGCAGAAGAAGTTCGTTGGTTTTCAAAAGAAATTACTTCAGAAGAAAAGCGTTCGCTAAAAGCAATAGAAGCAAAAGATGCTCTTTTGGGCGATGCGTATCGTGAAACATTGGCATCACGCCTAACCGCTACCAGGATCATAAATTCTACAACGCGCGAACTAATGTCGGCGCGACGCCGAAAATCGCGCCTAAAACAATTAAAGAGCGTAAGGGTGACGGAGTATGAGGCTGAGCTGACAAAGGATATTGAAAATCTTTCGGAAATAAAAAAAGAAGCGATTGAGATGAGAACAGAGGCGCAATCAAGATTGCAAATGATAGATGCCGCCTCGCGCCGAGGCGCGGAATTGGAAGGAAAGGAAATTGCGCTAAAGAAGCTGTCAGAACGCGCGAAGTCCTTACCGCTTGCCCTTGAGAATGCAAAAGCCGAGGACGAAATCAGACGAGATCTAATGCGTGAGTTAAATGACGAATTTAACTAAAATTAAACACCGGTAAGCCCTATTTGTTGTCTTTAATGCGTTTTCGCTCTATCGCTAAAGCTTTGCCAGTTTTTTCGTCAATCTCAATCACCAAGTAATTTAACCAAACATCGCCCTTTGAATAACTTGCACGCGGCGCCGGAAATGTAGTGAAACGTTTTAGCACATCGTTGCGATTCATTCCGATAACTCCGGAAAAGCTTCCGGTCATTCCTATGTCCGTGATGTATGCGGTTCCATTGTCCAAGATGCGTTCATCGGCTGTCGGAACATGGGTATGCGTGCCGACAACGGCTGATGCCTTCCCATCTAAAAACCAACCCATCGCGTATTTTTCGGAAGTTGCTTCGCAGTGCATATCAACAATCCGGATTTTGTGGTCATCCGGAATACTACTAAATGCTTTATCAGCCGCATGAAACGGATCATCAACAACCGGCGGCATAAATACTCGCCCCAAAAGGTTTAGCACCGCGATCTTAAATCCGTTTATTTCGCCAATATACAACCCGTTTCCGGCTGTTCCTTCCGGATAGTTGTATGGACGAAGAATTCGAGGATTTTCTTTGATGTAGGTTATTATGTCGGCTTTATCGAAAATATGATTTCCGGATGTTATAACGTCAATACCGGCTGCAAAAAAATCATCGGCAATTTCCGGAGTAATTGAGAATCCACCGGCGGCGTTTTCACCATTTACGATTGCAATATCTATTTCGTGATCGTTTCTAAGCTGTTCAATATGTTTGAGAACAACGCGCCTTCCCGGGCGGGCGATCACGTCTCCGATAACCAATACTCTCATAAATAAAAATGCGATGAATAATCATCGCAGGACAAAACAGAAAATTTGGCGGGAGAACACCGATTAAGCCGTTCAAGAAAAATGAATTGAACCTGTTTCTCAACAGGTGGGTGGCATTCTATTCCTAAGAATATCGAAGCCGCATTCTATGGCGTTCCTTAACCTCGAAGGATCGCACCGAACCCGGCATTTGCCTCCCGTGTATTCACATGTTGGCTCAATATATTGTTTATCTTTTCACGAACTTTCCAGAAAGTTCTACCGCCTCAACAATTGTAGCATAGCGGATTAACAAGTTTGAAAGAGCAATTCGGGATTTCAGTTAACTTTTTGCAAAAATAGGCTATAAGCAAAGCACACAACCTAACGCTATTGTTCAATTTCAAGCACTTGCGGTGAAACATCTCTTTGCTTTAGAAAACGGTCTAATAATTCAGCACATTCCGCACTTCGGGTGGCAATTTGTGCATCCATCATTTCTTGATCGCCTTTAAGCCTAAAATATTCATCTGCGATATGAAGCGCTGCCAAAATCGCAACTTTCAGTGAATCGACGGTTAGTGTACCCGAAGAAATATCCCGCATACGTTGATCCACAAAAGATGCGAGATTCCTGATGTATTCATTGTCTCCATCAGAACGGATGTTATAGGTTTGATTATAGATTTCGACCCGAATTGATTTCGAGCCGCCTTCTTGTTGAGCGCGTTCCTCGTTTAATTCGTTAACCACGCAAAACCTCCGTAACTTCAGGTTCAATTACCGTAATTGCATCTAACATTGCTTCAATTTTTAGCTGAATCGCATCGCGTTCGCTCATAAAATCGTGCAATTTTTCTTCAATGCGGTTCTTTTCCGTTGTTAAAAATGAAACTTCATTTTGAAGGGAAGAGATTTCTGAAAGAAGTTTGCCGTGTTCTTCACGCATTTTTTTCGCAAACTCAATTGTTAGATATATTTTATCTTCCAAATGAGAGAATTTTTCCATTCCTTGAGAACCGTTCATTTATTTTTGCCAATTCCTAAATTTTGATTTGTTTATCGAAATTATACTCAGAACCGCTATAACTTCAAGTAACACTATAACCTATTTGGCTATCTTTGTGTAATATTTAGCTTTGTGACAAGATTAGCGATAATTTGTTGATGTATTGCTTCAACTTCTTCATCGGTTAAAGTTCGTTCGTCTGAACGATAAACCAACCGAATCGTAATCGATTTTTCATCGGCTGCGATGCCTTTTCCTTCAAACTGTTCTACAAATTCAACCTTTCGGCATAATTCAAAGTCGTTTGCAAAAATACATTCCCGTATCTGGTCAAAACTAATAGTTCGTTTTAACAGTAGCGAAATATCTCTCGAAATAGAAGGGAATTGTCCCAGTGGTGTGTAAACAAAATCCTTAAACGGCATTTTTAAAAGTGCCCCCAAATTCAATTCGCCTATAAAAACGGGTTGCTTGAACTTAAAATCTTTAGCAACTGAATCATTCAATTTCCCGAAAACTCCAACCGGAAAACCATCTACTGCAATTTCTGCCGCTTGTCCGCTTTGAAGAAAACCAATAATTGACGGCGAATACGTAGCATCCTGTATTCCGAGTGAATCAAGTATCGCCTCGACTGTACCCTTTGCATCAAAGAAGCCAATATCAGCGCCTGTAAGCGCCCTATTTGCATAAGTTGTAGCACCTGACATAATAAAACCGATTAGTTCATGTTCATCAGGTAATTCGCGGCTATCAACGTTGATGAATGTTCTACCGATCTCAAACAATAAGACGTTCTTTGTGCGTTTGTTAAAGTTTGATCTTAAAGAATCTAAAAGCCCCGGAAAAAGCGTGGCACGCATACGGCTTGCGCCTTCAATAACGGGGTCATTAATCTCAACAAACGGCTTAATGTCTGTTTTAGTGACCAGAGCGCTTAAAGGCGAAAATACGTTATCAAATTTTGTGTCAATAAAGCTGTAAGTTAAGGCTTCGTCAAAACCGAAATCTGCAAGTAGCGCTCTTAGTTTTCGCTTGCGCATTTCGTATGGCTGATATTCACCCGAATTCGGCGAAACCGGAAGGGCTTCTGCGATTTTGTCGTATCCGTTTACGCGAACCACTTCTTCCACCAAATCTTCATCTGTAAAGACATCATGTCGCCAACTCGGGATTTTGTATGAATTTTTTGATTCGTGTTCAAACCCAAGCCTTTTCAAAATTCGTTCAATTTCGTGTCCTTCAATGTTCAAGCCGGAAAGTCTCGCAACTTCGCCTTTAAGATTTTTGGAGGTAGCAGTTTGTTGCTCAAAGCGAACGGGATATACGTCTATAAATTCAGCAGCTTCGCCACCGGCAAGTTCACAGATTAAAAGAGCCGCACGATTTGATGCATTTACAAGATTGTTAATGTCCACTCCGCGTTCAAAGTGATAACTCGCTTCACTGCTTAAGTTTAGCGTTCGCGATGTTTGGCGAACTTCTTCACGATCGAAATACGCGACCTCAAGCAATACATCGGTTGTATTCGCCGAGATTCCTGAATTTTCGCCTCCCATAATACCGGCAACCGCCACCGGTTTGGTTGCGTCGCAAATTACGAGCATTTTTTCCGTTAGCTCACGCTCAACATCATCAAGCGTTATTATTTTTTCCCCCGGTTGCGCCGTTCGTATCACAATTCGATTTTCATTGAGATTTGACAAATCGAATGCGTGCATCGGCTGTCCGAGTTCGTGCATTACAAGATTTGTAATATCCGCAACATTATTTATAGGGCGTTCACCAATTGATTTAAGCCGCGTTTTCAACCATTCCGGCGATTCTCCGATTTTTACGTTTCTTATAATTCTCGCAGTAAATCGTTTACAAATTTGTGGTGCTTTCAGCGAGACAAACGCTGAATCACCGGTTGCGGGAAAATCATCAAGCATTTTGGGAAGATTTACCGAATTATCGGAAAACGCCGAAATTTCGCGCGCAACTCCAAGATGTGAAAGGCAATCACCGCGGTTTGATGTGACTTCAATATCCATAATGTAGTCGTCGCCAAAGCGTTCCATTCCATCAAGTTCCAAGCCACTAAGCGTTAACCGTTCGGCAAGCGTAGCGGCGTCCGTATCAATTTCAATAAATTCCTTAAGCCAATTGTAGCTAATCTTCATAAATCTATACCTTTACGCAGATTTAAAATGCAGGTTTGCCATCTGCAAAAACATTGCCGACAGCAAAGACAAAGGAAAAAGATATAAGTTTACTTGATTGGTTGCAACTTTGCGGTTTCATTTGCAAAGTTTGTATAGATTTCTTCCAAAACCGGCACAACGTGTTCGAATTCGTGTTGAAACTCGGTGAAAAGCATTGTTATTACATCAGTATGGTTGTTTCGCGCAGAAATCATAATTTCGCTGCAAAGCTCGGGCAGCCGTGTTGCTCCCATATTTGATGTTCCGCCCTTTAGTTTATGGGCTTCGTGTTCGATTGCTTCCATATTCAGGGTTTCAATTGCACTTTGTAAACGTACAATTGATTTGGCGACATCATTCTTGAACAAATCAATGCAATCCATCGCAACATCTGAACCACAATCATCGGCAAGTTCACCAATTCGGTTGTAAATCGAACGCTCTTCCTTATCATCAACGAAATCTAAATGGTGAATTGTCGCGGGTTCTGAAGTTTTGAATCGCATCAACCATCGATGAATCAGGTTGCCGAGTTCCGCCTGCTTTGTTGGCTTCGTAATATAATCATCCATTCCAGCCGATAGACACTTTTCGCGGTCGCCTTCCAATGCGTGAGCCGTAATTGCAATTATCGGCAAATCGTTGCCTTTTGTACGCTTTCGAATTTCCATGGTTGCTTGCAAGCCATCCATGACGGGCATTTCGCAATCCATCAATATTAGCGAATAATCTTTGAATTTTAGTATCTCAAGAGCCTCTTCGCCGTTTGAAACAATATCCACGGAATAGCCCAAATTTGCAATTTGGTTTGAAATTACTTTTTGATTCAAAAGGTTGTCTTCCGCGACAAGTATGTTAATTGAAGTTTTATCGCCATTTACGGGAAAATCTTCTTCGATAATTCCGAGTTTATTATTAAATTCAACCTTTGTGATTTCACCCTTAGGGTACGCGAGTCCGTCTTTAGTTACCGTAGATAAATCTGCTAGTGCGGAATAGAGATCGCTGATTTTTATCGGCTTAAATATATAAGAATCGATTCCAAATTTTCGGGCGCGAATCATTTTGCGATGTTCATTTACGGAAGATATAAACAGTGTCTTGGTTTTGCGGAACCTTTTATCTGCCTTAAATTCTTCCGCAAATTCGAGTCCGGCTTTATCGGTAAGCTTTTCGTCTATAACAATTACATCAAACGGTTCGTTATTTTTCAACGCTTCTGAAAGACGTCTTACGGCGATTTCGGCGGATGAAACCTCATCGGCAAGAATCCCAACCCATTTAGCTTGCTGCAACATCATATTTCTGGTGGTGTCGTTTGCAGCTGCAAAAAGAACCCGCAAATTACGCAGTTCATCGATATAATAGTCTGAATACTTGCCACTTTCTTGTGATTGAAATCCGGCGGTAAACCAGAAGTTTGCACCCTCGTTTACAGAGCTTTCCACGCCGATTTCGCCATCCATTATTTCCACAATTTGTTTCGAAATTGCGAGTCCGAGTCCGGTTCCGCCGTATTTTCGCTGAATTGAATTATCTGCCTGCGTGAAAGGATCGAATAAAGAGGTTTGTACATTTTCCGGTATCCCAATTCCCGTATCGTTTACATCAAACCGTAACTTTAGCGTTCCGCTTTCGTCCGCCTGCGAATCCAAACCGACCTTTACGATGATTTCGCCGTGTTCAGTAAATTTAACGGCGTTTGCGATTAGGTTTGTAAGAACTTGCCTTAATCTACGCGGGTCACCGTGCAAGTTGTCTGGTACATCATTGTGAACGTATAAACCGATTTCGATTTTCTTTCTTCGTGCCGGCTCAACAAAAAGATCAAGAATAGATTCGACCAAACCGCGCAACTGAAAACTGACGTTCTCAATGTAGAGCTTTCCGGCTTCCATCTTCGAAAAATCCAGAATGTCGTTTACTATTGCTAGCAATATCTCACCGCTCCGCTGGATTGAGATTACGTAGTCCTGCTGCTCCGGACTTAATTCGGTGCTCATCAACAGCTCTGAAATACCAATAATTCCATTCATCGGTGTGCGAATTTCGTGTGACATATTGGCAAGAAATTCCGATTTAACTCTTGCTGTCTCAAGGGCTGCATCGCGAGCGGATTGATATTCGTTTTCAAGCATCTTTTGGCGCGATATATCACGCGCAACGGTTGAGATAAATTCGACATCGCCACGTTCATTCTTATGCGCCAAGATAAGTTGAGAAACCGGAAATTCCCGCCCGCGAGATGTGCGAATGGTGGTCTCACCCATCCAAGAACCTCGCTTTAGCGCAGTTGGGATTCCAACGGATTGAATTTTCTCAAGCGCCGTTTCCGAAAATGCTTCGCCCAACATCGTTGTTGAAACTTCTTCGGGCGATTTTAGCCCTAAAACTTCTTGTGCAAACGGGTTCAAATATTGCAATTCGCCCATTAGGTTCGCAATCGAAATGTAATCTGAAGAAGATTCTAAAATTTCTAGCACGCGAGATTGCATTTCACGAAATTCTTCCTTTTCGGTGATGTCTATGCCGGTTGCAAGAATTTGTCTTCCACCCTGTCCATCAGATATTAACGCAATGCGCCAAGAAACCAAGCGTCGAAGTTCACTCTTTGTAACCCAATGTCCGACCGAGTTGCGCGGAACGTCAAAGTCTTCGTATTTTCGATAAATCGATTTTACTTCCGGCGCCTCATCCGCCGGAATCAGAATATTCCAATAAATTCTTCCTCTTACTTCCGCAAACTTATACCCGGAGGCAATTTCGCAAGCCTTGTTAAAGCCGATGATTCGTCCTTCTAAATCCAGATTCAGTACCAGCAAATTGCTAGTTTCAATTACGTAATTTATAAAATCGTGTTCACGTTTTAGAATTGATTCGGCTTCGATGCGCTTTGTAACATCGCGAACGATATTTGAGGCACCGATAATCTCATTATTTTCGTCACGAATTGGTCCGTATGTAGCCTCATAATGCAAAATACCTTGATTGCTTTCGAATTCTTCAAAACTTGTAAACTTTTCACCTGCAAGCGCACGATTCCAATGCATTTTGGATTGTTCCATCACTTGCGGCTGACTTTTTTGGAATTCGAGAGCGTTCGCTCCTTCAACAAAATCAATGCCAAACAGGCGTTCAGATTCCTTCTTATACGAATCGTTGCAAAAGATTATGTTGTAGTTTAGGTCTATTGCATTGATGAAATCGGGCGTACCGTCGACTATGCGGTTAACGAGATCGGCTCGCTTTTTAAGTGCGCTATCCCTTACATCAAGCGCCCGTTGCGAACGCTTTTGAGTTTCGGATTCCTTAGCAAGAAGTTGTGCTGCAATGTGAAGCTTTCGCGACTTTTTCCGTGTCTCAGTAAATAGATAGATAGACCAACACAAAAGCAATGTGAATACATAGCCCACCATAATTCCAACATCGGTAAGCTGTGAAACTGTGATCTGAAGCACATCTTCGGAATTTTGCCAAAAATGTTCGTGTAAGGCTGGGTCACCAAGCCCCAAATCCGCGTTTACGCCAATATACAAGCCAATACCGAAAACCGCGGCAAGACACGAAAATATTAGAAACGCAATTACGCTGTTAATCGCAACTTCGCGAAATTTTAAGTTTTTTAAGGGGCGCAACTTCACTACTGAATTTATGGGGGTTGGCTTTAGAATTTAACTTCGCCGAATCTGTGGGATTTCATTCGACACAAAAAATGGCAGTTGCGAAGTACCATGCCATTAACAAACATTGTAAAACATCGTGTAAACTTTTAGCAAGTAGTTTATTAGTGAGTCTTTACTTGAAAAATGTATTATCCAGAAGGGGAGATTAGAAGCGCATAACAGTTCGATTTATATAAGATTTATCTAAATTGAGAAAGAAAACGTTGATCGTTTTCAAACATCATGCGAATATCCGGAATTGCATACATCAACGCCGCCATTCGTTCCAATCCAAAACCGAATGCAAAGCCGGAATATACTTTAGGGTCAACATTACAGCCACGCAAGACGTTTGGATGCACCATTCCGCAGCCTCCCAATTCAATCCAACCCGAACCGCGACAAGTGCCGCATTTTTCTGCGTCAACTGTGCCGGTTCCATCACAGCGGAAGCAAGAAAAATCGAATTCCGCGCTGGGTTCCGTGAAAGGGAAGTAGCTTGGGCGAAAGCGCGTGCGCGTTTCTTTACCGTACATTCTTCGGAGCCATTCCGTAACGGTGCCTTTTAAATGCGCCATTGTAATGTCTTTGTCAATGCAAAGTCCTTCTACTTGATGAAAAACGGGCGTGTGAGTTTGATCCGGCGTGTCACGTCGAAATACCTTTCCCGGAGCAATTATCCGTAACGGCACTCCGCGTCTCTCCAAAGCACGTATTTGCACAGTGGATGTTTGCGACCTTAACGCAAAACCGTTTGTAGTGTAAAAAGTGTCTTGAGATTCACGAGCGGGGTGCGTCTCCGGAATATTGAGCGCGTCAAAATTGTAATAATCGGTTTCTATTTCGCGGTCATCCTCAATCGAATAACCCATTGAAACAAAAATATCTTCGATACGTTCGCGTAAAAGTGTAATCGGGTGCAGATGCCCTGTTCGAATACGCTTTCCCGGAACAGTAACATCAACTGCTTCGGATTCTTCTTTTCGCGCTAAAAGCAATTGATCTATTTGTAAATCTGCGGCGTAAAGTGTGTCTTCAATAGATGTGCGAATTGATTGTACAAACTTGCCAAATTCGCCTCGATTTTCAGGAGCAACCCTTCCAATCAATTTCATTGCCGAGGAAAGGTCGCTTTTTTTTCCGGTGTGTTGCACACGCAACTCGTTTAGGCGTTTCTTAATGTCTTCCAAGGTTTGAAGATCCTTCGCAGAATCAAGATTCAGCCCTGCAGAAACATCCCTATACGCTTGATCGAATCTCTCTTTAATTTCTAAAACTTGTTGCGATACTTCTGACATAATTTGTTCGCCGTAAGTACGAAATTATAGTTAGAGGCGCGCGCGGTTTCAAATCGAAGACGCTAAAAAGTTCGTATAGAGCCTAATTCCGAAGCAGCGTCAAACTCCATGTCAGATGCACGGATACGTAGCATTTGTATTTAGACAACGAAATACGCCCGGCGTGGCGCTGCTGTCTCTACAGCATTTCTCCCCCAGATTAAGTGTCGGACAACAATCACTTGTCTTTTGACAAACCTGTGTAGCCGGCACCGAACACGATGCCGCCGCGGCAGAGCTTGGCGCTACAATGGAGGTTATCAGCGGCAACGAAATTGCAGCCCCAAAACCGATTCGCCGAATTGCTTCTCTGCGTGAAAGAGTGCTAAATATTGCGCTACTTTCGGGAACTATTAGGTTTGCCTCCGCCAACTGGCTGATTCCAAGCTCTATCAGTTCATCAGGAACATCATCGTCAAATTCGCGGCGAAAAAGATTTGCGATTTCGTCAACATCCTTTTTACCATCGCAATTGAGCCAAATTGCGGCAAGAGTGCGGTTAAGTGCAAAGGCACGGTTTGTGTCCATGTCAAATACTAAGTATTCGTCTCCCGCTTCCTGAGCGACGAGATTTGCGGTTCGGGCTTTTGGATAATTTCGAGTTTTCATTTTTAGGTAGGCAACTTTTGGAGGCGTAAATTGTTTGAATCAAATTACGAACTTAGAATGTAAATGTCTTTATTTTTCTATCTAGGAATGAAGTGTTATGTAGAAGAGATTTTTTTGAGCAGCTATAAGCCGTTCCAGGGTGTTTTGCAAATTTCTTATGAGGATTCCGATAATCGGAAGGGCAATCTAAAGATAACACAATGTAAAAACAAAGTACAACAAATTATAGCGTTCTTTAACGTTCAATTTAGCCGGCAATTTCCGCGTATTAAGAGAAATAATATTCGGTTGCTAATCAACAAGAATTTGCAAAGATAATAGGTTAGGATGGACTGCAAAAAAAGAAACGGAAAAAGCACTCGTTAAAAATGCCTTTCCCGAATTCTTCAACTATTAGATGTCGTGATTTTTTTGATACTGCTACGCAGCTTTTTGATTACTCAGTGCATCCTTTGCTTTTGAAGCAATCGTTTCAAAAGCTTCGGGTTGCTTTACGGCAAGATCCGCGAGCACCTTTCTGTCTAGCCCAATTTCAGCAAGTTTGATTCCGTGCATCAATTGTGAATAACTTAATCCGTGCAGACGTGCAGCAGCGTTGATTCTTACAATCCATAGCTTACGAAAATCACGTTTTTTTCGTTTTCTGCCGATGTATGAATACTGCAGTCCTTTTTCTACCGATTCCTTCGCAGAACGATAAAGTTTTGATTTAGTTCCCCTATACCCTTTCGCCAGCGCCAAAATGCGCTTTCGATTCTTTATTCTAACGTTTCCTCTTTTTACTCTTGGCATTTTAATCTCCTTTAAAACGAATGCAGGGCAGCGCAAGTTGAGCCCAAACTACATTCTTTACAAAATATTTTTAGCTATTTTCTTCCGTATGGCAGCATTTCTTCCACAAGTTTTTGATCTGCCTTTGCGATATATGTATCTATATCTAAGTTTCGTTTACGTTTTGTCGTTTTCTTAGTCAAAATATGACGCGCGTGTGATTTACCACGTTTGAATTTTCCCGTGGCAGTGCTACGAAATCGTTTAGCCGCGCCCTTATGTGTCTTTAGTTTTGGCATAATAAATACTTCCTTAAATAAGATTCTATTCTTCTTCCGAACTCTTTTTTTGCGGTTTGGGCTTTTTAGATGCCGCCGGTTTTAGAGATTTTGATGGAACAAGGATAATAAACATTTGGTATCCTTCCATCTTCGGATAAACTTCAACTTCTGCAATATCCTGTAAATCGTCACGTAACCTAGCAAGAATTTTTGCTCCCAAATCTCTGTGCGACATTTCACGCCCACGGAACGAGATAGTAGCCCTAACCTTATCGCCGTCTTCAATCCAACCACGCGCACGTTCCATTCGATATTGGTAGTCGTGATCGTCGGTCGCGGGGCGAAACTTAATTTCTTTAACAGTAACCGTTGCCTGTTTTTTCTTGGCTTCAGCCTTTTTCTTCTTTTCTTCGTAAAGGAACTTGCCGTAATCTATTATTTTGCAAACCGGTGGTTTCGCGTTTGGCGCAATTTCGACGAGGTCTAAACCCACGTCGCGCGCTTTTTGCACGGCATCACGCGTATCCATTACGCCTATTTGTTCGCCATCCTCACCTACAACGCGAACGGAAGGCACTCTAATCCTTTCGTTTGTGCGGTGTTGAGGACCCCTAAATCTCTTTCCGCGATTTCTGTTAAATCTTCTTCCTATTTCGCTACCTCCGTATTTAATGCGCGTTTTTCTTTAAGATTTTGCGCAAAATCGATAAATTCTTCCAATGTAAATGAACCGAGATCGCCTTTCGTTCGATCTCGAACAGATATCCTTGCTTCATCAAGTTCTTGATCGCCAAGAACAATCATAATTGGCACTTTTGCGACGGTTGCTTCTCGAATCTTTGCCCCAATTTTATCACTTCTAGAGTTTAACTCAACACGAAATCCCTTGGAGTTTAACTCATCGGCAACTTTTCCGGCGTAACCGTTAATTCTATCGGTAATAGGCAAAACGGCGATTTGCACGGGTGCAAGCCAGAAGGGAAATGCACCACCAAAATGTTCAATCAAAACGCCGAAAAACCTTTCCACTGAGCCAAATAGCGCGCGGTGAATCATATATGGGCGGTGAAATTCGTTGTCATCGCCCTTAAATTCCAGTCCGAAGCGTTCAGGAAGATTAAAATCTACCTGTATAGTGCCAAGCTGCCAAATTCTTCCAATCGCATCTTCAACTTTGATGTCTATTTTCGGACCATAAAACGCCGCTTCGCCTTCAATTCTTTCAAAACTGATATTTCGTTCGTTTAACGCATTTGCCAGAAACGTTTCGGCGTTTTCCCAATCTTCGTCATCGCCAAGATAATGCTTGTTTTCGGCATCTCCCCGCACGGAAAGTTCGAAGCTTACTTTATCAAAACCGTAGGTTTCGAAAACTTCAATTGCAAAACTCAAACAATCGCTTACTTCTTTTTGAACTTGATCTGGGCGTACAAACAAGTGAGCATCATCAACGGTAAACCCGCGTACACGCATTAAACCGTGAAGCGTACCGGACAGTTCCGCACGATAAACAGTCCCCATTTCCGAATAGCGCTGAGGAAGATCTCGATAAGAACGAGGTCTAGATTTGTAAATGCCGATGTGAAACGGGCAGTTCATCGGTTTTAGCCGAAATTCTTCATCTTCGATTTTTGTTGGTGCAAACATCGAATCAGCGTAATTCTCTTCATGTCCGCTTACCCTCCAAAGTTCGCGTTTGGCAATATGCGGCGTATAAACAAAGCTGTAACCGTATTGATAAAGCTTTTCGCGGAGATAATTTTCCATCTCCATTCGAACTATTCCGCCCTTTGGATGCCAAAGAATTAAGCCCTGCCCGAAATCGTCCTGAATAGAAAATAAATCGAGCTCCTGTCCAAGTTTTCGGTGGTCACGTTTAGCGGCTTCTTCACGTTGCTTTAACCAGTTGTCAAGTTCTTCACGCGTGAAGAATGCAGTTCCGTAAATTCGCTGCATTTGTTCTCGTTCAGAATCACCCTTCCAATAGGCACCCGATATTGCAAGCAACTTAAATGCCTTCAACTTTCCGGTGTGCACAACATGCGGTCCGAGACAAAAATCTATAAACGGCGAACCATCTATATAGTAAACGCTTGCATTTTCCTCAACTTTTTCATCTATCAGTTCACATTTTAATGGCTCGTTTCGATCTTTGAAGATTTCGATAATCTCATTCTTATCAACAATTTCCCGCCGATACTTTAGGTTTTGCTTTACAAGCTGTTGCATTCGTTTTTCAATCTTTGGAAGATCGTCTTCCGAAATTGGTTCGGGTGCAATAACATCGTAAAAAAAGCCGTATCGCGGATCGTCCAAGAGCGCGGGACCAATGCCGAGTTTTGTTCCCGGATAAAGATCTAGAATCGCCGCTGCTAAAAGATGTGCGGTCGAATGACGCAACACTTCCAAGCCATCGCGCGTGTCCGGAATAATCGCGGAAATCACAATTTCACCATCTTGCGGTTGAATTTCACGATTGAGGTCTGATTCTTCGCCGTTGACTTTCGCAGCAATAGCGAGTTTCGCGGCATCCCGATCAAAGTGTTTAATCGCATCAAATGCCGTCACCGCCGCCGGAAACGTATGCGACTGTTCACCATATTTTAGTTTTAGTCCGTCCATTATTTTGTAAAAGTAAACCGAATAATTTTGTGGCATCAAAAAACAATGCCTTTCGTAAAATGTTTTCTACGGACAATTAGCGTAATTTACTGTTTACGTTCAAAAAATGATCTGATCTGGTAAGAGCGACTTTGCCCTGCGTTTACAAGAACGCTTCGCAACGCGCTTAGAGGCGCATTATAGATAATTACCGAACGGCAAAGTACTTAACGTGCATCTTACCAAAAATTATGAAAACTTCACTCGGTTGAATCCTAAAGTGAACAAGCATTCTACGGGAGAAAAATGCGAATTGTCAAAGCCACGTATAACGCGAACTTTATAAGTTAAAGCCGAAAAACGCCACGTCCGGTTTTTGAAACGAACAATTTAACACCCAACCTAAATAAATTGGTAGTCAGTAGCAGATTTGAACTGCTGACCCCTACCGTGTCAAGGTAGTGCTCTACCACTGAGCTAACTGACTAGTTGTTTGTCCAATTCTCCTTAACTTACACCGCCACAGCAGTTTACAGCCATGGCGCAACGGAACTCATTACGAATTTCACCGCTAAATAATGCAACTTAATCTTCTTAAATGCAACTTTGCAAAGCAACGCAAATTCCGCCGCTTTTTAAATCAGGTAAAATAAAATCAATTGATAGGTTTTTAAAACTTTGATTAAAAACTTTTAGCCGGGACACGAACCTAAAGTTTTTTTTGCGCCGAAAAGCGTTAGATTGTCACATAAAAAGTGGCGCGGATAACAACTTTAGGCTTTACATCGCGCATGTATCGATCAATAACCGACAAGAATTTCAATCAGTTTATTCAATTGAAGTCTTTTGAATTTTCTTATGTGTTTCGGGAATTGTATTCAGCGCCGCGGAAGCGTAAAGCTTTCTTGCTTCATATGTAAAAATTCCCGCTTTTATTGCCGGATCCGTCAAAACTAATTCGACCGCTTCTTCAATTGTTTTGACGTTAAAGATAAATAAACCGCGATATGGTAAGGCATCAGAAAAAGGACCCGCGATTACGAGTTTTCCTTCATTTGCGAGCCTTGTCATATTTGCAAAGTGACCCGCAAAAATTTCATTTCGCCGCTTTTCGTTCGTTATTTCCTTATCCGCGGGTCCGGTTATCAAGTTAACCAAAACGTACGATTTCATCCCAAAATCATCGGCGCCAAGTTTTTGCGCCAGTTGTTTGTCATAATTTTTCGGCTGGTCGGTTACAGACTTGGTTTGTGCAAACACCGCAACCGAAAACATCAGCGCAACGAAAATCAAAAATACCGTTTTCATAAAAATTACCTCAATAGAACTTGAAAATACTAAGGCAAATTACAACTGTTTTACAACTTTGCTTAAAGCGAATTCGCCTTGTGCACGACATAACGTACATTGCAAAAGATCGGATATTTTAAAACGATTTATTCGCAATCGATGTACTAACTCCGGTTTCGAAAAAAATTGGTTTTCAACTATCATAAAAGCTATGACAAGAAGAATATCGGCACCGCGTGGAACGAAATTGACATGTAAGAATTGGCTTATTGAAGCGGCATACAGAATGATTCAAAACAACCTTGATGCGCAGGTTGCATTTGATCCGGATAACCTTATTGTGTACGGCGGTCGCGGAAAAGCCGCAAGAAACTGGGAATCGTTTGATGCGATTTTAAGTTCGCTTCGTGAGTTGGAACCGGATGAAACTCTTCTTATTCAATCGGGCAAACCCGTCGGCGTTTTTCGAAGTCACACGGATGCGCCGCGCGTTTTGCTTGCAAATTCCAATATCGTGCCACATTGGGCAACACAGGAACAGTTTGACGAATATGAACGAGACGGCTTGATGATGTATGGGCAAATGACCGCCGGAAGTTGGATTTACATCGGTACACAGGGAATTTTGCAAGGCACGTATGAGACATTTGGTTCACTTGCAAGGCAAAACGGTTGGGGAAATCTTGAAGGAAGGTTAGTACTTACTTCGGGACTTGGTGAAATGGGTGGCGCACAGGCACAGGCAATAACGTTTAACGGCGGAGTTGGAATTTTGGTTGAGGTTGACAATTGGCGAATTGCACGCAGACTTGAACTAAAGCAGGTTGATGTGGCGACCGACAACTTGGAAGAAGCCTTACTTTGGGCAACAGAAGCAAAGAATGCAAGGAAAGCAAAATCTATTGCTTTGTGCGGAAACGCGGCTGAAGTGCTTTGGCAAATCGCCGAACGTGGAATTATTCCCGATGTTGTGACGGATCAAACCTCTGCGCACGATCCGCTTTATGGATACATTCCGGCGGGTTTTACACTTGATGAAGCCGCGCAACTTCGAAAAGACGCCCCAAAAGATTATGAACGCAAGGCAATGGATTCGATGTCGCGCCATGTTGAAGCAATGCTCGAATTTCAGCGATGTGGTTCAATCGTTTTTGACTACGGCAATAATCTTCGCCAGCGCGCACTTGATAACGGCGTTGAAAACGCGTTTGACTATCCCGGATTTGTTCCGGCATACATCCGCCCACTATTTTGTGAAGGAAAAGGTCCTTTCCGTTGGGTGGCGCTTTCGGGTGAAAAATCAGACATCTTTAAAACTGATGATGCGATCATGAACCTGTTTCCCGAAAACGATCATCTTTCAAAATGGTTGACCATGGCGCAGCGCGAGGTTGAATTTCAAGGGCTACCGGCAAGAATTTGCTGGCTCGGGTACGGTGAACGTGCGAAAGCCGGACTCAAATTAAACGAAATGGTTGCAAGTGGCGAACTTAAAGCACCGATTGTAATCGGGCGCGATCATCTTGATTGTGGCTCAGTTGCCTCTCCGAACCGCGAAACCGAATCAATGAAAGATGGTTCGGATGCAATTGCGGATTGGGTGTATTTGAATGCAATGATAAACGCGGTGGGAGGTGCAACTTGGGTTTCACTTCATCACGGCGGTGGCGTTGGTATAGGCTATTCGCTGCACGCCGGACAAGTTGTTGTCGCAGATGGCACGCCGGAAGCCGCAACAAGAATCGAAAGGGTTTTGACGAGCGACCCTGGAATGGGAGTGATTCGTCACGTTGATGCGGGCTACGAAGAAGCAATCGAGTTTGCCGGAAAAAACGACGTGAAGATTCCGATGAAAACATAAGATGAAAACATAATAAGTTCAGTGAGACTATTTATTTCCGTGACATTCGAATTTCTTTTGTTTCAAATGCTCCGGAAACAATTTATATAGTGCTTTAGGTTACTGATTATGAAATCTATTTATTTTCTTCCTAACGACTTTGGTTAAACTATTTCATCCTAAATCGATTGAATGGAATGTCATAAACGCTTCAGACTATCCGACGAAATTTGAAATATCCCACGTCATAAGTTTTTTGAAATCCACCTTTGAATCGTTTAGTCACCTGCTTCGTGCTTGAATCTCTCCTTGTTTACAAAACAAATAAAAGCCAAGCATTGAAGAATACTCAAACGATTTTGCCAAAAAAGCAGATTTCTACGACCTTAATACATACCTTTCAGAATAAAAATTCGGCTACCAACGGAAGATGATCTGATGCAATAAGCGACGTTCGATTTCTTTTGAGATATGATTTTTCGAGGCTAATTGCACCGTCATAATAGATGTGATCGAGGTGTAAAACCGGCGCAATACCCGGGTATGTTCTGCGTTTGCCCAATATTTGTTTTGGCTCCAAAGCATAAAAGTTGCTTTTCATCAATTTTGTTGTCAATCCCTTTGTCCATTCATTAAAATCCCCGGCGATAATTCGTGGTGCATTTTGCATCGCATACGACATCACATTTTGATTCAGTAAGCGATGAATTTGCTTGCGACGTTCGAAATACGAGGTTCCCAAATGAACGTTAAAGAATGTCAAATGCCGATTGTTTGGGGTTTTAAGTTTTGCGACAAGGCATCCGCGCGGCTCACGTTTGTTTATTGTTATGTCAAAGTTCTTAAAGTTTCCGATTTCTAATCGACTTAAAATCGCGTTGCCGTATGCGCTACCATTGTGAAGGCGATTTTTTCCGAAGCACACATTATAGCCTAATTCATCGGCAAAATATTGCGCTTGATTCTCGCGTTTATCGTTCGAGTTTACCGCAACTACTTCTTGTAAGCCGATTATATCGGCATCAAGCATTTTAAGTACTTTTAAGATTCGATCAGGGGAAAAGCGCCGATCCAATCCTACACATTTATGAATATTGTAGGTTGCGATTCTAAACAAGAACATTGTTAATCTGAATGCGATGCCTGCATCGCAAAAGCCACCGGTGGATTTGCCAAAAGTTCTTGGCGTTACGCATAAACTCTTAAAACATCAATACTTACGGTAATAGGTGAATGATTGAAAAATTGCCGAAAATGCCAAAATCAGAAAAATTATTGCTAATGGAATAGCGATAATCTTCGGAATCAAAAAGAAAAGTGCGGCTAAAACCAAACAAACTAAACCGGATAGTAGAAACAGTTTTGCCTCTGCGGGTCCTAGTTCAACTTTGTTTGTAATTGCATTTCCAAGGGAAGCTGCAGTTGTTAATGCGCCCGCAGTTGCCTTCCTAACGCTTCCCCCACGTGTTTTGTAATGTTTGGCTTTTGCGCCATCAACTCGCTTTACCTCGTCATCTTTTAGTACAATTTCAGTCGAATTATCCAAATCGTGTAGATACGCTTCCTGCATTTGAAGTGCAAAATCCTCATCTTCAACAAACACATCGATTTCGTGATTGCCAAACCAGCTTGCGACATTAAGGTTTGTTGAACCTACACGCGAAAAGCGATTATCAAATACGGCGGTTTTTGCATGAACCATCGGACCATTCCATTCAAAAATTCGTGCACCGGAAAGCAGAAGGTTTCGATAAATGGTACGCGTCGTATCCCGTATAATCGGAATATCGGTTGCGCCGGGAACCAGTATTCGCACGTCAACGCCGTCTTCGGCTGCGTCGCGTAACGCGCGTAAATACGAAGGTGAACCCATAAAATAAGCATCCGTAAGCCAAACGCGCTCTTTTACGGAAGCAACCAAGATTTGATCCATTCTGAAAATATGCGAACTTGTGGGAACCGTATCGACAATTCGAAGGGAAGTGTTGCCCGCGGGTTCGTAATCTGAATACGAAGACAAATATTTTTCGTCGAGCGGGGAACCGATTTCGTTCCAAACCGTTGTAAAGGCGCGTTCGATGTCGGCGACGGCTGCGCCTCTAATTTCTAAACCTGTATCGCGCCACGGCGGAATGTTCTTTTTTGGGTCACCCGCCCAATCTTTTCCAACACACAAGCCACTAACAAACCCAATTTCGGAATCAATCGCAATTAACTTGCGGTGATCGCGGCTAATTATTGAAAGCGGATCAGTAAGGCTTGGCGGATTGAAGCAGCGCACTTCCACGCCACCTTCACGCAAGCGCTTCCAAAACTTTCTTTTTGTTTTTCCAAAGCCCCCAACCCAATCGTAAATCAATTTTACCGGTATGCCTTCCTTTACTTTCTCAAGGAACAAATCCGCAAATTTATAGCCCCATTCGTCATCGTGAATAATGTAACTTTCAAAAAGAATCTGCTTTTTTGCGCTTTTGATTGCATCAATCCATTCGGGATAATTTTCCGTGGCATTTAACAAAAGGCGCACTGAAGCGCGACGATGAAGCTGCGTTCCGGTAATTCTGTCAAATGTTTCTTCAATAAATTCACGGTTCTTTGCAATAAAACCGCCTTCATTTTCTTTCAATGCAGTTTGACTCATTCAAAAAAGATTTTCCCAAGATTTAGTTTTTAGATACTAGCATTAAAATGAATTGATTAACTAACAAAATTTGCTTTCAAATTGATATAAACCGGATTAAGCAAAGCAACTGTTGTTACGTTTTTTCCATTAGTTCAAAACAGCGTGCAAACGAAATGCGTCAAAATGTGCATCAAAGAAATTGTTCGCAAGAAAAGATTCTATTAGGAGTAAGTTTTTATGAAACGTTTGCTATTGATGGTTGCGGTTACAAGTGTTTTTGCAGTGGTGAATATAGCCCAATCCGGCAGACGTGTGAACCCAAAAGCCAAAACGACGGTGCCGATCGCACCGGTAGCGGGTACCGAACGAGATGAAAACGTCTATTCGGAATCGCGCCCATCTACACCACTAGTTTTATCGCGAAAAGATAAAGAAAAACCGAAGCGCGAAATTAAAGAAGACGTACCCACCGAAGAAGTGGGTGCAGATACAATTTCGGTTGAATCCGCCTTGGTCAATATTCCGGTTTCGGTTTTTGACAGAAACGGAATTTATGTGCCGAATATTCGTGAAAGTGAATTTAAGATATACGAAGACGGCGTGGAACAAACAATCGAATATTTTGGGAATAACGATCAACCTTTTACCGTTGCTCTGGTCATCGATACAAGTGGATCGACGGAATTTAAGATTGAGGATATTCACTATGCGGCAAAACTTTTTGTTCGCCAGCTTGAGCCGCGTGACCGCGTAATGGTAATCGAATTCAGCCAAGGCATACGCGTGCTTGCCGAACCAACAAACGACAAGGAAATACTTGATAAAGCAATTGATAAAGCACGTTTCGGTGGCGCTACCTCGCTTTACGATGCAGTAGAATTTACCTTAGAAAAGCGCCTTAATAAAATTGAAGGAAAAAAGGCGATTGTTCTTTTTACGGATGGTGTGGATACTAGTTCGATTCATGCGAGTTACGACGAAAATTATAGAGATGTGGAAGAATCAGATACAATTGTTTATCCGGTCTTTTACAACACGTTTCTTGGTAGTATCACGGGAGGCACGGTAATGTCTTCGCCGTTTCCCACTTTAGGCGGCAATGCCGGATTACGCGACGCCAAGGCGCAAACGTTCGGAAAATCATATCTTGAACAACTCGCCGCGCTTACCGGCGGAAGGCTGTTTGATGCCGGAAGGTCGCGGAACCTTTTGGCACGCGCTTTTCAGGGAATTGCAGAAGAACTTCGTGCGCAGTATTACATCGGTTACGCCCCTTCGAATGTCGGCAAGAAGGGCGAACGCAAACAAATAAAGGTGCGCGTTTACAGACCCGATTTGAGAATTCGGGCGCGCGATAGTTATATTGTTGGCGAAAATCAAAAATAACAACTCAATTAGTTTTCGGGGTTATCTTGTATAAAAGCTTTCAGCTTTTTCCGATCTTTGTAATCAGGAACTTTCGCAAGAAACAAGCGATATTCTTTTGAAGCCAATCTGTTTTGCTTTGCTAAACGATAAAGATGCGCAAGTTGCAAATGGCATTCAGCGGCACCAATCGGATCAAGTTCAATTGCTTTGTTTAACGCTTCAGCACCAAGCGAACCTTGTTTGTTCAGCAGATATGCGGTACCCAATAACTCGTAAATTTCGGCAGATTTTGCTTCGAATTCCAATACATGATTTAAAACCGCAATCGCCGCCTCGTATTGCTTTTGATCGATACGAATTCGCGCAACATTTATCCAAGCCGGTGTATATTCGATTTCTATTGAAAGTGCCGCCTTGTATGCTTCAATTGCTTTATCATAGTTCTTTTCCAGTTGCCGTAAGAATCCAAGTTTTGCCCACGCGATAAAATCTCGGGGGTCTTTCTTTACTATTTCTTGCAGAAAATTCGTGGCTTCTTCCGTGTTTTTCTGTTTTTCCGCTTCTGCGGTCTTTTTGTAAAGTTCCAGGGTTTCAGGATTTACCGGACGGTAGAACTTGGCGGAAACAACGCCAGCTGTGTTAGTTTTTGAATTAAGCGAAAGAGTAAAATCTTCGCGCATTTGCCCTTGTGGAATTGCGATAGAACGCCGCGTAACCTCGATACCGTTAACCTCTATCACAAGTGTAGAACTGGCATTGTTTAGCCGAAAGCAATAATTTCCGCTTTCATTTATCCGCTGTCGTTCTGTGCGTTGCCCCCCAAAAAGCGAAATGGTAGTCGCCGGAAAAGATTCGTCTGCCTTCAAATCAACAAAGCTTATTTTGCCAAAAACATAAGGAACATGTGCAAACGGCGAATCAAACGTAGGCTTAAAACCGGATTCGGCGCAAATTTCGTTTGCTTGCGAATATGCAAAAACCGATAGTGTGCAAACTATCGCCAGCAGGCTATAAATTCGATTTGGCTGAATAACTTTCACGTAAGAAATAATTAGATTTGCGTGGCTTTCATGTCAACTCTTTTGTATTAAGAACTGCAGGAAAGCATTGAACAACCCACACGCGATTTTGCCCATTCCGGGCGCTTGGCAAACCATTTTTGCATCTTTGGCTGCTCGTCGTAAGGAGCAGACAGCATTGTAAAAAGCTCATCTATTAAGGAATAATCCCCGTCATTTGCGGCATCAATAGCAAGTTGCGCCATATAGTTTCTGAGTACGTATTTTGGGTTTACAGCATTCATCGCGGATTTCCGTTGCGTTCGCGGAAGATTTTCTGCAAGCAACTTTTCGGTATATCGTTGCAAAAAATCAAGCCAACTTTCACGATGCTTTGCAAAGTCGTTTGAATATGATGCGGTTTCTAAAACGGGCAAAAAACCTTTAACCTCAACCGGTTCGAAATCGCCCAATAGACGAAAAAAGATTGTCATATCCATTTCGGAAGTTTCAAGTAGTGCTTCAAGTTCCGCGATGAAAACCGGCGTGGCTGGTTCGCGAAATCCAAGCTTACGAGACATCATATCCACGTGTTTTGATACATATTGTGATTGATAGTCCTCCAAAATCGCTTCAAGCGCGGGCGCATCTTCGACCAAAGGATAGATTGCGTTTGCCAGTTGAAGTAGATTCCATAGCGCGATTGAACCCTGATAGCCAAAGCGATATCGTTTGCCACCGGCATCAGTTGTGTTCGGTGTCCAATTTGGATCAAAATCTTCAAGCCACCCGTACGGACCATAATCAATAGTTAGCCCCAGAATCGATAAATTATCCGTGTTCATTACGCCATGAACAAAACCAACGCGTTCCCATTGAATAATAAGGTCAAGCGTTCGGTTTGTAACTTCTTTAAAGAGTGCAAGATACGCTTTTTTCGTGGGTGCGCCGAATTCGGGAAAAAAATGTCTTAGCGTGTAGCTCGCCAGAATCCGAAGATTTTCTATCTCGTTACGAGCAGCAAAAATTTGAAAGTTACCAAAGCGCAAAAACGTTGGCGCCGCCCTGCAAATAACCGCGCCTTTTTCCATTTCCGGGTGTCCATCATAAAGCATATCGCGCTCCACCAAATCGCCTGTAAGCATTAACGAAAGTGCGCGCGTGGTTGGTACGCCGAGGTAATGCATCGCCTCGCTGCAAAGGTATTCGCGTATTGATGAACGAAGAACGGCAAGTCCGTCTGCCCCTCTCGAATAAGGAGTTTTACCGGCACCTTTTAATTGAAGTGCCCAACGTGCGCCGATGTTCTTAATTTCGAATAGATTTATCGCGCGTCCGTCACCCAGTTGACCCGCCCACGTGCCGAATTGATGTCCTCCGTAATTCATCGCGTATGGATGCGTACTTTTCAGCACTTCATTTCCGCTAAAAACGTCTAAGAACTCTTTACTCGAAGCTGCTTCTGCGGAAAGTCCGATTGCTTCCATCATCTCCGCTGAAAAATGGATAAGTGTTGGATTGGTTGGTTTTCGTGGAGTTACATACGAGAAAAACGCTTCTGAAACTTGTCTTGAATAAACATCCAAAATCGGATCAGCAGCAAGTTCTTTGTTGAATGTATCGGCAATATTAAGTTTCATAACTTGTTCAATACAAGTTTAAGCAATCGCCGGCGTAATGCAACACCTTGAAGCCACTGATTTGTAATCAGTTTGCCGAGTTATTGAATACAATTACCCCGTTTTGGCTCGTTTGAAACTAAGTGGTTTTTAACTGTTGAAAAACAATCTTACATCGCAAGCTATCGCTTAAATAAAAAAGTCCCAAGCGGCTTTTGAAATATCGGCAATTATTTTTTCGTTTGTATCCATATCCTCTTTTGAATCGGTAACATAAACGCTGATGAAAAAATGCTCGCCATTTGGCAGAAAAACAACGCCGATATCGTTTACCGCCGCTCTTATTCCGGTTGCGTCATTTTTGCCCGAAGTGCCTGTTTTATGCGCAACAACAGTTCCGCTTGGTAAAAGCCCTTTTAGGCGATTTGCGCCTGTTTCGGTTCCACGCATTGTATCCCACAAGAATTTGTGGCTTTCGGTTGACAGCAAGTTATTGCGATTATCAAAATATGACATGAGTATTTTGTTTGAAGTATTTGGCGTAATCCAATTATCAAACTGCAGCTCCCATTTTGATTGCTGAACTTCTTCATTAAGTTTTATCGAAAGATTTTTGAAACCGTTTAGCACAAGATATTTTTCTACATTAGGCGCACCGCCAAGCAGTTTTAGCAGCACATCGCAAGCCACGTTATCGCTCGCGGAAATTGCGCCTTGTAAAAGTTGCGCAATTGTAAATTCGCCGCCGTTTGGGTTTTCATCACGCAGTGGACTATAAAGTCCGGGAAGTAATTCGTCTTTTGTGATTGTGATTTTTTGATCCAGCGTAAACTTTCCTTTATCAATTTCAGAAAGCATTGCCAACCCGATATGAAACTTAAACACGCTTTGCAACGGAAATCTTCGGTTACCGTTTATTGAAGCAAGTGTTTTGCCTTTGGAATCGGTAACATTAATTCCAACCGTTGCGTTGCGTTCTTTTGCGATATTTTCAATTTTGCGTTGAAGCGTTTTCGCCTTACCGTTTGAAAATGCCGAAATTGAAAGTAGCGATAGACTCAATAGCGAAAATAATGTCTTTTTCATAGGTTATTTTTCTTAGGTCTTTAGGATTTAGCCTGCAGCCGCTGTTTTAGAATATTCATTCCGTTGACCGCTTTTTCATCAATATGTTCGACCTCACGATCATCAAACATATCCGGCTTTACAGGGTTGATAACGTAAATTTTGCAGTCAGCCGGTGCAAACGTGTATAAGATTGCCGCCGGAAAAACTTGCATTGCGGTTCCCACAATAATCAAAACGTCCGCGCTGCTACAAACCTGAATTGCCGGTTCAAGCGTTGGCATCATCTCGCCGAAAAATACAATGTTTGGGCGTAACTGCGCGCCATCTTCGCCTGTGTCGCCAAGCGTTAAATCCTTGTCCCAATCGTAAACAAGTTTCGGGTTTCGTTCAGATTGCACTTTTAAAAGATCGCCATGTAGATGAATTACATTTGTTGAACCGGCTTTTTCGTGAAGATTATCAACGTTGGTTGTGATTATGTAAACGTTGAAATTTTCTTCGAGCTCTTTTATCGCGTGATGCGCGCCATTTGGTTCAACAGCCGAAAACTCCTTGCGTCGTTCGTTGTAGAAATCAATCAGTAGCTGTGGATCGCGTTCCCATGCTTCTTGCGATGCAACTTCGTGAATCTTGTAATTTCGCCAAGTGGTTGCATCAGTCATAATTGGAATACCGCTTTCTTGGCTTACCCCTGCGCCGGATAAAACTACTAAGTTCTTTTTCATAATTTTGAGTTTCGTAAAATCGATTTGAAAATAATCTTATAAGTTATTGAGTGAAATTTGAAGTATTTGGGACGAAATTGGGGTTGCGCGGCGTTGCCTGCAAAGTTCCGGTTAATCAAGCAAAACAGTGGATATATCCGCAAAATGAATCAAAAGTTTGCGATGGTGTTTGCTGGAATATTCAATTGTTGAAATGGAATAGGAATCAGCGAGTTTCTATTTTCAAAGCGCAAAAACACAGCAAAAGTTTCAATCATCCATTTCGCGTTAAGACAAAAATCAGTTTATAAACTACAATTCCTCATAACTTAAGACTATGCACAACAAAAACAGCCCAAACGCCGAAGATGTTACATTTTTTCAATCGGTGCTGCCAATAATTGTTTTGTTTTCAATTATTCTTTACGGCTTAATTTTGCGTCCGTTGGTTTTTAAACAGCCTGCATTTCCGCTGGAAATAGTTTTTATTCTTGCGGCTACTTTTACTGTTGCTGAGCTTGCTTGGCTTGGTTTTTCTTGGAACGAAATTCAAAAGACAATAATTGCAAAACTTTCAACCGCAATGCCCGTTTTTTTCATTTTGCTTACAATCGGTGTATTGATTGGCAGCTGGATGGTAAGCGGCACAATTCCGATGTTGGTTTATTATGGCTTGAAAACAATTCATCCAACATATCTATACACAACCGCTTTCTTGGTTTGCATCGTGTTTTCAACGCTTACGGGCACATCATGGGGCTCGGTTGGTTCGGTAGGCGCGGTATTTATCGGCATCGGAATCGCGCTTGGTGCAAATCTGCCAATGATGGCGGGCGCAATTATTGGCGGTGCAATGTTTGGGGATAAGATTTCGCCGCTTTCCGATACAACAAACATCGCAGCGTTGGCGTGCGATGTTGAACTATACGCGCATATAAAATCGTTGATGTACACAACATTGCCCTCAACAATAGTTGCGCTAACAATCTACACAGTGCTTGGATTTGTTTATCCGCCAACGGTTGCAAAAGAACACATCGGGATGGCTGATGAGTTTGTTGCGAACCTTCAAACGGTTTTCAATTTTAATCCGATTTTGTTGCTACCTGCCGTAATCATCGTTTATGGTTCGATTCGGAAAAAGCCAACCGTGCCAACCATGATGCTCTCAACACTAACCGCAGCGGTTTTGGCGTTGATTTTTCAACGGTTTACGCTTGGCGATGTTATGCAGAGTATGTATAAGGGTTTTAACGTTTCAATGGCACCTTGGGCGGGCGAACTTTCTCCGCCACTGCAAACGCTTTTGAATCGCGGCGGGCTTTATTCGTTGGTTGAAGCTGTGGTTATTGCGATATGCGTTTTTACATTTATCGGTGCGATGTCGCACGTTAACGCAATCGAACGCGTTGTTGAGCGTGTGTTTGGCTTTGCAAAATCACAAAAGGGAACCGTAATCGCAACGCTTGCAGCTACTGCGGCAACAAATTCACTTACGTCAAACCAATCTGCAACCAGCTTTATTGTTGGTGATGCATTTGCGCCGAAATATGATTCGTTGGGACTTTCGCGCAGAGTTTTATCGCGTTCGCTTGAAGATACGGGCGCGATGCTTGAGAGTCTTGTGCCGTGGACACCAACAGCCGTATTTTTTGGCGCAACGCTTGGCGTGGCACAGGCGCAGTATTGGAATTGGCAGTTTTTATCGCTCGCAAATATCATAATCGCACCACTTTTTGCACTTTTGGGCATCGGCTTGTTTCAAGCATCAAAAACAAAAAAACATGACAAAGAAGAAAACTAGAATCGAAACAGATCTTTCACATTTTGGTGAAGACCGCCTGCAATATGATGGGGCAGTTGTTCCGCCGATTTTTCAAAACTCACTTTTTACATTTGAAGATTGGGATGCGATTGATAAGGCATTTGACGATAAAATTGAAAACGCAATTTACACGCGTGGAAAAAACCCAAGCGTACACATTGCCGAACTAAAGCTTGCAAGACTTGCGGGCGCAGAACGTGCAAAATTGTTTGCCTCAGGAATGGCGGCGATTTCTTCGGCAATCTTAAATTCAGTAAGTTTCGGAGATCATATTGTTGCCGTAAACAATATTTACGGACCCGCAAACAACTTCATAAGTGTTTATCTTCGAAATAAGATGAACATCGAATCAACTTTTGTTGACGGCAGGGAAGTTTCAAACTTTGAAAGCGCTTTGCGTGAAAACACGCGGTTGATTTATCTTGAAAGTCCTTCAACCGGCAATTTTACGCTTCAAGACATACGCGCGATTGCCGCGCTGGCAAAGCAAAAGGGAATTCGCACCATTATCGATAACACTTGGGCAACGCCCCTTTTTCAAAAACCATTGGAGATGGGAATAGATTTGGAAGTTCATTCATGCTCAAAATATATTGGCGGGCACAGTGATGTTGTGGCGGGCGTTGTAATAGGTTCTGATGAAATTATCCGCAGTATTTGGTCAAATGAATTTGAACTTTTGGGCGGAAAAATGGCACCTTTTGAAGCGTGGTTGATTACGCGAAGTTTACGAACATTGCCGATGCGTATGGCTCGCCATCAAGAAAACGCAATGCGCGCTGCGCGATTTTTGGAATCGCACCCAAAAGTGCGCGTGGTTAATTACCCGGGGCTTGAATCGTCTCCGCAATACGCGCTCGCGCTTTCGCAAATGGGCGGATTTTCTGGGCTGATGAGCTTTGAACTAGATACTGACGACGCAACAAAGGTTAAAGAATTTTTCAATTCACTGGAGATTTTTCAAATCGGCGTAAGCTGGGGCGGTCATGAAAGTTTGGTGTATGCGCCGGCTATCAGCTATTTAAAGGAACTTTCACCGGCGCAATTCGCCGGAACCGGACTCTCGGTCGGAACAATAAGAATTTCCGTAGGGCTTGAAAACGTAGAAGATATTATTCACGACTTGGGACAAGCATTTGAATTTGCCCGTTAAATAGAGGCGCAGTTTTAGTTCGTTTCGTTAAATAGCACTTATTATCATTTGCCACATGTCTTACACATAATCTTTATTATCGGACGCAGCCGATGTATTTGAAATGGGGGTTTCGTGTCGTGGCTATCGATTGACACTTCCCCTTATTAAATATAGTATTGTTGTTTTGTCACATACATTTTGAGTAGTGAAACTATTGTATTAGGGGAGAGTTTTTTGTTTTGAGTACAGACACGTTTTTATTTACATCGGAATCTGTAACCGAAGGTCATCCGGATAAGATTTCGGATCAGGTTTCAGATGCTATTTTGGATGCAATTTTGGCACAAGACCCGACCGCGCGCGTGGCTTGCGAGACGTTGGTAACTACCGGTTTGGCGGTGGTTGCGGGTGAAATTACTACGACTGCCAATATTAACTATCAAGAAGTAATTCGTTCAACAATTAATGAAATTGGATATAACGACGCAGTATTCGGATATGATTGTAACACGATGAGCGTTCTAAACGCGCTTGGAACGCAATCGCCGGATATTGCACAAGGTGTTGACACAGGTGGCGCCGGCGACCAAGGCTTGATGTTTGGTTTTGCGTGTGATGAAACCGACGAACTGATGCCGATGCCGATACAACTGGCACACGATTTAACCAAGAAGCTTACTGAAGTAAGAAAAAGTGGCGAACTTCCCTATTTGAGACCTGACGGCAAATCACAAGTTTCGGTAGAGTATCGTGACGGTAAGCCGTATCGGGTTGAGGCTGTAGTTATTTCTTCACAACATTCTGATGATGTTTCAAACGAACAACTTCGCACGGATGTTTTGGAAAAGGTTGTGAAACCTGTAATTCGCGAAGATTTGCTTGATGACGATACAAAATATCATATTAACCCGACCGGGCGATTTGTAGTTGGTGGTCCGATGGGAGACGCCGGTGTCACCGGTCGTAAGATTATTGTTGACACATACGGCGGTTACGCGCCACACGGTGGTGGCGCTTTTTCCGGAAAAGATCCCACGAAGGTAGATCGCTCAGCCGCTTATATGGCGCGATATATAGCCAAGAATATAGTTGCCGCAGGTCTAGCAGAAAAATGCACAGTGCAATTGGCGTATGCGATTGGCGTTGCCGAACCGGTTTCGGTGTTGGTTGATACACACGGCACCGGAAAAATTGATGAACGAAGACTTTCGGAAATAGTTCGTGAGAATTTTGATTTAACACCAAAAGGAATCATCGAAACACTTGACCTTCGCAAACCGATTTACAAACAAACGGCTGCCTACGGTCATTTTGGAAGATCAGAATTTTCTTGGGAAAAAACCGATAAAGCTGAAGCACTTAAGAATGCTGCGGGGAGCGCGGCATCCGGCGTATAAATTTCGTCGTATTAAATTTGCGGGGGTTAAGACTGCTAAAGCAGTAAATTAACTTCCGCTTCTATTTTATTCTAAATACATACACTTAAGAAAATTACTATGGCACAAGAAGGAAGCGTAATGCAATACGACATTAAAGATATCAACCTTGCACCGCAAGGAAAACAAAGAATCGAATGGGCAGACCGTGAAATGCCCGTTTTAAGACTAATCCGAGAAAGATTTCGGGAAGAAAAACCATTGGATGGCGTTCGTTTAGTGGCGTGTGCCCACATAACAACTGAAACCGCAAATTTGGCGCGAACATTAAAAGCGGGCGGAGCAGAGGCAATTCTAATCGCTTCAAATCCGCTTTCAACACAAGATGATGTTGCCGCTTCGCTTGTGGCGGATTGGGACATCCCGGTTTACGCAATAAAAGGTGAATCAACCGAAACATACAACCGCCATGTAAGAATTGCGCTTGATTCTAAGCCCGATATTATTATCGATGATGGTTCAGATGTTGTTGCAACTCTTCTTAAAGAGTATCAAGATCATGCTGATAAAATTATCGGCACAACCGAAGAAACAACCACCGGTATTGTTCGATTGAAAGCGATGGAAAAAGCGGGTGTAATGAAATTCCCTTCGATTGCGGTAAACGATGCGCAAACCAAACACTTTTTCGATAATCGCTACGGTACCGGACAATCAACCTTAGATGGCGTTATCCGTGCCACAAACGTTTTGTTGGCGGGTAAAACTTTGGTTGTTGTCGGATACGGTTGGTGCGGAAAAGGCGTCGCAATGCGTGGACGCGGACTTGGCGCAAATGTTGTAGTAACAGAAGTTGACCCGATTAAAGCAGTTGAAGCGGTTATGGATGGCTTTAGAGTTCTTCCCATGGATAAGGCTGCGCAAGTTGGCGATATTTTTGTAACCGTTACGGGAAATCGTCACGTGATTGATACTAATCATTTTTTGGTTATGAAAGATGGAGCAATGGTTGCTAATAGCGGACATTTTGACCTTGAAATTAACTTAGAATCACTTCGAGAAATATCTGAACCGGCGGTTACACGTCGTCCATTCGTCGAAGAGTTTCGCGTTAAAGAAACCGGAAGAAGCGTAATGGTTCTTGGCGAGGGGCGCCTTATCAATCTCGCCGCCGCTGAAGGTCATCCTGCTAGCGTCATGGATATGAGCTTTGCAAACCAAGCATTATCAACAGAATACCTTGTTACAAATAAAGGAAAGCTTGAACATAAAGTTTATGTGTTACCTGAAGAAGTTGATCAAGAAATTGCGGGCTTGAAACTTAAGGCTTTGGGAATCGATATTGATGAATTGACTCCGGAAATGATTGAATATCTTTCAAGTTGGGAAACAGGTACCTAAAGTTTTTTACACAAGGCTTTTGTAGGCAAAAGGCAGTGCTTGCTGCGCTGCCTTTTTCTGTGCCTTTGCAAGAATTTCATTCTATGGATATATTTTGCATCGATTTGGCATACTACAATACAACTACACGTTACTTATTGACTAAAAGAGGCGCCGAGCAATCTGCACAAAGCGCCTCAAAAATTCTAAGTCTGATAAAATTTTCCGTTTGTTTTCTACTATTGCGACTTAGAATAATCGTTTATCATCGAATAGATTTCATCTTTTATCGTTAATTTCTTCTTTTTTATTGCGATTTCTTCGAGTTGTTCTTCCTCATTTGGGTAGGTTAAGTTTGCTAGCTGAACTAATCGGGTTTCATATGATTCGTGCTGTTCAACCAGGTCTCTAAAGGTTTGGCTTTCTTTAATCAATTCTTCTTTGACCGCTTCGGTCGTTGAAATATCCATAGTTTACATTACCTTCCTTTCCTAGAGTTAAAAAATCTTAAGAATATTCTGCACATTTGTTCAAGATATTCCCCTCAACAAAATCTTAACTCAAACTTTAGAGCTAAGGCAAGAATGTACGCTTAGAAAAGTGAAAATAGATAAAGAATCGCGTCATCCATGGGGTTTGAATAGTATGATTTTCGGACGCCGGATTCGCAAAAACCGTTCATTTCATAGAACTTACGCGCCTGCAGGTTTGATTTTCTTACCTCTAGCCAGATTTCTTTCGTCTCCATTTTGGTTGCAACAACGAAAATTTGTTTCAAAAGCCCCTTTCCAAAACCGACATTTCGTAATCGGGGTTTAACTCCAATATTTTGTATTTCCACAGATTCCCACCCACGCATTTCATTCAAATACACTTGAACTATAACAAACCCGCAAACTTCCCCCTCGCTTTGGACAACAAAGCCAAACTTTTCATTCGAGCTTGTATAATCCAAATAGTCTTCCGGTTTCCAAGCAGACAAGCCGCAAGCATTGGCGATTTCGAGCACTTCCGAAATATCTTTCGCCGTTAATCGCCTGAACTTCCCTACTTTTTCGGTAATCATCGAAATCCTCTTAGATAGATTGGATTAGGTTCGAAACGAAGTGATTCCTTTTCGAGCCTATCTGCTGTAATCGCAATAGCTTCCGCCATACTAGTTGATATAAATTGTAGGTTTCTATTTACCGGAATTTTGTGCTTTGTAATAAGTTCAGATGTTCGCTTATCGGCAACTGTTAGTATTTCTTGGTCTTGAAAAACGTCTTCAAAGTTCTTAATTAAAATTCGTTTGAAATCGAATTCGAACGCATTACATATCGCTGCAAAAGCGATTTCGTTTCTCCCGATTGAAACAATTGTGTTTATTATCGAATGTTCAAGACTTTGCGCCAAAGCTAAGTTTGCCGGAACGCCAATTACATCGGCGCCCGTCTGGCGCGCGATACCTAGCGCAGTCGCATTGCCAACTCTCAACCCCGTAAATGAACCGGGACCAATATTTACGGCAATCTTTTCAATGGAATTTAAGTCAACATCCGCATCGGCAATAACGGTTTGAATCAATTGCGGCAAAATTTCCGAGGCTGTGCGATCGCCGTTTCCGATACTTATGGCGCGCACAACGCCATCAATCGCAACCGCGACACTTCCGGCACCGTAAACACCATCAATTGCCAAAATAATCAACGGTTACGCCCCCGAAGTTTTCCATAAAATGTCTTTAGAATTGCCTTCCATTTCGGTGTAAAACGCTGGATAAAGTTCCCAATTTGGTAGTGAATTCGAATAGGAGAATCAAGGCTGCCATTCATCGAAATCGTCGAAAAAACCGGGTTTGGCGGAAATCTTTTTCGCAACTGTTTCACAAACAGTTCTTTGTCGTCAATTGTCGCCATCAAGTCTCGAATCGGCACATCCAAATCCCACGCGCGTCGTACGAATTTCTTCAACCAACGCGGCGTGGCTTTTGCCTTTTCGGCAAACGGAAGATCGTCAATTTTAAGGTCAAGAAATTCGTGCGCAAGCCCGATTGCATAAATTACCCAATTTTTCCGATGTTCAGGCTGATGTTCAAACACTAAATTCCAATCGAATTCTTTTGCACGGTTTTCTACCGCCCAATATATATCCCAAAGTCTGGATTCTCTTTCGCCCCCATCAGTAAGCCAGTGAACACAAAGAACGCGCAAATGATCTTCCGGCGAAAGGATTCGAATCGAACCGGATTCAAGTTCCAGCCGTCTCGTGCGATTAAACAAGGTTTCCCATGGTTGTTTATCAAAGTGCCGAAAACCCTTATGAAAATCAATTAACACGCCGGAGACGGGATTTTTCAAGTGATAACTTCTCGCATCTTCGAATTCAAGTTCAGAGAAGCACAAATCCAAATCCACAGCCGAACGTCCAATTTCATTCGGATAATTCATTGCCGCAGCATATCCTTTTATCAAAACGGGGTTAAAGCCGGCGGATTCAAACGCAGCGAACGCGCGACAAGCATTGTGTTGTTGCACTTTTACTTGTAAAAGGTTCCATTTGGCGTCGTTTATTGTTTCTTCCACGTGCTGTTTATTCTTAGTTACTGAATTGTTTCAAAAGAAAATTCAAGCAACATTTTTGCGAACCGTTCAACTTCACCCCGGTCAGATTTTACAACCACCGCATTTAGGACCACTTGATTCAACACTCTTAAAGAAAATGCCGGATCATTACGAATTGGAACGGTATGAGAAATTATCTCCAAAACTCCCTGCCCGCTCGAAAGAATTTCCGGTTTCCATCGTGCGTATTTCTTGTATCGAGTAACCAGAACCAAGCCGGGCTTAACAGCTTCTTCACCTGCTATTCCACCGAATGCTTCAACCGGAGTATCGTGTTGCGTACCCGAACCGTCTCTTTCGCGCATTGATAACATTTTAGGAAATGGATGCACTAATCCGTCTTTGTCAAACACAGCGTATTCATCGGAGTAATAAACTGCTCCGAGCTTAACGAGTTCTGCTACAAGCGTAGTTTTGCCCGCAAAACTACTCGCCGGAATTATTATCGCGCGATTCTTTACCGTTACTACACCCGCGTGCACAAAAACATATCCAACTGCAAATTCCGCTATTGTGATTCGAACGCGACTGTCGAGTCTTTCCAAAAGCGTCTTTTCATCTACGTCTTCTATTACCGTTTCTTCCCCTTTGAAGAGGTCAAATTTGCCGAGTTTTTCCGAATTCCTTATGCTAAATTCGTGATCCACCGAGGATTCGCGGTCAAGAAAAGTAAAGCCTAACGGAATCGTTTCACACATTTGCTCAATAACACGACTTCGTCTTTCCTCATCTTCCACTTCTATCCCAACCGTTACACCGTAAGCTGAAATTTTGACGTTTGGAGTTTTTTCACCCATCACAATAATTAAGTTGTTTATTATTAATACTATACGGTCGAGAACTCAAAATTTTTCCATTCTTTAAAATTGATCAAACAGACTGCGAATTATCGGCGTTCCTTGAAACCCAATTCGTTATAAATTATTCAAATCTGACAAACTTATTGACGCAGTTCCGGCTTTTCCTACCACAACGCCCGCAGTTTTGTTTGCAAAACTACAAGCATCAAAGAAGCTGGAACCACTTGCAAGCGCGACCGCCAAGGAAGCAATTACGGTATCTCCTGCACCCGTTACATCAAAAACCGTTCGCGCCATCGTGGAAAGGTTTCTTGTTTGCTTACCTTTTGCAAACAACAACATACCTTTCTCTCCTCGCGTCACAACCAAATGTTCAAGTCCCATTGTCGCCATTAACCTTTCACCCGCGCTTACGGCTCCCTTTTCTGTCGAATCTTCCAAACCGGTTGCATCAAGTAACTCTTTAATATTCGGCGTTAACACGCTGGCTTTATTGTACTTGGCGTAATCTTTCCCTTTTGGATCAACCAGCACCATTTTGTCGTTTTCAATCACCATTTTAATCGCGGCTTGTGCAACGAATTCTGAGACAACGCCTTTTGCATAATCGGAGATAATTACAATATCTACCAACGGAAGTACCTTTTCAAACCTTTGAACCAAAGCCTGTTTTGTTTGTTCATCAAGAAACTTGCCCGGTTCGCTATCTACTCTTACAATTTGCTGGCTTCCGCCTATAATCCTTGTCTTAACACAGGTTGGCGCATCTGAGCGAACAAGGTGTTCGGCGCCGATTGTGCCTTCATCAAGCGTCCTTAGCAATTCCACCGCCGCCTCGTCATGCCCTATACACCCGATTAAATCAACCCTTGCCCCCAACCCTAATATATTTGCCGCCACATTTGCCGCGCCCCCGGCAACCGAAGATTTGTTGTGAATGGCAACAACCGGCACCGGTGCTTCGGGAGAAATTCGTTCAACGTGTCCCCACCAATATTGATCTAGCATTACATCGCCAATTACGGCAACGCGTATTTCCCTAAACGCTTCGAAATTTACCATAGGCTAACCTTTTCCACTTGTGGAAAACGCTTTATCTACCGATTCGCAAAGAATATGAATTATTGTTAAATGCGCTTCCTGAATTCGTGCGGTAGTTTTTGAGGGAACCAAGACACACGCATCACAAAGCGCAGCCAATTTTTTGCCTTTCGCTGCTGTTAAACCTATAACTTTGCAGTTGAGCTCACGCGCTTTCATAACCGCGCGGATAACATTCGTCGAGTTGCCGCTAGTGCTAATCGCGATTAGAAGATCGCCGCTTTTTCCAAGTCCTTCAACCTGCCTTGAAAAAACTTCATCAAAGGAATAATCGTTTGAAATTGCCGTAAGTGCTGATGTGTCCGTAGTTAGCGCGATTGCGGGAAAGGCTTTTCGTTCTAATTCGTACCGACCTATCAGCTCTGCAGCAAAATGCTGCGAATCTGCCGCACTACCACCGTTGCCACAAACCAGAACCTTGCCGCCGTTACAAAGCGTTTCGTTTAATAATTTTGCGCACGCCAATATATTTTCGCCTTGATCGTCAAATAGTTTTTCAAAAAGCTTAATATGCTCTTTAATACACAGGTTTAGAAATGAATTGGTTTCGGAACCTTCCTTCGTTGATGTTTTAAGTTCCTTACCATCCTGCCTATCCTCGCGCTTAATTTTTTCGATTATTTTACTTGTGGAATAGCCTTCTTTTAATTGAATCGAATAAACTTCCCCACCTCGTTTTTTTACAAATTCCGCGCCAACTATTTCATTTTCGCCCCAATCGCCGCCTTTTACCAAAACATCGGGTTTGATTTCCTTAATCAACAACTCCGGGGTGATTTCGTCAAAAATCCTCACTTCGTCAACTGATTCAAACGCCATCAGCATTGCGGCGCGCGACGTTTCATCGTTTATCGGTCTTGCATTCCCCTTTACGGCACGCACAGATTTATCGCTATTGATACCAACAATTAGTTTATCTCCGAGCGCTCGTGCCCTTTCAAGCAATTCCAAGTGCCCAGGATGCAATATATCAAAACAGCCGTTTGTAAAAACTACTTTTGTCATTTAGCCATTAAGTTCCTTTCGCGAAACCGTTTAGCTATTTTCTACAAATAACAATGAATATGCAAAAACATAAGGTTGAATACAACGGGCGATAGGTGATAAATTCACTTGGAATTCCTATAATTGATGAACAATGGCAGAACCTACGCCGATGCTTCGGCAATATCTTGAAATCAAAAAGCAATACCCGGGAACACTACTCTTCTTCCGGTTAGGTGATTTTTATGAAATGTTTAACGAAGATGCGATTGTAGGCTCAAAAGCTTTAGATATAACACTTACGGCACGCCACAAAAACTCGGAACGCCCCGTACCTATGTGTGGGGTGCCGCATCATGCAGCTTCAAACTATATCGCAAAGTTAATAAAAAAAGGGTTTCGTGTCGCAATTTGCGAACAAACCGAAGAAGCATCCGCAACAAAGAAATTGGTAAAACGAGAAGTTGTGCGCGTAATTTCTCCCGGAACCGCAATTGACGAACAGCTTTTGGATAATAAAGAGGCAGTATATCTTGCTGCCGTGTTTGGGACCGGTGAGAAATTTGCCATAGCATATCTGGATCTCTCGACGGGGCGCTTTTTTGCAACTGAGTTTCAAGGCAACGACGCATGGAATAAGTCAGTCGCTGATATTATCAATTCTGGAACGCGCGAACTACTTTACCCACCACATTTACAACCGTTAATTGAAGCTAACATCTTAGGTATCACCGAATCAAATTCGCCTTCCCTATTTGGTTCCAATGCAACGCCTAACTCGCCAATCACTATCACAAAACTTGAAGAAGAACAATTTGACCTTCATAACACAAGTGAACTCTTAAAAGCCCAATTTGGCGTCATGGAACTTAAAGCATTTCAGATAGACGACAAGAAGGATGTAATTTGTGCAGCCGGCGCGTGTCTTTCTTATGCCCAAAACACACAGCGAACCCAAGCTTCGCATATTTCGGAGATTGAATATCTTGAGGCAACAAATTCGATGATTCTCGACCCGATAACCCTTAGGAATCTTGATATTTTGGAATCCGGCGGAATCGAAAAAAGTACGAAACGCACTTTGCTTGGCGTAATTGATGAGACCGTAACCGGAATGGGTGCACGTATGTTACGTTCTTGGGTTCTGCGACCGTTGCTCAAGCGCCTTGAAATCGAAACACGCCTGAGCGCGGTCACGGAACTTTTAGATTCGATGATGCGTGATAAAATTCGATACTTATTAAAGGAAATATACGATATTGAACGGCTTGTAGGGCGCCTCAATTTGGGTACGGCATCGCCACGCGACCTTATATCGTTAAGCAGTTCGCTTGCAAAAACTCCACAAATTACTGATGTACTTTCCGAGGCAGAAAGTCTTCTATTACAAGTTTTAGGAGAAAACGTTCACACTTTACCTGAGCTTAGGCAATTGATCGATAGTGCAATTGTGGATGAACCGCCTGCGAATTTGAATGATGGTGGAATTATCAGAAAAGGCTTTAATTCGGAACTTGATGAACTTCGTGATATCAGCCGAAATGCAAAGAAGACAATCGCGGGCTTTGAAGATAACGAACGTGAACGAACCGGAATCCAATCACTGAAGGTGAAATTCAATAATGTTTTCGGCTATTTTATCGAAATTTCCAAATCCAACCTTGCTAAAGCACCGGAAGAATATGAACGACGCCAAACACTTACCAATGCGGAGCGCTTTACTACACCTGAACTTAAGATATGGGAAACAAAGGTTTTAGGCGCTGAAGAAAGGATCGTTGAACTCGAAAATTCACTGTTTAAAGAAGTTCGCGCTACGGCTGCAAAGCATACAAAAGCCCTTCAAGCAACAGCGCGCTCTCTCGCAACGTTAGATGCACTCGCCGGTCTTGCCGAAACGGCGGCTTTTAGAAATTACAACGCGCCAAATCTCCATGATGGTGACTTAATCGAAATTCATTCCGGCAGACATCCGGTAGTTGAAGCTTTTTCAAATGAGTTGTTTGTACCTAACGATCTTTTAATGAATAATTCGACCGATCGTCTTTTGATTATAACCGGTGCAAATATGGGCGGAAAATCGACCGTTTTAAGGCAGATTGCGCTGATACAAATTTTGGCTCAAATCGGTTCATACGTGCCCGCAAAAATGGCAAAATTACCGATGGTTGACAGAATTTGGACTCGCGTGGGCGCGTCTGATGATTTATCCTCGGGGCGTTCAACCTTTATGGTTGAAATGACGGAAACAGCTACAATTTTGCACAATGCTTCACCACGCAGCCTAGTTTTGCTAGATGAAATTGGTCGTGGAACTTCGACGTTTGATGGGCTTGCGATTGCTTGGGCAGTTGCCGAATATCTGCATAATTCAAGCCAGCACTCTGCAAAAACTCTTTTCGCAACTCATTATCACGAGTTGACGGAACTTGCAGATCAACTTCCGGGTGCAAAGAACTACCAAATTGCGGCAATTGAAAAATCGGGCGAAATCATTTTTCTGCATAAACTTGAAAAAGGTAAGGCATCAAAATCATACGGAATCGCGGTTGCAAGGCTTGCCGGATTACCTATCGAAACAATTGAACGTGCAAAACAAGTTCTTTCAAAACTTGAGGAATACGAACTGGCTGTCTTCAATGAAAGTGGAAACAACATACACGAAGGTGCGGACGGTGGTAACGAAATTCGGATGCCAATTGTTGCTTCGCCCGTTTCACTTTTTGCAGTTTCAAACGAAGAGGTAATTGACGAGTTGCGAAACATTGAGACCGAATCATTAACAGCCGAAGCGGCAAAAGAAGCTCTTTTAAGGTTGAAAGCTAACATTATTTAATCTTATAGTTTAGAAATTATCATTTAACTTATTGTATGCACAACAGTTCCCTAACATTACAAGAAAAGATTGGGCAGCTCTTTTTTATCGGAATTCCCGGTGAAGAATTTGATTCTGAAACCAAAGAACTAATACAAACGGTAAATCCGGGTGGCATTTGTTTGTTCGCCCGAAATACGAAAAATGCCGTGCGCATTCGAACTTTACTTGAAGAAGTTAGAAAAGCATTGCCACTTGAACCATTCTTGAGTATTGATCAGGAAGGCGGGCTTGTAGATCGCTTGCGAAGGGTTTCAGAACCGCTTCCTTCAGCGGGTGATATATCCACAGGAACACCTGATGATGCGCGTGCGCTTGCACGTATTACAGCCGATATTATTCGAACGCTCGGTTTAAATATGAATTTTGCGCCCGTCGTTGATTTTAACGACAATAACTCGTCATCGACGGTTATGAAGACCCAAAAGCGCGTATTTGGAAATACCAAAGACGACATTGTTCAATATGCAGGCGCCTATTTGGATGAGTTGCAGTCACGTGGGATAATGGGTTGCTTAAAGCACTTTCCGGGCATCGGTTCTGTCGTAGAAGATCCACATGACGGACTGCCTTCAATTGAAAAAGATTTTGATGAATATGCTTCATCCGATCTTTTTCCGTTTAAGCAGCTTTTTGCGGAAAACAGCGTTCATGGCGTTATGACCGGACACGTTGTGTTTCCTAATTTTGATATACAGGAAACCGATTCAAATGGAAAAATGTTGCCGTCTTCCTTGAGCAAGGCGTTTGTTTCTGACTTACTGAGGAAGAAATTGGGTTTTAAAGAACTTGCGCTCACAGATGATTTGGAAATGGGCGCAATTGTGAGTACATACGGAATTGGAGAGGCTGCGGTTTTATCGGTGGAAGCCGGTAACGACTTTGTCTTGATTTGCAATCAACCGCAATCGGTTATTGAAGGATATAAAGCAGTTAGCGATGCCGTGGCTTCGGGAAGAATTTCTGAAGAACGTTTAGAATGCTCGTTATCAAACATTTCGAAAGCACGCGAACTACTTAAGAATCCGCTTGATTTTAGCGAATCTTATCTCGCCGAACTTTCCATGGAAACACGGGAACTTAAAAATAAACTGGCTTGATATAGGAATTTTTGGAGGAATTTTAATGCAAAACAGACGTCTTCTATTATTATTTGTAGTAATTACAGCCGTTTTCGGCACTGCTTCACGATGTGGCAAGAACGCTGCGGATGATTCGCGATTATTTACAATCGCGCTAGACGGGCAATTTAATACACTTGATCCAATCGGCGCGATTACGGTGGATGCAAGTTCAGAGCGAATTAGAACGCTGATGTACAATTCCCTCGTAAAAAAGGACGAAAAGTTTGATTACGTAGGTGATCTCGCCGAAAAATTCGAACCCAGCCAAGATGGCTTAAGCTACACATTCACTCTTCACGATAACGTTAAATTTCAAAATGGTGCAAAGCTTACTTCCGCGGACGTAAAATACACTATTGATACCGTCTTAAATTCAAATGGCGGTAAAGGCGCAGCATTTTTTGACACGATAGAGGGGAAAAAATCGCCGATTGTTGCGTCAATCGAAACACCCGATCCCAAAACGGTTGTTATAAAAATCACAAAACCGGAATATAAAAACAAGTTGATTCCGAATTTGGTACCGGTTGCAATAATTCCAAACGGAACACCGGTTGGCGACAAATCAGATGCGGCAAAGAATCCGCCCCCCGGAACCGGTGCATATAAATTTAAGAGTTTTGATCAAGCACAAAATATTGTTGATCTGGTAGGTTTTGACGAGGCTTGGGAAGGCGCGCCAAAAATCAAAAATATTCGCGTAAAAGTTTTGGCTGATGCAAACGCGCTTCAAGCCGAATTGCTTTCCGGAAGGGTTGATTTGGCGCCGACTGCAAGTAACCTTGCACCGGAAACCCTAAAGAACATGGCTTCAAACCCCAAATTACAGGTTGTCAGCTCAAAGGGCTCGAACATTCAATACCTGTGGTTTAATACCGAAGCCGCGCCCGTAAACAACGCAAAAGTAAGACAGGCAATCGCTTATGGAATCGATCGGAAAAAGATTATTCGCGATTTATTAGATGGACAGGCGCAAATTGCATATTCAATTCTTCCATCCGAATCCTGGGCTTATTCGTCAGGCGTAAAATATGATTATGATCCCGAAAAGGCAAAATCATTGCTTGATGAAGCCGGATTCAAGGATAGCAACAACGATGGCATGCGTGATATGCCAAAGATTATTTTTAAGGTTTCATCCGGAAATAAAGCTGTTCTTCAATATTCGCAGGTAATACAAAGCCAGCTCAAAGAGATAGGAATTCCGGTTGAGATCGAAAGCCTTGAATTTAGAACTATGCAAGAACAGGTTCAAAAGGGGCAATTTATAATGATGACCGGACGGTGGGTTGGGGGAAACCAAGACCCGATTTTTCTAAAGGATCTATTCGCAAGCACGGAAATCCCTACGGAAGCGCGGGCTTCGCGAAATCGTGGGCGCTACAGCAATCCGCAAGTTGATGAATTGCTAAATAAAGCAACAACGGAACTAGACAAAGAACAGGCGAAAAAGGATTATGCTCAAGCACAGCAGGTTATTTCTGAAGATTTGCCGCTTGACCCGCTTTGGTATCCGGATAATTTGGTTGTCGCCGCTGCCGACGTCAAAAATATCAAAATAAATGCGAGCGGCGATTGGGATTTCGTCAAAAATTTGACGCTTAAGTAGATGAAATTTCCGCCGGAAATTCTTTTGCTCCCCATATTTATGATAGCGGATTACTATCTGACAATATGGGGAGCTTTTTTGCGCGAATCTTCAATTGCAAACCACATAAAAATCGATTCTTACGAACTAAACCCTTACCTTAAGAAAGAAATCGATAATAAAAATCTATTTAGTTTCAAGTTCTTTCTTCAGGTGCTTTTTCATTCATCAATACTTTTATTGGCGGGTTTATTCTTTGGTGAGACGATTTTTTATCAGGTATTGCTCGGTGCATATTTAGGGCTTTACAGTTATATTCTCGGGCTCCATACATCCGGAATACTGAAAATGCGTTTTATCGCGACACATCCGAAAGCAATGTCCGGAACAATCAGAACCGCACGCGCCTTTAATATTTTCAGCGCGATTTCGCGTACATTTATCGCTATCCTACCGATTGCAATAATCTTGATTTTTTCATTCAGCAATTTTGCATTTGGTGTGTTACTTGGAATTACAATTCTCTTAATACAGGACATATTTTGGTATTTTTGGCGTCAAAAACAGTCAGCTAAAGCTTCCGATTTAGACTCATAAAATATGCTGTTTAAGTGAGTTGCCTTGACAAAATTTGCGTGCAATGTAGAATTACTTTTTGCGATGGGCGGGAATAGCTCAGTGGTAGAGCACAACCTTGCCAAGGTTGGGGTCGCGAGTTCAAATCTCGTTTCCCGCTCCAAAAAACAAACTGAAAACTTGAGGGATGAAAGGTGACGGAAGGATCTGGTTTCTTTCCAAATGTTTCATCCCATAATTTTTTTGGCGGCGTAGCCAAGTGGTAAGGCAGAGCTCTGCAAAAGCTTTATTCATCGGTTCGATTCCGATCGCCGCCTCCACGCCAAAAATTCGTTCGGTGAGAGTTTTCCAGCCTTTTAATCTTATTGGAAGAATTTTTCTTTCAAATTCGTTTTCCAAACGTTACTATATAAATTGATGGTTACGCGTTAGATTAGCCATTTTCTACACTTCCCGCACAATCTTGAATAAAAATGAATAGCTCGTTCGAATTCGTAACAGGTTTGCCGCAAATTTTCGGCTATATCGCCTCCTTTGCCTTCGGTGCCTTAATCGGTAGTTTTCTAAATGTGGTAATTCACCGTGTGCCATTGCGTGAATCGATTGTTTTTCCAAATTCCGCGTGCCCGAAATGTCAAAAGCCGATAAAACCTTATGACAACATTCCAATCCTAAGCTGGTTGATCTTGCGCGGAAAATGCCGTAACTGCAAAACCACGATTTCCGCACGTTATCCTTCCGTTGAGCTACTAACGGCTGTCGTGTTTGTGTTGGTTTTCGGCGCAATTGGCTTCAACCCGTTTCTTCCGGTCGCACTGATATTTTCAGCGACTATGATTGCACTGATATTTATAGATGCGGAACATATGATTCTGCCGAATGTAATCACGTATCCGCTGTTTCTTGCCGCAATTCTTGTACGTGTTATTTACCCGATTGCATTTGGCGCGGAGTATTTTAGCGATCTCACGCACATTCCCCTGTCGAGTTTTGAAACGTTGCCGGTTTGGCTGGTTTCGTTACTTGGCGGGTTGCTGGGCGCGTTGCTCGGCGGTGGTTCGCTTTGGCTTGTAGGCGAAATTTGGAAACGCCTTCGCGGAATTGATGCAATGGGGCTAGGTGATGTAAAAATGATGCTCGGCGTGGGCGCGCTGCTGGGGTGGAGACTTACGTTTCTTGCGATATTTATTTCGGCGTTTCTAGGTGCACTCGGCGGAATGTTGTTAATTGCCAAGCAAAAAGATAAATCTCTGCAAACTCAAATTCCGTTCGGCATTTTTTTGGGAATCGGCTCAATCGTTTCCCTTCTTTGGGGAAATCAACTTGCTGCATGGTATATACGAACGTTTATACCGTATTAACGAACGCGGCTCATTGAATCTTCCATGCACCGCAAAGAACAAAAATAATTGGATTTCAACTTTACCGAATCATCTTTCAGAATCCATTTTGAACAAGTTGGGCACCGAACCATTTCCGCATTTGCCTTCGGTTTAACCGCACGCTTTTCGGGGTTTTGAGCGGTGGGCTTCATCGTGCTGCGCATTTGACGAAGTGCGTACCACATCATATATATCGTCTGAATTTGTTTACGAAAACGAAAAAGCACGTAACCGACGGCGAAGATGAGCAAAAGAAGTATGAATATCCACTTCATAATTCTATTTTCCTGACCCCATTTGTGTTTCATAACCCGCAATTGATGGATTGTTTGCGTTTACTTGCTTTAACTGCGCCAGATAAGATTTTGCTTGATCTGTTTCGCCCATCTTTAATTTCACTTGCACCATAAATTGAAGCGCACGTTCATTTTTCGGATTAATTTTAAGAGCTTTTTGAAGTTCAGCCTGCGCCTTGTTTACATCTTCCGGTTCGAATTCAAGAAACGTGGCGGCATAATCTGCGAGAACATCCGGATTATCGGGTTTTACAGATAACGATTTTGCAAAAAGTTCGCGTGATTTTTGGTTTGCCTTGGGGTCATTATTTATTTGCGCGATGTCGAAATTTACTATTGCCAGTGAAACCAGAAGGTTATAGTCATCAGGCTTTAAAGAGTTTGCACGCGATAAAAGCCGTTCGGCTTCCGCAAGCAACGTCTTATCCTGCTTTGATTGCGCATATTGAAAGAGCGCAGCGCCAAGATTCTTTTGATAATCAAAATTCTTCGGGTTTGAATCGGCTTCCGCGATTTTTGCTTTGATTTCTTCTGCCGAAAGTTGATCTTGAGACTGCGAATTTGTCTCAGGTTGATTATTGCTTTGAAGTACACTTTGAGTTTCCAACTCGGTTATACGGCTTTTGTTCAACCCGTTTGCCACAAAAAATCCCCCGGCAAAGCCGAAGGTTACACCCATAAATAACAGCAATGCTGCTTTTAAATTCATACACCGATATTAGCACTTCTCTAACGAAGTAATAAGCACCGCCAACTCATTTACACGGTGCTTGCCAAAATTTCCGGAATACTTATTTGGATTCTGAAGACCCTTCCGGGGCAATAAACGGCAAATCTTCCGTTCTGCGACGCGGAAGTGGATCACTTAATCGCCTTCTGGGAATAGTATTGTTGTTTCTTCTGTCAACGCTGCCACTGGGTAAGCCTTTTCCATGAACTGCTTCAACCAATATTCTAGTAATTTCCTGTGAAAGCGTGCGATGTTGAGTTGCCGCACGACGTTTAAGCGATTCTTTGAGTTCGTTTGGCACATACGCACCAATAAACACACCTTTTCTATTAGCCATTGCTACTTGCTCCCTAAAGTATTCGTAAAAAACCTTGAACGGACAAGTCCGTAAGCCGAATTTTGTTACCCGTTACCGGGTGACGATCATTCATCTAGATCAATCGTTACCTATTGATTCAAGCGACCTACCCGAAAACGCCGTCTGCATAACAAACTCGGACGAAGCCACCCGAAAAGCGAATTCCTATTTGGTCTTGCACCGCGAAGAGTTTGTCTAGCCGCCTTTGTTACCAAAAACGCTGGTAAGCTCTTACCTCACCATTTCACCCATCACCCTGAGGCTGGTTTACTTTCTGCTACACTTGTCGTTGCCTTTTACGGCACCCGGGCGTTACCCGGTTCGCTGCTCTGTGGTGTTCGGACTTTCCTCTTTGCTTAAAAAGCGATCGCCTTCCCTCACCCGTTCAAGGACTTTTATTGTATCAAAACTGTTGTACAATCAAAAATGTGCTTTATGATAACAAACCGTTTATAATTGTTCTAAATAAACGAATTAACG
>JBKEBT010000085.1:0-2051 GCA_047973305.1 Pyrinomonadaceae bacterium
GGGGCATAGAGTAAATTCAACTTAACGCTTGATCTAAATCAAAAATCAAATCATCAATATCTTCAATTCCAACAGAAACGCGTATGAGACCGTCAGTAATTCCCAATTGGTCTCGTTTTTCTTTCGGCACTGAAGCGTGTGTCATTGTTGCAGGGTGCGATATTAAACTCTCCACACCACCTAAACTTTCCGCTAATGTAAATATTCTGACGGATTCTAAAACGCTTTTTGCGTTTTCAATTGAGCCCGTTTCAAAAGAAACCATTCCACCAAAGCCGCTCTGTTGCTTTTTCGCCAAATCATGTTGCGGATGAGATGTTAGCCCAGGGTAATAAACCTTCTTAATTCGCGCATGTTCCGCAAGAAAATTTGCAACAGCGATACCATTTTTATTGTGTTGTTCCATACGAACCGCTAAGGTTTTTGTGCCACGCAGAACCAAAAAGGAATCAAATGGTGATAGAATTGCACCAACACTATTTTGCACAAAACCAATCCATTCGGCATCTTTAGAATCATTTAACGCAACAAACCCGCCAACGCTATCTGAATGTCCATTCAAATATTTTGTGGTTGAATGAACCACCAAATCGGCACCCAGTTCTAAGGGTCGTTGAAAATAGGGAGACATAAAAGTGTTGTCGCAAACAACCTTTGCCCCCCGAGTATGTGCCAGCTCAGAAACCCCTTTGATATCCGTTACGCTCATTATCGGATTTGTAGGTGTTTCGATAAAAACCAGCCTCGTATTAGGCTTAAAAGCCGCTTCTACGCGCTGAAGATCCGTAGTATCAACCAAATCAAATTCAACGCCGTAATTTTTCAAAATTCGGTCAAACAACCGAAACGTGCCACCATAAGTGTTGTTACCGAGTATAACGTGTTCACCGGCTTTAACAAGCTTTAAGCACGCAGCTGTAGCAGACATTCCGGAAGAAAAAGCGAACCCATATTTCGCGTTTTCAAGAGCTGCAATATTCTTCTCAAGCGCACTGCGCGTTGGGTTTTGTGTGCGCGCATATTCAAACCCCTTATGCTTGCCAAGACCTTCCTGCGCATATGTGGAAGTTTGAAAAATCGGCACACTAACTGCACCCGTTGAAGCATCAGGTTCGTTTCCTGCATGAATTGCTTTGGTTGAAAAACCCATATAATGAAACGTTCGTTTCCTTTAATTTAATTTATCGCAAAATACCTAAAATTTTGCATGCATTTAAGCTCAAAATTTAATGAATCATATATTGATGATTACTAAAAGGCAAATTGTGCGGGTCAACGGTTTGCTTGGATTTATTAATCTGCTTTGTTTGTGTTAAGTTGCTGATTCTATTATGTTGCCTTTGTCTTCAAATTTTGAAATTTCGTGCTCGTGAACCAAAGTTAGTCCTATTTCATCGAGCCCGTTTATCAGGCAGTATTTCTTAAATTCATTAATTTCAAATTTAAAGGCATTTTCGGTATTATCGGTAATTGTTTGCGAGGCTAAATCGATGGAAAGCTCGTAATCGCCCAACTCAGAAGCATTTACAAACTGTTCAACAATTTCGGTTTCCAACGCAATCGGTAAAAGCCCGATTTTAAAGCAATTGTTGTAAAAAATATCAGCAAAGCTGGGTGCAATAATTACTCGAAAGCCAAAATCGTCAAGCGCCCAAGGCGCATGCTCACGTGAAGAACCGCACCCGAAATTCTTACCACCAATTAAGATTGTTGCGCCGGAAAATATCGAATTGTTTAGAGCAAATTCCTTAATCTCGTTACCATTCGTATCAAATCGCCATTCATAAAACAGCGCATCTGCAAACCCTGTGCGCGTAATACGCAACAGGAAGTTTTTGGGAACAATCTGATCCGTATCAATATTCGCGCGATATAGCGGAACAGTTTTGCCGGCATGTTGTGTAAATTTTCTCATACGGTTTTAATCAGATTTTGGCGAGCTTTCTAACATCAACGAAGTTTCCGGCAATTTCCGCCGCGGCAGCTGTTTCAGGCGAAGCCAAGTGAGTTCTACCGCCTCGCCCCTGTCTGCCTTCAAAATTCCGATTTGA
>JBKEBT010000086.1:0-44283 GCA_047973305.1 Pyrinomonadaceae bacterium
AATTATTCGAAAACAAATTTTCGCGGATATTATCGAAGCAATCTGTCAATGAAACCGACGGTGTTTGAAAGGATGATTCCTGGAATGGTAGGTGCGGTGAATTATGGAACGGCAAAGACAATAAAAGATAATCCAATGAATATCGCGGGCAAAACCGGTTCATGTATTGCAAATGGAACGTGGGTCGGGCTTTTTGCTTCCGTAGCGCCAATTCAGGATCCCCGTTTCGCCGTTGTCGTAATTTTGGAAGGTAAATACGCGCGCGGAAAATATGCCGCCGCCGTTGCAGGCAACGTTTACAACGCGTTGGCAAAAATAAACCGCAAAAAGTTCCTTACTCCGGTAGCAAAACGAGTTAGCACGCCGGCTGAAACCGAACGCGTAATCATAAGGCTTGGTTCGGCACCCCGCTCACAAACGAAGACCATTGAAATTAGAGACGAAAAACCCACGCCCATAAAAAACGAGCCAACAAACATCGTAATAGAAATTCCTTCGTCTGATAGGCAGAAAAGCTCAGCCGAAAATAGCTCAACACAGAAAAAGCAACCAAATGCCGCTAAATCCCAGCCGAAAACGCGTAAAGAAGTGCTTGTAATAACGCGTCCGCGGATAGTAAAAAACTAGTTTTATCGTTTTTTGGTCAATTTTATATTATGATTCATTATTTTTAATGCAATCGTTTTATGATTGGTCTTGACATCAACTTTTCAATTAAACAAAATTATAGCTTGTTTTTTTGCGTCGTCGTTCAGACTTGTTGATTGCAAAATAAACAATTGTTGATTTTTAAATTTCTGCAACGTTCCTTAGGCAGAGTACATCTGAAAATTAGCAAAATGCTGGAACCTTCCCACAATTGAAGGTTCTATTAAATAGAAATTGGATTATGAATTGTTTGGAGGAATTGCGTTAATGAGAAACTTTTTTAAGGTTTTTGTTTTGGGACTTGTTCTCGGTTTGGTTGCCGTTTCAGCAACTGTTTCAACTTATGCTCAGACAAACGAGAAAGCTGAACTTTATCAAAAATATACTGACAATTATGCCGGAACGATAGAAGAAAGAAAGGTTGCGGTTCAAGCGGCAAAAGATTACATCAAGAAATTTGGTGGCAATGAAGAAGATAAAGCAATGGTTGACTATATGAAATCTGCCATTCCGCAGCTTGAACAAGGCATTAAAGAGGAAGAAGAAGCTGACCGCCAGGCAGAACTTGACCGCCAAAAAAACGAACGTTATCAACGGTTTAACACCGCAGTTACTGCAAAAAACTGGGATGCAGCTTATACCTCAGGGCAGGATATTTTGACTCACGAACCCGAAATGATTGACGTAATCTTGGTTCTTGGTTCTCTCGGTTTGGATGAAACCCTAAAGAATCCGCCGATAAATAAATACAACGATGCCACAATTAAGTATGCGAAGATGGCGATCGATAAACTCAATTCCGGTGCGAATTCAAAAAAATTCGGCGCTTACAATTGGGAATATGACACTCGTGATAACGCACTTGCCTGGATGAAATATACAATCGGTATGATTGAATATCTTAGACAGGGGCAAAACAGCCCGGCAGTGAAACGTGATGGCGTAATCAATCTTTATGAAACCACAAAATATAATTGGGACAAGAAAGATGAACCCCGTGTTTACGGTGTAATCGGTGATTGGTATTTTGACAAGGCGCTGGATGTTACAAAGCAAGGGGAAGATATGATTAAGGCGAACAAAGATCTTCTTGCGAAGCGCAATGCCGCCGATGCCGCCGCTCAACCGGAGATGGATAAGCAAATTGATGCAAATGAAGCTAAAATTGAAAATACGGTGAACCTTGCAAAAGCTTATGCCGATCGTTCGCTTGATGCTTATGCCCGCGCTTTGCAGCTGGCTAGAAAAAATCCGAAAGAAACAACGCAATACAAAGATAACCTTTCGGCACGCATTAAACAGTTGTTTGATTTCCGTTACAACAAACCTGAAGACAAAACGGATACAAAAATCAATTCGTATATTGTTGGCGTAATGGCTACGCCGATGCCAAATCCGGCAAGCGAGGTTTCGCCTGTTCCTTCAACAAAGCCGGCAACAACCTCTGCAAAGGTAAGCACCGGCGCAGTTCAGAAATAGGTACACAACGTAATTCTTTTTTTAGGGGTCGAATGTCTTGTGACACTCGACCTTCTTTTTTATACTCTTCTAATGGTGGATACACGCGCAATTGCAAAACTCGAAAAAATTATAGATTACAAGTTCCACGACGTCAGTTTGATTGAAACCGCGCTTACACATCGTTCTTGGACGAACGAAATGAACGATAATGAAGGCGTTGACATTTCCGCGTTACCGCAAAATGAACGGCTCGAATTTGTTGGCGATTCTGTTCTTGGCATGGTGATCGCTGAAATGCTTTATAAGAAATATCCGAATCGCCCGGAGGGTGATTTGACGTTGATGAAACATCAACTTGTTTCAACTGAAACACTTGCAGAAGTTGGAAGACGAATCGGCTTGGGAAGATTTTTGCGCCTTGGTCGTGGCGAAGAGAAAACCCACGGGCGGGAAAAGCCCGCACTTCTGGCAAACGCACTTGAAGCCGTAATCGCAGCGGTTTTTTTCGATAGCGGATATGTTAAGGTGCGCAGAATGTTGCTCGCGTTGTTTGTGCCGGAAATCGAACACATCGACCCGAACGTTTCAATCGATTTCAAAACAACCTTACAAGAGCAATTGCAGGCGATGAGGCAGCACGCACCTTCGTATCAGGTTATCGCAACTGATGGTCCCCCGCATCGCAGAATTTTTACCGTTGAAGCCGAATGGTTCTCCGGTAAATCGGTTGGAAAGGGTAAATCGATAAAGTCGGCGGAAATGGCTGCGGCAAAAGAAGCACTAAAAAAGCTAAAATAGCAATTGCAAAAACTGCTGTAATGGCATTAACGTATAGGGTTTATGAGCAAAGAAAAGAAACTGGAAGAACCGAAAATTAAGAGTGTGGTGGTAAATCCGCCCAAAAATGTTTGGCTTGAAAATTTTGAATCGCTGATTGTTACCTTAATAATGGCGATATTCGGAATGACTTTTATCATTCAGGCAGTAACGGTTCCCACCGGTTCAATGCAAAACACAATTTTAATCGGCGATTATTTGCTGGTGAACAAGTTTATTTTCAATGCCGGCGGTAATCCACTTTGGTTTCTTCCTCAGCGCGAGATTCGCCGCGGTGACATTATCGTATTCAAGTATCCCGGAAACCGGGTTAACCCGGAATCCGATGACGCAAATAACCTGGAACCCTATAAAATAAATTACGTAAAACGCGTTATCGGGTTACCCGGCGAAATGGTGGAATTTAGAGACGATCGCGTTTTTATTAACGGAAGATTATTGGCTGAAAATCGAATGATTGGCGATGCACCCGAACCCGGTTCGGCGCTCAAAACCGAACAATTTGAACCTAAAAATCCGGAAGCAACATATACCGTAGTTTATTCGAAAGGATCGATTGATTTCATTAACGAAGGAAATCACATAAGCACAGAGCGTATGAATTTTGGCGTAATCGGTAAACCTATGATTGTGCCGGAAGACAGCTTTTTCGTAATGGGTGACAGCCGTGACAACAGTGAAGACAGTAGATATTGGGGTTTTGTACCACGAAGCGTAATAATCGGGCGCGCAATGTTTGTGTATTGGTCGTGCGATCGAAGCGCAAGCAACGGAAGTATGCTGAGTTGTTTAACAAATCCGCGTTTAAGCCGAATCGGAACGATGATTAAATAATCTTTAAATGCTCCTAAAAATTTCCGAAGAAATCCGCGAAGCCCTTGCAAACAATGCTCCGGTTGTTGCACTTGAATCAACCGTTATTGCCCACGGTTTGCCTTACCCGCACAATATCGAAACAGCCTTTGCCCTTGAAGAAATTATTAGAAACACGGGCGCGATTCCCGCAACAATCGCTGTGCTGAATGGCTTGCTTTGTGTAGGGCTAAAAAGAAGTGAACTGGAATTTTTGGCTACTTCAAAATCAATAAGAAAAGCCTCAATTCGTGATTTACCAATCGCAGTTGCAAAAGAACTTCCGGCTGCAACCACCGTTGCCACAACAACTTACATTGCAAATCTTGCAGGCATTAGAATTTTTGCAACCGGCGGAATCGGTGGCGTACATCGCGGTGCCTCAAACGATGTTTCGGCAGATTTACCCACGCTTGCTCAAACTTCCGTAGCCGTAGTTTGTTCTGGGGCAAAAATAGTTCTTGATTTAAGTGCAACGCGTGAGTGGTTGGAAACAAACGGTGTTACGATTTTGGGATTTGAATCGGAAGAATTTGCTGCGTTTTATTCGCGATCAAGTGGCTTGCCGGTGGACGAACGCGTAAATTCTGCCGAAGAAGCAGGCGCGATAATTAATGCTGCACGCGATTTGAAAACAAAAAGTGCTATTTTGGTTTCCGTTCCCATTCCCGAAGAATTCGAGGTTGAACCCACACTTTTACAATCCACTTTGGAAAGCGCACTTGGTAAGGCTTCGGCAGAAAACATCACGGGGAAGAACATAACCCCGTTTCTGCTTTCGGAAATGGTGACGGCAAGCATAGGCAAAACCCTGGAAGCAAACATTGCACTATTGAAAAACAACGCAAAAGTTGCAGCAAAAATCGCGAAATATATTTATTGAGCGCTCTTCATACGCATTTTTGCAGCAAGCGAATTCATACGCTTTTCTGCCTCATCGGCTTCAGAAGATTTCGAAAATCTATCCAAAATCTCCAACCAAGTCGCACCATCGTAGTGATAAGAAAGCGTATCAAGGTTAAACAGAAATCTTACGCCAAGTTTGCGGTAGCGATCTAAACCCGAATAGCTCAGATAAAAACTATGCAATGGCGCACCGGAAGCAGCCATTTCGCGCCGATCCAACTTCTTCGCTGCATCTGCCGAAAGTTTTGCGCATTCTTCTTCAACCAAATCTCCCAGCAACAAGAGCATCGTCGGTATTAATTTTGAGTTTGGAAAATTTTCGACAAAAAACGCAGTTCGTTCAAATCTCTCAAATCCTTCCGAGGCGAAAATCAAAGAAAAGAGTCTTTGATCGTCGTTACGGCGGAAATTTCCGATAACGGCTTCAGATTGAATGTATCCGCCGCGGTCACCTTCTTCACTGGTTGTAACCTGATAAAACGTAACTCCATCACCTTCTACCGATTTTTTTACGTAAACACGTCTGCCCACGCGCAGGCGGCTAATAGGTGCGGCGTAAAGGCTCGGGCTTGTAAGCAACAATGAAAGTCTGTCATCAACCACAATTGCTGCGCTTAATGTTTGTTTTGTATCGTTTTTTGAATTTCGGCGGGTTTGCGCGACGCCAAAATTCGCTAAAATCAAAACAATCGCGATTATCAAAATTGAGTATTTCGTCATGCAAGGTCAACTTCCTTTTCGAACAAGTTTTTCCACGGGTAAAGCGTGATGAAAGTGACAAATTGCGATTGCAAGCGCATCCGCCGCATCATGAGGTTCAGGTATGGCTTTTAGTTTCAGCAATATTCGCACCATTTCCTGAACTTGCTGCTTTTCCGCATTACCGTATCCTACCACGGTTTTTTTTATCAACCGCGGAGAATATTCTGCAATTGTGTGCCCGCAATTTTCGCCAAGAAGCAGAACTACGCCGCGCACTTGACCTAATTTTAACGCAACCTTAACATTTTGGGCGTAAAATGCTTCTTCAATTGAAAGCACATCGGGCTCAAATTGCGTTACAATTTCCAACAAGCCGCTATAAATATTTGCTAAACGTGACGCAAAAGGCAGTTTGGGGTCTGATTTTATTGTTCCGTAAGCGATGCCACGATATTTCATACCGGCACCTTCAACTATTCCCCATCCAAGAACTCTGCTTCCGGGGTCGATTCCTAAAACCTTCACGTTTTCACCAAAAATTTAGCTTTCGTCTTCGTCAATATCAAAGTTTGAATAGACGTTCTGCACATCATCGTGATCATCTATGGCATCATAAAGCTTCAACATCTGCTGTGCGTCGCCTCCTTCAAGCTTTATGTAGTTTTGCGGAATCATAGAAACTTCCGCCACTGCGGCATCAACATTTGAATCAGAAAGCGCAGATTTTACATTTTCAAAGCTTTCTTGATCCGTAAAAATTTCGAAACTTTCGCCGTCATCTTTTAAATCTTCGGCGCCAGCTTCGATTGCAATTTCAAACAACTCTTCTTCCGTTCCCTGCGCTTTGTCGACCACAAAATAGCCTTTGCGATCAAACATCCAAGCTACTGAGCCCGCCTCACCCAAATTACCATTATTCTTTGATAATAAATGTCTTAGCTCCGCAACAGTTCGATTTCGGTTGTCTGTCATTGTCTCAATAAGAATCGCGACTCCCCCGGGTCCGTAAGCTTCGTAAGTTATTTCGTCGTACGATACACCATCCAGCTCGCCGGTACCGCGCTTGATTGCCCGATCGATATTATCATTTGGCATATTGGCGGCTTTTGCATCTGAAACCGCCTTCCGCAAACGCGGATTCATGTTTACATCGCCGCCACCATCACGCGCCGCTACTGCTATTTCGCGAATCAAACGCGTAAAAATCTTTCCCCGCTTGGCATCTGCCGCGCCCTTTTTATGCTTAATACTGTGCCATTTGGAATGTCCTGACATTAAATTCCTTCCTTAAAATATTGTTAAAACAGGCAATATATCACGCCGAAATTTCCTTCGCCACTTTCTCGTGGTATGCGTTAACCAAGTTGCTCTAATATTGCCTTCAGCTTAAAAGGTACCCCAAAAATTTTTACGCGCTTGTTTTTTGACGCGTCCCCGACAATTATCACAACTGCGCTTTTCGGAACCTTAAATTCTTTTGATAAAACCTTGATAAGTTCTTTGTTTGCTGCACCTTCCACCGGCGGAGAATTTAACTTGACCTTTAGCGAATCCATATATTCGCCTACTATGCCGGAAGCGGATGAACGCGGAATTACTTTTACGTTAAAAGCTATCGCATCTGAATGCTGTTCAAAACTTATCACCTTGCCAAAAATACACCGGCAACCGCCGATTGAATAAATCCAAGTAATAAAAGCACGATGATTGGCGAGATATCGAACATTCCAAGTGGCGGAATAATTCTTCTAAATGGCTCTAGAACGGGATCCGTTATTCGCATCAAGAATCGATAAAATCTATTTTGATATGAACTTACCCAAGACATAATTATCCTTGCCACAATCAGCAAAGAATAGGTACCCAAAATGCCAAACAACAAATATCCAACCAATTTTGTAATGCTTGATTCTTTTATACTTAACGCAACGCCATCAAATGTAAAAAAGATGTTGTAAAATAATTGCAAAACAAAATATGCAATGACACATAGCACCAAAATTGAAATAAACGGTGCAATTCTTACATCAACACCGTAACGTGAAAGAAACGTTGCAACCGGATAAACCAATTTTTCCGTGTGCTTTTTCAGTGTATAAGCAAATCTGCCGATTGTGCCAAACGGGTTTGGATCCGTGTAGTTAAAAATCAGGCGCAACACCATCAAAAGCACTACAAGCATCAACACAAAAACTATAAACCCTCGCAAAATCGGGTAAACCAGGTCTAACATAATCTTTACTTAACAATACCAAATCATCAACATTTTGCGGCAATTCCGCCTTTAGAGTTTTCGAGAGCAGTAATTTCTTCCACTCTTCGTTCGTGCCTTCCGCCTAAGAATTTTGTGTTCAAGAACGCTTCGACAATCTTCGGAATTGTTTCATTCGGGGTTGTTCGTTCGCCGATAGTCAAAACATTTGCATCATTGTGCATGCGCGAAAGCTTTGCGGTTTCTTCATCCCACGCAAGCGCCGCACGTATTCCCGCAATTTTATTTGCTGCAATTCCGATTCCAATTCCTGAGCCACAAATCAAAATGCCGTCTTCCGCCTCGCCTGCAACAACTGCACGCGCCACCTTTTCTGCATAAACGGGATAATCTACCGATTCCTCAGAATCCGTACCGTAATCTGTAAAACTTACTCCTAAAGAACTTAAATGTTTTTTGATTTGTTCCTTTACCCTGTATCCGGCATGATCTGCACCGATAGCGATTTGTGTCTTCATAATAACTCCAAACTAAATTTTACTTTGTTTTGTAACTTTCTTGAAACAACGATGAATTTGCAAGCTATCTTTCTGCCAAATCACTTGAATTCTTATGCTTTATATCTGAAACCAAAGCCTGCAAAATATTAACTTGTACCGCCGGGTTGCTCGTCATACCTTCATGATTCACGCATGTTAGAAAGGAAACGGTTTTACCGACATTTTCATCGAACACATTTCTTTGCTTCTCGTTCCCGAACTTTGTTTCGCCGAAAAGTGAACTCTTGGTAACGCTTCCGTCGCCTTCTGCAAAAATTATACTTCGCACTTCGTTATCTGTGTGTTTTACGCCGTTTGAATTTCGAAACGATTTTGAATCACTTATCGTCTCCCATTCTCCTTTATCATTCTTGTAGATAACAATGCCATCCAATGTCGGTTTGCAATCGCCACCGATTAATGAAATTTCAAGGTTTCCGCGTCTGGTGGCTTGTGCATCAAGAGCTGCTTGAAACTGGCTCGCACGTTTTAAGACCAATGCAAAGTAACGCTCGAAACGCGCAAATTCCGGCGAATTTTCATTTAGCTGGGTTTGGTCTTTTCCATAAATCGCCCAATCATATTTCTTCCAAGTGTTTATGTCGTATAGATTTACGGAAAGCGGTTTTAAATCGCCATCGAAAAACTTTGAAGAATGTATATGTGGCAGTAATTGAAAAACTGAAGGCATGGTGGCTATATCTATCGGCGTCAAAAATCGCACAAACGGAATTTTTGTAGTGCCGCCAAAGCTTGATTGTCCTTGCAGCAACGAGCGAAGTGCATCCGCAGAACCTTCATTCGGTGTTCCAATAATGAAAAGACGCGCAAAATGTTTCGCACCGTACCATGTCGGCATCGGTACGCCGCTGCGTAAATCTAGCTTGCCATACATTGCAGCGTATCGCACGATTAATCCTCCCATTGAATGTGCGAGGACGTTAAATTTAAGGTTGTTGTAGCCGGTTCTGCGCTTCAAATCTTCAATTTCTTCCACCAAATATCGCGCTGATTCCTGATTGTCGCGTCGCCAATCATACGGAAAAACAAAGAACTTGTCATATAAATCTTTCGGCGGATTTTCCCAACTTGCTTCTTCGTAACCGCCTTTTGTCAAGGAATCGATTATGCCCTCATAAACATCAACATCCGGAAAAAAACGAATATTTACTTTTCGAAGTATGTCGCCGGGTAGAAGCGAATCGCGACTCAAATTCAGGTTTAGCGCTACGGGAAGACGTAAATCGTCATCGTTACTCCTACCCACTTTAAACCATACCTTTTCGCCGGTGTTTACGTTCACTAGTTCAGAGCCCATAATTCCGGGCACAATTATAACGGGTGTTTTTCCTTTGATTTTGCTTGAAACACCATAGATTCCTTCCGCGTTATCAAATTGCGCAAAAACCGCCGCCGTCAAAAGTAAAATGAAGGCGGTTGCGAATGTTAGATTTTGTGAGATTCTATTCCGCATTCCACTTACGATTTATTAGCCCGGCAACAAAACCGGCACCAAAACCGTTGTCGATATTTGAAACAGTAACATTTGATGAACAAGAGTTTAACATACCTAGCAATGCTGCGATTCCCCCAAACGATGCTCCATAACCCATGCTTGTGGGCACCGCAATAACCGGAACTTTTACCATTCCACCAACCACCGAAGGAAGTGCGCCTTCCATACCCGCAACAACAATACACACTCGCGCACTACGCAGCGTTTCGCGTTCCGCGGTTATGCGATGGATTCCCGCAACTCCCGCATCCCAAATTCGAGTAACACGGTTTCCGAGTGCTTCCGCCGACAAAGCCGCCTCTTCAGCAACCGGAATATCACTTGTACCGGCGGTTACCACGGCAATTTCCCCGATACCTCTGTTTTGGTTGTCGCGCATCAAACGAATCATATTTGCCTTTTCGTGCCATTCTGCATCCTGCAAAATATTTCTAACTTCCCCATAAACCGTTGCATTTGTACGCGTTATCAACACATTTGGCGAACGTGTCGCCAACTTTTCAAAAATAGAAACTATTTGGCTTACGGTTTTGCCTTCACCAAAAATAACCTCCGGAAATCCTTGTCGCTCGGCTCTGTCGTGATCGATTCGGGCAAATTCAATGTCTTCATAAGATAGATTCTTTATCTTTTCGGTTGCATTCTCTTGATCAATTTTTCCTTCAGCAAGCTCCGCAAGTATTCGCTTTATTTCATCCGTGTTCATAAACAAATTCTAAATGGTTTTTGCTTTTTGTAGCAATTTCACAAAGAAAAAAGCGGCACGCTTTAAGCATGCCGCTTCCAAAAGTAACTGAAGGTAAATGACCGATAGAACATATTTTGCTTCTTTGCATGCCCCCGGCAATCTTTTGATCACCCACGCATTTCCGCTTTTTTGTTATATGTTCTGTGTTGTTTGCCCGCTCCAGAACATCCACCTTCAGATTTTATCAGCCCCCCAGCTGACACTTGTATATATGGCAACCGTCGTGCCATAAATTACATTTCGCTATAACGTGTTAATTTACAAGAAGTTAGCGAGTTTTAGCCGGATATAATAACAAATTTTATTCCATGGCTTTTGTTTCATAACGGGAAAATTCAGTATAAATCGGGCTAGAAATAATTCCGATTTGGAACATTAGCGCGAAAAGCAAATTTGGTGTTAAAGTTTTTTTATGGAATTGACGGTTGCGATTACCGGTGCATCGGGTTCAATTTATGCACAAAGAACCCTACAAATGCTTGTAAACAACACGATAGTGAAACGCGTAAACCTTATTATGTCAAGAGTTGCGGGAAATGTAGCACGAATTGAAACAGGTGCGGAAATTTCCGAAAACGCGACTGAAAAGGTAAAAGCGTGGGTCGGTTTGAATGCCGATTCCAAAATATTGCGCATTTGGAAGCTAGATAATTATGCGGCTAAGCCTTCATCAGGTTCTTATAAACAAGCCGGAATGATTATCGTGCCTTGTTCGATGGGAACACTTGGCGCAATCGCATCCGGTGCCGGTACCAACCTTATTCATCGTGCGGCGGATGTGACACTTAAAGAAAGGCGAAAACTTGTAATAGTGCCGCGCGAAACTCCGATGAACGCCATTCATCTTGAAAATATGTTGCGGCTTTCGCGGGCGGGTGCGCAAATTTTACCGGCATCTCCCGGTTTTTATCATCGCCCAAAAACGCTGGAAGAACTTGTTGACCATCTTTGCTTTCGCATTCTTGATCAATTTGACATTCCGCATTCAAACGAAACAATTTGGAAAGGTGAGGATTTGATATGAATTCGATCGAAAATAGTTTCGAACGCTTTGATGACCGCGTTGAAAACTACGTAAAATATCGCCCCGGTTACCCGGAGGCGGTCTTTGATTTACTTGAAAAGGAATTTAACCTTTCGGTGGGAAACACGGTTGCCGATTTGGGCACCGGAACCGGAATTTCAGCAAAGCCTTTTCTCGAACGCGGGTTTAAGGTTTACGGAATAGAACCAAATGAAGCGATGCGTTCTGCGGCGACACGTTATTTACACGGATTTGAAGATTTTTACGCGGTTGAAGGCACATCACAAGAAACGGGATTGGCAACGGATTCTGTTGAACTTGTTACCGCATTTCAGGCGTTTCATTGGTTTAATGACGAACGAGCCGTGCGCGAAATAAAGCGAATCGTAAAAGATGGAGGAGGATTTGCGCTTGTGTGGAATGAACGCCAACTTGACTCAAATGCTTTTTTGCGTGAATATGAGGCTTTTTTAGAGCGGTTCGGCAATGATTACGCGTTGGTTCGTCACGATAATCTGGACACCGCGCAATTTGAAAATTCTTTTGGCACTCCGATTAAACACACTTCTTTCCCGAATTCGCAAATATGTGATTTTGAACAACTTAAAGGTAGAATGTGCTCTTCGTCATATATGCCAAACAGCGATTCCGCTAATTTTGAAATGCTTATAAATGCGCTTGGCGAATTATTTGCAAAACATCAAACTAACAATCGTGTCGAACTTATTTACGATACAAACATTTACTACGGAATATTATAATTTTTATGGAAGAAGCTTCAGAACCACGTACAATTACCGTTGCCCATTCTCCTGATTCGGATGATGCATTTATGTTTTACGGGCTGGCAACGAATAAACTTGAAACAAACGGCTTAAAATTTAAACATACGTTAAAAGATATTCAAACTCTTAATGAAGATGCCAAAAACGGCGTGTTTGACGTAACTGCGGTTAGTTTTCATGCTTACGCCTATATTGATGATAAATATGCACTGTTGCCGCACGGTGCCAGCATTGGTGATAATTACGGTCCGATTGTTGTATCAAAAGATCAACTTTCCAAAGAAGATATTCCTAATATTAAAATTGCGATTCCCGGCGAACTTACTTCGGCATTTTTGGCGTTGCGAATTTTTAATTCCGATTTTGAATACGAAATAGTTCCGTTTGATAAAATTATTGATGCGGTTCTGGAAGAACGCGTAGATGCGGGACTTTTAATTCACGAAGGGCAGCTTTTTTACAAACAGATGGGGCTGAATAAAGTTTTGGATCTTGGCGAATGGTGGTTTCAGGAAACCGAACTTCCCCTTCCAATGGGCGGAAACGTGATAAAAAGAAGTCTTGGTGAAGATCTTATGCGTGAAGTTTCGAAGGTTTTGCACACCAGCATTCAATATTCACTTGATAACAGAAAAGATGCCCTTGCTTATGCAATGCAATTTGCACGCGATATGCCGCCCGAACTAGCAGACAGGTTTGTTGCAATGTGGGTCAACAGCCAAACTCTTGATTACGGCGAGCGCGGGCGAGCGGGTGTAAAGCTTTTACTTGATACCGGCTTTGAAAAAGGTATAATTCCGCACAAGGTTGATGTCGAATTTATCGATTAATATGTTTCCGCAAACCGGAGTTTATGAATAAGGCGCCTTGAAACAATTCGGGGCGCCTTATTTTTATCGAACCAATATACGATTTTTCGCATCTTTAAATTTGACTTCAAGGTAACCTAAAACGAACACGATGATTAAGAAAATTACTTTTACGTTAAGTTTGTTTGCGATTTTTTCTACGGGAATTTTTGCGCAAGTCGGGCAGTTGCGAACGGAATATATGAATCCATCCCAAGTTGAATCAATTATCCGAACCGTAACAAAGAACGAAGATGATTTTCGTAATGCTCTTACAAATTATGTTTTCAATCGTAAAGCGACAATTCAGACCATTGGTTTAGGCGGTTTGATTACGGGAACTTTTCGACGCGATTCATTTATGACGTTTACAACTGATGGGCAACGCTTCGAACGAATAACATACGCACCACCTTCCACGCTTCGCGAAATTTCCATAACGCCGGCAGATTTGGAAGATCTAGGCGGTGTAAATCCGTTTGCGATCAATCCGCAGGATATGGCGAATTACGTTTTCGATTTTGTCGGAAAACAAAAAATAGACGATCTCGATTTACTAGTGTTCGATGTCCGACCGCGCACGCTGCCAAAGTTTAAAACAGACGGTAAACGATATTTTAGCGGCAGAATATGGGTCGATAGTAAAGATTTGATGATTGTTAAATCAAAGGGGAAAGGTGTACCGGAAGACAAAGACAATAAATTCCCGATTGTGGAAACTTGGCGTATAAACGTTGATGGGAAATACTGGTTTCCGGCTTACACCGCATCAGATGACGAACTTGTGTTCGGAAGCGGACAAGTAGTGCGTTTGCGAATTCGCGTAACTTATGATGACTACAAACAGGGTAGAAGCGAAGTAAAGATTTTGGATGACCCAACACCTGTAAAGGAAACGGAAAATACAGAACCGACCGTTGAAACCCCGCAACCGGTGGACGGAAAAATTCCGCCGCCACCGCCACCTTTGAAAAGACCAACACCCAAACCGCGTAGTTGAAACCGTTTGCTAAATAAAAAGGGAGCGCAAAAAGCACTCCCTTTCTGCAAATCATTATCCGCATTATGAACTAAGACTTTTTTCCGCGTCTTTTACAAGCGCTTCTGCAATTGCGCCGCGCGTTTGATTTAAGATTTCCATTAAATCTGCACGGGCGGATTTCCCTTCTGTTTCTATCGCCGGCAAAAGTACCATTCTTAGCGTACCGGAATAAGCCACACCACTTCGTTTACCCATAAGCCTGTCCGAATTTAAAAACGCAACCGGAATTATTGGCGAATTTGTCTGCATCGCCAAATGAACGGCACCTTTTTTAAACGGTAAAAGTTCGCCCGGCATTGCGCGGGTACCCTCCGCAAACACGCCAAACGAATAGCCGTCTTCCATAATCTCTCGCGCGCGCGCCATTGACCTTCGCGCCGATTCGACGTTTGTTCTATCGATTGCAATTACATTTGCCATCGCCATTCCGTATCCAAAAATCGGTACTTTCAGAAGTTCTTTTTTTGCCACAAGTCCGATGCGTCTGCCGGCGTAAACATATAAAGAAGCCGTATCAAGGTAAGAGCGGTGATTTGAGATAAAAACATATTGTCTTCCCTCTTCAAGATTTTCTTTTCCGCTTACCTCAACTTTCACGCCGGAGGCTGCGAGCCAACGCCTTGCGCCCCAATCACACAAACGATAGAAGCCGTCGCGATTTTTCTTAAACCTATAAATAATCAAAAGCGGTGTCGCAACAAACAGCACGGTCAAGCTCACAACCAACCAACTCCACCAATACCGCAGTTTGCCCCAAAAGCGAGATTTGTTAGACTCTTTAAAAGGTATTAAAAGCTTTCTGTTATTCTGAATTGCCGGGAGAAAATTTTCTGAATGTACATCCATAATTATCGGCTTGCCGATTTTAGTATGCGCGCGTTTGTGCGCATTACGTCCGTTTCATTTGTACTCGCGCTGCTTTGTGTAGCAATTGCTGCCCAAAGTGTACCGAACCCAAAATCGGTGCTCGGTTTCAACCCAACAGATAATAGAACGATTGCCGATTGGACTCAAATTCAAACCTATTTCAAAAAGCTTGATGCCGCAAGCAATCGCGTAGAAGTTCGTGAAATAGGTAAAACCACGCTTGGAAAACCGCAGATTGTCGCATTCATCTCCTCGGAAGAAAACATCAAGAATCTTGATAAAATTCGCGAAACCAACGCTGCAATCGCTGAACAACATAACGGAAAGAAAATTGATGAACAGGAACGCACAAAATTGCTTGCAAACGGAAAGGCAATAGTTGCAATTGCGTGCTCAATTCATTCAACCGAAATTGTTGCGTCGCAAATGTCTATGCAGCTTGCTTACAAGCTTGCTTCATCAAACGATGAAACAACCAAAGAGATTTTGAATAATACGGTGCTTTTGCTAATTCCTTCGACAAACCCCGATGGTGTGGATATTGTTGCCGATTGGTACCGAAAAACATTCAACACACCGTTTGAAGGTTCGGTTCCGCCGGAACTCTATCATTATTACGCCGGGCACGATAACAATCGTGATTGGTTTATGATGAGCCTGCAGGAAACACGAAACATTACTAAACTTTTTTGGCAGCAATGGTATCCAGAAATCGTTTACGATGTTCATCAGCAGGGACAAACCGGCGCGCGATTCACAATTCCGCCGTTTTTTGATCCGCCAAATCCGCGCATTTCCGCGGTTACACTTCGTGAACTTGGCTTAATCGGCTACAAAATGGCTGCCGATCTTGAACGAAAAGGCGTAAAAGGTGTGGTAACAAACGCCACATATGATACGTGGTGGCACGGCGGATTTCGTTCAGCGCCTTATTTTCACAATTCAATTGGAATCTTATCAGAAGCGGCGAGTTCAAATTTGATGACACCGATCGAGGTAAGCGAAAAGGATCTCAAAGAAAAAAGCAAAACACGCGGAATGGATTCCGCCACCGAACGACTAACAAACAACCCTGACCCTTGGTTTGGCGGCACGTGGGCTCCGGAAGATATTTCAAATATAGAAATGATTGCGACCTATTCCGTGTTGGAAATGGCTGGAAAATATCGTCAGCGATACTTGGAAAACTCTTATAATCTGGCGGAATCGAACCTAAAGCCCGATGCAGCCGAACCGCAAGGGTTTGTAATATATGCCGGGCAAGGCGGAAACGAAGAAAAAGTTTCCCGTTTGATTGAGATTTTGACGCTTCAAGGAATGCACGTTTATGAAATGAAGCACGAAATTGAAGCCGCACTTTCAGCAAAGGCTGGTGAAGAGCTTGGCGAAATTCCGGGCGGAAGTTTCTACATTCCGGTTGCGCAAGTGCAAAAACCGAACGTTTTGAGCTTGTTTGAAAAGCAGGTTTATCCCGAAAGAATCAACGCTAACGGCGAAGCGGAAGTGCCATATGATGTTGCGGGTTGGACTCTTCCACTACAAATGGGCGTGGAATATGCGCCGGTTTGGAATGTAAAACAGCGTGAAGCAGATACATTTGCACGTGTAACGAATATTAACGAAGCACGAAAAGTTTTGAACCTAAAGCCGGCTTCAAAACCGTTTGAAAACTTTGAAAATCCGCTGAAAACAGCGCCAAAAATCGGAGTTTATAAGGGTTGGACCGGTGCGATTGATGAAGGTTGGACAAGGCTTGTTTTCGATAGCTACAACATACCTTATAAATCCTTAATGGATAATGATTTTAGAAACGGCAAACTTCCCTACGATACAATCGTGCTGCCTTCAATGCGCGAACGCGAATTGATTAACGGGAATTCGCCAAAAAGGTATCCAAAAGAATATACCGGAGGAATTGGTACGCAGGGTGTTGAAAACCTTAAGAAATTTGTTGAAAGCGGCGGAAAATTAGTGTGCTTTGATGAATCTTGCGAAGCAGTTATCAAAAGCTTTAATCTGCCGATAAAGAATGTGCTTGAAGGCAAAACTCGCAAAGAATTTCATTGTCCGGGTTCGATTTTAAAACTTGATGTTGACCGCAGATTTTCAATTGCAAAAGGCTTTGGCGCATCAGTTCCCGCATATTTTATTTATAGTTCTGCGTTTGAAATAACTGATGCTAACGCCGTGAAATCAATTGCAAAATATGCAGATCGTGATTTGCTTCTTTCGGGTTGGATTTACGGCGGCGATTTAATCAAAGGAAAAACCGCGCTTGCTGAAGCTTCTTACGGCAAAGGTGATATAGTTTTGTTTGCATTTCGCCCACAGCATCGTGGACAAACATACGCAACTTTTCCGTTTATCTTTAACGCACTTGAAAAATAGGTGTGTTTCGCCAAAGCGTTAGCGTCAAAGGTTTTATCAGTTTGAATGCAACCACCGAACCGTTTTTCGTGTTAAAAATATTATTATTACAAACAATTGTTACGTTTTATGTTTTTTAGATTTGTTTCCCTTTTTGCAGTTTTCCTTTTATTGACCTCTTCGGCAAATTCGAGCATTCGAAACGCTGCGTTTAAGCTCGATCGCGAACCGATGGTTAGAATTGGTTTGATTCAAAACGCCTATTCGGTTTCAATCGCGGCTGTCGATTCATCCTTGATTGCAGAAATTGACGGCGAAGATTCACGTTTCTTAAACTCATCTTCCGTTCGTGCATCGTCATCAGGCTACACGCCACCGCAATATGAACTGTTCAAGTTTGAAATTCCGGGTCTTGAATCACGCGAAGCCGCTGATGAGATTGCATTAAAGATTCGCGATGCCGCAAACACCCGAACTCTTGTAACCGGTGATGCAAACGGAACAACTTTTACGATAAAGCTTGAAGCCGAAAAAGATTTTCTTCCGGATGCCGAAGCATTTGTGGCAACATTGACGGAAAAGGGAATAGAGGGCGTGAAAATAGTTTCGGTAAAATATAGTTCACCTTCAGATGATGCAATCGCACTTAGTAAACAAATTGCATCTTCACCGAAATCAAAAGTTCGCAGTCTTATAACCTCGCTTCCGGCAAACACAGGTTTAACGGGCAATGTAAAAAAAACAGATTCATCAAGACCTGTTTGGTATGACAATCGCGCAGCGGTTATCAACGGGGCGTTGCGTGAAGTAAACGTTTCCGGCGGCTCAAGCGGATCAATTTCTTCTCTAAAACCGATTACTTTGCGGGCGGCGAATGAAGGAATTGTTCGTCTCAATGGAAAACGCTATCGCGGAAAAATGGAAGTGTTTGCAAATGCTTCCGGAAGAATTACGGTCGTAAATGTTGTGCCGATGGAAGATTATCTGCTTGGCGTTGTTCCATCCGAACTTTCTTTGCCGCAGCTTGAAGCACAAAAGGCGCAGGCTGTTGCGGCGCGAACTTATGCTGTGGCAAACAAAAATTCTTACAAAGAAGATGGTTTTGATATGCTGCCAACCGTTTGGTCGCAGGTTTATAAGGGCTATGATATCGAAACAAAAATGGGGACGCAGGCTGTAAAGGAAACATCTGGGATTGTTGCAACTTATCACAACAAACCAATAAATGCGTTATATACATCAACTTGCGGAGGCAGAACCGAAGATTCCGGAAATATCTTCGAATTTAATGAACCCTATCTTAAGGGAGTAAATTGTGCGCTTGACGGCAAGGAACAATTCGAACCGTTTTTGGTGAAATCGGAACGGGAACTTCCGGTAATTAGGAATGAAGCAAACTATCGATACGTTCGTTTGGCGGCACAGATGGCGACAAATAACTATCTTTTTGTTACAAATCGTTTTGATGACGATTATTTTGAAGATTCGCCCACCGAAATAGAACTAAGAAGCTGGGTGAACCAACTTGCATCAAAATTCGGAAAGCCCTTTCCAATAATCACGCCCGATTCCGCAAAGCCGCTTAAACTTGCAAGAATTTTTCATTCGCTGATTTATTCCGCGGAAGCCGAACCCAATGGTGAAACGCTTTTATCTGAATCCGACATTAATTATCAACTCTCTTTTGCGGATGGAAACGAAGTTCCGCAAAGTGACCGCGTAATGCTTGCTGAACTTTTGCGTGACGGCTGGTTTTCAATTCATTCCGATTTGACACTAAAACCGAACAAAGCATATTCGCGCAGTAAAATTCTTTCGATGATTGAGAAGATTTATGAGCGAAAAAATTGGAAACTAGAATTTGAAGAAGGAACCGCCAATCCTTCATCAGACGGAAAACTAATGTTGAAATCAGGGAAAAGCGAAATCCCAATAGTAGTAAGCACTTCAGCCTTTTTGTTCAGAAAATTCGGCGACAGTTTTTTTCAAGTGAAGGAAACCGCCTTAATCGGCGGCGAAAAAGTTCGCTTTAAGAAAACCGCAACGGGCGAGCTAACATATCTTGAAATCGAACCGAGCGATGAAACCTCCGTCGCGGAAAAAATGTCGCCGTTCACAACTTGGCGCACCGCGCTTAGCCCCGCAACGGTTCGTGCGCGTCTTGCACGTTACGTAAAAGGAATGGGTTCGCTAATTGATGTGCGAGTTTCCAAACGCGGATTTTCCAAGCGTGCAACAGAACTTACGATTACAACCACAACCGGAACCCAAAAGCTTGAAGGCGGACAGATTCGTTCAGCCTTAAAACTTCGTGAACAACTTTTTGTAATCGATAAAACCTATGATTCATCCGGGCGCGCAACCCGATACTCGTTTACCGGCAGAGGATGGGGACACGGAATAGGAATGTGCCAATATGGAGCCTACGGCTTTGCTAAAATGGGTTTAAAATACGACCGAATTTTAAAGCACTACTACACCGGCATCGATCTGACAAAGGCATACTAAGACAATGACAATTCTTTCCGCAGCGTTGCTACTTTTTCTGGTTATGGATCCGCTTGGAAATATTCCGCTGTTTATGACCACGCTTAAACGTGTGGATAAAAAACGACGCCCAAAAGTTGTATTGCGCGAACTCTTTTTTGCTTTAATTATTCTGGTCGGTTTTTTGTTTTTGGGGCAATATCTTCTTCGTGCGCTACATATTTCGGAAACGGCTTTAACAACTGCGGGCGGAATTATTCTGATGTTGATTGCAATAAAAATGATTTTTCCTTCGCGTAGCAGCTCGCTTGAAGAAGATGTGGATGGTGAACCGTTTTTGGTTCCGCTTGCAATTCCGTATGTTGCGGGTCCATCGGCAATGGCAACTGCGTTGCTGCTCATCAGTCGTGAACCGTCGCGTTGGCTTGATTGGCTGCTTGCTGTGCTAATCGCTTGGTTTGCATCGGCATTAATAATTTATTTTGCCTCTTATTTTGCAAAGTTTCTCGGCGAAAAAGGCTTAATTGCAATCGAACGACTGATGGGAATGCTTCTTGTAACGGTTGCAGTTCAAATGATATTAAGCGGATTAAGCGAATATTTAGCGGCAGGAATAGATAAAGCCGCAAAGTAGTTATGTTCTCAAGAAATCAGCGAATTGGGGCGACAATACTTCTTGTAGCGATTCTGTTTTATTTAATCATAAAATGGCTCGCCTAAATTTCAACGCGCAATTCAAATTGAACCAAAACACGCCTGTTTGCTAAGCTCTTTTATCGTGCCAAATAAAACACAAATTTATTCAATTGCAGGACCAACAGCATCGGGAAAAACTGAACTGGGTGTGGCTTTGGCGTTGTGGCTGGGAAACGGTGAAGTAATTAATTGCGATTCGGTTCAAATTTACAAAAAGATAGAAATAGCAACGGCAAAGCCATCCGAAGCCGAAATGCAAGGCGTTCCCCACCATTTGATTGGTTATGTTAACCCGGAAATAAAATACACCGCGCAAGATTGGGCAAAAGATGCATCGGAAAAAATTCGAGAGATTGAAGCACGTGGCGGAGTTCCAATTTTGGTGGGCGGAACCGGGTTTTACTTACGTGCGCTTCGAAATCCCTTTTTTTCAAGTCCAAAACCCGATGCGGTATTTCGTTCGCGGCTTCAAAAACTTATTGAAGAAAAGGGCGCGCCACATCTTCATAAAATCCTTTCACGCATAGATTCCGATGCAGCCGAAAAATTGTTTCCAAATGATTATGTAAGAACAATGCGTGCTATCGAGGTCTATTTTCAAACCGGTAAAACCATTTCAACACAACAACCAAACCGCGAAAGCGCGCCCGAATTTGCTTCGCGAATAAAAATTTTTGTTTTACGCCCGAATCGCGAAAAACTATACGAAATAATTAACAGACGCACGGAATTACATTTCGAACGCGGGTTGGTGGCTGAAGTCGAAACTCTTAGAAAAGAAGGCTTAAACGACGATACAAACGCGCTGGGTGCCCACGCATATCGTCGCGTATGCGAATACTTGCGCGGCGAACGAAGTTTGGAAAGCGCAATTGAAAAATCGCAACAGGATGTAAGAAATTACGCAAAGCGACAGATTACTTGGTTTAAACGCGAACCCGATATTACTTGGCTGGAAGGCTTCGGCAAAGAAGCAAAAATCCAAAAACAACTCATGATGCTGTTAAGCCGCCACGGTGCATAGCCGCGTGAAAAATCGGAGGTTGGGTCAACAAATTTAACAAGTTAGCCTCGCGCACTTTCTTCGGCATCTTGTAGCTTTTTTGAAAATTGTTATAATTCATCCAATACAGATAATTTTTGGAGCACCAATGGATAAGCACGCCATGCAAAATATTCAAGATGCGTTTTTAAACTCGGCTCGCCGTGAACGTTTGAGTGTAGTAGTTCAGCTGATGTCCGGCACTACTCTTTCCGGACAAATTCGCAGTTTTGATAAGTTCTCAATTTTACTGGGTGTCGGAGATGAAGAGCATTTGGTTTTCAAACACGCGATTTCATCGATGTCTGTCGAAAAAAAAAACAACAATTCACGGTAAAATACCTTGGCAGGAAAGTTCATAACCTTTGAAGGGATAGACGGAAGTGGAAAAACCACGCAAATTCGGAGGCTTTCCGGCGAACTTCGCTTGCGCGGGTTCGACGTGATTTTAACGCGCGAACCGGGTGGCACTCCGCTGGGCAGACATTTGCGTGAAGCATTTTTGGAAACAGAAGAACAGGTAGCCCCGTTGGCTGAACTTCTGTTGTTCGCCGCAGACCGTGCGCAGCACGTAAATTTTCTTATCAATCCGGCAGTTGCGGAAGGAAAAATCGTTCTTTCTGATCGCTTTGCGGATGCAACGGCGGCATACCAAGGCGCGGGGCGCGGTTTTGATAAAGAGACCGTTGACAAAATAATTAAGCTTGCCACAAATGGATTAAAGCCTGATATTACCTTGTTTTTCGATATTTCCGTTGATACCGCCGTTGAGCGCGCCGAACGCGCCGGTGATTCAAGAAAGAACAATCGTATGGATTTCGAGGAAAAAGATTTTTATCGACGTGTGCGTGATGCATATCTTGAAATTGCAGAAAAGGAACCTAACAGATTCAAGATTATTGATGGATCGCAATCGGTAGAAGCCGTTTATTCGGATGTTGTTGCGCTTATTACAAAGTTTTTGGACCGTTAGATATGTTCGATAGCTTACCGGGAAACAAAAAAACATTAGAAACACTTTCGCGCTTGCTCGAAAATTCAAGGTTTCCACAATCTTCGATTTTTTCGGGTCCGGCAGGAATTGGAAAAGAAAAAGTTGCGCTGTGGTGCGCGCAATCTTTGGTTTGCCAAACATCAAAAATCGCGTGCGGAACCTGCCGAGCGTGTATTCATGCAAAGGTATTTTCGTTGCCAACTTCCGGAAAAAAGAAAGACTATGAAATGGTTTATTTCAGCGAACAACCGGATGTGGGAAAGGTGGTTTCAAACAAACAAAATATTTATGTTGAAGCGATTCGCGATTTAGAAAGAGAAGCGAATTTTAGACCGTTTGAAGCTCGAAATCGTGTATTTTTGATAAACGATGCCGACAAAATGTCGCCGGCAGCCGAAAATGCGTTGCTAAAAACTCTTGAAGAACCCACTGAAACCTCGTATATAATTCTAATAACTTCATCCATATCGGCGCTTTTTGCCACAATTCGCTCGCGATGCCAAATAATACGTTTCGCGCCGCCTTCAACCGAATCAACGATTCAAATGCTATTAGAAACTAAACGCTACTCTCCGGCAGATGCAAAACTTGTTGCGCAAATTGCCGCCGGAAATCCGGAACTGGCGCAAAGTTTCGTGCCGGATGAGCTCAGAAAAGAACGCGACGATTTTCTTAGGATTGTTGAAGCCGGAAGCCGGGTAAAAACCGCCGCGGAAAAAATGCAAATTGCAGCCGAATTCAGCAATGCCTCATCATCTGCGGATTATTCCGAAAAGTTACTGCGTTTTCAGGATGTTTTGCGCGGAATTTGGTTGATTTCTTTGGGTAACGGCACACAATTTCAAGATTACGAAGATTTCCCGCGGCTGGCTGCCACCGCTAAGTTGTTTTCAACCAAACAGATAGCGGGTTGGATCGAAGACGTTTCAGATTTACGGTTTCAGCTAAAATTCAACTTAAACCGAAAGATTGCCAGCGATGCACTTGCCGTAAAAATCGGACGAGGTTGACAAGTTTTTGAAGCGGCTGGAATAAGCGCGCCTTTATTGGGTATTATTCAGGTATGGAAGAAATTCGGGTTTTGTCATCACGCGCAGAAAAAACGCTTGCGGCAACGGTGTTGGCTCTTGGTGCGCTTGGTGTTTCGTCGCTTACTTTGCTTGATCCAACAAAAGTTGCATTTTTTCCAAAATGTCCTTTATTGGCGCTTACGGGGTTTGCGTGCCCCGGCTGTGGAATAACTCGCGCATTTCATGCGTTTTTTCACGGAGATGTTTTGGGCGCGCTTGATTATAATTTACTTTTTCCGATTTGGCTGTTTGTGTTTGTGTATTTTGCAGGCTCGTTAATCTCGACATTATTCCGCGGACGTGGACTTCCCCTACAATGGATAACACCGGCATTTTTGTTTTCGACCGTTGGATTTATGCTTTTGTTTGGAATTGTGAGAAATATCCCGGTTTATCCGTTTACCATTCTCTTTCCGTAAGCATTTTAAGCCTTGCCTTCCGCGCGCAGTAGTTCAACTTCATTTACGAATTCTTCTACTATATCGGTACCGGAAACTTTTCTGAGCGGAACACCGTCTTTAAAAATCATCCCAACCTGCCTACCAAACGTTACGCCCAATTGCGAATCGTGCGCTTCGCCCGGACCATTTACCGCGCACCCCATTATTGAAAGGTGTAGTGGTTCCTCAACGTGCTGAAGTCTGCGTTCAATTTCCGTTACAATTCCCACAAAATCATCCACGGCAAGCCTTCCGCAAGTTGGGCACGCTACCACGGTAACGCCGCGTTTTCTCAGTTCCAGGCTCTTAAGAATTTCCCACCCGACACGAATTTCCTCATCCGGTTCCGCAGCCAAAGAAACGCGGATTGTGTCTCCGATTCCTTCGTAAAGCAATACACCAAGCCCGATCGACGATTTTATAGTTCCGCCAAACGGAGTTCCCGCTTCTGTCACACCCAAATGCAGCGGATAATCTACCTTTTCAGCCATCAGCCGGTAGGCTTCAATTGTGCGTCGTGCGTCCGAAGCCTTTAGCGAAATAACCGTATCCGCAAAACCTAAATCCTCCAAAATCTTTACGTGCCGCAAGCCTGATTCAACCATCGCTTCGGGCGTTGCGGTTCCGTATTTTTCAAGAAGATCTTTTTCGAGCGAACCACCGTTTACGCCGATTCTTATCGGAACCTGTTGCGCTTCCGCCGCACGAACAACTTCGCGTACTCTTTCAATTGAGCCAATGTTTCCGGGGTTGATGCGCAGTTTATCAATTCCGGCATCCAGTGCGGCTAGCGCAAGTTTATAGTGAAAGTGTATGTCAGCAACAATCGGGATTTTAACAAGCTTGCGAATTTCTTTTAAGGCTTCCGCGGCTTTCGGGTTAGGCACCGCAATTCGCACAATCTCGCAGCCGGCTTCCACCATTTTATCTACTTGTGAAACTGTTTCAGCAACATTTTCCGTGTCGGTTTTTGTCATCGATTGCACAACAACCGGCGCCCCACCACCAATTTGTACGTTACCGACCTTTACAGCTCTTGATTCTCTTCGCATAAAAAATTGACGAGCCGTAGCTCGTCTTCCAACCCGTTATGACCCGATTATCCGGGAAATATCCAAATACATAACCAAAACCATAAGCGCAAGAATCAGCCCCAAACCGGCTAGTTGAATCTTTTCTTTCACGGCAAGCGAAAGCGTCATACCGAACAATGCCAGAAATGATTCGATTGCCAATACCGCAATCTGTCCGCCATCCAACAAAGGAATTGGCAGCAAATTGAAGACACCTAAACTCAAACTGATCATTGCCAACATAGGCAATAATCCAATAAAACCCGCATCTTTAACGGTTTGCGAAATCGCACCAACTATTCCAATCGGACCGGAAATTCCGGCATCTTTTACGGAACGGCTTCCGCTAAACATTTGTCCAAAAGCCTTACCGGTCAGGCGCAAAACGCTCCAATTAAAATTAACCGCCCACGCGGCGGCACCTGCCACGCCAACCTTATCGTAGGCGCCCTTATAACTGTTTGAAAACACGATTCCAATACGATTTTCGCCATCAACTTTCTTTGTTGAAGTTGTGAAATCCAACTGTTTTCCGCCACGTTCTACAACAACATCAATCGGGTTATCGCCGGCATCAACGATATAACTCTTCGCATCCTGTGCGTTTCTTACTGTTTTGCCATTTACCTCTGTAATCCTGTCGCCCTTTTTTAAGCCCGAACTAGCCGCGGGCATGTCAGACTGAATTTGTCCGATTACAACCGGCTCAACGCCAACATCAGGCGCGAGATCAATGCTTCCGATTTTTTGCCCTTTTAGTTCAACGGTTGATGGAACAATTGTAGTATCTATTCGTTTTCCATCACGTTTTACTGAAATATCGGTTTCCCGATTGTTTTGCAAAAGTGCATCTTCTTGAATTCTAAGCCAAGTGGGATTTTCTACGCCATCAAACTTCACAATCTGATCACCTTTCTTTATCCCTGCATTTTCCGCGGCACCACCGGTTTTCACATAGCCTACAATCGGTGCCGGAATTGCGGGCACCCCTTGAATCAACGCCATTGTAAACGGAATTGCCAGCGCAAGAAGCACATTCATAAATGGTCCGCCAATCATAACAAGAAATTTTTGCCAACGCGGACGAAGCTCATAGAGTTCCGATTCGGGAACGTTTTCGCCTTCAGATTCTCCGCCTTCCAACGAAGCAGTAGCTTCATCCCCATATAGCTTTACAAACGCGCCAAGCGGAATTGCGCTTATGCGGTAATCGGTGTTTCCTTTCTTAAAACCCCAAACCCGCGGACCAAGACCAAAAAACGAGTATGCCTCAACCCGCATTCCAAGCATTTTTGCGACTATAAAATGTCCGAATTCGTGTATGTTGATGGCAACACCAAGAACAAATAAAACTGCTAAAATTACTATTATAATATCCGGCATAAAATCCTTTTAGAACGTAAAATTACGCTTTGCATTAGAGCAAATTATCGCAATTTTCGTTGCAAAGCATAAGTGTAATTGCGCTAAAAAATACAGTCAAACACTTGCGGCGTTCAAAGTGTCGTAAATTTGAGCTTCTGCCGCCTTTCGCGAATTCTTATCAGCTGCCAAAATTGCTGCGAGTTCCGTTGCGGGTTCCGATATATGCGCTTCTACAACCGCGGAATTTATAAGTGCTATGTCCGTGAGTTTGATTTTTCCATCCAAAAACGCGCGTACCGCAATTTCGTTTGAAGCATTTAACGCCGCCGGTGTCGTACCACCTTTATTTAATGCGGTATAAGCCAATTTCAGATTTGGAAACCGCACAAAATCCGGTTTTTCAAACGTTAATTTCGTTAGACTTGCTAATTCGAGCGATGCGGTTTGCTGCGGTTCACGATCCGGATATGTAAGTGAATATTGAATCGGATGGCGCATATCGGTAGCGCCTAGCTGTGCAATCATCGAACCATCAATCAATTCAACCAGTGAATGAATTACGGATTGCGGATGAACAATAACGTCAATTTGATTTGCATCAAAACCGAAAAGCCAATGCGCTTCAATAACTTCAAGTCCTTTGTTCATAAGGGTAGATGAATCTACGGAAATCTTTTCACCCATATTCCACGTCGGATGCGCCAATGCTTCAGCCTTTGTGGCAACTTCCATTTCAGCAAACGTTCGTTCCAAAAACGGACCGCCGGATGCAGTAAGAATCAAACGCTTAACTTCCTCGTGCCTTTCGCCACGCAAACATTGATGAAGCGCATTGTGTTCGGAATCAACCGGAAGAATTTCGGCTCCGCTCCTGCCCGCGGCACGCGTCATCAATTCGCCCGCCATTACAAGCGTTTCTTTATTTGCCAATGCCACGCGCTTGCCGTGTTCAAGAGCGCGCAACGTTGGTACAAAACCAACCGCGCCAACTGTTGCAGAAACTAACGTGTCAGACGATTCAAAAACAGCCGCCTCAATTAAACCGGCTTCACCAAAAACTATTTCCGGAAGTTCGCGGGTTTCGGCTAACAAAAGTTCTTTAAGAATTTTCGCGCATTCTTCATCAGCGCAGGAAACGACCCTTGGCGAAAATTTCAGGGTTTGTTCAGCCAGCAACTTCAAGTTCCTTCCGCCGGCAAGTGCATTAACGCCAATATCGCCCAAATGCTCTACAACTTTTAACGTATTCACTCCAACCGAACCGGTAGAACCGAGAATTGAAATTTTGCGAGAACGCATAGATTTACGAGGCTAGCACACAATAATAAAATTGAAAACGAAAAACCAATTTGCCGCAAAATGCGAACGTTTCCTTATACCTTCAAAATTGTAGCGGATTCTTATCCCTAATATACGCAAGTATTTCGCTGTTTTTTTCATGCGAATCCATCCACTTCTTAAATTCGACGATTTTTGTGTAGTCCGCCGCGCCGAATTTTTCTTAGTAGATTTGCTTTAAAGTGTTGCGAACATTTTCGCGACGAACTTCTTCTTGCCATTTATCAGTAAATATCTTGTCCAATTCATCGTGCAAATTCCTGCTCTTTAAAATATCCCATTCGTTGGCTTCAAGCCAAACACCGCCACAACTGCTACAACGGTCGATCTTAAACGGAATATTGTTTCCAACTTCATACTTGATCAAAACCCGCCTACACGTTGGACATAACCGTGCAAGTTCAAATTCAGGAATTTTTACGGACGTTTCTTCACTTAACGTTCTGGGCAGAATGGCATCTAAAGTGGCAAGCCACTCCTCGTAGCGTTTTTTTGTAACCCAAACGCCATTACAAATGCTGCAAACATCGGCATTTAGGTTCGGTTCTAGTTCCTTTTCAACAAAACTGCTCTTGTTACAAACGGGACATCTCATAATCAGTTTACTTTTTTAAGTAATTTGGGAGTTTAAATTGCGAAGCATACAAGCCACCTTGCGCAAAAAACTATTCGGCATTTTCCCTAAGTTTAATCTGCAAATATGCTTCCGAATCGCCACGCGCTATGCTTAAAGTTTGCCAATTCTTCGATTTATGATGTTTGGAAAGAAGAACAATTTGCCCGACATGATATGCGCAGTGTGTAATTTGCCGCGTAAGTGCCTGCAGCACCGTGTGCGATTCGCCGCGAATTTTTATCGTGCGAAGTAAATCGGCGGTTGTCACCACGCTAAAGGAAGAAAAAAGCACGTCCCAACTTTGTTCCCAATAATCCATAAGTTCGGCACGAGATTCTGCGTTAATTATAAATTTGCCGTCTCGATTTCTATTGGACTTTTCTCCATCGGACGTCAAAAAATCAGTCCAACGTGAAATCTGATTTCCTGCGATATGTTTTACAATAATTGCAACAGAATTTGCCTCGGCATCGATTACAACAAAAAATTCGTCATCGCTTAATCTCCCAATTGCGCGTTCCGCAAGTTGCTTGTATGCCTGAAAACGTGCTTTTATTTCGGTAAGTAACTCTTGTCCAATCATAGTTGTTGCCGTTATGCCTAAAAGTATGCCTCAAAAATCTTTCTTTATTTTCTATTTTCATACTAGAATTGCGATATCAGAAAGGCAACTGTAACGTGGAGGTGCACCATCAGAGATAAAATTGTTTTTTTGGATTCAAACGAAAAATTAGGAGCAGGTATGGATTCAACGTCGATTGTTATTGATGCAGGTATTTTAGATTCAACCGGTAATCAGCCTATGGAAAATCCGCGGCAAACGCGATTGGTTGAAAATTGTGTTGAAATCTCAAAGGATACCGATGATTTTGAATTAACGCGCCTGGCGGGTGATGGCAACCTGCAAGCGTTTGAAACGCTTTACGCGAAATATCATCGGCGTACATATAGCATTTGTTTACGAATGACGAATAACGTGACCGAAGCCGAAGATTTAACGCAGGAAGTGTTTATACAGCTTTTTAGAAAAGTAGGCAGCTTTCGTGGCGAATCCGCGTTTACTACGTGGCTACATAGGCTTACGGTAAATCAAGTGCTTATGCACTTTCGAAAACGAAGCGTAAAAAATGAAAAAACAACGGAAGATGGCGAGATTCCGGAATACGCTCTTCCGCAATCTAAATACACATCAAATTTACCAATCTTAACTCGCTTGGATCTTAAGAAAGCGGTAAGCGAATTGCCACCGGGCTATCGTGCGGTATTTTTGCTGCACGATGTTGAAGGGTTTGAGCATGCAGAGGTTGCGGAAATGCTCGGCGTTTCTGTTGGAACTTCAAAATCGCAACTGCATAAGGCGCGTTTGAAATTACGCGGTTTATTGCTTAAAGAAAATGAGTAATAGAAGGGAGAAAAAGGTTTTACATAGGGCAACCTTGCAAGCCTTAGTTTAATCATATCGTTTGAAGGCAGGCAGGCTATCAAAGAACACAACACAGTTTTTTTTTACAAAGATTTTTTACTTTTAACTGCGATGGATTGCGAAAAATACAATCACTTGGTTAGTTCATATATTGACGAAGAGCTGGATTCGCAAACGAACAAGGAGATGTCTGAACATTTGTTCGTGTGCGAAGGTTGCGCAAAGTTGTATGAGGATTTAACAAAGATTCTTGAATTCACGGAAGATACGTATGCACGGGACGATGCACCGCCGAATTCCCAAGCGCTTTGGTGTAGAATCAACAACATCATCGAAACCGAAATTAGCGCCGAAGCGGAAGTAATGCCGCCACAACATAAGAGCCTTCCGTCGCGAATTTTTGGTACAAGTTTTAATGTTTCAAGTTCGCAAGTGTTTGCATCTGTTCTCTGCATTGCGCTTATAAGTTCGCTGGTTACGTTTTTGGCGGTGCGCAATTTCTCCCCCCCTCCGGAAATTCATGGAGATGCCGCAATGCAGCCGAACTTGGTTGAAACAATGCTTTCAAAGGTGGGATTTGTTGAAACAAAAAGTCAGGAATACCAACGAAAAATTAGTGAGCAAAAATCTGCGATTGCATATTGGCAACAGCGTGTTGATATGCGAAAAACCCAGTGGGATGCGCATTTGCAAACCGCTTATGACAGAAATTTGAATGAGATTAATAAGGTTGTAAATGATTACACCCAAATATTGAAAGAAAACCCGAACGATAAAATTTCTTCGGAAATGCTTGATTCGGCGCTGTCTGAAAAAATGGAGTTTTTGCGCGAATTTGCTGAATTGTAGTTCTTAAAATGTTTTTAACGGCTTGGGATATTTTTTCCTATAACAAAAGGTTTATTTTTGTTTTCACGTTTGCGACTTTGGTTTTGCTAGCCTCTACCGGTGAAATCTATTCGCAGAAAAAGTTTTCAAAATCCTATCCCGCTGAAAAGAATATTCGGCTCGAACTTACCAATCGCACCGGTACAATCATCGTTAAGGGTTGGGACAAAAACGAAGTAAACATATCTGCCTGGCTTGAAAAGCCCATCGCTAAGATTGTACCGCGTAACTTAAGTGGCACAATCTTGATAAATGTAATTCGTGACAACCAAGATCGTGCTGAGGTTGGCGCGGTGAATTTTACAATTTACGTTCCGCAGAATTCGATTGTTGATATCGAAACCCGCATTGGCAATCTTGAAGTAAGCAACATAAACGGCGGTTATGTGCGCGCTCATATTTCTTCGGAAGGCGACATTACTCTTCTAAACATTGGCGCACAAAGCGTTTCAGCAAGAAACCTGATTGGCGATATCTTTTACGATGGAATGATTCAGCCGGGTGGCACTTATCGCTTTGTTTCAACAAACGGAAACATAAACGTAAGAATTCCATTTAGCTCATCATTTAAACTGGTTGCAACTGCGCCATCATCACGCAATATTTCGCTTGGTTCGTTTAGAAGTTCTTCAATGCGGTTTGTTGGAAGTGGCAGACGCGTAATAGGGCAAGTTGGTAGCGGAAGCGCCAATATCAATGTCACAAACCAACGCGGAACTATTTCCTTTATTCGCCGCTAGTGTGTTAATTTAGCTGCTAAAGAGATTAGCTCTTTACTTCGCTTACAACTTCTCCGGAAATTTTCAAATTATGAAAAATTATTTTTTTCTTATTGCGGTTTTTGTGTTCGCGGGCAGTTTTTACATCTCGGGTTTTGCCCAAGAAGCACCGACGCCCGCGAAACTAACGCGCACTACGGAACTTACAAAATCATTTGAATTTGGCTCGGGCGGAACTATTAGTGTGATTGGAGCACCGCTTGGTTCGGTAAATATAGAAGGTTGGAATAATTCAGAAGTTGAAGTTACAACAGAAGTTATTGTGCAGGCTACAACCGATGAAGATTTGCGGCTTTTGGCAGAAGTTTGTGGCAGCTTAATTGAAGATTCCTTAAGCCAATTGAAAATAAAAAGTGTCGGTACAAACGACAAGAAATATCTAAAACAGGTAAACAAGAATTTCCCTAAACGTTTACGTGGCGTTCCTTACACCGTAAATTACAAAATCAAGGTTCCGGTGTTTTCAGATTTGATAATTGACGGCGGCATAGGAAATCTTTCATTAAAAGGGGTGGAAGGAACGTTTCGCATAAATTATCTTGAATCAAACGCTAGGCTTCAGTTGCAGGGCGGCACGGTTCAAACCACAATTGGCAACGGAAGTGTTGATGTAAGCATATTAAACCGCAGTTGGCGCGGAAGATTTGCTGATATTCAACTTGCTAAGGGCGATATGCACGTTTTGTTCCCGGAAAATTTGAACGCAAACGTAAAACTTTCAGTGCTGGCAGGCGGTAAAATCGAAAACAAATATGAAATGCTAAAACCTGTAAAGCGTACCGTATTTACAGATACCGCCATGGATGCTATTGCCGGAAACGGTGGCGCGGATTTGGTTTTTAAGGTAGGTAACGGAAATCTTTTTTCGGGTTCGCTCGAAAAAGTTGCCGTAAAATAGATTTGTTTTGGTTTTGAAAATGAACTTTGGGAAGTGATAGATTATCTCATCACCTTCCAATTTTTTTTGATTATGACAATAAAATCAGATAAATGGCTGCGCCGAATGGTAGAAGAAAACAAAATGATTGACCCATTTCTGCCCGAACTTGTGCGCGAAGTAGATGGCAAAAAGATAATTTCCGCGGGTTGTTCGAGTTACGGCTACGATATGCGTCTTGCCGATGACGGCTTTAGGATCTTTTCTTCGCTCTATGGCAATGAAATTGATCCGAAGCGTTTTGATGAAGATGCGCTAATCGAACCTGAATTACGTACCACACTTGATGGTTCACGCTATTATCTGTTGCCTCCGCATCATTACGGATTAGGCGTTACCGTCGAAACTTTCAAAATGCCGCGTAGGGTCACGGGAGTTGCGCTCGGAAAATCAACATACGCCAGAACCGGATTGCTGGTAAACACTACGCCACTTGAAGCAGGTTGGACGGGCAGACTTGTTGTGGAAATCGGAAACTTTGCGAACCTTCCGCTTCGCGTTTATGTGAACGAAGGAATTGGGCAGATTCTGTTCTTTGAATCGGATGAAGATTGTGCTGTATCTTACGAAGACCGGGGCGGAAAGTATCAAGGGCAAACCGGTTTGACGTTCGCAAAAGTTTAGAACCTTTAAGAAATTTCACTGTATTTTGTAAGCGTTTTGCACCGTTTCAAGTTAGCACGTTGCGCCGTAGCAAACCGGCTGAACCCAAACAGAAGAATATTCACATCTCAAAACGAATAAGTTATAATTAACGGTGTTTGTAGCAGATTATGCTGCAACTCTTTAACAATCAACCCGCATCTACCAAACGGATGCCTTTTATCCGACACTACCCAGCTTCCCATGAGCAAATTAGGGAATCTGCCAAAGCGTTAACCCTCCGGAGGAAATATGTTTTCGATGCCAAATCTTAAGAAGTTTTTGGGACTCCCCGTCCTTATATTGGGCTTAGCTGTATTTGCGTTTGGTGACACAATTCGTTTAAAAGACGGCAGCATAATAAAAGGAAAGATTATAAGTTTTCAAAACGGACAGTTTATTGTTGTTGTGGGCAGCGGCGATCGAGAAAGACGTTTGAGCTTTTTTTCCGATGAAATAGCAACAATCGAATTCGATTCGAATACCGAAACGAATGCCGGCACAAACTCGAATGCGCCCGGCTATACGCGAACTTCTGACGGTAAAAATACGGTGATTACCGTTGGAAATGCTCCCGAAAGAAATCAATCTGATACGAATAACGATTCAAGTAAGAACGATTCTCAACCGATTGTTACAACAAAACCCGTAATCACGCCGATACGAACAACTCCTACTACGCCACCAAGCAAAAATAACCCCCTGCGCCGCGAACCTATTCGGATTCGTTCAAAAGTTCTTGCTGACAATACATCAAACGGCTGGACTAATTCGGGCTGGGTCGTACGCAAAGGGCAACGCATAACAATTTCAGCGACCGGAAGAATTTCGCTAGGAAACGGCAGATTTTCACCGGCTAGTGGAATCTCAAGTCTTCCGGATACCGACAAGCTTATTAAAGATAAACCAACCGGCGGACTGATTGCCGTAATTGGTGATGATAATAACGATTTCATTTTTGTCGGCGACAAAACGGAGTTTGTGGCTGAACGTGATGGAGCTCTTTTTTTGGGTGTAAACGAAGGTAACTTAAATGATAATTCGGGTTCGTATGACGTAACAATCGAAGTTGATTTGGACATATCCGAATAACTAAACACTAATAAACCATTAGGCGCGGTGCGGAAATATTTTGCAGCGCGCTTTTTTGTTTGTTGGAGCCGGCTCTTGATTTATTCCAACCTACACGCCACAATCGGAATCTAACGAATATCTTGAATTTGGTAATGTTTATGAGAATTCAAAAGTTTACTGCTTCGGTCTTGCTTCTGTGCGTCTTTGCACTTTCCGTTTTTCCTCAATCACGTCCACAGCGCCCAACCGGCACAGGAAATGAAAAGATAAATGAACGCCCAAAACCAAAAACACCGGAAGAACTGAACCGTGAAGCCGAAAGGCGAAAAATGGAGGAAGAAGCAAACAAGGCGGTTGTTGATGACGAAGTGCTTAAGATTGATACAAATCTAGTAAATGTTGACACGGTAGTTTACAACAAAAAAACAGGGCAAATAATTCAAGGATTAACAAAGGAAAATTTTGCGGTTTTCGAGGATGGCGTGAAACAAGAAATAGTTGATTTTTCCATGCCGGAAGCGCCGATAACCGTAACGCTTGTGGTTGAATACAGCAAGTGGTCTGAAATCTTTGGTTTTTATGGCAGCCAAGGACAAGAATATGGACACATGGAAGTTGTGCGCCCGGTTGCACAATTTTTGACGAATTTTATTAAGCCACCGAACGATTATGCTTCAGTTATCGCATTTGATTTGCGCCCCACGCCGATAACCGATTTCACAAATGACCCGGCAAGAATTAATCAAACCATAAACCTTTTGCTAAGGAATCGTCCTGCGTTTCGAGAAAACAATCTTTTTGACGCGATCAAGTTTGCATTGGTCGGCGGAAAGGCTGATTCGGTGGTGTTGGAAAAAAGCGAATCACGGGAAACGGAATATGGCGGGCTTGTAAACGTTAAAGCTCCGCGGCGTGCTGTAATATTGGTTGCATCGGGAATCGATACTTTCAGCAAAATCAATTACGGCGAAGTTCGCAAAGTTATTCAAAGCGCCGGCATTCCAATTTATATCATCAGCACGGGAAATATGTTTTACAAATTATACGAATCACGTATGAGCCCGATGGATGGAATTGATGGCACACCGGGTAGGCTTACTTTTTTGCAGGCGCAAAATCAAATGAACACATTTGCGAAGGAATCCGGAGGAGAACATTTTCCGATGACATTTTCTACGGAACTTCCCAATATATTGCGAAATATCAACACGCTGCTTCGAAATCAATATTCAATTGCATACGATGCCGGCGACAAAGAGCGTAAACCGGGCAAAAAATATAAACTTGAGGTTAAGGTTGATGTAAATGGTGATGGTGTTTACGACGACAAGCAATTTGTTGTGCAACATAGACCCTATTTTTCGGTTGAAGATTCAAATAAGAAGAAATAAACAAAAGTTTACGCGCCATATATTTTGAGCTTGAAGGTGTCGTTTACTGTGTAAATTTCCACGCGCTTGCCAGAAAATAGCTCTGATTGTTTTAGAATCATCGGCAACCCGCCTTGGGGAAGATTGATGCCGTATTCATTGCGTTGAAAAATTGAAGTCAACTGTGGGTTAAGACGTTGTGTAATTCCGAATTTTATCGCCTTTGAACCGGGTGACACAAACCCTTGCGTTCGTCGCGAATTTATAAATTCAATCGAATCTGCAAAGATATTTATGCGTGCTTTCGCATCAAAAATCGCGAAATCGCGATGAATCAAAAGATTTGCCAACGCCTCACGCACTGAATACAAATGAAAATTTGCCTGTGAACTCTTAGATTTGGTTAGCTCTTTTGTACGGTGCTTCCAAAGTTTTGTGTAGCGAGAAACAAAGTGAAAAATACGTTCGAACTGCGTTAAAAGATTTCCGGTAAACCACTTCTCTTCAATTATTTCAGTTTCTTCATTTTTTCCCGAAAACTTCCGAACCAAAACGGCTGCATTTGGAACTTTTTCTTCAACGGTTTTTGTTTCGCCAAACAAGAGCACGCCGGCAACCATAGGCATAAACGCATCACCCGCGCCGATTGCCAAAAGCAAATCTCTTTTTAAGAATTTCTCTGTATCATAAGAAGGCGTTTTATTTACTTTTACCATTTCATAGGACGATGCAAAGCCCCATAAAAGCGCATCGTCAAAATCCTTGCCGTATAAACCACTCAATGGAATATTTTCATAAGTAAGGGGACGTGTTTGTTTAATCAACTCAACAAATTCGTTGTGGCGCGCTTCCCTTTTTTCGTTTCCGAATCTTAGAAAGAACTTACCGTCAATTGTTCTGTAAGGTGCAGCCTTAGGCAAAATCTCAAGTACCACAAGAATAATTCCACTATCAAAATAAACTTGGTCAATCAAAGGTAATAACGGCGGAGAAATTTTATTGCGACAAATTTTTACTAGTTCTTCCTGTACTCCTTCGGGGTTTCGCACGCCTTCAACCCGAAGCTGGTCGTTTACCCCGAACACGACAATTCCACCCGCCGTATTTGCCAGCGCGACAATTTCCTGTGCGATTTTTTCCGTGTTCGAAAGTTTGAGCTTTAATTCAAGAAACGTATCCTCTCCGCCTCGAACAAGCTTGATAAGTTCCGTACGCGTTGTAAGCGGGGCTTGGCGATTTGATATAAATTCGTTATAGCCGGCTTCGGTCCCTGCCGGTTTGCGCTTCGAATTTCGAAATTTTCGTCGTGCCATTTTTGGTGTAAAATAAAGCATCTACGCCATTCGCGAATGTGCTTCAACGGAAATGTTTCATTCTATTGAAGCACCACACCGTAAAAATGTAAAAGATGTTTCGAAAATTCGCTGTTACCTAATTTACGAATAAGGCTATGCCAGGTCATCCATCGATGCACCAAAATTTATGTGATATACATTCGATTCCAACACAAGTGCGGGAACCGATTTTACGCCTGCCGCCCTGGCTTCATCCAATCGTGAATTGTCTTCGCCAAGGTGCACTATTTCCAAATCAAACCTGTCGGAATCAATAGCGTTGATAAGTACAGATTCCGCATCCACACAAACTGGACACCCTGCGTGATAAAAAGTAGCTTTTTGTTTCATTTGTAATTTCCTCCTAAAATCTTTACTTTTAAAACACGGTAGCACGTTCGCAATACCTTTATAAGTAGGCACTTTTCGGTACCCTAGGTACAATTTGGTGCAACTTTAACAAACAGCTGATGAAAAAAAATAACCGGCATATTGACATTCGCGAGATGGTTGAAAGCATCATTGGCTGCAAATGGTCTTTAACCGTTATCGAAATGATAAGGAATGGAACCAACCGTCCGGGTTTAATGCAGCGAAACGTCGATGGATTGACAACAAAAGTGCTCAACGAACGACTGCGAAAACTTGTGCGTTTCGGAATAATTGAAAAGACTTCGTTTCCTGAGGTTCCTCCACGCGTGGAGTACAAATTTACCGAATTCGGCATCGGATTTTTGGAAATTTTGGATGTAATTGAACGTATTGAAGAAAAGTTTCCAAAAAAATAATCGTCTTAACGTTAATTTTAAGTTATTCTAGGAAAAAATGGAGTTGCAAACGACCACTGTTTATCTATCTATCGGTTCAAATCTAGGCGACCGAGCCGGCAATCTTTTGCTTGCCGTCCGCGGTTTGATGGAATCAGGCTTAACGGTAAAGCGACTTTCCGGGATATATGAGACCTCTCCGGTGGATGTTGAAAACCAAGACAATTATCTAAATATGGTTGCCGAAGTAGTTTTGACAAATATTACGCCGAGCCAACTTCTCGCCCGTATGATTCGCTTGGAGTTTCTTCTTGGCAGGCGCCATAAGTTTACTAAAGCCCCGCGAACTGTTGATGTAGATTTATTAACCTTCGGCAGCCAAATAGTTAAGAAAGAATTCTTGAAAATTCCGCATCCGGCAATGCACAAGAGAAGGTTTGTTTTAACGCCACTGGCAGAACTTTCTCCGCAGTTGGTAATTCCTACTTTTGAGATTACTGTTTCGGAAATGCTAGATGCACTTGACGATGATGCGGAAGTCGTCCGTTGGGAACCGTATGACGAAGGGCACTTCAACCTAGCCGCCGGCACTTCCGCAACGCTGATAAACTAGACTTAATTTATACAAATCGCTAGACTTATTTTATTCTTATGGCATATCTGAAACCGGACAGACCGGAGAAAGTTTACGTTCCTGCACTTCGAAAAGCGAAGAAGAAAGGTGAAAAATTGGTTTGCCTAACCGCCTACGATTATCCAACCGCGCGAATAATTGATGAAGCCGGGGCAGAAATAATTCTCGTTGGCGACAGCATGGGAAATGTAATACACGGTTACGGAAACACAATTCCGGTAACGTTGGATGAAATTCTTTCAGCCACAAAAGCGGTAAAACGAGGTGCCGAACGCGCGCTCATAGTTTCCGATATGCCATACGGAACCTATCACATAAATGAAGATGAAACCGTGCGAAATGCATTGCGGCTAATGAAAGATGGCGGCGCCGAGGCAATAAAGCTTGAAGGCGGCATAAACCGTGTCAGCCTTGTAAAACGGTTAGTAGATGAAGAAATTCCTGTGGTCGGACACATCGGCTTAACCCCGCAATCCGTACATAAACTCGGTGGATACAGCGTGCAAGGAAAAACTACCGATGCGGCGAAAAGGTTGATCGAAGAAGCCAAAAAACTTGAAGACGCAGGCGCATTTGCAATCGTTTTGGAGCTTGTTCCGCGCGAAATCGCGAAGATAATCACGGATGAACTTTCAATCTCCACCATTGGAATAGGCGCGGGCGCGGATTGCGACATTCAAGTGCTTGTGATACACGATCTGATAGGGCTTTCCTTTGGTCGTTTGCCCCGCTTTGTAAGGCAATATGCAAATGTGCGCGAAGTTATTAACGATGCGGTTACGCGCTGGATGGAAGACGTGAAAGACGGAAATTATCCGGACAAAAACGAATCTTATGGGCTGCCGGAAGCTGTAGATAAAGACGCGCTTTGATCATGGAAATAATAAACCGCAAACACCGTATGTCATCGCTGGCGCGAAAATTAAGGCGTGAATCTAAGATACTAGGTTTTGTGCCTACAATGGGCGCGCTTCATGAAGGTCACCTTTCGCTTATTCGAAAAGCCCGCCAAATGTGCGATGTTGTTGTGGTTTCGATTTTTGTAAATCCTACGCAATTTAACGAGCAAACCGATCTTGAGGCATACCCGCGGGATCTTACTTCAGATGCCGCACGGCTTGCGGATGAAAGTGTTGATTATATTTTTGCACCACCGGTAAACGATATTTATGTGGAGGGATTTTCGACCTTTGTAACCGTAGATGAAATCACGGAAAAACTCGAAGGTGCATCGCGCCCGGGACATTTTCGCGGTGTGGCAACTATTATTACGATTCTTTTTAATACAATCAGACCTGATTATGCGTTTTTTGGTCAAAAAGATGCACAGCAAGTTGCTGTTATCAAAAGACTTACCGTAGATTTAGGATTTGAAACGGAAATCGTTTCTTTGCCGATTGTTCGGGAAAATAACGGATTGGCGATGTCGTCAAGAAACGAACTTCTAACAAAGGAACAGCGCGATGCGGCTTCAATTGTCCATAAATCGCTAATTTCTGCGGAAGTTGCGTACGAAAGTGGTGAAAAAAATGCCGCAAAACTGTCCGAAATCATCCAAAATGAACTAAATTCCGAGCCGGATGCGAAAATCGATTACGTTGCGATTGTAAATAACGAAACCCTTGACCCTGTTGAAAAACTAGGCGAAAGCCCGGTTTTAATTGCAGTTGCTGTTAGATTCGGCAATGTAAGGTTAATTGATAACATCGTTATTTCCGATTAAACCGATCATTTGGTATCAAACTTGCATCTAAATAAGCGGTGATTTTTTCGGGAGAGGAACATCATGAAAAAATATACATTTACTTCGATTCTTTTAACCATCTTATTTGCAGCAGTTTACAGTGCTTCTGCCCAAAGCGTCGTTTTTACGTCAATCGACGGCGAAAAGGTTGATGTTGAGGCTCAAAAGGGCAAGGTGGTTGTAATGGCGATAGGTGCAAGTTGGTTGCCACTTTCAAACAATCAAGCGGGCATAATTAACAAACTCGTAACAACATACGAAGGAAATGACGACATCGTTTTCTATTTTATCGCCACCGATTCTTCATCGACAAAATCAAAGAATTACGCTTCAAACGAAGACATTCTTAAGTTCAAGAATAAAAACAAGTTGAATGTTTCGGTTCTGCGCGACAACGACGGAAAAACCTCGATTGAGAAATTCCAGCTTGATCAGCTTCCCGCCTTCATTATTTTGGATAAGGATGGGAAAGTTGATGGCGACCCGATTACGGGAATCGACCCGGGCGGAACTAATGAACTCGTAGGTGTGCTTTCGGGAAGAATTGATAAGTTGCTTTAATCTAAGCAGATAAAGAGTTTAAGAGCGGGTAATTTCCGCTCTTTTTTATTTAACGAACTTTTTAGCAAGTTGATAAACCAAAGAAACCGGTAACCCGACTACGTTTAAATATTCGCCCCTGATTTCCTCTATAAACAACGCGGCTTGTGTTTGCACCGCATAAGCCCCCGCTTTATCGAGTGGCGAACCAAAATCTACAAGATATTCTATTTCGGCATCGTTCAATTCCGCGAACTTTACAAACGTTGATTGTACGGCACTGACATACGATTGATTCTTTACCAGCGCAACACCGGTTAACACAATGTGCGTTCTTCCGGAAAGTTCGCGTAGCATACTTCGCGCATCGTCAAAATCTACGGGCTTTCCGATAATTTCCTTGTCAATAACAACCGTTGTATCCGCACCCAAAACAAGCTTGCCATTGTTTCTTTCGGCAATCGTCCGTGCCTTTTCAAGCGCCAAACGCGTTACATAAGCTTCGGCACTCTCGCCCTCGAATATACTTTCATCAATATCAGCGGGCTGCACCTCAAAATCCCAACCAATGGAATTCAAAATTTCCGCACGTCGGGGGCTTCCCGATGCCAAAATCAGGCGAGGCAAATTCATATTTGCCTTAATTTCATTTATCATTGTCTAAGATATTATTTGTAAACTTAGACCGATTCAATATCTGTAAACGTTTAATTATGAAATCGATACGCTCAACGCTGTTTTCAATTGCGGGCACTTTGCCTGAACCAGAAAAGCTGCAAAATGCGGTGGTAATTGGTGCGTGGCGTGATACGGTTGGCAAAACGATTGCGATGCACACGAAGCCGATTGAAATAAAAGAAAATCGTTTAATAGTGCTTGTAAGAAATGACGAATGGAAGAATCATCTTGAATCTTTGGCGTCGCAAGTAGTTTTCAACTTAAATTCCGCGTTCCGCAACAATGTGGTTCGATTTGTGGTGTTTAGAGTTGATCGAACTGGTAAGCACTTTGAAAATCTAGATGAAAAACTCAGAATCGAACAAATTAAACGACAAGAATGTGTCAACGAAGCCAAACTGACTTTAAAAGATGCTGCCGAATTGTTTGATGATGCAGTTACTAAAGAAGCATTTTTAGCTGCGGCGGGCGCACAAATTCGGAAAAGTAAAATCGAAAGTTAGATACGAAATGGATATAAAAAAGATTGCAAAACTGGCACATTTGGAAATCAGTGAACAAGAAGCGGCGCGCTATGCACCGCAAATGCAAAATATTGTTGCTTATGTTGAGCAACTAAACGAATTGGATACGGAAAATGTAGAAGTTTCAATAGGCGGTTTTACGAAAGAAGGCGAATTGACCGAAACTTCCCGCGCAGATATACCAAAGGAATCATTTTCAACCGAAGTTGCGCTTCGCGAAGCGCCTGATGCCGTGGATGAACATTTTCGCGTACCAAAGGTACTTTAGAAAATGAAAGTTATTACTGTGATATTGTTCGCAATTTCGTTTGCGGGCTGTACATTCAAGGGTTCAGTTACGGAACCCAGTGGCTGCGCCCCCGCGCGTGAACGAGTTCGCGAATTTTTTTCGATTCATATAGATTCCTTGGCTCGAGGCAACAAAAAATTATCAGACAAGGAAAAGGATTTTCTTTCGCCGGAATTGGCTAATGAAGCCGGCGATTACACCGGAACCGGCGATTTTTTTACAAAATCCAAAATTGTTCCCAATACGTTTAGAATCGGAAGTTGCACAAAAACAAAAAATGGTTTTGATCTTCAAGTGTTGCTGTTTTGGAAAACCGACACTACAAAAGATCAGCGCAACTTCAAAGCCGGTACGCAAATGGCAGACGGTAATTGGAAGATTTTTTCATATAATCCGGAAAGCTGAAATTTAGATAAACAAAGCCAAAAATTATTTGGTGAAATAAACGATGGGTGAAATTTTACATAAAACCGAATCAGCGCTGGAAGCGGCGGAAACGTTGAATTCCGAATTGAATTCATTTCTTTCAATTGAAAGAAATTCGGCACTTGAAACTGCGGAAAACCTTGAATCGGGCTCCGGCAATGGCGAACTTTGCGGCTTTCCAATCGCAATAAAAGACAACATTTGTACAGAAGGCACGCGAACTTCTTGCGGATCAAAAATTCTGGAAGGTTACACCGCACAATACGATGCAACCGCTGTTTCGCGTCTCAAGAGCGCGGGTGCCGTGATAATCGGCAAAACAAATATGGATGAATTTGCGATGGGTTCATCCAACGAAAATTCTGCGTTTGGAAACGTAAGAAACCCTTGGAACGCCGAATATGTTCCGGGCGGAAGCTCGGGAGGCTCGGCAGTTTCTGTCGCATCCGGAGTGGTGCGTGCAAGTTTAGGTTCTGAGACGGGTGGTTCGGTAAGACAACCGGCTTCGTTTTGCGGAATCGCCGGCTTAAAACCAACGTATGGAAGAATTTCGCGTTATGGGCTGGTTGCATTCGCCTCATCGCTTGATCAAATCGGCATTTTTGGGGCTAAGTCGCTTGATATTGCAAAGGTTTTGGGTGTCGTAGCCGGGCGTGATTCTAACGATTCGACCTCTGCAGCAATTGAGGTACCTGATTATACTGCGAAACTCGCAAACGAACTTCGCGGAAAAAAGGTTGGTGTACCGCGTGCATTGTTTTCTGAGGGGCTCGATGACGAGGTGCGTAATTCCGTTGAAACGGCAATTGCACGCTTAGGCGCGCTTGGAGCCGAAATTGTAGATATTGAACTTCCGCACTCAAAATACGCCATCGCGGTTTACTACATCATTGCAACCGCCGAAGCGAGTTCGAATTTAGCGCGCTATGATGGCGTTCGATACGGCTATCGAGCGAAGGATGCATCAGAATTGCGCGAGATGTATATGCGCACGCGAAACGAAGGCTTCGGCGATGAAGTGAAGCGCAGAATTATGCTCGGAACTTTTGTGCTTTCAAGTGGATACTACGATGCATACTACGCCAAGGCACAGAAAGTGCGTACTCTTTTGAAAAACGATTTTTCTGCCGCGTTTGAAAATTGTGATGTTTTGGTTACGCCAACCGCTCCTTCAACTGCATTTAAGTTTGGCGAAAAGGTCGATGACCCGCTTGCAATGTATTTGAGCGATATTTATACGGCATCGGCAAATCTGGTTGGAATTCCCGGAATCTCGGTTCCCTGCGGAACTTCTTCCGAAGGGCTACCAATAGGTTTACAGTTTCTCGGCAAACCTTGGTCTGAACAGCAGTTACTAAACTTCGCACATATATACGAAACGGAAAATCCCTTACAGGCAAAGCCTAAGATTTACGCGGATATTTAACAAATGTTCAACTACTAAACCGTTAGAAATCTAAAAGTGACTTATCTAAATTAGGGTTCGATGGTTTGTTTGCGCCGGGAGCTTTGGGCTTTGGCGCATTCTGCTTCCGGGCTGCATCTTGAGAATGATTTTGCGGAATTGGTTGTCCGGTGTTTTGTGAATTTGGAACCATTGTTTGCGGCATTCGCTGCTGTGTCGGCTTTTTATTTCGGTTTGCCGATGCAGGCGAATTTTTAATCGGTGGTTTGATACCGTCAGCTTGCGGTTGAACGTGCTGCGCTTGTGTTGAGGGCGAAACATTGGGTTGCCGCGTTTGAGCCGGTTTCTGATGAT
>JBKEBT010000087.1:0-29986 GCA_047973305.1 Pyrinomonadaceae bacterium
TATAGCTGCAATTGCCAATATCTTTGCCGAAGCGGAGATTCCGATTCTTTCGTTTTCATCATTTTCCCGTGATCATTTTCTAATCAAACAAACCCATATCGGAAAGGCTTTGCGCGTATTGCATGGGCGTATAGGGAGCGTTTGTTGATGGATTATTTTCTCGGCAAAGTGATATTTTTAACGGGTGCATCAAGCGGCATCGGCGAAGCACTAGCTTTGGAATGCGCTCGACGCGGGGCAATTGTGGGACTTTTTGCGCGGCGTGAAGAACTTCTTAACGAATTGCAATTGCAAATTGAAAGTGCGGGGGGCGCGGCGAAGGTTTTTGTTGGGGATGTCACGGATGAAGAAATTGTATTTGATGCTGCAGAACAGCTTCGTGCGGAGTTTGGAAAAATTGACATCTTGATAGCAAACGCCGGCATAGCGGGCGGAAATACGGATGCGCGAACTTATGTGCCACAAGCCGTTAAAAAAGTAATTGATGTAAATCTAATGGGTGCGATTAATGCGGTCGGAGCCGTTTTGCCTGAAATGATAAACCACAACCAAGGGCAAATAGTCGCAATTTCATCGTTGGCTGGTTTCCGCGGTCTCCCGCGCTCAGGTGCTTATTCCGCAAGCAAAGCCGCGATGACAAATTACTTTGAAAGCTTAAGGCTGGATGTGCGCGACAAAGATATTTCGGTAACGATTATTCAACCGGGATTTATCAAAACACCGCTCACAGCAGCTAGAGAGAATCGTATGCCGTTTTTGATGGAACTCTGTGATGCGTTGCCACATTTTATGAATGCAATCGAACGAAAAAAGTGCTTTGCGGCGTTTCCTTGGCAGCTTGCGACCGTTGTTCGTGTCGCACGCTGTTTCCCGTGTCGGCTTTACGATAGAATCGCGGGTGGCGTAAAATATCGCGAATAGGCGCGTGTTTTTATGTTCACTTTGACCAAACCCTTCAAAAATACGAAAATTCATCGGGCGTGACCCAAGCTTTGTTAAATAATCTATGAGTCTATTACAAGCGATTATCCTTGGAATTGTTCAAGGTCTAACGGAATTTATTCCGATAAGTTCAACTGCGCATTTGATTTTTGCGGGTCGGTTTATGAATCTATATCCGGGGCATCCCGAAGAATTAACTGCGACAATGGCAGTGATTCAACTCGGCACGCTCGCGGCGGTTTTTGTTTACTTTGCCGGAGACTTGGTGAACATTGCAATATCGTTTGTGCAAGATCATTTGGCTCTGATTTCGGGTAAAAAGAAATCGTTTTCCGGTACGAATGGAGTTCGTCCGATTTGGATGTCTGAAGACACATGGCTTGGTTGGATGATCATAATCGGTTCTGTTCCGGTAGGAATTGTTGGAATTGCGTTTAAAGATGTGATTGAGGGCGCGCTGACAAAAAATTTATGGTTAATTGCCACAATGCTGATAGTTGTTGCTGTATTGTTGTTAATCGCCGAATTTGTGGGCAAGCAAACAAAAGAAACCCGCGATATTGGTATTTTTGAAGCATTGGTTGTTGGTTGTTCGCAGGTGCTGGCATTGATTCCGGGCGCAAGCCGTTCAGGTTCGACGATAATGGGTGGACTTTTCGCAGGACTCACACGCGAAACAGCCGCACGTTTTTCGTTTCTTTTGATGATTCCTGCAATTACCGCCAGTGGTTTGTTGGAATTGATAGAAGCTTGGAAAATTTTGCCTCAAGATGGCTTTATTTCGTTGGGAATTGGCACGTTGGTTTCGGGCGTTGTCGGGTATCTTTCTATTTGGTTTCTACTTTCCTATTTAAAGAAACATTCGACGGGAATTTTTATCGTTTATCGAATAATTTTAGGTGCGGCAATTCTGATTTTGCTTTGGCGGGGAGTAATTTCCGCACAAGTTTAGCGATTTATGAAGCGTTGGACCATAAAAGATGTCGATACGGATAAAGCGGATGCCCTTGCCGCGAAAATCGGAGTTTCCGGTTTGATAGCGGGTATTTTGGTTTCACGCGGTTATGATACCCCCGAATCCGCGAGAAAGTTTTTGCATCCCGAATTAACCGATTTGTACGAGCCTTTTTTGCTTCGCGGAATGAAGGAAACGGTTGCACGCGTGTTTGAAGCAATTGACAACAAAGAGAAAATCCTTATTTGGGGCGATTATGATGTGGATGGAACAACCGGAACGGTTGTTTTGCGAAAAGCACTGTCGATGTTGGGTGCTGAAACCGTTTATCACGTTCCGCATCGGTTTTTAGAAGGTTACGGAATAAATATCCCGGAATTGGAAAAGGCAAAAGAAGGTGGGGTCAGCCTTGTTATCAGCGTAGATTGCGGCATTACGGCGTTTGAAGAAGCAGAATGGGCGCGAGAAAATGGCGTTGACCTAATAATCACGGATCATCACCTTCCAAAAGAGGGGAGCGTGCCAGATGCCTACGCGGTTGTTAATCCTAACCAGCCAAAATGCGAATATCCCGATAAAAATCTTGCCGGTGTTGGCGTTGCGTTTAAACTTGTACACGCATTGTTGCGCGAACGCGGGAAGGAAAACATGGTGCCACACTTTTTAAAAGTTGTTGCAATAGGCACCATTGCCGATGTTGTAAAACTCACCGATGAAAATCGTGCCATTGTTTGGCTTGGCTTAAAAGATTTGCCAAAGGCGCGAAATTACGGGCTAAAGGCGTTGATGGAAGTTTGCGATTGCACCGATGAAATGACCAGCAATGATATAGGCTTCCGGCTTGCACCGCGAATCAATGCCGCAGGAAGAATGGATGCGGCAAAGCACGTTGTTGAATTGCTTGAAGTGGATAGCTTTGGCGAAGCGCGAAAACTTGCGGAATATCTAGATCGAAAGAATATTGAACGAAAAAAAGTTCAGGCGGAAATAACGCAGAAGGCTATTAATGAAACCGCAGAATTGGGGAATTCGCATTTTGTGGTTGTTTCCGGCGAAAAATGGCATCGTGGCGTAATCGGGCTCGCGGCTTCGCGAGTTACTGAAAAATTGCATCGTCCAACAATTGTGCTTTCGGTTGAAGATGGCGTCGCGAGCGGTTCTGCACGCAGTATTTCCGGCTATCATCTTGTTAAGGCTTTGGATAGTTGTTCGGAACTGTTTGAAAAATATGGCGGACACGCAGCAGCAGCAGGAATGACGTTAAAGGCGGAAAACATCGAAACACTTCGAGAAGTTCTTGAGGCGCACGCCGCGAGAACGCTTACGGATGAAGATCTGATTCCCGAAGTTAAGATTGATGCAGAAGTTGAAAGCGAAGATTTGAACTTGGAACTGGTTGACGAAATAAAGATGCTGGAGCCATTTGGAATGGGAAATCCGCGTCCGGTATTTTTAACACGCGACTTAAAAATTGTTTCAGAACCGTTTGTGATGAAAGAAAAGCACCTTAAACTTAAACTGAGCAATGGTAGCGGAAGTTTATTCGAAGCGGTTTGGTGGGATGGAGTTGCGGCATCTGAAGGGCAAACGCTAACCGTAGGAACCGGCATCGAACTGGTTTACACGCCGGAGAAAAACACTTGGAATGGCGCATCGCGCTTACAACTAGTAATTAAAGATATTCGAAGCATTTAATTGGCAGAAGCGGTTCAAAAGAAATATGCAAGGTTTACGGTGCAGGCAAAATTGCCAACAATTTTGCGCTATGCAGCGTTAGCATTGTTAATTTTAACCGTGGTAATAATTGTAATTGCTTTTTATCGGGGCAGTTTGCAGCCTGAGTTTAGAATGAAAGGGCTTGACCGCACGAAGCTATCAAAAGATCAAATCGGCGAAGTTTACGGTTACGAACGTCGAGAATCGGAAAACAACGTACCGAAATACTTTATAAAGGCTGAAAGTGCGATAACCTTTGCAGATCAGCATCAGGAATTTGAAAAGGTTTATCTTCAACTTTATAACGATGGAAATCTAAAGGATTTTGATGAAATTTCTTCAAATAAAGCAATCTATATTCCAGCGGGTGACGGCACCAAGAATTTCAAAATTTACTTCGCCGGCAATGTAAAAATAAATACTAGAAGCAAACTTCAGGTAGAAACCGATCAACTTTCTTATGATCAAAGCACTGGCATTGCAGAAGGTGAAGAAGAAATTAAGTTTCTGCGCGAAGGAATCTCGGGTAAATCTTTTGGTGCGATAGTTGACGTTCGAAACAAAACGTTAAAGCTTTTGCGGGATGTTGATGTATTTGCAGTTCCGGGCGATACAACAAACGAGTTTAACAGCGAAGATTTAAGCTCCGCGCATTTTACCGCGAATTCCGCATTTGTAGATCAAACACGTCAAGAATTGCTTTTAGACGGCAACGTAAAAATCGCGTTAACTCCAAAAGCCGGAGCCAAAGGGCTGAAGCAAGACACCGATATTGAATCGCAAAAAGTAAAAGTATACTTTGAAAATCGCGAACTTCGGCGGTTGGATTTGGACGGGAACATTCTTGTTTATCAAAAGCCGGGCAACGGGAATAATGGCTGGATGAAGACGCGCGGAAATCATGCAGTTGCGTTTGTTGAACAAGAAGTGCAAAAGGTTGAAATTGCCGGTGCGGTGCAGATTGAATCTGCTGCAAATGGGCAAGTGCCTACAAAGTTAAATGCAAATCGTGCGGTCTACACGAAAGCCGGAAATGTTTACGAATTGTTTGGAAACGTACGCATTGAAACCGTGCGCGATTCGAAAAATACTTTGATAACGGCTTCGGAAGGGGTCTATAAAGAAAATCAAGGTACAGCGGAGCTATCGGGCGGGGTTACGGTAACTCAGGGTAGCGATGTTGTAAAGGGAGATTCAATCAACACCTCTCTCTATGCGGAGAAAACCGTAAGGCGCGCCACCGTAATTGGAAATGCATACTTAAAGCAGGATGCCGCAGATCGCGCTACCGTAATAAAAGCAAGTTCGATGAATGCATTTTTTGATCAAAACGGAAATGTGCGCACTGCAAACACGGTTGGAAATTCAAGCGCTGAAGTGATTCCAAAAGATGTAAAAGAATATACGCGATTTAACATCTCATCGGTCAATGCTTTGCGCGTAACATTTAGACCAAACGGCACGCTAAATGTTTTCGAAACCGATGGAAGAACTTCGCTCAATCTTAATGTCCCAAACAATTCACAGGATGCCGCGAACAAAACTGTAACGGCAGATCGCATCGAAACAACGCTTGCGGCAAACGGCACTGATTTGGCAAATGCATCTGCAATCGGCAACGCGGAATTGGTTGTAACGCCTTTAAGAAACGGCGAAAACAGTTTCGTAAGCGTTGTAAACGCAGAACGTTTCGATTGTGATTTTTTTGAGAAGAACAACGCAAAGAGTTGTGTTACAAAGGGAACTTCAAAAGTTGTACGTAAGCCGACAGTTTCAGGAAAAGAACTGCAAACTCTAACAGCAAAGCAGCTAGTAACAAGCTTTAACAAAGGAACGCAGGATATAAACACATTCGATGCCATTGGAAATGCGACATTTGTTGAAGGCGACAGAAACGGAGTTGCTGAAAGAATTAATTATACCGGCGCCGATGGTGTTTTGCGATTGCGTGGTGGTATGCCAAATGTTTGGGATTCGTCAGCGCGGGCAAAAGCCGATCAAATAGATTGGCACACACGGCAATATGAATCGTACCTAAACGGAAATGTTGCGGTTACGTATTACAGTCAGAAAAAGACGAATGGCGCCGCACCGTTTACCGATGTTAATTCGCCTATTTTTATAACTTCAAATCAGGCAAAGTTTGAACATCGCAAGCAGCATGCGGTATTTACGGGTAATGCGCGGGCTTGGCAGGAAGATAATTATGTTCGCGGAAACCGGCTATATATTGAAATTCCCGAAGGTAAGTTTGTGGCTACCGGTGACGTATCAAGTCTTTTATATGACGTAAACCAAACCGTGGGCGGAAGGCGTGCGAAAAATCCCGTATATGTTTCGGCGAGCGAAATGCAATATCAAAAGGATCAAAATGTGCTTTCATATTCGGGCAATGTCGATATCAGACAAGGTACAGATAGAATCACAGCTGGTTCGGCAGATGTTTACTTGGATTCTTCGAATAATGTTTCGCGCACGATTGCGGAAAATAATGTTGTCATTACACAACCGGGCAGAAAGGCAACGGGAGATTTCGCCGAATACGTTGCCGCAGACGAGACGGTGGTGCTGCGTGGAAATCCGGCGCGCGTAAATGATTCCGAACGAGGTTCCGCGCAAGGGCGTGAAGTAAAGGTGTATGTGCGTGAAAATCGGGTTGAAGGCGAAGGGAAATCCGAAAGTGGTGCGGGAAGAATGCGCACGGTTTATAAAATTAAAAACGGTAAGTTAAACTAGCGTTCGTGGAAAACGGTTCAAACGGTCAAATCAATTCACTAAGAGCTGACGAGCTTCAAAAAACATACGGACGCAGACGCGTTGTTGATGGCGTAAGTTTATATGTTTCACGCGGCGAGGTAGTAGGTCTGCTTGGTGCAAACGGTGCGGGGAAAACCACAACGTTTTATATGATTACAGGACTCGAAAAAACCGAATCAGGCAAAATAACGTTAAACAACGAGGACGTTACCGCGCTTCCGATGTATTTGCGCGCAAGGCTTGGGATGGGATACCTTCCGCAAGAACCGTCTATTTTTCGGAAGCTTACGTGCGAACAAAATATACTGGCGGTTTTGGAAACAAAAAAAATGTCGCGTGCAGAACGTTTTACTCGTTTGGAAGAACTGCTTGAAGAATTTGGAATAACCCACGTGCGTAAAACTCCCGGCGATTCGCTTTCGGGTGGGGAACGAAGACGTGTAGAGATTGCGCGTTGTCTCGCATCAGATCCCGAATATATTTTGCTTGATGAACCATTTGCAGGAATAGACCCAATCGCAATCGATGATATTCGCGAAATCATTTTATATTTACGCGAGCAAGGAATAGGCATTCTAATTACCGATCATAACGTGCGAGAAACACTTGGAATTACCGACCGGGCTTATATAATGTCTTCCGGAAAAATTCTTAGAAGTGGAAACCCGACGCAACTGGTTGAAGATGAAGAAGTGCGACGACTTTATCTTGGTGAAAGATTCAGACTTTGATGCTTAGTTTGCATTTTCGCACGCCTTTTCGGTTATAATTAGATTGATGTTAGCGCGTGTCCCGCGCGGCGAACTTACGAGAATTTCAGCTGATTCAATGGCATTCTTAAAACTTTCTCAAAAACTTCAACAAAAGATGGTGCTGACGCCACAGTTGCGGCAGCGCATTGAAATGTTGCAAATGACTTCGTTGGAACTTAGCGAACTTATTCAGCAGGAAGTTGTGGCAAATCCGGTACTTGAGGAAATTGACCCAAACGACGATTCACGCGAAATTGAAGAGAGCATTCTAGATCAAAATGCCGACGGCACGGAACGCGAATATGAGATGGGTACCGAAGATCAAGGGGAATTTGTCGAAAATGGCAATAACGATTTTGACAATAACAGCGCCGCAAAAACGAACGACGAATACGCCACGGGTGAAGACGAACGCGATTTTGACGATGCCCGCGAAGGCGATGCCGACGCATTTGATGAAATAGATCTCGGACGCGAATTTCAAGATTATTTAGACCCCGGCTATAAAACAGTTGAATTTGAGGTGCGCGATGATTTACCCACCTTTGAACAGTTTTTATCTAGTTCAACTACGCTTGCGGATCATCTTGAATGGCAGTTGGGTTTGCTTGACATCAGCGATGATATGCACGACATAGGAGTCTCAATAATCGGCAATCTCGATGAATACGGAAGACTAAACGCTTCTGAAGAAGAGTTGGAAGAATTTTGCGGCGCGTTTCCTTCAAAAATCGAGCAGGTAAGACAAATGATTATGCGTCTTGAGCCCGTTGGGTGCGCGGTTCGCGGTATTCGCGAATGCTTGTTGGTTCAGCTGGATGTGCGCGGCGAAAAAGATTCGCTTGCTTTTCAACTTGTGCGGGATCACCTTGAAGATGTGCAGCCACACCGTCTGCAAAAGCTTGCAAAGGCAACAGGTGTGGATCTGGAAACGCTGGATAAAGAAATCGATAAGATTCGTGACTTAAATCCTTACCCCGGAAAGGAGTATTCAACCGAAAAGCCTATATACGTTTCGCCCGAAGTTTATATTGAAAAGGTTGAAGATGATTACGTAATCTATTTTTCGGATTACGGCGCTCCACAACTTCGAATTAGCCGAACTTATCAGGAAATGTTGAGTCAAAAGGATACCACGCGCGAAACAAAATCGTTTATCAAAGACAATGTACGTTCCGCGGTTGATTTACTCAGAAATATCGAACACCGCAGGCAAACGATTTATAAGGTAGTGGAATGTATTGTGCACAGGCAGCGCGATTTTTTGGATTATGGTGTTAGGTATATAAAGCCGATGATGTTAAAGGATGTGGCGGAAGACATAGGTATGCACCTTTCCACGGTTTCCAGAGTCGTAAACCGAAAATACGCACACACGCCGCAAGGTGTAATAGAACTTCGCAGGTTCTTTAGCGAAGGAATGTTAAATGAAGACGGTGAAGAAGTTTCAACACGAATTCTAAAGTTGAAGATAAAGAAAATGATAGAAGATGAAGACACGCGTAAACCGCTTACGGATGACAAAATCGCCAAGGTTCTGGGCAAAGACCGCGTCAAAATTTCACGAAGAACAGTTGCGAAATATCGCGATCAAATGAACATCCCCGGTTCACGCGAACGTCGAACGGTAATATAATTTTTATTGGAATCTTACGTTTCTTAACGTCAAAACACTCCAAACTTGAGGTAAATATATGAAATTTGAATATACAGGAAGACATATTGAAGTTACGGAGCCGATTCGTAACCACGTTGAAGAACATTTTGACCGCATCGACCATCTTTTTGAAGGTAATGGTGACCACGTACACATAATAATTGAAGTCGAAAAAGGTCAGCACCGTTCGGAAATAGTGCTAAAAACCCGAAGCCAGGTTTTTACCGCAAATTCAACGGATGAGGATATGTATCAATCTCTTTCACATTCAATAGATAAGATCGAAAAGCAAGTTTTACGCTTGAAGAATAAATCGATTGATAGGACGCATAGCGCGGAAAAGTTGGGGAGACTTACTGCAGTTGAAGAGTAGTTTCCGCGCGATATATGTAATAATCAAAATTAATTCGGATTTTTGATAATAAGGGTGTCGTCACAAAAGTTTCGCTTTCTTCGGCACCTTTTCTTCCATTTAAAATAGAAATTGAACAATAAAGGCGACACAATTTTAATTCACGGCACAATGGTTTGCGTGCATAATTTGGGTGTTTTGATAACCGGAAGAAGTGGAATCGGAAAAAGCGAATCCGCGCTGGAACTAATTAGGCGTGGATTTTTCCTCGTAGCCGATGATGGTATAACAATCACACGAGGTTCGGATAATCTTTCTGCAGAAGCACCGGAACTGACAAGAAATATTATTGAAGTTAAGGGGGTTGGTGTAATTGACGTCGAAGATTTTCGCAGAGATTCGGTGTTTAACAGGAAATCGATAGATTTTGCGGTTGACTTGGTTGATTTTGACCCTGAAGTTCATCTTGCACGCATTGAAATTGAATCAACCGAATGGACTTGTTTGGGCGTGGATGTGACAAAATACAGCGTTCCGGTGCTTGATAACCGCGAAACTGCGAATGTAATAGAAATTCTAGCCGCATTGATTTCAAATGGAATTAACCCCGCGCGCGCAGGTAAGAACTTGCTCAAAAAACATAGTTCTAAGATTAGCGGGCAAGCGTAATATTCTATAAAATAACCCTTCTTATGTCAGGTGCTTTAGTTGAAGACACATACGGTAAGCGATTCATTATAATCACGGGTCTGAGTGGTTCCGGGATGAGTTCGGCGACGAACGCGTTCGAAGACCTTGGATATTTTTGTGTCGATAATTTACCGGTAACTATGATTTCTACGTTTGCACGCTTGATGTTGCCCAATTCGGAAGAGGTTGTTGCAATCGAAAAGGCGGCACTCGTGATAGATATTAGAGAGCGACATTTTTTACCGGATTTTTCCGCGGAACTTAAGAAAGTAAAAAAGAAAGGTCTTGAACCGTATGTGATCTTTTTTGAAGCCTCAGACCGTGTTTTACAAAGACGCTTTAGCGAAACACGGCGTAAACATCCCGCGGATAACGGAAACGGAATAATCGAAGCTATTATTTCAGAAAAGGATGCGATGCAAAAAGTTCGCGCGGCTTCAGATATGATAGTTGACACTTCCGAACAAACGGTTCACACACTTCGCAGATTACTGGTAAACCGTTTTAGCCTTAATGAAGATGGACTTCCGCTACACGTTCAAGTAGTTAGTTTCGGGCATAAATACGGAAATCCGGGTGATGTAGATCTTATGTTTGACGTGCGGCATTTGCCAAACCCATATTTTGAACCGGAGCTGAGAAATCTTCCCGGAAGTTCTCCGGAAGTAATCGAATTTCTTGAGAATCAACCCGAAGTAATTGAGACGATTACAAAATTCAATGATCTTTTGTTGTATTTGCTTCCAAAGTATAAGCGCGAAGGGAAATCATATTTAACTATAGGTGTTGGCTGCACGGGCGGACGACATCGCTCGGTAATGACGGCTAATGAGCTTGCAAAGAATCTTTCAAACGCGGGTTTTGAAACAACGGTGGTACACAGGGACGTCAAAAAATGACAGAGGAGAACGAAAAGAAAGGAAGAATCGGCGGCGTAATTGTCTCGCATGGAAGACTTGCGACCGAACTTGTAGCTGCCGCTGAACAGGTTATAGGCGAACTTGAACATATTCGCAGCGTTTCGATAGGCTGGCACGATAACGTTGAAGTTGCGCAGGATGAAATTGAACGTGCGATAAAATACGTTGATGACGGTTCCGGAGTTTTGTTGTTGACGGATATGTTCGGCGGAACGCCAACAAATATTTCGGCAATGTTTTACAAGGAAGGAACTATTGAGGTGGTAACGGGTGTTAATTTGCCGATGGTTTTGAAGCTTGCAACGCAAAACGAACCTCTAACGCTTTCGGAGATGGCTGAAGAAATTGAAACGCAGGGAAAGCAGGCGATATATCGCGCCGGAGATCTTTTAGTTCCGAAAAAAACAAGTTCAGATGCAGCGCGATGAAGTTGAAATAATAAATAATTTAGGCTTGCATGCTCGAGCGGCTGCGCAGCTTGTTAAGCTTGCCAATCAGTTCGATGCCGAAATAACTCTCACAAAATTGGATGATGGAGTAACCGCAAATGTTAGATCTATCCTAAATGTGCTTCTTCTGGCAGCATCAAGGGGCACAAAATTGCTTTTGCAAACTAACGGTAAAGACGAACGCCGCGCGCACGAAGCAATTTTAACCCTGATTGCTGAACGATTCGGAGAAGAGGAATAATGACAAACGTAAAACGATATAAACCGGGGATAGGAAAAACAATAGGGCTTATAGGCGTTCCACTTGGGTTTGGTGCAGAAACCAGGGGGGCGGAGCTGGGCGTTAGTGCAATAAAAATTGCAAATTTTCGCGGCAATAATCTAGTCGGGCATATCGAACAATTAGGCTATGAAATTGAAAACTATGGAAATTTGGAAATAGCCGAACCCGATTATGAACCGCGTTCGGAAGAAAATCCCCGATTTCTTGCTGAAATTTCCGAATCGCTTATAGGTCTTGCCGATGTCGTAAAAGCGACTTTGAATAAAGGACAAATGCCGTTAATTATTGGCGGTGACCATTCAATTGCCACGGGTTCGATAGCGGGAATTTCCTCGTATTTTCGTTCGATTGGGGAAGATTTTGGTCTTTTGTGGTTCGATGCCCACGCCGATATTAATACACCGGAAACCTCGCCGAGCGGCAACGTACACGGTATGCCCTTGGCAGCGAGCTTGGGACGCGGCGCACCGCAACTTGTTCAGCTGGAAGGTTTTGCGCCGAAAATTAATCCAAAGTATTTTGCGCACATCGGTGCACGCGATCTTGATTTAGGTGAAAAGTTGACAGTAAGCGATTTTGGATTGCGCGAGCAGTTTTTTACCATGAGCGATATTGACCGAATTGGTATGTTGGAATGTATTAGGCGTTCTTTGGAAATTGTTTCAAAGGCTTCCGGTGGTTTTGGGGTTACATTTGATATTGATGTAATTGACCCGAGATTTGCACCGGGTTCAGGAACTTTGGTGCGCGGCGGTATAACTTTTCGTGAGGCGCATCTCGCGCTAGAATTACTTGCGGAAGCGGGCGGAATGCGTTCGTTTGAAATTGTTGAAGTAAACCCCGTGCTTGATCGCAGCAACATTACTGCTAAATTGGCGGGCGAATTAATTTTATCGGCTCTTGGAAATACGATTTTATGAGCATGGAAAAGATTAGAATTGGCGTTATTTTCGGTGGTAGGTCAGGCGAACACGAAGTTTCCGTGCGTTCCGCCGCTACGGTAATAAAGGAAATAGATAAATCAAGATTTGATGTTGTTCCGGTGGCAATCGGCAAAGATGGCGGCTGGATTAACCCAAAAAAATCCGTTGAATTTTTTGCAAAAGATATTCAAAGCCTGTTTGCGAATGAATTGGAAGATTTTCCGTCCGGGCAAATAATGTTTTCCAGTGATACATATTACCGCGGTTTGGTTGATTTATCGGCACCCGAAGGTGCGGACAGGCTATATCCGCTGGATGTGGTGTTTCCGGTTTTGCATGGAACATTTGGGGAAGACGGTACAATACAGGGTTTGTTTGAAATGTCGGGAATTCCTTATGTCGGCTGTGGTGTTCTTGCATCTTCTGGCGCCATGGACAAAGTTGTGATGAAAACTCTGTTTCGGGATGCCGGTTTGCCGATTTGCGATTATGTTTGGTTTTTGCGTGATGAATGGGAAGCAAACAATAATTTGGTGCTAAGCCAAGTAGAAACAAAATTGGGTTTTCCGTGTTTTGTTAAACCGGCAAATATGGGTTCTTCTGTTGGTGTAACAAAAGCGAATGATGCCGACGAGCTGCGAAGGGGAATTGATTTGGCGGCTGAATTTGATTCGCGAATAATTGTCGAAGAACATCTTGAAATGCGCGAAATTGAATGTGCGGTAATCGGAAATAACAATCCTGAAGCGAGCAAACCGGGTGAATATCTGGTTCACGATAAATCCAAAAAGTTTTTAGATTACGAAGAAAAATATGCGGCAACGGGCAACAACGAATTTGTAGTTCCTGCGCTTGTTTCGCCCGCACTTGCCGAAAAGATAAGGGAAATGAGTGTGGAGGCTTATCGGGCGGTTGCGGCATCAGGGTTATCGCGCGTTGACTTTTTTCTTCGAACCGACAGTGGCGCGATTTTGGTAAATGAAGTAAATACGATGCCGGGCTTGACCGATGCTTCCGGATTTCCAAAAATGTGGGCGGGTAGCGGCAAGAGTTTTACCGATGTTATAAGCGAATTGGTTGATTTGGCTTTCGAACGTGCGGAAGACAAAGCGCGGAATAGAACCAGTTTATAGCTGAATTCAATTCTTAGCGGCTATTTCTTATTCATAGAATAACCTTGGCGAGTTCTGATCGAGAGTTTTTGATTAGAGAGTTTCACCTCGATTGTTCGCCATTTCCCGTCGCGTTTTAAGTTTGAAGGCTCATAGCCGAAAGTGTATTGTGAGCCTAATTCTTCAACAACAAATTCAAATGCTTTTCGCATTTCTAAACCTCCGGGCGTGCTGATAAATTTTCCGCCGGTTTTTTCCGCAAAGTTTTTCAAAATTCCGCGATTTTGCGCACGCGCTTGTCCACCTCCGGTATCAATTGATGACATATCAACCGTGTAAATAGTTGCATTTGCGGCAATTGCCGCGTTTAGTGCAGTTTTTGAAGAAAGTCGGCTGCGAGTGTCTGCACCATCGGAAAGCACAACAATCGCGCGCCGTTTTTCGGAACGGGTTGAAAGCAATTCGGCGGCTTTTGTGATTGCGTCAAATAAAACGGTCATTCCGTCAGCTTTTAAATCAAAAGCGTGATAGTTTAATTCGCGAAGATTTGAAAAATCCTGAACCAAACTTACATCGGAATCAAAATTGTAAATTGCAGCGGAATCCTGTGCGCGCAATCCTGCTAAAAATTTGATTGCCGCGGCGCGCGCAAGGGTTACACGCGATTCCATACTTCCCGAAGTGTCAATCAAAATAACCGCTGCAAACGGTGTCTTTTGAGTTTCAAAGAACGCGAGCTTTTGCTGAATTCCATCTTCAAATACAGTAAAATCACGCTCCTGAAGGTTTTCAAACGGTTTGCCTGATGTATCCGTTACCGTTGCGTTTAATACTACAATTTCAGAATCCACGGAAATAACTTCGTCTTGTGCAAAGCAAATAGTGCTGAAGATTGTTATCAAAGCGAGGGTTAAGATCGATGTTGGAAACAACGCTAAGTTGTTATTTCGCTTCATTCCGCAGCGCTCCGCAAGAATTTTACAACGTGTAACAAGGAGTTTGTTGCCTGCACCGTCGCAACGGAAATCGAGTATCGCGAGGATTTTTCAAGTTCATCAAACAGCTGGGACGTGTGTTCACTTAGGTACTTTATCGCGGCTTTTGTATCTTTTGGCAGTTCTTTCTTGTTGTGTGCCTTCCCACGCACGTGTAAATCGCTACGAACATCTTTTATAAGGCTTTCAACTCTAGCCAAATTGCCCTGGTCGGATTTCGTAAGTCCTTTGTTTTCCGCAAACGAAGATTCGAGGCTCTTTGAGACTTCCGCAAGCTCTTTTGCCTTATTTAGCGTTTTTTCAAAGCTTTCTTTTTCTTCCTTTATGCGCAATTCTTCCATTTTTTCGCGAATGGAATCAGGAAGAGGCTCTTCTTTTTCATCGAAAACTTGGGCGGATGCACTTGCGCCAAAGGTCAGCAACAAAATGAGTGGCAAAAAATACAAAGAAGGGTTTTTCATTTACGGTTTTCGGGCATCTTCGTCAACGGAAATTCCTACGCGCTTTGCCAGTTCTACCAAAAATTCGTCTTCGGCTTCGCCTGAACTTGGCAATGTCGACCATTCGGAAAAAAGACCATCGCCAGCGCGACCTTCAACCTTTGCGTTAATGGAAACATTGTTTTTAATGCCATCTATCGACCGAAGTTCGATGGTGTAAGTGTATTGTCCGCGTGTCCAAACATCGCGTGAATCCGGAACAACAGCATATCGATTCAATTCATTTTTTGTGAGAATTGCGCCCTTGGCGAATGTAAACGGAAGAGTAACAATTAGCCCGTCATCGAAACGTGATGAAGCTTCATCAATTACCATTTTTCGCTCTTTGATAAGGTCAAGAACTGTTTCCGTCAAAATGTCGTAACGCGAATTGAGAATCAGCGGATTTTCCATACGCGCGCGAATTTTTGTTTTGTCTTTTCCCCAGCTAAAGGTTTTGCCCGAATCGTCATTCTTTTTGTTGACGCTTTGGTCTTTTATTTTGGTTGTTTGTTTATCAATTCCTTTCTGCCCGAAAATAAACATCGAACCCAATAATGTGGTTATGACGATTAAAAAAAGTTTTTTCATATTTCAACCCAAATACGCTTAGTTTATGAAAACATTATATCAAAAAACTGCTCGGCATTTGTCGAAAAGCTCCTTAAAAAAGGAAAGTCCAAAGAAGACATTTGCGTGCGTGAATATTTACTGAAAATTTGATGCAAAAATTCTATTTCGGTTGGCTGAACGAAAAGGAAGAAGCAATCGCATCCGATACAAACGGCAAATAGAACTGACGCGATTTTCTTCGATCTAAATGAAACAGATTAAACGCCTTGTACAATAGTTCGTCGAAAATAAACGGCTTGAAAGAACCGGCAAAGTTAAAAAGATGTTTGAGCCACTTTTTGTTTTTCCAAAAGAAGAGCATTTTTCAAAAAGGCATGGTGCGCCGCAAATCCCGCAATTACAAATCCCTGCCAGCCATCCAAAAAACCGCCTTTTAAGACATATGCCTGCAAAAAAGCAATCGGAGGCGAAATTGCAAGCTTTAACACGTTTGTTCGTTTGCCTTGTTCATACATCTTTTGAGCGGAAAGGGGGGCATAACGTTCGCCAATCATTTGTTGGTGTTCACGTATGCTTGAAACGCTATAATGTAGGATATCGAGCTTAATTTTTTCAACACTTTCTCCGGGGAACACCTCCACGGATTCATGCACAGGAAGTTGTTTCCAATGTGCCCGCCGCCTATCAAAAAGGCGCAGTTGCCAATCCGGATACCAACCTCCGTGCTTAATTTCGCGACCCAAATAACTTGTTAAGCGCGAAAATCTGTAGCCGGCGGATGAAGGCGATTGATCAGCGTTTTTCAATTTTACAATGAAATCTGCGAGTTCTTCGGAAACTCGTTCATCCGCATCCAAACTAAAAATCCAGTCGTTTTCACAAGTTTCAACCGCAAATTGTTTTTGGGCTCCAAAACCCAGCCATTCTTGCAAAACTACTCGCGCACCGCGTTCGGTGGCGATTTGAACCGTAGAATCGGTGCTGCCTGAATCAATAACCAAGATTTCATCGACAAAGGTAAGCGAATCAATTGCTTTGCCTATGTTTGCTTCCTCGTTTTTTGTAATAATTGCCGCGGAAATTTTCACGTCACTATTTTCGCAAAGAAGGCGCAAATCGTAAAACAAAAGGGCGATGCCAAAACGCATCGCCCGATTGTAGTAGTGTAAACGAATTAGTTTCCGTCATCTATCGTAGGTGGTGCTATCACGATATTATTTGCAGAAATTGTTGTTGAGGTTGCTTTTTGCAGGTCTGCAAGCGCCTTGTTGTAATCGGTTTCTGCACGAATTTCTGCATTTCGTGCGTTTGTTAATGCATTTTCTCTTTGAAACAACAAAAATGTTGTAGAACGACCGGAATTATATAGCTTTCGTTCACCCTCAAGTTGAATTTCCGCATTTACGCGCGCGCTTTGCGCTGCAGTGACACGTTGACGCGCGGTTTCAACCGCCTGTACCGCATTTCGCACTTCCACAATTACCGTCTGTTCTTGCGAACGCATTTGCGCAGCTAACCGATCTTGTTGATATTGCGCGGTTGCAAGATTTGCTTTTGCGGTTCTATTTCGTAACGGAAACGAAATTGTGGCGCCTATTGAAAATGAATTTGTATCATTGCTGAAAAGATTTGAAAGCGAACGTCCATAGCCACCAATGAACTTATCCGGAACACCGTTTGTGGTTGTAACGGTCAGGGTTGGAACCGTTATGGCGGGGTTTAGGTTTTGAAGTTCACTGAGTAAAAAAGCATCCGCATTTGTCGCCGGGTTTCCCGAAATAAGCGGAATGGTTGTAGTCGAACCCGTTTGTGTTGAAGACCCCGCCAACCCGATTAATGAATAATTGACGTTCAAATCAACCTGCGGTTTTATCTGATTCTTGTAGAATTCGATGTCAATTTCATTTATGTCGCGTTGAAGACGCAAACGTGCAAGTTCCGGTCGGTTTGTAATCGCATCGTTCGTAACGGCGGTTAAATCAATGGAATTTGCGCTGATCGCGGGTTGATCGGTCGGCAGTAAACTGTCACTCCAGCCCGGAGCGTTCGAATCTCTATAGATTAATTGCTTGAGATTATTCTCCGCTGTTGAAACGGATTGTGACGCCACAAGAACTTCCGATTCACGATTGGCTAGCTCCGTACTGACTTCAGCCCTCTGAAGCGGCGCCGCGGCACCCGCGGCAATTTTGGCGTCAACCTGCCGCAAGTTTTCCTTTGAAAGGTTTAAATTTGCGACTTTGTTTTGTTGATCACGAAGTGCAAAAACAAGATCCCAATAAGCATTCTGAACCTGTGATACCGTTTCGATTGCCTGTCGCCTGAAATCAGCATCGCTTTGCCCAATTATTTTGCGTTGAATGTTAATCTGCCTTCGTGTTTGATCGATTTTCATATTTCGAAAAATCGGTTGCACAAAACCGAACCCAAGCGTCGTATTATAAGTAGGGTTTAGCGTAGAAAATGTAGAACTCGTATCATTTCGGTTGTTGTTGAAAAACACATTAAACTGACCGCCACCTTGTTTTACGGGTTGCGTAAAGGTCGTATCAAATTTGAAGCTGTTTGAACGTGTGACACCGGAGGTATCGGCACCGCCCAACGTTGAAGGTTGCGGTTGAGCATTTCGCGTATAGTTTGGGTTAAAAGTAAACGTGGGATCATACAAACCTTCAGCAGCTCGTAAGCCCGATTCGGCTATCAATACGTCAGACCGCGCCATTTCAATACTGTTGTTGTTTTCAAGCGCCAAACGTATTGCTTGGTCAAGCGTAAGCGAACGAGTTTGTCCGGGAAATACTCCAACACGTTTTCCGAGCGACTTTGTAGTTTCATTTGGTGACAATTCGTTTGACGAAATTTCCGAAGAAGTTTCAACAACTTTATTGGAATCCGCGTTTGTTGGCGCATCAAGTTGCCCGGTTTGTTTTAAATCTCCTTCAGGTTGCAATTTGGCAATCTCATTATTTGATTCCTGCGCCCAAACATTAAGCGAAAAAAGCCCGAAAATCGCGAAACACAAAGCTATTCGAAAAACGTGAAAGACCGTAAGTTTCATTTATAAAATTTGCTCCAAAATTGATTAAATCGCAATAAATATATGATAATAAAAGCTCAAGCCCTAATACGACAACGTAATTTTTATTGTTTCATAAAAATGTAAGTGGGTAATTTTCACGCTAACTAAACAAGCGCTGAGTATCTTTTGAACTTTACTCTTAGATAATATACATTCTTTTCTTTAGCATACTTCTATTGGAGGCAACTTTAAAAGCAAATTATGGGTACAAAAGTAGGCATAAACGGTTTCGGACGAATCGGAAGAAACGTGCTGCGCACCGCATTGGGCGAAGACAGCATTGATTTTGTTGCGGTAAATGATTTAACAGACACAAAAACACTTGCACATCTTTTAAAATATGATTCGGTGATGGGGAACCTTGAACAAGAGATTACCCACACGGAAAATTCGATAATCGTCGATGGCGATGAATTTATGGTGTTTAGTGAGAGGGACCCCGCAAATATCCCTTGGAACGATGTTGGTGCCGAAATTGTAATCGAATCGACCGGAATTTTTAGAGATAAAGCAACTGCGGGAAAACATCTTGGCGGAACCGTAAAGAAAGTAATTATATCGGCACCCGGGAAAGATCCTGATGCAACGTTTGTTCTTGGCGTAAATGATGATACGTACGATCCCGCAAATGACAACATTGTTTCAAATGCTTCTTGCACAACAAATTGTCTTGCACCTGTGGCAAAGGTGATTCACGAAAACTTCGGAATAAAAAATGCGCAAATGACAACAATTCACGCGTATACAAACGATCAACAATTGCTTGATTTGCCACACAAAGACTTAAGACGTGCACGAGCCGCAGGACTTTCAATGATTCCAACTTCAACGGGGGCAGCAAAAGCCGTGGCACTTGTAATTCCTGAATTGGCAGGGAAGTTTGACGGTATTTCGGTACGTGGTCCGACGCCAAATGTATCTTTGGTTGATGTTGTAATGAATATCGAGAAATCAACTACCGCGGAAGAGGTAAACGCCGTGTTAAAGAATGCTGCAGATGGCGAACTTAAGGGGATTTTGGGATTTTCCGAAGAACCGCTTGTTTCGATTGATTATCGTGGCAACTCACATTCATCAATAGTAGATGCGGATAATACAAAGGTCTTAGATGGGACGTTTCTAAAAATCTTGACGTGGTATGACAATGAATGGGGATATTCTTGTCGCGTTCGTGATTTGGTTAAACTTATGGCTTCCAAAGGTTTATAGCTAAATTCTTAAAGGATGAAATTAGGTTGGGGTTTATAAGATGACGCCAACCTTTTTCAATAAAATCGATGGCAAAGAAGAAAATAACCGATGTTGATATTACGAATAAACGCGTATTGATACGCGTGGATTTCAACGTTCCGATTAAAGATGGCGAAGTTACGGATGATACAAGAATAATCGGGGCGTTGCCAACTATTCAATATGCGATTGAGCAGGGCGCGAAAGTGATTTTGATGTCTCATTTGGGCAGACCAACAGAGGCACGCGAGCCACAGTTCAGCCTTAAACCGGTAGCAAAGCGTTTGCACGAATTGCTTGGTAAGGATGTCGGGTTTATTGAAGATTCAACCGGAAAAATCGTAGAGGATAAAATTTCGGACATGAAGCCGGGCGAGGTGCTTCTATTGGAAAATCTTAGGTATAACCCGAGCGAAAAGAAGAACGATGAAAGTTTTGCGAAAACCTTGGGTTCCTATGCCGATATATATGTGAACGATGCATTTGGCACGGCGCATCGCGCACATGCTTCTACGGAGGGCGTAACAAAGTATGTAGATACAGTAGTTTCCGGCTTGTTACTTCAAAAGGAACTTGAAGTGTTGTCAAAGGTATTGGAAAGCCCCGAACGACCGTTTGTTGCAATACTCGGTGGCGCAAAAGTTTCAGATAAAATTCCGATTATAAAATCGCTGATTGAGCGGAAGGTCGATAAACTATTAATTGGCGGGGCGATGGCTTACACCTTCTTGAAGGCGATGGGCTATACTGTCGGAAAATCATTGGTGGAAGATGAAATGCTTCAAACGGCACTCGATATTAAGACAGAAGCCGAAGAAAAGGGTGTTGAACTTTTGCTTCCGACCGACCATCAAGTTGTTGATGGCTTTGATCCGCTTAATTCGCGCCGAGTAATACCGATTGATTTTACAAATGCCGGACTCGTCGGGCTAGATATTGGTCCGGAAACGGTTGCGTTGTTTTCGAATGCCCTGAAGGGTGCGAAGACAATAATTTGGAACGGTCCGATGGGTATGTTTGAAGAAAAGCCGTTCGATGAAGGTACTTTGGGAATCGCAAACGCGGTTGCAGAAGCTACCGCAAACGGGGCGTTTTCCGTGGTTGGTGGCGGTGATTCCGTTGCAGCGATTAATCAAGCGGGGCTTTCGGAAAAGGTTTCGCACATTTCAACCGGTGGCGGTGCGGCACTTGAGTTTCTGTCCGGGGCGAAACTACCCGGAGTTGAAGCGTTAGATGAAGTATAGGAGCATAAATGGCTAGAAAACCGTTGATTGCGGGAAATTGGAAGATGTATAAACTGCTAGATGAGGCGGTTGAAACGGCAGTTGAGTTGAAACGTTTGGTTGTGAATGTAAGCCATTGTGAAATCATTATCGCACCCGTATTTACTGCACTAAAGACGGTGTCGAGCAGGCTGGAAGGTTCAAATGTGTCTGTGGCGGCTCAAAATTGTGCCATGCAGATTGAACACTCTGCGAACACAGGCGAAGTGTGCGCAGATATGTTGCGGGATGTTGGCTGCACTTACATAATCGTAGGGCATTCAGAACGAAGGCAGTTTTATGGTGAAACAAACGAAACGGTAAACAAAAAGGCAAAAGCCTGTTTGCACTTCGGATTAACCGCAATTGTATGTGTTGGTGAAAGCTTGGAAGAACGCGAAAACGGAGGCGCGAAGAGTGTAGTTGAAACACAGCTTGCTGCAGCGTTGGAAGGTTTGACAGTTTCAGACATGGAACGTATCATAATCGCTTATGAGCCTGTCTGGGCAATCGGTACCGGAAAAACCGCTTCGCCTGAACAGGCTCAAGAAATGCACAGTTTCATTCGCCGCACACTTTCATCTTTGCAGGGTGATGCGGTGGCACAAAATACCAGAATCCTTTATGGCGGCTCGGTAAAACCCGAAAACGTGAGTGATCTAATGAGTCGGGAAGACATTGATGGTGCGCTGGTTGGCGGTGCAAGTCTTGATGCGGAAAGCTTTGCAAAAATCGTGCATTTCTAACGGAAAGTTATTATGGAAACGTTTCTTTACATTCTATTTTTTATTTCTTGCATAGTGTTGATAATTTCGGTTTTGTTGCAACCCGGAAAGCTTGACGCAGGTGCGCTTTTTACGAGCGGAATTAACAGTGCTGCACTAAATTCGCGCGGCACGGCTTCGGTACTTTCAAAATTGACAATCGTGGCGGCAACGATTTTTATGATTTCCGCACTTTTGTTGTCGTTACCGGCTATCAAGGGTGATGTTTCGATTCTTGAAACAACCAAAGATTCAAAAAGCGCGAAAATGCCGGCGGCGAACCCGGCGGAAACTAATTCAAATACATCGGCGCCTTCAAATGTAGCGCCGGCAACCGATAAGAATTCGGTTGCTGCAAAACCTTCGGAAGAAAAAAGCGCGAATTCAAATACATCTGAAAAGAAATAGACTGAGACGTTGAAAAATAAGCCGAGGTGGCGAAATCGGTAGACGCGCACGTTTGAGGGGCGTGTGGAGCGATCCATGCGGGTTCAAGTCCCGCCCTCGGCACCAATTTTATGGAACGCGGTTCGAATTTAAAGATTCGGATCGCTTTTTTATTTTTTGGCATTTCTAATACGAAAAAGCCTTTCTTAAATGGTTAAACCGCGTTATTATTCTGGTCACGATATAAACAAATATTTTATTGAACTTTAGAAAGGTGAAAAATGATAAAAGCATATTTCTTGAAGTTAGGGGGTCCGAGTGTATTTGGAGCCATACTACTTCTCATGGTGTTTTTTTCGTCCGTTGTAGTTGCACAAGATTGTAAAGGGCAAACAGCAGCGTATTATGAACAAAACGGTTACACTATAAGAAACGTAAGAATTGCCGGCAGAAACCGAACGTTGTTTGATTTTCAAGGCAGAGCGTTAAACAAGATATTCGGAGCTTTGTTAGGTGAACAGGGAATTCCTGTGGAAAAGGGCAAACCTTTGCGGGCGTTGGCTATCAACAAGGCTGCCGATTTCATCCGTGAAAAAGTTTCAATTCTTGCACGAAACACAAAAGAGAACTTTAACTCCACATTTGTTTTGCCGTCTATTGAATGCAATTCAGCAGACAAATCCGTTGACGTTACTTTTTTTGTTCGTCTGTTTAATGAAGATCAATATGAAAAGATTCAAAACACCGCGGATAGGGTTAAGGAACTGAAACAACGTGCAGAACAAGTGCGAACTGAGGCGATAAAGGATCAAGAAAAGCTTTCGGACAGATTGGAATTGATCGCACAAGATGCGTATCTAACGGCTCAAGACGAACTGGAAAAAGCGCAATTGAATGGCGACGCAGAAAAAATCCAAAAGCTCATGAAAACCGTGGAAACCACACGAAGTGTTTATAAAGCCGTACGCAAGGGATACCGAACAATTAAGTTTATAAACAATTTTCGTGTTTATCCTTTCGCGTCCGATGAGGATTCCGGGAGTGTAAATTTCGGTATAACTGCGAATATCCGGGTGTTTCCACGAAATCCGGTTCTCGAACGCTTCGTAACAAAGTGGCGACTTGGAAACACTTCGACAGAAACAGCGTTGTATTTTAAGGGCGACAAAAAGACCGATAACACATTTTTTAGACATAATGAATGGAGCTTCGGTTATATCTACGATCGAAATACCCTTACAAGGGATGATACTGATTTGATTAACGCAAATCGACAGCGTGAATTTTTTAGTTATGCAGGAAGCACAAAAAAGCTGGGAAAATCAGACCTGATATTCAATTACGGATTTGAATTTGACCGAGTAAACCAGCTTAAAGGTGGCGTTTCAGACGGTGTTATTTTAGTTGAAAACATAAATCGCGATACCGAAAATTCGAACGTTAGATTTAACAATATAAAGCTGGCGTTTGGAATTGACACAAAAATTCGGAACGTAACGTTGAATGCGAGCTACGGATTGCAGTTTTCGAATGCAATATCGCTAGAAATGGATGATTTTAAGAAGCATTTGGTTGATGTTGATACAAGCATCGATCTTCCGCAAAATTTTCGTACAAAAATCAACTTCGGTTATGGCAAAATCGATGCCTATGGCAACAAGATGGTGCCGATTGTCGAGCGATTTTACGGAAGTGTTGATTACAATTCGTTTATCGTAAATGGATGGCGAATAAACGGATCACCGATGGTGCGCAGTGTAAATGCCTATGAATTTGCATCAGCCTTAGGCACAAATTATTATGGCGGCGATCAATTTATTTCCGTTAATTCCACAACCTATATTCCAATTTGGCATAAAAACCCGTTTGAAAAGACGCTCAATAACTTAAACGCGCGTGGCGAAGAAGTTAAGGATACATTCTTGAATGCGGAAAAAGAGGAAATTGAGGAGAATCGGGAAAGTTTACGACGCCTCTATTTGAATTCACTTCCATTGATAATTCAGTTTAAGACAAAATTGCAGACAGTTAAGAACGACATTGAGGATATCAGGCAAACCTTGAAGGAGATGGTAAATGCAGTAAAGGAACCGCAACTGAAAGAAAAGCTAAAATCTGCAGTGGATGTCAAGAGTCTACGCGTTATCAACGGTCTCGAGCTGTTAATTGGAATTTTTCGAAGTGACGAAAGCGTAGGTGATCGGTTTAAACATATTATCGGTGAAGCAATTCGAAATGATTCACTTTTGCAGGAACTAAAGGCAGATTTAAATTCGATTTCAACTGATACGAAGGCGCTTAAAATTAATGTGCCGAATGGAACGGGCGAAAAAGCCGTTCAAGCAATAATGGAAAGGCTCGATAATCAACTTGAAATTCTTCAAAAAACTGCAGATGAAGCACGTTCGCAGTTTGCTGAGGTGCGCGAATATATAACAAAAACCGCAATTCCCAACACGTTGAAGACAATTGTTTCTCCGGCAAAACTTCATAGATATTTTGTACGAAACACAGATGCCGTAAATGTTGATGGAGTTGTGCTTTTTGACATGGGTAGAATCAAGCAAAATGGCACATCTTCTCCGTGGAAATCGGGGTTGGGCGGTGGAATAAAAATTCATTACTTTTTTGTTAATTTGAGTTCCGGTTATATATGGAATCTCAATCGCGACCAAAACGAAGGCGCCGGTAGATTTATTTTTTCAATCGATTTTGCGGATTTATTCGATTAGTTACGCAAAAAGCGCGGAACGGCTTCAGTTTGGTTGAAATATGATAAACTCGAAGCCTTTCTGTGGAGAATTTTCAAAACAAAATTAAATTACCGATAAATGAATTTCGAACGTTCGGTGGACCGATTTTGGATGTAAGAAGTCCGAGTGAGTTTCAAAAGGGACATATTCCCGGTGCAATCAATCTTGCGCTTTTTGATGATAAAGAACGTGCCCAAATTGGATCTATTTACAAGGGCACGGGAAAAGAAGCGGCGATTGAACTAGGTTTTCAATATGTTTACCCAAAGCTAAGAGATTTGCTAAAAAAGGGAAGCAAGCTATCAAACGACGGCAGAATTCGAATACATTGTGCCCGCGGAGGGCTACGAAGTCGAAGTTTGGCGGCAAAATTTGACGAGGAAAAAATCGAAACCGCCGTGTTGGATGGCGGTTACAAAGCATATAGAAACTGGGCGCTAACCGAAGTTTCAAAACCACGTGAGATTATTGTCTTAACAGGCTTAACCGGCGCGGGAAAAACTGAGATCTTAAGACGATTTGCAAAACAAGGTGAGCAAGTTTTAGATTTGGAAGGTCTTGCAAATCATCGCGGTAGCGTATTTGGCGCTATTGGAATGCAGCCTCAACCGACATCACAGCAATTTCAAAACATGATTGCGGAAGAATTGAGCAAATTCAAGCCGAATCAAAGAATTTGGATTGAAGCCGAAAGTGCACAAATTGGAAACTGTTGGGTGCCTGAGTCATTGATAAAGCAAATTCGCAAAGCGCCGGCTGTTGAAGTTACGCGTCCAATAAATGAACGTATTGAATATTTAATCGAGACCTATTCGTGCGAAGGAACTTCTGAATTAATCGAAGCAGTTTCGCGGCTATACAAACAGCTTGGTGGAAAGCGCACGAACGAAGTTTTGGAAGATTTAAAGCGTGGGAACTTACGAAAAGCTACTGAAAAAATTTTGGAATACTATGACCGTGCGTATCAAAAACATCGTAGAAGGCAAGGGAAATGCGTCGCAACGCTAAACCATAAAGCGGATATTGGTAAGTTTTTGAAGAACCAAACAACAAAGTGACCTAATTTGATACCTAATATCTCATTTTATAATCCAACGCTTGCTCATATCCAGCCAGATGGCGAGCCCACGAAATTTGCCGAATTCTTCGTAAAAATCTGCAATCTCGGCATCATCGCATTTTTCACCGTTACAATATTTGTTATAGAATTCAGCACGCAACCACGAATCCAAAGCAAGACCTTCGTAACGTCCTAACAACTTCAGAAGGGTTTCTGCGGCATATTCACCAACGCCTTTTATCGCTTTAATCTGCTTTTTTAATTCCGGCGTGGAAATCTCTGAATCCAGCCATTGCTCAGGATCCAGTTTCCCATCAGAAATCGACCTTGAAAGTTCAACAAAATAGGGCGCGCGATAGCCGGTTCGTATAACTTCACGAAAAAATCTTTCATCTTTTGAAGCTAAGGCTTCCGGAAGAGGAAATGATTTCGAGCCATCCGAAACGGGCTGACCAAGGTGCTCAACTAGGTTGCGAATCATCGAAATTGTAAGATTCCACGAGCAATTTGTGGTGCAAATTGTTTTGATCAAGTCTTCAAAAACTGTATCAGCACGAATCAATCTTCCGGCAAAAATCCGGTTGATCCATCTAAATTCCTTCTTTCGTTTTGTAATTTCGTAGAAATCAGAAAAATTGTCGTCAAACCGGAGAACGTACGCGACTCGTTTCACAAGGAGCTGTGATTGGGCGGCGGATATTTTTTCGGTTTCAATACAAATTTTATCGGGTAAATCGGTCAACTTAGCTGATATCGGCTTCTTGTATATCGAACCTGAAAAAACATAACTCAGTGAACTTTCAGATTGATCAAAAGAAAAAGGGGCAAGATCTGTCCAGCCGTGACTATTAACCGTGCAAAGAAAATCAAAGGAGCTTGGTTTGTCGAGAAATATATTCATACTTTTTCCGAAGAATAAGTGAATTATTTTAACGCGTAAAGCCGCTAGTGGTGTTTTAATATTCGATGGTATAAGCGTTTAGGCAATTGTGTTTAAAATTAAGGCTTGGTCGAAGGCTGAAAACTCAATTTGTTTTGATGCGCGCGCGATGTTGCATTTGCACCATCATTTTGAAAAAATATCGCCGTCAAAACCAGGTTGACAAGTTCACCAAACTTATTATTTTAAGTCTATATATGTTTTCGAAGAATTTAGGTTATTCATTATTCCATGCATGTTTCTTGATGTTGCTATCAGCATCATTTGCATATTCACAAGAAAAGTTTCCATTGAAAATTGGTATGGTTGCGGATTCGCAATTAACCACACAAAACGGAACGTATAACGAGGGAATGCGAAGCCGAATTGCCGATAGGTTTGTAAACGTTGCAATTCGTCCGGTTGCGGTTGAAGTTTACGAAAAGTATATTCTTGCCTCGTTACTTGAAAAGATGGCTAATAGCAAAGACAAACCGGACATAATCTTATATTTAGGGGATATTGCAAACAGCGGCTGCGCCGATGAAATCAACACCGGTATTTCGGTTTTGCGCGAATTTCAAATTAGGCAGAAAAACACAATTCCAATTTTCATCGTGGTTGGCAACCACGATTATCTTGGGATGGGAAATACCGTTAATTCCATAAACCGTGCAAAAATTTGTGAGCGGAACCCCACAAAAAGGCATCCGAATTTGCCACTGACCAAATTCGAATTTATTTCAAAGGTGGCAAAATTCAATCGTGAAAGCGCCAAAATCTTAGGTGAGGGTTATGAGTTTGTTGATGACTTTGATGAGCTCAAGGAACTGGTACAAAAGCATGGAACCGATTGCCACGATCATCAGCAATATTTTTATTCCGCGTTATTGCGGTATCATGATACAAGCGCACAAACTAACACCGAAATTCTGCTGTCGGATACTTCAGATTATGCAGATTTTCGCGCGTCTAAACGTGAAACTAAAAATTGCGCAAAGGGAACCGAGTTTTGGGGCGCATTTGGTGGAATTTCTTATAAAGAGACTGAAAGCCGTAACGTTTCTCAAATCGATTTTCTGCGGAATAAACTGGCACCGAGTAATCAAAAAACAAATTTTCGTATGATTGCGTCACATTATCCGCCAGATTCACTTTTCGGCGCAAAGCAAGATTCTGAAGATGACATACCGAAGGATGAAAACTTTGTACGCGCACTTCGTGAATTATGGTTGGAAGGCGGCAAAAACTATTGGCTTTATGGGCATACGCATACTTCTGAACCAAAATATGTGCCATTTAAGTTGGATGAAAGCCGTGTGTCAATGGGCGTTAACGTCGGGTCAACGATTGATTTTAATCCCCATTTGATCGTTTTCGGGAATGTTTCGGGAGATGGAACGGTAAGCTCTGGGGATAATGACCTGACCGCTTTTCGGGAATTTACGCTTGATGTTTCGAATAATCCGAAGCAAGTGGAAGAAGTATTGCGACGCTTGGATGAGTTTAAATCAGTTTATGCAATAAAACTGGGCGGATACTCGCTAATTTGTGCAAGTGGATTGAAAAGTGTTGATCCGAAAACCACATTCGGGTTGGATAAAGCATACCGGAAAAAATGTTGGACAGATGCAAGTTACCCGCTGGCGGCTGCAAATTTGGCGAGGTTTATAAAGAAGACGATAGGGAAGAAGCGCGGAAGCGATTCAAAGTGGACGCGAGAGGAGCTAATCGAAACACTATTTTACATTGGCGTAACTGCTGAACGACCCAAGTAAGTGAATTCTTGTAGTGGTTTTCGCCAAATAGAAGTTTGTACGAGTTGATTCGTTAACCTTTCAGTTGCGAAATTGGAATTTAGTAAATAAGTTTGCCGAGATTTCGTGAAACATTTTCTTGCGGTTGGAATCTAGAAACAATGTCAAACGCCGGCGATCTTCTAGCTTGTAACATAGTTCTAAGTGGTGTAATTAGAACCGCCTCCGACGCGTTACTTAATGTATTACTTGCAGTGTCGAGTACCCGTTTTGCCGTTTCGAAAATAATTTCAGATTTAAATCCTTCTTTTGCAGAAAGCTTATGAAGATTCGAGTTTGGAGTATCTGATCTGCCTTCAAGGGTTTTGTCTATTGCCAAAGCTTTTAGAAGTGCCAGTAACCCGGAATAAAGCGAAAAATCAGCACAGGTATCGAATGCCTTAAACTCAATGCGCCCTGTTTCCGCCGGAATTCGTGCGATTTGCGTTAATGAGGGTTCACAATGAACATAATCCTCAGTATTTTTTATAAAAACCATTGTCGCAGGGCGAATTCCCGTGCGAACGTAAGTTCGATATGACAAAAATTCTGAAACTTTACCGTTTACAATTGGAGACGAAAAGCTAAACGGGACAATAAACGGACTGTAATATGTAAATTTTCGCGCAATGTCGATGTTTTCGGCGGTTGAAAACGTTGCATTTGAAATACTCAAATCCGGACCGTATGTCAGCATCGGAATTGCTGCGGTTCTGGATTCCGGGGATTCCTTTCGCAAACTTTGCTCATACGAGTTTAGTGGTGGATTTGGGACAAATTCGCTTGAATTCGGGTTAAAACTTGCAATTATGGGTGCGAAACCAAGCTTTGTGGCTTCAGCACGAATCATATCGATACTTTGTGAAAGTTCGTTTACCGCACCCAAAACTGAATTATGTATTGAAGTACGAATTTCGATGCCCTTTGGCGGGCAATCAATCACAGTTCCGTCGAGGTCAAAACGCTCAAACCCTTCTATATACCATCGTTTTCGCTTGATTCCCGCATCGCCGGTGCGAAGCTGGTCTGCATCAGCGCCATATTCCGGAAGCACATCAACAATCTTTTGGAGATCGGAAAACAATGTGTTCGAAAAATCAGCAAATTCGCCGTTTGAATTTATAAATGCGATTTCATGTTCAATTCCAAATCGAAAATTGTTTACGTCCATAAATTTAGAA
>JBKEBT010000088.1:0-8335 GCA_047973305.1 Pyrinomonadaceae bacterium
CACCCATATAAACGGCGCTATTTCTAAAATTCATAGATGTTTCGATTGATGCAAATCCCGTCAGGTGTACTTCCTTTACATTTGTAAGCCCAATAAATCTCTTTACATTTTCTGCGTTTAGTTCGCCGCATGCCAGTATCTTAAGATCATCGCCCGCGAATTCATTCAACCGCTTTATTGTTTCAAATCCCTCAAATGCATTCGGAGCCTGTCCGGAAGTTAGAACGCGATCCACGCCAACCGCCATCAATTCTTTCATTGCAAGAAGTGCATCTGCCGATACATCAAACGCACGATGGAAGGTTACAGACATTGGACGCGCCAGTTCAATCAATTCTCGCGTTACGCTCGTGTTAATTCTGCCGTCTTCACATAAAACCCCAAAGACGACTCCATCTGCATCAAGCTCTTTCGCAACCTCTATATCCAAACGCATTATCTCTATTTCTTGCAACGAATAGAGAAAATCTCCCGCCCGCGGTCGTATCAAAACATGCAACCCGATGTTTAAAAGCTCACGCGCTTTTTTTATCGCGCCGTAACTCGGCGTTGTTCCGCCTTCAAACAGGTTATCGCACAATTCAACCCTATCGGCTCCACCTTGTTGGGCGGCAACGGCGGATTCTACCGTATCAACACAAACTTCAATTTTTATACTCATCAGTTTAGGTGTATTATTCTTGAAATCACTGCTAAAAACAATGCCAAATAGACGAACATTTCTACAAATTGCATCACTTGCCGTTCCCTTTTCCGTGTTCGGGAAAACTGCGTTCGGCGCAAACCAAAAGTATAAATCTCCGTTGGTGGTTTCTACTTGGGATAGCGGAATGCGCGCGAATGCCGCGGCGTGGGATGTATTGAAAAATAGTGGATCCGCAATTGATGCGGTTGAAAGTGCCGCGCGTTCTGCAGAAGATGAAGTAAGTTGTTGCGTTGGCTTGGGCGCAAACCCTGACCGCGATGGGGTTGTTACGCTCGATGCTTCGATTATGGATCAAGATGCGAATTGCGGCGGCGTTGCGTTTATGCGGCGCATAAAACATCCGATTTCAGTCGCACGAAAAGTTATGGAACATTCGCCTCACGTGTTACTTGTTGGCGATGGAGCAACGCAGTTTGCCGTTGAAAACGGGTTTGAACTTGAACCCGAAACACTTTCGCCTGAGGCTGAAAAAGCTTGGAAGAACTGGCTTAAGAAATCGGAATATAAACCTGTTGTTAACATCGAAAATTCCGAATCCCGTTCGATTTCACGCATCGATGCGCCATACACCCTAACGGATGGCTCACCGAACCACGACACAATGGGAACAATCGCATTGGATGCAAAGGGCGATCTTTCCGGCGCGTGCACTACAAGCGGAATGGCATTTAAGATTCACGGACGCGTAGGTGATTCGCCAATCATCGGTGCCGGGCTGTTTGTTGATAACGAAGTAGGTGCCGCAACAAGTTCAGGCGTTGGCGAAGAAGTTATACGCATCTGCGGAACGCACACCGTAATCGAACAAATGCGTAACGGAAAAAGTCCGATGGCAGCCTGTAAAGAAGCCGTTAGGCGCATCGTTAAACGAGACCTAAAAAAGGCAAAGGAACTGCAAGTTGGGTTTATTGCGATTTCAAAACGTGGCGAAGTTGGTGCGTTTGCAGTTCAAAAGGGCTTTTCATACTCGGTAAAAAACGGCACAACGGATAAAGTATTCAATTCCAAAAGCTACTTTGGCTAGATCGTGCGCGCGTTTGCTGATTGAGATTTACAGCCACGGAAGAGGCTTTGTTCCGCGAGGTTTCACGCAGTAGTAAGTTTCGATACTTATCTTGTTTCTTGTGTTTTAGATTTCTGAATTGCCGTCTGCTTTAGCAGTCGGAATAGGGCTCAGAGCCGGCTTTAGCAAAATAATAAAAGACTTTCAACCACCCATTCAACTTTTACAAAAATAAAATTGCGTTTATCTGATGTTCGGCTAAAGCCTGATAGTTTTGTTGAGCCTATCCACTAGCTAAAGCTAGTGGCAATTAAAATTGAAACAAATTCGAGTATTCACGGAAAACAGTAGCTTGGGAAAAGGCTGAATCAATGTGAGGAACGCAAATCCTCAACCCTTCGCATAAAAGTGATAGAGAAAGTTTATACAAAAAATTGACAAGACACCGTTTGATGCTGAAGCATAACACCAGTATTTTGCTTTAATCTTCAATTAATTCGCTCTATTCGATTCCAAATCAGCGACGTTCCCTTCAGAAAACTTTAAACTTCACCACCCACGCCCTTAAACTTTTCTACAAAAGCTGAAATCTTTTGAAAAACACTTTGCTTCTTCGTAAGATATTGAGGATTTAGCGGGCTCATTTTTGGTAATATCGAATTCAGATCTGTTCCGTTCTCACTCGCATATTGACGATTTAAAGACGATAAAATATAACGTTTAGCCTCGACTTCATTTAGTTCCTCTTCTGCGATAAGTGCTTCAGCCTCAGCTTTCTGTTTCGATTGTGCAAAATCAAAGAATGCACCAATAATGCTTGCCTTGTCTTTAATCATGTCAAGATCGGTTTCATTAATAAAATCAACAACCAACCCTTCTTTGGCTCTGTTGCCAATACTGGCACGGATAACCCTTCGAATTTCCTTTACTAAAGCCGTTTTGTCCTTTGTGTTTTTATTTTTTTCAAAAATCAATTCAAGAATATATTCGAGATCTATTTCTTGTGACTTAAGCAATTCAACTTCAAAAACCACATCATCCCAATCAATTGTTGATTGCCCCGGCTTGTTATTATTGGTCTTATTTCGCAACCAATCACGAATATCGTTGTATGTTGATTTATAATCTTGCACCGTGCGTTCCGGCAAAACTTCCATTGTTTGCATCGCCGTCAATTCTTCATCCGAAATAAAATGCGATTCTTTAAAATCTTCAATGGCTTCAGTTTCGTTTGAATCTATTTCTTTAAGTGCCTTTAGATTCGTAAATTCGTCATAATTCTGCAGAATGTTTTCTACTCTTAAATATTCTCCAAATAGTTTTGCAAATTCCTTTTTGTCTTTTTCCTTTACGATTTCGTCATGCTTAGGAAATTTCTTATTCAACTCTTTTACAACTTCTACATAACCTCGGCGGGCTTCACCGGTTGCAATGTCTGTAAAACCATCCAAGTATTCACGGTAACTCTTTTCTAAAACCACATTTTTCGTATTGCTATCGCCAAATAATTTGATTGCATCAATGGTGGCTTGTTCCACATCACGGAACGTAACGATGTTTCCAAAGGTTTTGGTGGCATCATAAATACGGTTGGTACGTGAGAAGGCTTGAATCAAACCGTGATAACGCAAATTTTTGTCAACAAACAAGGTGTTGAGTGTAGGCGCATCAAAACCTGTAAGGAACATGCCGACTACAATAATTAAATCAACTTCTTTGCTTTTTACCCGTTTTGCCAAATCGCGGTAGTAGTTTTGAAATTCTTTGCTTTCAACGCCATAACTGGTTTCGAACATTGCGTTATAATCATTGATCGCTTTCGTCAGGAACTCCTTGGCACTGCTTTCCATTGCCGATGGCTCAAAGGTTTCGTCTTCAATATCGCCGACAGCATTCTGCTCTTCATTTGCCGCGAAGGAAAAAATAGTTGCAATTTTCAACTGCGCATCGCTCTCTTTTTGCAATTGGTTCAACTCTTGATAAAAACATTTGGCGGCATCAACACTACTTACCGCAAACATAGCATTAAACCCGTTGTTGCTACCCTTGTTTCTATGGGTTTTAATCCTGAAATTATTCAAGATGTATTGAGATATTTCTTTGATTCGTGCAGGATGCAACAGGGCTTTTTTGTTTTCGGCGGCTGTTAGTTTTTTCTCGTCTTGTTCGGTTTCTATTTTCTTAAACTGTGGACGGACATCATTATAATCTACCTTAAATTTGAGTACTTTTTCATCTCGAATGGCATCGGTAATAACATACGAATGCAATTCCCTTCCAAATACACTTGCCGTAGTTTCAGAGCCTAAGGCGTTTTCCGGGAATATTGGTGTTCCCGTAAACCCAAATTGATAGTATTTTTTAAACTTCTTCTTTAAATTCTTTTGGGCTTCGCCAAACTGCGAGCGGTGGCATTCATCAAATATGAAAACCACTTGCTTTTGATAAACGGCTAAACCACTTTCCGTTTTCATCAGATTATTGAGTTTCTGAATGGTGGTAACGATGATTTTATTATCGTCTTTATCAATATTCCGTTTTAAACCTGCTGTGCTATCCGAACCGTTTACACTATCTGGCGAAAACCGCTGGTATTCTTTCATGGTTTGAAAATCAAGATCTTTACGGTCCACCACAAAAAACACTTTATCGATAAAATCCAATCGGGTGGCTAATCGTGCCGCCTTAAAACTGGTTAGCGTTTTGCCGGAGCCGGTAGTGTGCCAAATATAGCCGCCACTTTCGGGCTTTGCCCAATTTTTTGCTTCAAAAGAACTTCTTATCTTCCATAGCATACGTTCGGTAGCTGCAATTTGATACGGACGCATTATAAGCAAAGTATCGCTTGTATCGAATACCGAATACTTGAGCAGCACTTGTAATAAGGTGTGTTTTTGAAAAAAGGTAGCGGTAAAATCCTTTAAATCTTTGATTAATGAATTGTCGGCTTTTGCCCAATTCATGGTGAAATCAAAGCTGTTTTTATCTCGTTTTACGGTGTTGGCAAAGTAACGGCTTTCTGTTCCGTTGGAGATAACGAATATTTGTAAGTATTTAAAGAGTGAATTTTCGCTGTTAAAACTTTCTTTGCTGTACCGATGTACTTGGTTAAAAGCTTCGCGAATGGCTACACCTCGTTTTTTAAGTTCTACTTGTACCAAAGGCAAACCGTTTACCAAAATGGTAACGTCGTAGCGGTTGGAATGCGTTCCTTTTTGTTCAAATTGTGAAATGACTTGTACTTTATTGCGGGTTGTATTTACCTTATCTACCAAATAAATGTTTTGGATATGCCCATCGTCAAATACAAAATCGTAGATGTAGTTGTCGTGTAGGTTTCGGGTTTTGTCAACAATATTATCTCCTGGTTTGTCTAAAAATTCTTCTACAAAACGAGTCCATTCTGCATCTGTAAACGTTGTATTGTTTAATGCTTGCAGTTGTGTTCTAACGTTGGCTAATAGGGCTTGTTGTGTGGTTAAATTGGCAGGATTTTCGTAGCCTTGTTGTACCAAGTCTTGGATAAATTCAAACTCCAAAGCTGCTTCAGATTGATAACCCGTTTGTGCTTCGTGTGTTTCGGAATGCTTGGTATATTTATCAAGAACGATGAAATTGTTGGTTTCTGAGATGGGTGTGTATTCTTTCATGTTTTTATTTTCCTAAATGAATTAATTGTATCGGATTTCGTTGGGGCGATTGGGGCGAATCCGTTGAGGCGTTGGGGCGAATTGCAATTCGCCCGTACTAATAATATTATTATTTTTATTTTCTATTTTAATTTGTCGTTTTCCCATTTTTTTGGGTTGTTAATAATGTATTCTGATTTTCTATGAAATGCTTGTTCGTTTCTTATAATATGCTCGTAATAATTGCGTTGCCAAATTTTAAAATCTAAAGATTTTATTTTTTTCGTTGAATAGGAATCCGTTGGGGCGAATGGGGCGAATTGCGATTCGCCCGTACTATAATTATTAATATCCTTATCTTGAATAAAATCTTTAATTCTTTTTATCGTGGCTATTTTGAATCCTCTAATGATGGAGCCAATGGTTTGCGATGGCGATTTGAAGGCTCCAATTTCGTTTTTCTCTTCTTCTTTTTGGAAAATTATTTCTATAATGCCGTGAATGTGGTTTGGCATAATGATAAATTCATGAAGCTGGCAATTGGTTCTTATCTGTGTCGTTTTTGCCCATTCTGAAAAGGCTATTTCCCCAAATTTATTCAATATCATTTGTCCGTTTTCGATGTGTCCAAATAAATGTGCCCTGTCTTGGCAACAAATAGTAATGAAATACAATCCTGCCCGCGAATAATCGTATCCTTTTAATCGGATAGATTTGCGATGGTGCTTTTGTGGGTTGTATATCATTTCAATTCGTTGGCTTTTGGGAATGTTAAAAGTAAATTTCTGTAATATTCGTATTGTTTTTGTCGTAATTCTATCTCTCTTGGCAAACCTTCGCTGATACTCGTGGTTAAGGTATCAAATTTATCGAGAATGGCAACAATTCGGGCTTGTTCTTCTAATGGTGGAATGGGGATTTGGAATGTTCTTAATTTGGTTAAATTTAGCATTCCATAATTTCTCATTTCTGATTTTAAAAACTCATATAAGTTCGTTAAGTAGTAGAATACATACTTATCTTTAACTATTGCTGTTTTTAATGATTTAATACTTGCAATATTCTGATTAGTTGCAGCTTCAAACTCTAAATATGCAGTCTTAAAAATAGTAGCACCGACTAAGGCAATCAATGTGGTATTCTTGTTTAAAAGTTTTGCACTTGATTTTTTTAAACCTAATTCTGTTATGAAATAATTGGCTGAATATACAGATATATTATTACAAGATTCTGACTTAAGCCAAGGAACATTGCCCTTATCCCAGTATTCATTTTTTGTTGTTAAAGGTGTGCCTCCTGAAGAAATTTCAAAAAAGTCTTTGTTACCCAAACTCTTCCATTCCACTTCTTTGCCGTTCCTTAACCATTTATCATTTACCATTAACAATTGTTCTCTATAAAACACATACTGTTTTTTACGGGCTGTAAGCTCTGCTGTAAGCTCTGCTGTAAGCTCGGTAAACTTATCTAATATTTCAACTATTTTTTGCTGGACGGATAAAGGTGGGATGGGGATAATAAATTTTTCCGTATCAGGAGTAGAAATTTGTGGCATCTGCATTCTACTTGCTATATTTTGAAAATAAGGTTCATTTATCCTTAGGTAATGATATACAAACTTAACATCAATATTTTCATATTTGGAATGGTAAGACCACATCTCGTTTTTATGTGAAAACGGCTTATCATAATACTCAAACTCAATAATGCCACGAGATTTCACTATAATAGAAGGCTCTTTATTTATGTCTTTCTCAGGTATGTCTTTATAATCAACAAAAGCAACAGTTTTACCGCCAGCAAAAATTTTCAAAGGAGCACCATCTTTGTGAAATACTTTCATTTGACCAGCAGTAATTCTTGTTCCTTTTGTGCGTACAAGAACTTCCCCCAACGGTTTCCATTCCACTTCTACGCCTTGTAATAATTTTTGTATGTTGCTCATTTATTCGGTAATTTTTTCAAGAGTTCTTCAATGGCTTTTTGGTCTTCCAAATCGGCTTGGAGCGCTTCGGTTTTTTTGCGTTCGCTGTCAAAAACGGCATATTGTTTTTCGGCAAAATCTTTGGCTTTTTCTTTGCTCACTTTTCCTTTGCCTAATAAAAGTGGTTTTCGGCTAAACTGTATAACGCTGTCCGCTTCTTGTTTCCAAAAATCAATACTTAACGGTATTTGTTCTTTTACCCGCAGTTCGGCAGTATCTAAAAACAATGTTACCATTCGGTTGAGCGTATCTATTTCGTCTTCGGACAAATAATTTTTGGCAATGATTACATCTTCTTTGCGTACACGGCTCCCTTTCCACGAAGTCAAACCCATATTGAGCGTTTCGGCTTTGGCACGTTGCACAATAATCTCAGCTGCGGTATGCTGCGTTGCTGCAAAGAGTAATTTGTTTTGTACTTCGGCAAAAAACAGTTCGGTTTTTTTATCCGTTTTGTCGTAATCTTCGCTCATCATAAACAAATCACGGATTTTTTGATAAAAGCGTTTTTCGGATGCACGAATATCTCGGATACGAGCCAATAACTCGTCAAAATGGTCTTTGCCAAAGTTTTTGCCTTGTTTCAAACGTTCGTCGTCTAACACAAAACCTTTGGTAATATACTCTTTAAGCGTTTGTGTAGCCCAAATACGAAATTGTGTGGCTTGTTTGCTATTTACCCGATACCCCACAGCAATAATGGCATCGAGGTTGTAGAAATCCAGTTCACGGTTTACCTCTCTATTACCTTCTTTTTGAACTACTCGAATTTTTCGAGTAGTTGCCATTTCGTTCAATTCTCCTGTTTTGTAGATTTCCTTTAAATGATAAGTAATTGTATGACTTTCCACACCACACAATTCAGCCATAGTTTTGTGTGACAGCCACAATGTTTCGTCTTCAAACCGAACCGATACCGATATTTTGGCCTGTGGTGTTTCGTATAATATAATGTTGCTCATTTTTTTATTGTTAATGGTTGATGTTGTGTTTGGTTGATTTTAATATGGCGG
>JBKEBT010000089.1:0-24809 GCA_047973305.1 Pyrinomonadaceae bacterium
AAAATCTATATATGCCTCGAAATGTTCAAAACGCGTTTAATATGCAAACCCGAAGCGCGGACGGAAACCCGGGGAAGAACTATTGGCAAAACACAGCGAATTACGACATTAAAATTTCACTTGCTCCGCCTGATAAAAAGATTACAGGTTCTGAAGAAATTACATACTTCAATAATAGTCCAAATCAACTTAATTCAATTGTAATCAGGCTTGAACTGAATTCGCATCAAGCGGAGGCACCGCGTGCAAATCCGATTTCAACGGATTACCTAACGTCCGGAGTAACTATCGATGAATTTACATTAAACGGGGTTGTGCAGCCGTGGAAAGTAGAGAAAGGCAGAACTTGGCGTGAGATTAAGCTCGAAAAGCCACTTGCGAAAAAATCCTCAATAAAGCTTGGTTTTAAATGGCACTATGATATGTCCGTTAAAAGCGGTAGAGAAGGCGCGATTACGGATCGCACTTTCTTTCTTGCGTATTTTTATCCACGGGTTGCGGTTTACGACGACGTAGATGGATGGGACAAGATGAACTTCATCGAATCTCACGAGTTTTATAACGACTTCAACAATTATTCGCTTGAAATAACCGCGCCAAAAAATTTCGTTGTTTACGCAACGGGCGATCTTCAAAACCCGAATGAGGTCTTACAGCCAAAAATCGCAGCCCGGCTAAAAGATTCGATGACGAGCGACAGCGTTATCCATATGGCTACCGAAGAAGAACTCAAAAATGGATTAGTAACAAAACAGCAGGGTTCTTTAACGTGGAAATTTAAGGCTGAAAAAATAACTGATATTGCCGCAGCAACAAGCGATTATTTTTTGTGGGATGCCGGAAGTGTGGTGGTTGATAATAAGACAAACCGAAGGGCAAGTGTTCAGGCGGTTTATGACAAAGAATCAGCCGATTTTCAGCAAATGGTTGAATTTGGAAAACACGGTTTGAGCTGGGCTTCAAACAATTACCCCGGCGTACCGTACCCATATTCGAAAACCACAATTGTTCGCGGTTTTGCGGATATGGAATATCCAATGATGGTAAATGACAGTTCGAAGCGTAACCCAATTATTACGCGCTTTATTGTGGAACACGAACTTTTCCATACTTGGTTCCCGTTTTATATGGGTATCAATGAACAACGTTATGGTTTTATGGACGAGGGTTGGGTAACCGCGTTTGAACATTTAATTTCAAAGGTTGATTTGGGTGATGAAAGGGCAATAGAATTTTTTAGGCAATTTCGAACATCGGTTTGGATAAAGCAAGACACAGCTGATTCTGATTTGCCAATCATCACACCCGGCGATGCAATGATTGGAATTGGGTTCGGAGGGAACGAATACGGAAAAGCCGCGCTTGGCTATCTTGCATTAAAAGATCTTTTGGGTGATGCCGAGTTCAAGAAGGGTTTACACACCTTTATGGCACGTTGGAACGGCAAACATCCGTTACCATGGGATATGTTCAATTCGTTTAACGCTGGAACGGGTAGGAATTTGAACTGGTTCTTTAACAATTGGTTTTTTAGTAACGGATATATTGATATTGGTTTGGAAAGCGCGAATAAAACCAAGAACGGATACGCGGTTAAGCTGCGAAACATCGGCGGGTTCGCTGCGCCATTTGATATCGTCGCAACTTTATCTGATGGAGAAACGCGTGTTTTTCATCAAACACCGGAAATATGGAAATCTGGCGCGCGTGAGATTACCGTAAATTTGAAGGAAGTGAAAAAGATAAAAATGTTGACACTTTCGGATGGTATTTTTATGGACGCAAATGATTCAAACAATATAATTGAATTAAACTAGGATGGAATTATCTTGTAGGCTGCATTCCTAAATTGGGTGTGCAGCCCTTTTGTTTGCTTACTGTGGTTTTTATTTGGGCTTTGAAATGCTATAAGAATTGAGACTTATGACGCAGCCGCTTGTAACAATAATTGGAAGACCAAACGTGGGGAAATCTACGCTCTTTAATCGTTTAACGGGAACGCGAAGGGCAATTGTTGGAAATCAACCGGGAATTACGCGAGATCGTATGTACGGAATCGTCGAATGGCGCAACCGAACTTTTGAGCTAATAGATACGGGCGGAATTGTGCCCGATGATGACGCAATTATTCCCGCAAATATATTTAAGCAGGCGGATTTTGCAATTTCACAATCTGAGGCGATTATTTGGGTAGTGGACGCGCGTGCCGGAATTACGCCGCTGGATGAGGAAATCGGCGTTTTGTTGCGTAACTTGGGTAAGCCGATTTTCATAGCAGCAAACAAGGCTGAATCAAACAAAGTAGAAGAAGAAGCGTTCGAATTTTATAAATACGGTTTCGATGTTTTTGCCGTTTCAGCCGAACATGGCACGAATATCGGCGATTTGCTAGAGGCACTTTATGACGTAATAGATTTTTCGGAAGAACAAGAAGAAAAATATCCGGATGTTATAAAGCTTGCAATAATCGGCAGACCCAATGTTGGAAAATCTTCAATCTTAAATAAGTTGCTGGGGGAAGAGCGTGCCATAGTTTCGCCCATAGCCGGCACAACTCGTGATGCTGTTGACACAAACTTTACTTTTGAAGGTAAAGAATTTTTGCTAATCGATACGGCAGGAATTCGCAGAAAGGGTAAAACAACCGAGATGGCAGAAAAACTTTCCGTGATAATGGCGCGAAAGGCTCTTGAGCGTGCCGATGTGGCAATTCTGGTTGTTGACGCCACTGAGGGAGTTACAAATTTGGATGCGAGCATTGCGGGTTATGCTTTGGATTCCGGTTGTAGCGTGATTGTTTCTATTAATAAGTGGGATTTGATAGCGGAAAAAGATACAAACACGGTTAAGGAATTTGAACTTGAATTTCGGGATAAGTTGAAGTTTATGGATTGGGCGCCGATTGTTACAACTTCTGCCGTTTCGGGGCAAAGGGTTTCACGCCTGTTGCCACTTGTTTTGAAAGCAAACGAAGCTAGAAACTTGCGCATACCCACCGCAAAATTAAACGAATTTTTTGAAGCTGCGGTAATGCAACCGCGGGGTGGAAGCGGTTACGCTCCGGGAAAAGGCGGAAAAACAAAGTTAAAGATTAAATATATTACACAAGCCGGAATTCGCCCGCCTCTCTTTATTTTGTTTACAGCTGCAACCGGCAAGGACGGGTTGCATTTTTCGTATCTTCGATATCTCGAAAATCGTTTACGTGAGCAGTTTGATTTTTTTGCCAGTCCTATTAAGCTAATAGAGCGAGCTAAAGGAAAGCGCTGAAGAAAGAAATGGATGTTTTTGTACTTATTGTAAGATTTGTGTTGTTCGTGATTTTTGCTCTTGCTGCCACGGGTAAGTTTTATGATTTGGCAGGTTCAAAAAGGGCGGTTGAGAGTTTTGGAGTGCCGAAGTCAATTTCCGGTGTCGCAGGGCTTTTGTTGCCGATTGTTGAGCTATCGATAGCATTGCTCTTTTTGCCCGTGCAAACTTCATTTTATGCGGGGATTATGGGCGCAGGGCTAATGCTTCTTTTCATCGCCGGAATGATTTATCAAATTTCAAAAGGAAATGCGCCAGATTGTCATTGCTTTGGACAAATTCACAGTGAGCCGGTAAGCAAAAAATCGTTACTTCGAAACTTTGTGTTTTTGTTGTTGGCGCTTGTTTTGGTTGTGCGGGGAACGAACGGACAAGGAACAAATATCTTAGAAAATACTACGGGAAGTACTTTTCAAATGAACGGTTTACAGTTGATTTTAGGTCTCGCGATAATAGCATTTCTCGCGGCAGTTGTTTATTTTTTGAAAAAGATTTCAGAGCAGCAAACGCAGATAATGCGTCGAATCGAAATGCTTGAAATTATTTCAAGCGATGGCGGACGAGAAGTTCAACGTAACGATGTTCAAGATCCAAAAACCGGTCTTCCGGTTGGCTCCAAGGTACCGGAATTTTCCGTTAAGGGGCTAAACGGCGGCGAATTCAGCAGAGAAGATTTGTTTAATGGAACCGAGCCGACCTTGCTCTTTTTTGTAAGTCCAAGCTGCACTCCGTGCAAAGCGCTTATACCGGAAATTCAGGAATGGCAAAGGAAACTTTCGGGACGAACAAATTTTGCGTTCATCAGCACCGGGGAAATTAAAGAAAATATTGAAAAGTTTGGCGATAAGGGGTTTGACAACTTTTATATCCAAAAGGATAACGTAGTTTCCGAAATGCTGGACGCCAAATGGACGCCAACTGCCCTACTTGTCGGACCCGATGGGCGTGTTCTTACTCATCCGGCGGCAGGTGACGCGGCGATTGCGAATCTCATAGAAAAGATTTCGAACACTATGTCAATTGATGGGTTTTTCTATTTCCGCAACGGAGATGATGATCTGATTGGCGAGGATGTGCCGGCATTTGAAGCGGAAGATTTAAACGGAAACACGATCAAAAGTGAAGATCTAAAAGATTCCGAAACCTTGGTTGCGTATTGGAGCACTACATGTCCACATTGTGTAAATCTTTTGAGCAAATTGCGCAATTGGGATGAGCAAAGAATTGATGGGCAACCGAATTTGCTTGTGCTTTCCAGTGGCGATGAAGAACCGAACCGGGATATGGGTTTTGTTTCGCCCGTAATTGTCGATAACGATCACGAACTCGCAAAATCACTAAAGCTAACCGGAACCCCTTCCGGTATCTTGATTGGACGCAACGGAAAAGTAATTTCCGAAATAGGTGTTGGTGCCTCAAACATTTGGGCATTGTTGGGTGTTAAGAAAAATGAAGGCGATTGATTTTGAGGTAAAAGCCAGGGACGGTGAAGCCCGTACAGGTATTTTAAGAACAAGGCGCTCAGTAATTGAGACGCCTGTTTTTATGCCTGTTGGTACGCAGGCAACGGTAAAAGGCGTTAGATTTGAATGGCTTGAAGATGAACTTGATGCACGAATAATTCTTGGCAACACTTATCATTTATGGTTAAGACCCGGGGTGGATGTCCTTCGCGCATTTGGCGGATTGCATAAATTTTCTTCGTGGAACCGGGCATTGCTAACGGATTCGGGCGGATTTCAGGTGTTTTCTTTATCGGATTTGCGTTCGATGAATGAGGAAGGGGTTGAATTTAGATCGCATTTGGATGGCAGTAAAATGTTTATGTCACCGGAGGTTTCGATGGAGATTCAAGCCACTCTCGGTTCTGAAATCGTGATGGTTTTTGACGAGTGTCCCCCGGGAGATGCGGGCTTCGAAAAAACAAGAAAGAGTTTGGAGCTAACGGCGCGTTGGGCTGAAAGATCAAAAACAAAGTTTATTGAGCTTCAAGATGCGGGCTTTGATACGGGCTATTTGGAATCTTGCAACGGTTTAAGCGGAAGGCAGGCGATATTCGGAATTATACAGGGTGCGGGTCATTTGCCGTTACGGATTGAAAGCCTGCAGCGTACAACCGCGATTGGCTTCGATGGGTACGCAATCGGCGGATTAAGCGTTGGCGAAGAAAAAAGTGTAATGTATGAGGTTGTAGAAAACATCGCACCCAAAATGCCACGTGAAGCTCCGCGTTACTTGATGGGCGTGGGCACACCGGAAGATATTGTCGAAGCTGTTTACCGTGGTGTAGATATGTTTGATTGCGTAATGCCAACACGAAACGGCAGAACCGGTGGCGTTTTTACATCCGGTGGCAAGTTGAACATTCGCAATTCGAGGTTTGCGAAAGACGATTCGCCTTTAGATAAGAATTGTACGTGTTCCGTTTGCAAACGATATTCGCGCGGCTATATCAGACACCTTTATCAAGCAAAAGAGATGTTGGCGGCAACCTTAATTACGCACCACAATCTCGCATTCTATTTAAATTTGATGCGTGGTTTACAAAAGGCTATAAAGAAGCAACGTTTAGAAGTATTTCGTAAAGATTTTTTTGATTCAATGAAAAACGGCGACGAACAGTAATGTCTTTTGATAAAAACTTTACCGCGTTTACGGTTTCGCAATTAACGCGTGTTAATTTATAATTGCTGTTTTGCAAATTTGCACAAAACTAATATGAACCTATTTTTGTTACTTCAAAGCAGCGGTGGAAGCTTAATCGTAAATTTGCTTCCTTTCTTACTAATCGGTGTAATTTTCTATTTACTGGTAATTCGTCCGAACAGCAAACAACGCGCAGAACTAAAGGCTATGATTGAAAGTCTAAAGAACGGCGATGAAGTTGTTACGAACGGAGGCGTGATAGGGAAAATCGTTGAAACGCGCGATAGCAGCTTTATTATACGAAGTGCGGAGAAATCGTTGATAGAAATCGGCAAATCCGCCGTGGTTGGTAAACGCCCTGAAGAAGAAAAGAAATAGGCGGTTTTTTTGGAATGAAGAATAACACGTTGTTAATCAGAACGGCGATAATAATCGTGATTGCGGTTCTTGGAATTTATCTTGTAATCGGACCGCGCGGAAGAATTACCGCAAAGGATTTCACTTGGCAAGGTATTAAACAAAACATCGCCAATAACATTAACCTGGGGCTTGATTTAAAAGGAGGCTCGCACTTGGTAATGCGTGTGCGCCTTGACGAATATTTGGCGAAAATTACGCAAGCAAATCAGGATGCCGCTTACAGAGCGGCGGAAGCTGCAAATCTTCCGGTTACGAACAGTTCGTTTGTCGCAAAAGACGGGGTTTATCAAGTTAATCTTGAGGTTTCAGATCCGTCGAAGCTCGATGAGGTTTCAACCGAAGTAAAGAAAAAGGTCGATTTTTCCACATGGAATGAATCTACAAGCGGTAATACCATTTCTTGGGTTCTTCCACAGCGTGCCCAATCGGTGATTAAGGATCAGGCTACCGAGCAAGCTTTGCAGATTATTTCCAGCCGTATCAACGCCTTTGGCGTGAAGGAGCCTACAATTCAACGTTTAGGTTCCGCTGATTCGGGGCAAATTTTGCTTCAGATGCCGGGGGTTGACAATCCGGAGCGCGTCAAAAATCTAATTGGTGCGGATTCCAACCTTTCGTTGATGAAGGTTGTTAGCGCGCCTAATCCCTCTCCGGTAACAACGTATCCGACAAAAGAAGCGGCTCTTCAGACCATAGGTGGTAAAGAAACACCGACGCAGAAGGTTTTTGAATATATGGAGCGTGGCGGGGATGATGAAGCCGCAAAAACCGATCCGAACGCATCCCGTGGATGGATTGTTGTGGAATCACCTCCGATTGTTGAAGGTGCAGACCTTCGTGAAGCTTCTGCAACTTCTACAACCGGAAACGAAGGCGATTATCAAATCTCGTTTTCGCTGAAACCAGCCGGAGCCGAGAAATTTGGAGCGTGGACAACCAAGAATATAAACAACTACATGGCGGTTGTGCTTAACGACAAAGCAAAATCCGTTGCGTTTATAAAATCACCGATTTACGATCAAGGGCAAATCGACGGCAAGTTTACTAAAGCTTCAGCCGAAGATTTGGCGCTGACGTTAAAATCTGGCGCACTGCCTACAAAAGTGGAATATCTGGAAGAACGAACCGTTGGACCAAGCCTTGGTGCAGATTCAATTCGTTCAGGTGTAAACGCATCGCTTGGTGGCTTAGCCTTCGTTGTCATTTTTATGCTTTTCTATTACCGCGGTGCGGGCATCAACGCTGTTGTGGGTCTGACACTTAATATGATTCTAACCCTCGCGGGAATGATTATGCTTGGTTCAACATTGACGCTACCCGGAATTGCCGGGCTTATTTTGGGAATTGGTATGGCGGTTGACTCCAACGTTCTGATATTTGAGCGGATTAGGGAAGAATTGCGTGACGGAAAACGGGTGCCCGAGGCGATTAGTCTTGGGTTTGACCGCGCTTGGATTACGATTATCGATTCGCACGTTACAACCATAATCGCAGGTACAATTCTGTATCTTTATGGTTCGGGTCCGATTCGCGGCTTTGCCGTAACTTTGGTTCTCGGTTTGTTGATAAATCTGTTTTCGGCGGTGTTTGTTTCGCGTACGATTTTTATGTGGCTTTTGGAACTCAACCCGAAAAAAGAAAGTCTGAGCATCTAAAATTTTTAATTTTTCGGCGGCTAAGCCGGCGAGGTTCGTAAAAGAAATGTTTGATCTATTCAAAAATATAAACGTAGATTGGATGGGGATTAGACGCCCACTTATCGCCGTTTCTGTGTTAATGCTGCTTGGCGGCTTAACTTCCGCAATTGTTAGGCAGACTGTTCCGGGTGGAACGGATGCGTTTAACTTAGGAGTTGATTTTCAAGGTGGTTCCGTTATTACGGTAAAGTTTAACGGTGGTGTACCTTCCGAAGATCAGGTACGCAGCGAACTTTCAAAGGTTGGCTTGTCTGAATCGGTAATTCAGCGTTCGCTTGATAAGACCGATGAGATTTTAATCAAAATCCCACTTATTGATTCGGTTTCGGATGTTCAATCTGAAGTGAGGAAGGAAACTAAAGTCGCGAAACAAGAAGAAAAAGCGGCGAATACAAATACGAACGCGTCGGTTAATGTTAACAATGGCGCCGACGCAAAAACAGTCGCAAGCAAAGCCGTGAACGATCAAGAAGTTAACCAAGTAAATCAAGGCAGGCTGCTTGTAAAAAAATCGCTGGATGCATTTGGACCTGAAGCACCGGCAGATCAATCATTGGCACAGGCTAAGGATGCAAAATATAAGATTGAGGGAATCGATTCGGTAACTCCGGTTGCAGGCGTACAGCTTAGAAACCAAGCCGTTATAGCAACGCTTTTGGGAATGGTCGGCATTTTGCTGTTTATTGCCGTTCGATACGATTGGACTTATGCGGCAGGTGCCGTTATAGCCGTGTTTCACGACGTTTTGGTGACCCTTGCGTTCTTTACGATATTTCAGTGGGAAATAAGTTTGACGGTGTTGGCGGCGCTGTTAACGCTGGTCGGATTCTCGGTAAACGATTCAATCGTGATTTTCGATCGTATACGTGAAAATTTATCGTTAAATCGAAAGGGAAGTCTGTACGAGCTTACAAATGATTCGATAAACCAAACAATGTCGCGAACGATTGTTACAAACGGTCTCGTATTTTTATCGGTGTTGGCGCTTGTGTTGTTCGGCGGGGAAGTGCTACGCGGATTTTCACTGGCTCTGTTTGTTGGCGGAATATCGGGTACCTATTCAACCATTGCTATTGCCAGCCCGATTGCGATTTGGTGGCAAGGGAAGTTGGGCGAATCGAAAATGCGCGAAGTTAAGACTGTTGATGAAAAACGTCTTGCTTCCGCATCAAGAGGAAGGGTTAAACGAAGACCGGTTTCGCGCTAACCGCTACAAAATTTTATTAAATAAATAAGTCGCAAATGAAACCTTACTCCTGTTTATGCCGTATTTTAACCATTAATGCCTAAACAGAGTTCCGGGAACATTAAATTATTTGAAAGTGCTAAGTTTTTCTTGACTTTCTAATGTTGAGACTTTAGACTTCAAAACGTTGCTGGTCAATTAAGGTTATTGGTATCGTCGCTTGAAACCGAAATGGGAGTTCCGGTTTTTGCAGGGATTTTTGTAATCCGACGACTGGCGATTCCGTTCATTGTTCAGACGATAAATGAAGAAATAGTTGTTCACGGTTTGAAAAGAGCTAAACTCCTTTTCAAGTACTTTCTTTTAGTTTATCGGGAACAAAATCGACAAATTAAGGTTCAAATAAATACCCTTGACCCATTGGCACCGGAGAAGGGAGGAATAAGATATGTTAGATCAAATGGTTGAATCGCGAAGCCACCAGGGCGAAGGCAAGATTAGGAACGGTCTGCTTATAACCACGGCGGCAATATTGGGTTCGTTGATTTTTGGGGGCGTTCTTTACAGTTTGTTTGCGCAAAATATCGGAGTTGGCGGCGATGGCTTAGAACTTTCAACGCTCGTCCAGCCCGTTCCACTTCCGGAAGAGGCTCCACAGCCTGAACCCGAAAAGGTGGAACCGGAAAAGAAACAAAACAATGACCCAAACATTGATATTCGTAAAGAAATCATCGCAAACATTTCAGAATCACCGCCGAAAGTTCCGGATAAAATTAGCGTAACAAAATCGACGATTCCGGAACGGCGCCTCGGAGTTTTGACCCGACAAGGTGATTCGAATCAGAATACAACAATGGCACCCGATGGAAACACGGCGCGTTCGGATAACGTAAAAGGTACCGGTGTCGGTACGGCTGATCCGAACACGAGTTCGTCAAAACCTGAAGAAAAGAAGGCGGCACCACCGCCACCACCGCCACCACCGCCTAAAGAAGATCCGCCAAAACCTGCGGTTCCGAAGCGAATTTCGGGCGGGGTAGTAAACGGTAAAGCTGTGAGCCTGCCTACGCCACCGTATCCGGCTGCCGCAAAAGCAGTTCGTGCAAGTGGCGCAGTGAACGTATCGGTCGTAATAAGTGCTAGCGGAAGCGTTATTTCGGCTTCAGCCACGACTGGACATCCATTATTGCGCCCGGCTGCGGTTGCAGCAGCCAGACGGGCACGATTTGCTCCAACACTTTTGTCAGGTCAACCTGTGGAAGTTTCAGGGGTAATTGTATATAACTTCAAGCCGTAAGGCTTATTTTGACGACCGCGCATGGGCAAATCGTCGCGGTCGCATTATTCGCAATCATAACTTTTTTGACTTTTTGGAGGAAAAACAATGACATTTTTAGTTAGCCTTTTCGGTTTGGCAATAATGCTCGCCGAACAAGGGCAGCAATTTGAATTTAGTCTTTACAAGATTGTAAGGTCGCTGACGATTCCCGGCTGGGTCGTGATGTTCATTCTAACGCTTCAAGCGATTTATTTAATCGCAATCGGAATCGAAAGATGGCTTACCTATAATAAGGCAAAACAACAATCACGCCAATATGCGCCCAAAGTTGCGCAGGCTCTTAAGAACAGCAATATCGGTGAAGCAATTACGATAAGTGACAAATATAAAGATTCGCACTTGGCTATGGTTGTATCATCCGGCTTAAAAGAATTCAACGCTTATGCAGACAGCGGTCCGATTACTTCGGCTGAAATGGAAGCTTCAAAACGCGCGCTTGACAGAGCAATTGCAGTTAAGACTGCTGAATTAAAACGCGGTTTGGCTGGGCTTGCAACCATCGGTTCAACTGCTCCGTTTGTGGGTTTGTTTGGAACGGTTGTGGGTATTCTCGGCGCGTTCGTTGAATTGGCAAAGAGTGAAACCGCAGGTATCGGCGCCGTTGGTGGAGCTATCGCGGAAGCACTTGTTGCTACGGCATTTGGTATCGCAGTTGCGGTTCCGGCTGTTTGGCTGTTCAACTACTTTACAAGTAAAGTCACGAGTTTTGGCGTGGAAATGGAAAACTCGGCGTCTGAATTGGTTGATTACTTCATTAAGCAAAGCACGAAGCGTCTAGACAGCTAATTGATAGAGTAGAATAAGGAGAATTGTCTTATGGCGATGGCTATAGGCGGCAGTAACGAATATAATTCGGAAATTAACGTAACACCTATGGTGGATGTGATGCTCGTTTTGCTAATCATCTTCATGATTGTTACACCGTTGCTTCAACAAGGTGTTACCGTTGATATTCCAAAGAATACTCTTGCCGCAGTAGAAGACGAAGAAATTGCTAAGGATACTTCTGTAGTTGTTGCAATTCCAAATAACGGTCAGTTTTTCATCGGGAAAGATGCATATCCGTTGGATATGCTTGGTGAGAAGGTGAAAGCGAAAATGGAAGGAAAGCCTGCAAATCAAAGAATCGTTTACATAAAAGCCGGCGTAGGAGTCGATTATGGAACGGTTGTTGAGGCAATTGACACCATCCGAAAACAAGATATTGATAAGGTTGGGTTGGTTGCCGATAAAAAGAAAACAGGCGGAGACAGTGGCGACGCTAAAGAACAGTAATCCTTTATAGAATCAAGGCAAAGTAGTTCTTGCCGGGAGAAAAAGCTATGGGAATGTCAACTGGTGGCTCCGGAGACGGCGCAACACCAAACATTAATGTGACACCCTTAATCGACGTTCTGTTGGTACTTTTAATTATCTTTATGATAATTTCGCCACTCAAACCAAGTAAGTTTGATGCGAAGGTGCCTGCCGAACCCGACAAGGATGCGGATCAGGCAATCGTAAAACCGAATCCGTTGACACTTGTGGTATCAATCGATAAAGGAACCAAGGGAGTTAAGCTAAATCAAGACGACGCGGGCGATACGTCAAACACAAAACCACTGACTGATCGTCTTACAGAAATCTTTAAGGATCGCACAAACCAAGGTGTGTTTCGTACAGGTTCTAACGAGATTGAGAAAACCGTATTTATTAAGGCGCCAAAATCGGTACCATACGGTGATGTTGTTCGAGTGATTGATGCAGCTAAACTTGCCGGTGCATCGCCGATTGGTTTACAGATTGATGATTTGTCTGATTAATGTCCGTGTTTCGGGAACGCGATACGTAAAAATTGCGTGTCGCGCCCGTTAACCGGCGAACGGAGTCAAATGTAATGAAAAGTTCTTGGTTGAACAAGATAGGTTTAACAACACTTATAGTGATGATTGCGTTAGTGGGTAGCAGTTGTATCTACTACAAAAAGGTGATGGCACGCAAAAATTTGGTTGATGGCGCACAGGCGTACAATCAAAGGCAATTTGATACAGCCATTAAAGATTTTAATAAGGCGGTTTCTTACGATCCGGATGGGACAACCCTGGAAAGCCGTTCGGCACAATTGTTCTTGGCGCGAACGCTTCATTCAATTTATGCCGGAAATCGTAGGGATACGAGTAAAGCGCAAGAGGCAATCGCCGCATATCAAAAGGCTTTGCCGGAATATCAAAGGGCTGCGGTCGAAGAAAAGGCTGACCTGGATAAAAACCCGGGTAACACGAAGTTACAAGGAACTTATCAAAACACAAAGGATGCGCTCAGCAGCATAATAAGTGCAGTGGCAAGCCTTTACGAAAATTTGCAACAGGAAGATAAGTGGCTTGCATGGGAAAAGGCAGCGGCTGAAAACGCAGATTTGCCAAACGACATTCGCGCAAATTCATATGTTGCGTTGGCTGCAAAAGATTACACGTGTGCATCTGACATCACGGATAGCGATGACGTTAAGAAAACGGTTACGGAAGGCGGTGAACAAGTTTATAAGTTCACAAAACCGGCTGATGAACAAACGTTTGCTCAACTTAAGAAATGCGTGGATGAAGGGCTTGGATATGCGAAACAGGCGGTGAAACTGGACGAAAACAGTGATTCAGCTTGGTCTTATATGGCTTCGTTGCTGGTTCAAGCAATGAGAGTTGCAGAAATGGAAGGCAACGCAGAACAAGCTGATTCGTTGAAAAAGCAATCTGAAGAATCAAAAACAAAATTTGAAAAGCTTGCAGAAATTAAACGAAAGAAAGAAGAAGCCGAAGCAGCGCAAAAAGCGAAAGAAGCCGGTGGCGAAAATAAAGCCGGTGGCGACTCTTCCGATCAGGGCGGAAATACTTCTGAAGCAAACAAATAAAATAGTTTGATTTAAACAAATTTTCGGCACTCAATTTTCATAGTTGGGTGTCGCTTTTTTTGCCCAAATTTGCGCACGGAATTATTAAAGCAATTTAAGCAAATTGCGTGGCAATTGTTATATTAATACGAAATGATTCGCATTGAGGACATCATAGAAAAGGTTGAGCGCAATCATCCAAACGTAGATTTGGAAATGATACGGCGCGCATATCTTTTTTCAGCCCTACATCATAAGGGGCAGAAACGTGCCTCTGGCGAACCCTACTTGGTTCATCCACTTGCCGTAGCGGATCTATTGGCGGATATGCGACTCGATGACACATGCGTTGCGACGGGGCTTTTACACGATGTTGTTGAAGATACTTTGGTTGATCTCGAAACAATTAAAAGCTATTTTGGCGAAGAAATCGCACAGCTTGTTGACGGATTAACTAAAATCGCACATATTTCGGATCTCACCAAAGAAGAACAGCAAGCAGAAAACGTTCGTAAAATGGTGCTGGCAATGGCAACCGATGTGCGCGTAGTGTTGATTAAGCTTGCGGACAGGCTCCACAATATGCGTACGATGGAGTTTCTAAAGCCAGAAAAGCGGGCACGTATTTCGCAGGAGACATTGGATATTTACGCACCTATCGCGCATCGGCTCGGTATGGGTAAAATTAGGAGCGAACTTGAAGATCTTTCATTTCAAAATCTTCATCCAAAAGAATATAAAGCACTTGCAAAGGAGGTCGAAGCCCGTCGTCCGGAACTTGAAGCCGCACTTGAAAAAATTACAGAAACCATCAAGCAAAAACTGAGTGAAAACGAAGTTCCGTATGTTGAAATTCAGAGCAGGGTAAAACGTTTATATTCACTTTGGAAAAAACTAAAAAAGCGCCGCTTAACAATTGATGAAGTTTACGATTTAATTGCCGCACGTATAATCACATCCGATCCAAAAAGAAACTGCTACCTCGCACTTAGCGTAATTCACGATATTTGGACACCTGTTCCTGAACGTTTTAAGGATTGGATTGGAAACCCGCGTGACAATTTATACCAATCGCTACACACATCCGTAATCGGCGATGGCGGTCAAGCCTTTGAAGTTCAGATTCGAACAGAGGAGATGCACTACGTAGCGGAAGAAGGCGTTGCTGCGCATTGGCGGTATAAGGAGGATAAGCTCGGCGAAGCGCATGATAAAAGCATTGAAGAATTACGCAAAACTGTGGAAAGGCTCCTACTTCCACTGGTCGAAACAACACAAATAAACGAAGATTCGGAGGAATTTTTTGAGTCGCTAAAACTGGACTTATACCCGGCGGATGTTTACACATTTACTCCGCGAGGAAAGATTGTAGAACTTCCACGTGGCGCAACACCAATTGATTTTGCTTACGCGATACATTCTGAAGTTGGCGATACTTGTACAGGGGCAAAGATAAACGGAAGAATCGTGCCACTTCGTACAAAACTTCAAAATGGGAATGTGGTGGAAGTGCTAACAACAACAGGTTCGAAGCCCTCGCGTGATTGGCTTAGCTATGCCGTAACATCTCGTGCGCGGAATCGTATTCGGCATTGGATTGCAAAACAACAACGCGATGCTTCAATTGATATTGGAAAGAAATTGCTCGAAAAGGAGATAAAGAAATTTAACCTATCGTCAAAGAAGATTCTAGGGGACACAAAAGAGCTAACGCGTGTTGCGCAAGAATACGGGCTCGGGCGGGTTGAAGACCTTTTTGCGTCAATTGGTTACGGAAAGTCTTTGCCGAAAAACGTGATTGCAAAATTTCTTGGACCGGATAGGTTTGCCAGTCTCGATCCGGAGCGGAAAAAAGATACCCGCTTTGGCAACGGCGTAAAAGCAGTTAAGCGGCTAATTGGATTTGGCGAACAAGCGATTGTGGTAAAAGGGGTCGATAACTTGTTAACTACCCGCGCTAGGTGTTGCAATCCGCTTCGCGGTGAAGAAATTATCGGCTATATATCGCTTGGAAAGGGTGTTGTGGTGCACAACAAAAACTGCAAAAATGTAAAGCAATTAATGGTTAACAAAGATCGAATTGTGGAAGTTGAATGGGCTAAAGACGAGCGAGATTTAATTCAATCGGTAAAATTATTTGTTACCACCGAAGACAGAACCGGAATGCTTGCCGGTATAACAAACGCAATTTCTGAAATTAAAACAAATATTCGTGATGCGCGGGCGCGCGTTTCTAATCGGGATCAGGGCTTAATTGAGGTAACTGTTGAAGTTTTTGATAAAAAGCATCTTGATAAGGTTGTTACATCAATTAAGAATGTGCCCGGTGTGCTGGATGTGGAACGCGTAAATAATCTAAAATAAGCACGATTTTCGCCAATCTACACTGCGCCTAATGCTTTATTTTTCGCATTTAATCTGTTAATATTCGCGTTTTGTTTGAGATATTCTTAGGGGAGTGATTTTGTGATTAACGAAGTAATTTCAACTGAAGATGCACCCGGTGCAATTGGTCCTTATTCGCAGGCAATAAAGTGCGGCGAACAACTGTTTTTATCCGGACAAATTCCTATTGATCCGGCTACCGGTGAATTTGTCTCAGAAGATGTTTCTGAGCAAACCGAGCAAGTCTTAAAGAATATGTCGAAGGTTTTAGAAGCCGGTGGTGCCAGTTTTGAAACTGTCGTGAAAACTACGGTGTTTTTGGCGGATATGGGCGATTTTGCCGCTATGAACGAAGTTTATTCAAAGTATTTTGTTTCAAACAAGCCCGCGCGAAGTACGGTGCAGGCGGCGGCTTTACCAAAAGGCGCCAGGGTTGAAATTGATTGTATCGCCTTTGTTAAGTAAAAAAGCCAAGCGAGTATTCGCTTAGCTGCATTTGCTTTGATAAGTTAATTTTTCTGTCTAAACAGCTTTTGTGATTTTTCCAGACTTAATACAGTTTGTGCAAACTTTCTTTCTTTCCTTTGCACCGTTTGCGGATAACACGCGAACGCGTTGTAAGTTAGGGTTAAATCTTCGACGAGTTTTGTTGTTTGCGTGCGAAACATTATTTCCGAACATCGGACCTTTGCCGCAAATTTCACATCGTTTTGCCATAATATGCCTCCAAAAATAATAACGAGGTAATAAAAGATAGGAGTTTGGTTTCAAACTCAAAAACAAAATTTATACCAAATATAGGTTACTTAATCAAGCAATAATACATTTTTTAAGGAGCATAAGCTAAGTGCGAATATCTAAACTAAACTTTTCTTTGATTGCAGTTTTAATTTTGGCAATCTTTTTAATGACCGCCTGTCCCGGCAAAGGTGGCAGTGAAAATCCCGGTTCAACCGATCCAAACGAAACTGCCGCAACGGTAAACGGTACGGCAATTAAGATGGAAGATGTTGAACGTGAAATCAAAAAGCAATCACAAGGGCAAGAAGCACGGCTTTCTCAGCTCGAACTTACTCAAGCCAGGCTTCAGGTTTTGGATCAGTTGATTCAACAAGAGGTGATGTATCAAAAGGCGCAATCCGAAAGTACGATGCCAACTGATGAAGAAGTAACGGCGGAAGTTAACAATATAAAAACAAATTCAGGCGTATCAAAAGAAGAATTTGATAAGCGCCTTTCGCAAGCCGGTGAAACTGAGGATACATTTCGTGAAAGTGTAAAGAAGCAGCTTGCGATTAAGAAACTGGTTGAAAAAGTAACCGGAAAGGTTGACGCACCAAAAGAAACTGAAATCGAAGCATTTTACAACGGCAATAAGGATGCTTTCGTTAAAAAACGCGGAGTAAGGTTGGCGGCTATTGTTGTTGACCCGGCAAATTCCGGACAAGGTGATACGACCACTGACGAAACATCGGCGAATTTGAAGATTGAAGAAATAAGAAAGAAACTTGGGGAAGGCGTAGATTTTGGCACTTTGGCTGCTTCGGAAAGCGAAGACCCCAGTAAAATGAAGAAGGGTGATTTGGGTTACATAACGGAAGATCAGCTAAAACAAACATTTTCTCCACAAATTGCGTCAATGTTTATGGACCCAAAGTTTGAAGTGGGTCAATACACCAGCCCGGTGCCGTTGCAAGGAAAGGCTTGGTTTTTTAAATTGCAAGAACGTAACGAAAAGGAAGAAAAGCTTACGTTGGATAGTCCGGGTGTAAGACAACAAATTACGGATAATCTTGTGAATGCCCGTAAACAATTGGTAAGTGCCGCTTATGCCGCAATTGCGATGGACGAAGCGAAGATTGTAAATTATCTTGCGCAAAAGGTTGTCGATAACCCGAACGATTTAAGTGGTGCACGTCCTGCACTTCCTGCAAATGAAGCGACCGAGCCAGATTCAAATTCGAATTCAAATGCTGACACGAATTCAAACGCCAATGCTGAGGTAAAACCTGAAGAAGGCGAAAAGAAAGCCGAGGCTTCAAACAAAGAAGAAAAGCCGAAGGAACCTTCTAAGGAAACGCCAAAAGAAACTAATTCAAACACGGCTGAAAACAAGTAATTTTCAGCACCGGTTAATTATTTAGGCGGGCTTGCCCGCCTTCTTTTTGTTTAGGAATGCTATTTAAGCTTACAAACATAGAAAAAACCTACGGCGGCTATGAAGTGCTGAAAGATGTTTCCTTCCAAATCAACCCTGGCGAAAAAGTTGGTTTGGTGGGACGAAACGGTGCCGGAAAAACGACGCTGTTTAAGATTATAACGGGCGAAGTTTCTGCGGATACAGGCGATGTACAAAAAATAAACGGACTATCAATTGGCTTGCTCGCACAGCATATAGATTTTGAAACGGAAGAAACCGTTCACACTGCGGCTTTAACGGCAAACAAAAGATTGCACGATTTGGAATCGGAAATGCATGAACTTGAGCATAAAATGGCTGAAGATCATTCTTCCGAGATTCTCGAACGCTATTCGGAAATTCAGGCTGAATTTGAGCGTGAGGGCGGTTTTGAATTTACAGCAAAAGCTGAAGCGATACTTTTGGGAATCGGGTTTCCAAAGGAAACTTGGGAACTTTCCACCGCAGTTCTTTCCGGCGGTCAAAAAAATCGACTCGGAATGGCGCGTCTGTTGTTATCCGAATCAGATATATTTCTACTCGATGAACCTACAAATCACTTGGATGTGGATGCGGTTGAATGGCTTGAAGATTACTTAGTGAACTCTGAAAATGCCTATGTTGCAATAAGCCACGATCGATATTTTTTGGATCGAACTTGCGCAAAAATAGTTGAAATCGAAAACGGCAAAGCGTACACCTACAAAGGAAATTACAGTTACTACGTTGAAGAGTCAATGCTTCAAAAAGAGCAGAGAAAACGCGAATACGAAAATCAACAGGCTTACATTTCAAAAACCCAAGCATTTATTAGAAAGAATCTCGCCGGACAAAAGACGAAGCAGGCAAAATCTCGTAGGAATATGCTTGCGCGTATGGATAAACTCGAACGTGTTGACACCGAGGTTAAAACCGGAAATTTCAATCTCGGTGAAGTTCAACGCACGGGTTCCAACGTTTTATCAATCGAAGATGTTTCGATTGGCTATCCCGGTAAGATGTTGGTAAGCGGAATCGATCTTCTTTTACACCGGGGAGATTGTCTTGGTGTAATTGGTGCAAACGGAACAGGCAAAACAACTTTTCTACGCACAATACAAGGAAAACTTCGCGAACTTTCCGGAGAAATAAAATGGGGCACGAAGGTCACTATTGGGTATTATTCGCAGCAGCTTGAAGAACTTGATGCCGCCAACACCCTACTGGATGAAATTCGAAAAATTTCTCCCAATGCGGAAAACGGTGTGTTGAGATCGTATTTGGCGGGGTTTCTATTCTTCGGGGATGATGTTTTTAAGCAAGTTCGCGATCTTTCCGGCGGCGAAAAGGGAAGGCTTTCATTGGCGAAGTTGATTTATTCGAAGGCTAACGTCTTGATTTTGGATGAACCTACAAATCACTTGGATATTCCTTCGCGCGAGGCACTTGAGGCGGCACTGGAGCAATATGAAGGCACAATCATAACCGTTAGCCACGATCGATATTTTTTGGATCGAATTTCAACGCAAATTCTCTTCTTCAATGAAGATAAAACTGCAAAAGTATCGCTCGGAAATTACACGGAATTTTTTTCGCGCAATAGCAAGACGCAGCAGGAAGACTTTTTGACAATTCCAATGCCGGTTCATAGCGCGCCAAAGCCGATTTTTACAAGAAGCAAGAATGAGGTTAAGCGCGTAGAAAACAAGATTGCCGAAATTGAAAGAAAAATCGAGGCGTTTGAAGAAAAACAGACCGATTTGACACAAGAAATGAACCAGCCCGCAAATGCCACCGATTCTGAAAAACTTGCCCAATTGGGCGCCGAATACGATCGACTTTCAAACGAAATTTCACATCTTGAAACAGAATGGACAAAGCTCGGCGAAGAACTCGAATCCACTATTATTGGCTAGGGTTGGAACTTTCAGGAAGAATAATCTGGTCAAATTTTACACCCTCGTTTCGGTTATGAAACGTAAGATTTAAAAGGTAAACTCTTTTGAAAAAAAGAAGTCGCATTGCAAATTCCTAGGTTTGTAATTGGTAAATGTAATTGGAGTTCGGGGTTAACATATGAAGAAATTTCGTGACGTAATCTTTTGGATACACCTCTTATGCGGTACATTTGCGGGGGTTTTTATTTTTGTAATGTGCGTAACGGGCGCATTGATCGCATTTGAAAAGAACATAATAAACTTTGCCGAACGCGATATGCAGTATGTTTCGCCGCCCGTAGCAGGTACGCAGCAGATGGCGACAAGCGAAATTTTAACAAAACTCGTAAGCCGGGTTCCAGATGTTAAACCAAGTGGAATAACGATTAAGGACAATCCGAACGCAGCACTAGTGGTTTCCACCGGTCGCGAAGGGAAGTTTTATGTTAATCCTTATACTGGGGAAATTACCGGAACCGGCGCAAAAAACTGGGAAGCTTTTTTCGAATTTAACGAAGATTTGCATCGCCGGTTAGCGTTTGAAGGCGATGCGCGTGCTTACGGAAAATGGGTGAACGATGCTGCGAATTTCTTGTTTGCGATTCTTGCGATAACGGGGATATATATTTGGTTTCCGCGAAAGCTTCGCTGGAAATCGGTTCGCCCTGTGATTTGGTTCAAAACCGACTCCCGCGGAAAAGCACGAAATTTTAATTGGCACAACACCATAGGGTTTTGGACTTCGCTTGTGTTGATTATTTTGACCGTTACCGGAATCGTTATTTCCTATAAATGGGCAAGCGATCTTGTTTATACAATTACCGGAAATTCGGCACCCCCGCGCACGGAACGCCGCCCTTCAAACGGTAACGATGAAACACGTGCATTTTCTATTCCCGCAAATCTAGATCAGCTTGTTTTGGATGCGAAAAACCACGGACAGTGGAAAGCGATTTCGTTAACGCTACCTGTTGAAAAGGTGGCGCAATTCAATGTAGAAGAAGGCATTTATTGGAATCGGTTTGCAAGATCAACGCTGACACTGAATGCGCAAAGTGGCGAAGTTGAAACATGGAAGCCGTATTCATCACAAAATTCGGGGCAAAAACTGCGCAGCTGGATTAGATTTACGCATACTGGAGAATCTTTTGGGCTTTTCGGACAGTTTATAGCATTTCTTGCTTGTATTGGTGGTGCCTTTCTTGTTTGGACAGGTTTTTCGCTTGCACTTACAAGATTTAAGAATTGGCGTCTCCGAAAAAATATGTCGAATGCATAAATTCGATTCGTTTCCAAAAAAAAAGCTCCGAATTGCTAGCTTTCAATTCGGTAGTTCGGAGCCTCTTTTGTGATTATTACGTCGTGAACATGTGATTCACGCAACCCCGCACTCGTAAGTCGCACAAATTTTGCTTCAGTTTGAAGTTCGCGAATGTTTTTCGCACCCGTGTATCCCATTCCCGAACGCAATCCGCCAACCAATTGAGTAACGGTTTCAGCCAATGTGCCTTTGTATGCAACGCGCCCTTCAATGCCTTCAGGAACGTATTTTGAGTCCGAAACGGTTCCTTCCTGCGCGTATCGATCGCTTGAACCCTTTTTCATCGCGCCAATTGAACCCATGCCTCGATAAGATTTGAACGAGCGCCCTTGAAACAAAATAACTTCGCCCGGAGCTTCTTCGGTACCCGCAAACAAGGAACCAACCATAATGCAATCTGCACCTGTGGCAATCGCTTTTACGACATCGCCGGAATACTTCACGCCACCATCCGCAATAATCGGAACTCTTGAACCCGCAGCCGCTTTTACGCAGTTATCAATCGCAGTAATCTGCGGAACTCCCGCGCCCGTAACTACACGGGTAGTGCAAATTGAACCGGGTCCAATACCGACCTTTACCGCATTTACGCCCGCATCAATCAACGCCTTGGTACCATCAGCTGTTGCTACATTTCCGGCAACAATTTCTACATCGCCAAACAGTTTCCGAACTTCTTTTACCGCGTCGATTACTCTTGAACTGTGTCCGTGCGCAGTATCGATTACAATCGCATCAACCCGCGCTTCAATTAACGCTGCCGCGCGTTCGATATAATCGCCGGTTGCACCGACAGCGGCGGCAGCCCGCAGCCTTCCAAATTCATCTTTTGCCGCAAACGGATATTTGATTGCCTTTTGAATGTCTTTTACGGTTATTAAGCCTTTTAGAAGTCCTTCTTCATCCACGACCAAAAGTTTTTCAATCTTATGTTCTTGCAGCTGGGTTTGAGCGTCATCCAAGGTTGTGCCAATTGGCACCGTGACAAGCGGCTGTGGTGTCATAACAGCCGAAACGGGAATATCAACACGCTTTTCGAAACGCAAATCGCGATTTGTGATAATTCCCACCAGTAAGCCGTTTTCATCTATTACCGGAACACCGCTGATTTTATACCTCTTCATAATCTCAAGCGCATCGGAAACCAATGCATTATGGTTGATTGTGACGGGGTCAACAATCATGCCTGATTCACTCCGCTTCACTTTATCTACCTCTTCAACTTGTTGCTGAATCGAAAGATTTTTGTGAACAACGCCGATTCCGCCCTGCTGTGCAAGCGCAATTGCAAGAGCGGCTTCCGTTACCGTATCCATTGCGGATGAACAAAACGGAATGTTCAGATTTATGTTTTGTGAAAACTTTGTGGTTGTATCGGCTTCGCTTGGCATTATATCGGAAAATGCCGGCACTAAAAGTACATCGTCAAAGGTCAACCCTTCGTTTATTTCATTTAAGTTCATTTAATATAATAAAAAGCCCGCAATTTTTTGCGGGCGCATTTCGCACTAATAATTATAGTTTAGGAAGTTTCCAAATATATTTCATCTTACTGGGGCGCGGTGTTTGTATTAGCATTTGCATCCGCCGCAGGCGTTGGCGCGCCTAATTCAATCTTTCCGGTTTGCATTATTTGTTTAATGTTCGCTTTTGAAATTGTATATTCAAAACCGTTTTTTCTGTACCCGGGCGGCGGCATCGGTGTTTCAATTTTTTTGCCGTTTATTGTCAAATCAACCGTTTCCGCAAGCCCCTTATAATAACTCAGCACCAAAGTTTCCTTTGCATCAAAAACCTGCTGGGGCACTTCGTTATTAATCATTCTGATCTCGTGTTTTCCATCGATTGTGGATGTAATTGAAAGCCCATCCGGCGAAGATGATTTGACAACGGCATTTATTGAATCAAGATTTTGCCCACCTATTTGCTGAGCTTCCGGCTTATTTGCATTTGCCGCTTCTTGATCCATCACTTCTTGTTTTAAGTTTGAATTGCCAATGTTACTTTCCGCTGTTGTACTTTCAGTTTCATTAAGATATTTGACAAATGCAAGTATTCCCCAAGTCATCAACCCCAGAATTACCGCCGCAATAATAATTGTCGGCAACATTGAAGGTCCACGTGAATCGTCTGTAAGAACTTCAGGTTTATAGGGTTTTTGAACTTGTTCTTGATCGTCAGGTTCCTGAGTGCTTGCGATTTTGGCGTATTCCTTCACCGCTTGCTCTTCATCATAACCAACATACCTGGCAAACGACTTTACGAAACCTTTGTTAAAGATTCCACCGGGCAGGGGGCGGTAGTCGTCGTTTTCAATCGATTCGAGATAAAGCGGCGAGATGCGAGTTTGCTCCGCCACCTCACTTATCGAAATACCTTTTGCTTCGCGTGCTTCACGAAGTTTTTCGCCTAGAGATTCTGCCATTTTAAAAATTTTATTTTAATCTTGAAAAAGGGTAATTCAAAAGAATTAAGTTCAAAGAAGCAATATATCGCTGTATGAGTAATAATGTCAATCTTTTACAACACTTTCCAACCGTTTTCTTCTTGATTATAATATGAACCGCGTGATAGTTTTAGCATTTAACTTCTGCTTGTAATAGAATCTTAAGATAGAACTAAATTTGTGAGGATTTGTAAATGAATCTCGAAGCGCTTGGAATGGTAGAAACCAAGGGATTTGTCGGTGCTGTTGAAGCTGCCGACGCTATGGTAAAGGCTGCTAACGTTACACTTGTTGGCAAGGAATACATCGGAGCCGGATATGTAACAATTTTTGTACGCGGCGACGTTGGAGCTGTAAAGGCGGCAACCGATGCGGGCGCTGCGGCTGCTCGCCGGGTTGGCGAGTTGATTAGCGTGCACGTAATTCCGCGCCCGCATAAAGAAGTGGAAGACGTTCTTCCCGGTGCCGGCGTTGAGCAGGGTAAGTCTGTAAGGGCGGCTACTAAAGGTTCGCTTACCGACGGCAAAAAAGGCAAATAATTCTTTGAACACACAATGGCGGCAAGTGGTTTTATTCTTCCTGTTGCCGTCTTTTTTGATGAAATATGGCGGATAAAGATCTCGTTTCACAACAAGAGGCGCGGGATGCGGTCGAGGCTGCATTTCAAGCATTTCAGGCTGTTGCGAAATTCGATCAGCAGAAAATTGATCAAATTTGTGACGCAATGGCTAGTGTTGCATTGCGTGATTCTGCACGTTTGGGCAAACTCGCGGCTGAGGAAACCGGATTCGGGAACGCGGAAGACAAACGCGAAAAAAATCGGTTTGCGGCTGAAGATGTATGGAACCATTTCCGTAATTTGAAAACGGTAGGCGTGGTTCGTGAAAATGAAAATCTTGTTGAAGTTGCAAGCCCGCGAGGAGTAGTAGCCGCAATAATCCCTTCCACAAACCCGACATCAACAGCAATCTTCAAAATAATAATTTCGATAAAATCAAGAAACACAATTGTGCTTTCGCCGCATCCGTCCGCCGAAAAGTGCATTGAGGAAACTGCACGGTTACTTCGCGAAACGGCTGTTAAGGCTGGGCTTCCGGCTGAA
>JBKEBT010000090.1:0-14883 GCA_047973305.1 Pyrinomonadaceae bacterium
GATTTTGTCAAATCGTTCTTATACTAAACAATAAACGGGCAAATGTTGCCCGCCTACAACAATATAATCTTATGGTAACAATAAGAAAATAATATTAAAAGGCTTATAGCTGAATAAGTATTATTTTGGTGCTGATGAAGGCGAATACCTGTTAATTTGTGCAAAAATAAACAAGTTACCTTGAAACAAGCAATTTTCCTTCTTCCACAAGTTACGACATTTTTGCATTACGCTGTTTGAAGTTTTTGCTTTCTTCCGTGAGAATTTTTAAGTGTATGTAGCGCCACGGTGGAAATTATTATCGCACCACCCAAAATTGCCCAGTTTGAAGGTCTCTCGCCTACTATTAAGAATACCCAAATCGGGTTCAAAAGTGGTTCAATAAAGCCGATAATGCTAGCATCCAAACTTCTTACGCCATTTGAAACGCCATACGTAAACAAATAATATGCAAGCCCGATTTGAAAAACGCCAAGCAACACAACAGCAAATACATCGAGTGAAGTAAACGGCGAAGGGTTTCCAATAAAAAACGGCAGCATAATAAACATTGCAAAAATATTTCCATAAAAAACCGAAGATGCAGGGTGCTTTCGATAGGCTTTTTGATGTCGCAACAGAAGAATGTAACCGCCAAAACTAATTCCGGAAAGCAAGCCGAGAATATTGCCAAAAAACTGCGAATCAGCCGAAAGCTCACCAATTGGTTTATTATCAACGAAGAATAAAGACATGCCGAGCAAACAAATCACAACCGTAAAGACATCCGAAATACGGAACTTTTCTTTAAGCACAAATGGCGAAAATATCAGTATATAAATAGGTGCTGTGTATTGAAGAAAGATAGCGTTCGCCGCCGTTGTATATTTGTTTGCGAGCGCGAAGAATGAAAGCGCACCTACATAGAAAATGGATGTTAATAATGTAAACCAATCGGCTTTTAACGCTTTGAATCTTGTTAAAAGTGCGATTGTTACAGCTGCGAAAAGGCATCTGCCAAAATTTGCTTCAAAGGCGGAAACGGTTGTGAGTTTAAAAAGCACTCCGCCCGTGCTCCACAATATGACGGCAAGCACCACATAGATAATTGGCGATATTCCCGAGTTCAAAGTCTTATTTTGGGTTTGAAGAGACATTAAAATTGCTAAACCGATATTGTAATCTAATGAATTGGATTTCACGAAGACTAAGTTATCTAACCTGAAAATATAAAGTTGTTTTTTTCAGAATTATTTGAAGCGTTTGCGAAACTATTTCTAGATGTGAGGATGCGTTTTTGGCATAATTCTTGCCCCCCCCCCTTAAATTTGTGATAAACTCACGAAAAGTCAGCAGTAAGGTTATATACCCTGAAGATCAGGTTCTCTTTTTTTGTTGTTTCCACTCAAGGAGATATTCTCATGGATGGCAGAATAATTATTCTCAAAGAACGTATTCAAAAAAATCCAGAAAAGGCTTGGACAATTTCAGAAATGGCACAATCAATCGGTCTCTCCGAATCTCATTTGCAAAAGATTTTCAAAGAAGTAACCGGCGAAACTCCTGCACGTTTCGTGAAGAATTTGCGCCTTGAAATAGCTAAAGACCTTTTGGAAAGAATTGAGTATTTCTCCGTGAAAGAAGTTCGTATGAAAATTGGTATTATAAGTGGGAGCCATTTTACTCGAGATTTCAAGGAAAAATTCGATTTATCTCCAACCGAATATCGAAAAAAATTCTGGGAAATATACGCGGTGAACATTAGGAATGGCAATAAATAAGTGGATGTGAATATAATCCATTGTTTTCGCCAGAGAATAATTGTTGTTTAAGCGCAATTATCACAGATAATGTATTCCGTAATTTGCAAAATACATTACTAAACCGTTTAGGTTAATTACTAGGAGGATAATTATGTAAAGATTAATTGTTTCGATGCTGTTTAGTGGGATGCTTTTTGTTCTACCGGTAACATCTTTTGCATTGGAAGTTGGAAGTGCAAATTCTAGGCTAGAACAAATCGCTAAAGCTCAATCTCCGGGTTGCGGTGTGTTTTTCACGATGGACGACCGAGATGGTCATTGGAGTTGTTATTTGGTCGATGAAGATGACGAATGGTGCTATTACACTTGTTACAACTGGGGTTAAGCCCGAATGAAACGATTATAGCAAATCAATAAAGAAGGGTTGAAAGGAACGGTTGCAGTTCACAAATTCGATTTTTTCAACCCTCCATATTTGTAGGATTTCTAATCCGCATAGTTAATTTATGAGATTTTGAGTGATAAATTTAACCAGACGAGATATTCTTAATGAGCAAAAGAAAATATAGTGCGTCTTCGGTAATTCTGTTTTCCATTATGTTTGGCGTGATTTGTGTTCTTGTCACGTGGAGTTACATTGCTTTTAGAAGTGAAAACAAAAACCGGGTTGACGTAAAAGAGGAATCAAAACGACTTGTTGGGAAACAAGTAATTTTGAGTGAATTTGCGACTAATACCTTTCAAAAGGGCATGGTTTCAGCAGATGTAAATAAAAATAGCGTTCTATTGGTTTACCTTCTGGAATCCTGCAGCAAATGTCAGAAAGAGGTGCTAATGCTTAATCAATTGGTAGCGAGCAAAGGATTAAGCATACCCGTTGTCGGAGTTATGGGAGAGGAAGAAACGGTAGTAAAGGAATACGTAGAAAAGCTGGGTATAAATTTCCCGATTTTACTTGATAAATCACGAAAGTTTGCAGCACAGAATCGGCTCGTATATTTTCCTTCCAATTTTCTTGTCGTTAATGGTGAGATCAGAAGAGTTTTTCTTGGGGTTCCGAAACGTTCAGAAGAATTACAGGAGTTTGCTAAATGAGATATAAATGCGCGTTAGGTTTCTTCATGGTGTATTTCTCTCTTTGTGGTTCTGTTTTCGCACAAGATCAAGATAATGTAACGAATAGAATTAAAGCGCAAGATATTTTGAAGCGTGCCAGGTTAGCAGCAAGTAACGAGTATAGAGCAGATGAAATTAAGACAATTCGTGTTACGCAAGAATTCTCAACCCAACTTACGGCTTCTGTTAGCGGACGTCCTGATGTTGAGAATAAGTCGAAAATAAAATCCCAATTAGATTTTGATCTTTCAGGTTTCAAAGTTAAGGAAAGCCTTGAAAAAGACACTGTATCTACGTTTCGTGGAATTTCGCAGTCAAACAAGACTTTGGAAGAAAGAGTTCTTAATGGGAATCGAGTTTCGTATTCTTCGGATATGATTAATGGCGGACCAAAACAAATGAAGTTTGATCTGCCTAATACTTCTTCTGAAGAAAAGGCAAATATAGTTTTTCGCACACGAATCTTCCCAACTTTATTTCCAATCACGTATGACCTCTCCATTCTTCCATTTGATTTTTATTACGTGGGAATCGCGGAATCAGAGAACAAACGGGCTAACGTTATTGAGGCAGCAATGAAAGACGGGCAGACACTGAAACTTTTTTTTGATCAAGATAATGATTTATTGCTACTTATTACTTTTATGTCTGCAACGGATGAAGGAACCGTAAAAGAGGACAAATATTTTTACTCAGAGTATAAAGATATAAATGGTTTACTCGTAGCCACCAAGATTAAGAGAAACCAATTGCTAAAGAATAAGGCTATAACTGAAAAAAATGTTGAACTACGTGAAGTTAAGGAACTACAAATAAACCCAACTTTTAAGGTCGACAATTTTAAGGAGAACTAAGATGTGAGTATCCTAGTGAAAACATTTGTTGCAACCTGCACGATGGTGTTCAGTTTTTTCACTATAGTATTTCCTCAAGATGCAACCTCATCTCTTCATATCAATGTGGTAGATCAGCGCGGAGATTTAATAAAGGTCTATTTCGCCAGTCTGAAAAATGGAGAAACGTTAATAAATCAAAATGTTGAAGTAAACACGAATAATCCTGTTTTTAAAGGACTTACTCCAGGCAATTATACCTTGGAAATCAAAGCGAAAGGATTTGAACCCAAATCATTGCAGGTTCAAATTACGTCCAAGAATGAACAAATTACCGTTATTTTGGAAGTTGCAGAAACAGTTGAAAATGTGAATGTTGAATTAGATGTACAAGCTGCGGCAACTGAGGAGGCATTTAGTAACACCTTAACTCCAAAAGAAATAGCTGAATTGCCGGAAGACCCGGACGAAATGCGAAAAGCTTTGAAGCAGCTGGCAGGAGGCGGAGATGTTGTGATTCGAGTTGATGGGTTTTCCGGTGCTGATTTGCCTGCGAAATCACAGATTGCTTCAATCCGCATCGTCCGCAGCTCGTATGATGCGGAAAACCATAGTTTGGGTTATGTTTACGTAGATATTGTTACGAAGGTAGGCAGCAGAAGATTTAGCGGTTCGGCATCGTTAATTTTTAATGACGAAACGTTAAATGCGAGAAATCCTTTTGCTGAAAAACGGTTTCCCGAACAAAGCACGAACGCATATTTTTTTTTAAGTGGTCCAGTTGTTAAAAATAGAACCGATTTTTTTCTAACCTATGCTGATAAGAGAAATTTGCAAGCACAAAATATAGTTGCTTTTTTACCGGATGGGGAAATTAATGATTCGGTTAGTAGTAAGACTAACGGCAAATATCTGAATCTAACGATAAACCATAATTTAACCAAAAATCTTCCGATAAAGATAACTTATCGTTTCTTAAATCTGGATTCAAGGAATCTTGGTGTTGGCGGGTTCAATTTATCGGAAAGAGCATATGATTCTAAAAAGAGTTCTCATGAATTAAGATTTTCAACTTCAACCTATTTTTTTCAAAAATATCTTAACGAATTCCGTCTCCAATATAAGAATGATTTATTGCAAACTATTCCTCAAAGTAATGAGCCTGCAGTGAATGTTTTGGATGCATTTAGCATAGGCGGCTCGGGTAATTTGCAAAAAAGCACCGATCAAAGCCTGCGGGTTTTTGATAGTCTGATTTTCGGATTTAGACAGCACGCAATAAAAGTTGGTGCTGAGGTTTTTATCGAAAAAATGAATCAGGTGTCAGCGATTAATGAGAACGGTACGTTTACTTTTTCTACGCTGCAAGATTTTATGTCCGGCACACCTTCGATGTTTACTCAGAGTCCTCAAATGCGCGACGCAGAAGTTGTTCAATACCAGATAGCGGCATTTGTCCAAGACGATGTACAAATCAGAAAGAATTTCATTGCCAGTTTTGGTATGCGATACGAGATGCAGAACAATTTAGATGATCATAATAATTTTTCTCCGAGAATCGCTTTTTCATGGACACCATTTAAAAACGGTATGACGACCTTACGAGGTGGGATCGGACTGTTTTACAATTGGCTGGAACCGAGCGATTTACTGATGATTAAGAGTCAAGATAAGACGCAGCCAAGCGAAGTCGTTATTTTTGATCCAAGTTTTCCTGATCCATTTGTTGCTGGCACCGAGCAGGTTTTACCTTCGAGTTTCAGACAAAAAGCCGATGATTTAACAAATCCGTATGTATTCCATACATCACTTGGTGTTCAGCATCGGTTTTCGAGTAAAGCAAACATACGTGGGGAGTATGTTTATCAAAAGGGTATTCATCAATTTAGAAGTCGGAATATAAATGCACCAAGCAATGGCGTTAGTCCGAATCCAGATTTCGGTAAAATAGTGCACGTTGAATCATCGGCATTTTTTGTCCGCAATTCCCTAGATATAGGTTTTTATGGGAAAGTGAACAAAGGGCTCGACTACTCATTTGGATATACACTCTCTAAAGTCATTTCTGATAACAACGGCATCATGGGGTTACCGAGTGACAATTATGATCTCCGCAACGATATTTCGGTCGCAAATACAGATCAACGACATCGTTTTAATGCATATTGGGGTTGGCAAATAATGAGGGGGATGCATTTGGGAGCGACCTACTTTGTGAATTCGGGGTTACCTTACACAATAACCACCGGGCGTGATGACAATTTTGATGCCGTTTTTAATGATAGACCTATCGGAGTTTCGCGAAACAGTAAACGCAGTGCTTGGCAAAATCAACTTGATTTAAACTTGAGCTATATTTTTTCCTTTGTTGACCGCAAAGGTGGTTCTACTGATGGTTTTTCCGTTGTAACGGGGAAAACTGAAGGGGAGCCGGGCGTAACCGACGCTACGAAACGGTTTTCTCTTCGATTTTTTGCTAACGCACAAAATGTATTAAATCACACAAACCTTACAAATTTTGTTGGTGTGGAAACTTCTCCTTTTTTTGGTAAAGCAACCTCAGCTGAGCAATCCCGAAAGAGTACGTTTGGAATCCGATTTAACTTCTAATTCAAACTCAAAATAATCAGAAAGTATCGACAGTTCGGTCAGAAAAAGGTGCGATTTATTCTTAATTGAATACAAACTTTTTTGCCATCTATTCAGTTAAATTTGTGGCTTCAGCTATAATCTCGCGCTGTTTCTTTGCAGAAGTAGTTGCCGGTTCTAATATAACTTCTTCAACGCCGTAAATTTTCTTGCCAAAAACACCATTCCAAGGTGGAATTACAATCGAAACATTTCCTTCCGCCCGCGCCTGACATGCCAAACGCAAAATCGGTTTGGCTTCTTTGCCTTGTTTATATCCAAAAACCTTCATTTGCTTGCGTTCCAAGTGTGCTACATCTGAGAGTTTATCGGCACCGCTTAGCACGCCAACCCAGCACGTGCCACATGCCGCGGCGCGACATTCAACGGGAATAACACCTTCAATGCAACGTTTGTCGCCGTTCTTCCAGTTTCTTGTACGGTCACGCGCCGCTGCTGAGGCTAGTTCTTCATCACGAATTGCGTCAAACTTTGCGCTTGAATCGGTTTCATCCCACGTAATTTGATATTCCTTATCAACCGATTTCAAAAAGCCGAACATACCGCCGGCGTTCTTTTCCGAATTTCGCGCCGAAAGAACTTCCTTCGGTGATTTCTTCAATAATCCCGCAGGTTTCGCAATATCGCCTGAGGTTTTACCGAATGCTTCCAAGCCCGTTTGCACCAAGGTCATTAACGCAACCAATGTAATACCTATCAACAGCGATTCTTCTTGCTTCACGCCGTTTGCTACCGAACGCGCCAAAAGCGTTGCCTCTTCATTTAAATCGAACTTATCGGCTTCAAACGAACCCGCGCGCGCGATTACGGCATGTTTAACATCGCGCCAAAATCGGTGCCCCCAAAAAAATCTGTGCGATGTATCAACCTGGTTCCTAAGCGAATAATTTCCCTGAATTACAAATTTTCGCAGAACGACTTCTTCATCCTCGGCTTTTTGCAAATGCCTGAAAAGTGCAAGCGGATAAAAGGTAAACCAAACCTCGGTTGCGGCACTGTCAACTTCATGAATCTTTCCGCCTTCATTTAACGTAGTAACCGTAGATTTCCAATCGTTTTCTGTTAGCTCGTTCAGATGATTCTCAAATCGTGTGTTCATTTCGTCTTCATTTCGCGTACTATTTTGATTTTTTGAAACGATTAGTTTAGCGAAAACAACTTTGTTTGTGAAACGCATTGTGCGAAATTTGACCGTTGCGGTTGTTCAAGTTTTTTTCATTTGTTTACAACCCGGTTCTTACCGCGTAATCTAAACGCTTACGTAGGTAATGTTCGTGGAGAGTTAAAACACGAAAATGCCTATAGTAATGATTTAAAGATTGGTAAATAAAGGTGTTTTTGGTACGTTAATTTTTTGTCTTGCATTTTCTGTTACTACATTTGGACAAATTTTGCCCGGAAAGGGGTTGGATTAGAAAAGGAAGAGTTTTTAGATATTTGCCCGAAGAATCTTCGGAAATCTTATGCGATCGGGAAATATGTTGTGCATCGCGGTTCGCAGAAAGAATTTAAAATGAAAGTGCAACGCGGAAGTTAAGATGATCTTTAGACACTGAGTTTGAAGGGTAATTAAACCGATGCGGCTTGCCATGTAATGCGGGCAGGCGCGGAGGTTTCAATCGGCATTTATTTTTCAAATGCGCAAATAGTAAACGCAAACGAATGTTCGCTCAGATACCTTTCAGAGTTCTTGGATTGCAAAGTCGTTTCAAAAAACGGCGTTTATCGGCAATTTCTTGGTGGCGGCACCAGTTTTGTGCATTTTTCATACTCAAAAAAATCAAAAGAAGCCACCGAAGTTTTTGACGGCATATTTGACGGCGCATATTTAGGCGATTTTTAAAGCGATGTGAGTATCCGCTCAATTAATAGGGATGAGCGCATTAGAAAGTTGGGCGCAATTTGAGTCGTATTTTTGAACAACCCAAACCGCAGCTTTTTATCGTAAACCGCAAAAACTAACGATTTTATAGATATGAGCGTAATTACAACTATTCCTTTTTCTGTTTTAGAACTTTCTCCCGTTTTTGTGGGTGAAACCCCTGCTGATGCGTTTAAGAACACGCTACGAACGGCAAAACGCGTTGAAGAATTGGGCTACAAAAGAATTTGGCTGGCTGAACACCACAATATGCCCGGCATAGCATCGGCGGCAACGTCAGTCGTAATTGGTTATGTTGCGGCAAATACAACTAAAATTCGGGTTGGCGCGGGTGGCATAATGCTTTCAAATCATGCACCGATTGTAATTGCAGAACAGTTTGGAACGCTTGAAAGTATATATCCCGGAAGAATCGATCTTGGCTTGGGACGCGCGCCGGGAACAGATCAACCTGCAACAATCGCACTACGCCGCACAATGGCATCAAGGGAAGAATTTCCTGAGCAACTTGAAGAGCTACGATTCTTTTTTGGTGAGATTGCCGAAAACCAAACAGTTCAAGCGGTTCCGGGCGCAGGTTTGGACGTGCCGATTTGGTTGTTGAGCTCAAGTGGATTTTCGGCGAGGCTCGCCGGCATTCTAGGGCTGCCGTTTGCTTTTGCCGCGCATTTTTCCCCTGAGTATACATTGCCTTCGCTAGAGCTATATAGGAATGAGTTTGAACCCTCTGCTAAACTGGCAACGCCTTATGCAATGGTCGCGCTAAACGTTATCGCGGCTGAAACCGATGAAGAGGCGGCGGTTTTGGCGACTTCGCAGCATCAATCGTTTCTAAACCTAATTAGGCAAACGCCCGGAAGAATTCCGAAACCCGTTCCTGATATGGATTTGATTTGGGATGAGCGTGAAAAGGCATTGGTGAACTCCAGGACGGGCGGTTCAATAGTTGGCAGCAAACAAACCGTAAAAAGGAAGCTAGAGCAATTTATTGATTCAACAAATGCAGATGAAATTATGATAAATGCTATGGTTTACGACATTGAAAAACGTTTGCGATCGTTTGAAATAGTTGAAGAGATTTTTAGCGGCAAGTGATTTTAATGAACCGATTAAGCCTTGAATGTGCCCTTTTCTTTAGGCGATTGAGCGCGAGTGTGAGCTAACGTAAAATACAACTTTATACGTAAGCTTCAGATAATTTAGTTATGCGAAGAGCCGCGACGGCATTGTTTTCTTTACTACAGCTTGTTTCAGAAGTTGCTTATTTGAAAATTCTATTCTGCTGTTGCGTTGTTCATTCTCGAAAAACAAGCAAGTTGAAGAATGAAACAAGAAGTATAAGTAAGATCAAATTGAATATTTTTATTCATTCCTAGAAAAGAGGTCGTTCGTACCTTACTTTGCTCTACAATTTCTTTTTTAAAATCATTGTAATTATCTGCAGTCGAGAAAACGTCTGATTTATCAATGATTTCATCGTGTAGACTCTCTAAATTTAGTGCCAAACTAAAGTACACTTTTCGGGTTATGTTTCTCTCCATATTCACTGTGAGGCATGCCTCCCTGTGAATCGTGCGGACGGCGGCGCTTGTACGTTCCAGCCATTTGGCGGTTTCGAAGCGCACCTCAACCAGGTTTTTAAACAGATATTTGTCGAACACTGCTTCTCGATAACTCCGGTTGAAACGCTCGATAGATGCGTTTTGATCCGGGCGTCCGCGCTTAATGAATTCGAGTTTCACGCCGTTTTTTTCGCCCATTCCGCGAGTTTTAACGAAATAAATTCGGGTCTATTTTCGAACCTGTTATGCTTCGGCAGCCCGCGAACTTCCGCAATCGGTTCCAATGCTCGGATCAAATGATTTGACCCGAGGCTAAGATCGACTTCAACCTTCAGTGCCTCACGATTAAAATCATCCACCACGTTAAATGTTCGGAAACGACGTCCGTTTCTCAGCGCATCCGGCATGAAATCAGCCGACCAACTCTGGTTCAACTCCTCCGGCACACTTAGCTTTTCGGGGATTCCTTGTCGGCAACCTGCGCTTGTATTTGCGGCGTTTATTGAACTTACGCTCGCAATACACCTGCTTTTGATTTCACTTCTTGAGTATCTGAAACACCTTCCAAAACCCAAGCTCACTCGCATCTTTCAGCAGATTTTCGAGCTTCCGCGCGAATTCTTCATCGTCCTTTTTCGTCGGTTTATACCGGTAAACGCTTCGTAGAAGTCGCAGCGATTCGCACGCTTTCCGTTCCGTTACACGATGCCGATTCTTCAAACATCCGGCAGCAAACATCTTCTCCGCTACCGCCATTCCTTTTTTTCAATCAAATTCTCAAACGCCGTTTTAAGCAACGCAAGTTCCGCATACATCCGTTTCAACCTCGAATTCTCATGCTCATGCTACCGCAAACGCCGGATGTTCGATGCCCCCATCCCTCCATATTTCTGCTTCCATTTGAAATACGCCGATTCCGAAATCCCTTTTTCCGACATATTTCCAACACCTTGCATCCCCGCTCAACCGACTTCAATATCGCCAATACCTAGCTCTCGCTAAATCAACTTCGCTTCATTTTCGATAACTCTCTTCATAATATTCTACTGAAAAGTCCACTCTTGTCTGGTGCTATTTTATGGGAAGCTTACCCCGGAGCCGGACGCTCTCTCAACTCGCCATCTTCTTCGAAGGCAGGCTGGGCGCGGGTATGGATTTGTGATGAGTTATCACGTGTTTACACAAAATTGTGAACAGAGTAAATCCTAGTGTGAAATAGCCTGCTGTTTTTGTTAAGGCAAATAGCCAAATTATCCCAATTGTAAACAAATAAGATGAAACTACGGAAATAATGATACATTCTGCTTGACACTGAACCCCCTTGCTAGTATTGTCTGAAGTTTCGGACTTTTCGTCTGAATCAAGCTTTAGGGCTTGGTTGAAAGCGCAGGACGCTTGGATTTTCTTCAAGCGGACGACATTTATTGTGGCGTAAAAGCTTACGAAGCAGAAATGCTCCAACGTAAGCCGGCGTAGTGAACCAAATCTTTTACCCAGTTCACGCTACAGAAAAGTTGAAAATCGGAACAAAGCCTGCGGTGGTTCCTGAAAATTAGATAGGTTTAGAACCCGAAAATTGAAGAATCGTAGCCGCTTGTGCTAACTGCCGAATTGAGTTCGGTAAGAGGCAGGTTACGGGGTTTATTACGCTTAAAAGCGAGTTTGATTTGCCTTCGGTAAGAGGGAGATTAGTAGTAAGGAAAATAAATGCCAACTATTAACCAATTAGTTAGAAAAGGTCGTAAGAAATTGATTGACAAGACCGCAAGCCCCGCACTTCAGGGGTGTCCGCAGCGTCGCGGGGTCTGTACGCGTGTTTATACGCAAACACCGAAGAAGCCAAACTCGGCGCTTCGTAAGGTAGCTCGTGTTCGTCTAACGAACCAAATTGAAGTTACAACTTACATCCCGGGAATTGGACATAATTTGCAGGAACACTCGATTGTGTTGATTCGCGGCGGACGTGTTAAGGACCTTCCGGGTGTTCGTTATCACGTAATTCGCGGAACGTTGGATGCATCGGGCGTTGACAATCGCAATCAAGGTCGTTCGAAATACGGCGCAAAGAGACCGAAGGGAACAAAATAAGGATATTCGCCGCGTGGTTTGTCACAAAATCGTGCGGTATCGGGGCTTAGATTAAGTTATGCCAAGAAGAAGAGTCGCAGAAAAAAGAGAGCTTTTACCTGATCCGATTTATAACAGCGCGATCGTTACAAGGTTTATTAACGGAATTATGCTCAAAGGAAAGAAAAGCGTAGCCGAAAAGATTTTTTACGGTGCGATGGAAAAAGCCGGCGAAAAAGCCGGCGAAGAACCGATGAAGGTCTTTAAGACCGCGCTGGATAACGTTGCGCCAACAGTTGAAGTGAAATCGCGAAGAATCGGCGGGGCAACATATCAGGTTCCGATTGAAGTTAGCCGTGACCGAAAAAATACGTTGGCAATTCGTTGGTTAATCGCAAATGCACGATCGCGAAGCGAACGCACGATGCAGGAAAGATTGGTTGGCGAACTGCTTGATGCTATGAATAACCGTGGCGCGGCTGTTCGTGCGAAAGAAAATGTGCACCGTATGGCTGAAGCCAACAGGGCTTTTGCGCACTATCGGTTTTAACGGTCATCGTTAATTATTGGGGAAATTGTTTGGTTTGGAAGTTAGTGAAAAGTTCAGTTTAAGCGTTTGGTTTATTCGGGAGCTTAAGTTTTAGGAAGTATGTCAAAGATCACATTAGACAGGTTTAGAAATATCGGCATTATGGCGCACATCGATGCCGGAAAAACCACCACCACGGAACGCGTTCTGTTTTACACGGGTGTTTCGCACAAGATTGGCGAAGTGCACGATGGCGCGGCGACGATGGATTGGATGGAGCAGGAGCAAGAGCGCGGAATTACAATCACTTCCGCTGCAACTACCTGCTTTTGGACAAGAAATGACGCGGAATATCGAATCAACATCATCGATACACCCGGACACGTTGACTTTACGATGGAAGTTGAGCGCTCGTTACGTGTGCTTGATGGTGCTGTGGCGGTGTTTGATGGCGTAGCAGGGGTTGAGCCGCAGTCGGAAACGGTTTGGCGACAAGCAGATAAATACCGCGTGCCACGCCTTTGCTTTATCAATAAGCTTGATCGTGCTGGCGCTTCGTTTGAACGTTCTTTCAAATCTATTGAAGAGCGGCTCGGCGCGAACGCCGTGGCGCTTCAATTGCCAATTGGTGCGGAAGATCACTTTCTTGGGGTTGTTGATTTAATCTCAATGAAAGCAATTCTTTGGAAAGATGAATCAAAAGGCGCGGAATATGAGGTTACCGATGTTCCGGCTGATTTGCAGGCTGAAGCCGAAGAGGCGCGTGCGATTGTAATTGAAGCGGCTGCGAATGTTGATGACGATCTAATGTTGAAGTATCTCGAAGAAGAAGAGATTACCGGAGACGAAATTCGTGCGGCAATACGTAAGGGAACCCTTGAATTGAAAATTGTTCCGGTTGTAATGGGAACGGCTTTCAAAAACAAAGGCGTACAGACGCTTTTAGATGCGGTTGTAGACTTTTTGCCTAGCCCGCTTGAAGTTAAGGCTATCGAAGGAATCAACCCTGATACCGATGAAATTGAAAAGCGCGAAGCAGATGCAAAAGCTCCTTTTTCCGGCTTGGTGTTTAAGCTTATGGCAGACAAGCACTTAGGGCAGCTTGCATTTGTTCGCATTTACAGCGGAACGGTGGATGCCGGTTCATATGTAATTAACACCGCAAAGAAAAACAGCAAAGAACGTGTAGGACGCATAATGCGTATGCACGCAAACAAGCGTGAAGACATTGATTCGGCTTCAGCGGGTGAAATTATTGCAATCGGCGGAATGAAGAATGTTACAACGGGCGACACGATTTGTTCGGCTGATCATTTGATCATTCTTGAATCAATCGAATTTCCGGATCCGGTTGTGCAGGTTGCAGTTGAACCGAAAACACGTGCCGATCAAGATAAAATGGGAGTTGCGTTAAATCGCCTTGCGCAAGAAGATCCGAGCTTTCAGGTTTCGACAGATCATGAAACAGGGCAAACTATTATCGCGGGAATGGGCGAACTTCATTTGGACATTATTGTTGACCGCATGAAGCGCGAATTCGGTGTTGAAGCCGCCGTAGGAAAACCGCAAGTAGCTTACCGTGAAACAATTACGATTCCTGCCGATGGAAAAGAAATTTTCAAGAAGCAATCCGGTGGGCGCGGACAGTTTGCACACGTTGAGCTTTCAATCGAACCCGCTCCGGGCGAAGAATTCGTATTTGAAGATAAGATTACAGGTGGTGCAATTCCCAGACAGTTTATCAGACCGGTTGAAAACGGCATTAAAGATGCAATGCAGCGCGGATTTCTGGCGGGCTACGAGCTTGTGGATATTAAAGCGACGCTCAACTTTGGTTCGTTCCACGAGGTGGATTCCGACGAGCGATCGTTTCAAATTTGCGGAAGTTTGGCATTTCAAGACGCTGTAAAAAAAGCAAAACCTGTTTTGCTTGAACCGGTTATGAAGGTTGAAGTGGTAACTCCGGAAGAATACATGGGGGCTGTAAATGGCGATTTGAATCGCAGACGCGGGCAAATTGAAAAGATGGAACCGCGCCCCGGTAACGCGCAAGTTGTTACGGCATACGTTCCGCTTTCCGAAATGTTCGGTTATACAACTGATTTGCGCTCAGCCACACAGGGACGCGCAACTTCTTCAATGCATTTTGAACGGTATGATAAAGCGCCGCAAAATGTTGCAGAAGAAATAATCGCAAAAGTTAAAGGGGTAGCCAGTTAATTTTTTTAGAAAATAGGATTAAGAATAAAGTTATGAGCAAAGAGAAGTTTGATAGAAGTAAGCCGCACGTAAACATAGGAACAATCGGGCACGTGGACCACGGCAAGACGACCTTGACGGCAGCGATAACAACGGTACTGGCGAAAGGGAATGACAAGATATCGGTACGTGCGTTTGATTCGATCGACAATGCTCCTGAAGAGAGAGAGCGAGGGATAACAATAGCGACAGCGCACGTGGAGTATGAGACGGAGAATCGTCACTATGCGCACGTAGATTGTCC
>JBKEBT010000091.1:0-7533 GCA_047973305.1 Pyrinomonadaceae bacterium
GGGCAAATATGTTCAGCCGTCGCACTGTTGAATGAAGCAAAACGTGGCGAAGCGAGTTATTTAACAGAGAATTTTTCATCGAAATCATCGGCTGTAACTCTCAGTGATGACGAAATTCGTGAACGTATGAGCGGAAACCTTTGCCGTTGTGGAGCTTATCCAAATATCTTAAAGGCGATAAAAGAAGTTCACACCGGTAAAGAAGTTGCGCAAACATGGAACTTTGCGCAAGAAACGGAGGCAGCGGAATAATTTATGAAACCGTTTAAATATCAACGCGCAACCAATGAAAACGTCGCAATAAATTCCGTAACTGCGGACAGATTGGCTGCGTTCCTTGCGGGCGGAACCAACTTGGTTGATTTGATGAAGGAAAACATTTTGCAGCCAGATAAGTTGATAGATATTACCGGCTTAGATTTGTCTCAAATTAAATCTGCGGGTAGCAACGTTTCAATTGGCGCCTTGGCAACAAACACCGAAACCGCGAATCATCCACTTGTGCGAACGAATTTTCCTTTGTTGTCACAGGCTATTCTTTCGGGCGCATCTGCACAAATACGCAATATGGCTACTAACGGCGGAAATCTAAACCAACGCACACGCTGTATGTATTTTTACGACAAAACCATGCCGTGCAATAAACGTTCGCCCGGTTCGGGTTGCGCGGCAATAAAAGGCTTAAACCGTATGCATGCGATTTTCGGGTGGTCTGATAAATGCGTTGCGGTTTTTCCTTCTGACATGGCAGTGGCACTGGCTGCCTTGAACGCGATTATAAAGGTTAGAACCTCAGGCGGGAAAATTCGCAGTATTCCGTTTTACGATTATCATCGTTTACCCGGAAACAACCCGGAAATCGAAAACAATTTGAAACGTGGCGAACTTGTAACATCAATCGAAGTTCCCAAAAACAATTACGCCAAACATTCTTACTATTTGAAGGTGCGTGACCGTGCAAGCTATGCTTTTGCACTGATTTCTGTGGCGGCAGGCTTGGAAATAGATGCCGGTGGCACAATTCGCGATTCGAATATCGCCATGGGTGGCGTTGCACACAAACCCTGGCGCGCAACGATTGCGGAAAAAATGCTAATCGGCAAAAAGCCTTCCGTTCAACTTTTCGAAGATGCCGCGACGATGGAAATGGAACGCGCGAAACCACTTGAACATAACAAGTTCAAGGTAGAACTTGGCAAACGCGCGATTGTAAGAACCTTGAATATATCGTTAAGAAATGATTTGGAAGGAGCGCAACAATGATCGAGATTTTAGACCTATTTAACGACGATATTTTCGGTATCAGGCTCAATGGCGATTTTACGAAGCAAGATGTGGATAGTGTGCTGCGTGAGCTACGACTTCGTGCAGAAAATCGAGAACGGATAAGCATATATTACGAAATTGAAAACCTTGATTTAAGAAACCTCACACGCGAAATGTTGTTTGACGATATCAAGTTCTTGTTCAAATATCCGGAAATAATTCCGAAGTTTCAAAAAGCCGCTCTTGTAACCGATCTAGGTTGGGTAAAGAAGATTTTTGCTGTCGAAACAAGCTTGATTCCCACATTCACGGGCAAGAGTTTTTACTTAAAACAAAAACCTGAAGCGCTAGGCTGGCTTGAAAATGATGGTCGGGAAGATCTTCGTTTAGATTTAACAGCACCTGAATTTGTGCAGTTTGGCGCGGTAAAAGGTCTCGGCGGACTGGGGCTCGGTTTGCTGGCAGCAAATTATTTACGCAAAAGCGATAGAAAAACCATCGGCATCATCGCGTTGGGTGCGGGAATCGCATTGGGCTTACCACTTGCGTTAAAAGTGTTGAATAACAACCGAAAACTACTTACCGATAAGAAAACTAACGTAAAACAGGCGTAAGATTTTATACAGTATCAGGCAAGACAATTATGAAATACATCGGAAAACCAACGCCAAGAGTTGATGGAATTGCAAAAGTTACGGGAACGGCGCGTTATGCAGCCGAATTCCCAATAAAGTACGCCGCTTATGGTTTTATTGTGCTTAGCGAAATCACAAAAGGAAAGATTATGTCAATTGATTCTAGAAACGCTGAACGCGCCTCAGGTGTTTTGAAAGTGTTCACGCATTTGAATTCGTTAAAAGCCAAAGTAGGAGCCGAAGGACGAAACTCAATGTTTTTGGCGTTGCAATCAGATGAGGTTTACTTTAATTCACAACCAATTGCACTGGTGGTTGCCGAAACATTTGAACAAGCAAGTTATGCCGCATCACTGGTGAAAGCAGAGTATCGAAAAGACGTGGCTCAAACCGATATTCGCGTGGCAATGAATGATGAAAGCAAAAAGGTTTCACAGAAATCCACTCCGCGCGGTACGCCGCTAAAGACGTTTGAAGGTTCGGAAGTAAAATTTGAAGCGGAATATTCAATCCCCATCGAACATCACAACCCAATGGAAATGCACGGGGCAATAGCATTTTGGGAAGGCGAAAAACTTATGATTTTCGATAAGTCACAGGGAGTTTACGGTGACCGAGGGCATTTGGCACAGAGTTTCGGAATTCCTGCGGAAAATGTAAGTGTTGTGTCTATTTATGTTGGCGGTGCGTTTGGTTCATCACTTAAACCGCATTATTACCCGTTTTTGACAGCAATGGCTGCAAAGGAACTTGGACGCCCGGTAAAAGTCAATTACACTCGTAGGCAAATGTTTACGGGGCACGGCTATCGCCCCTACACCATACAGAAAATAAAAATCGGCGCGCAACGGGATGGCAGATTAAATTCTATAATTCACGAATCAGCGTCAAATACATCTACAATTGAAAACTTCACGGAAAATTCAGCGGGTTTTGGTCGTACGCTTTACAAAGTAGAACATTACGATTCGCCTTACAACATCTATAAAACCGATCTTTCCACGCCTACATGGATGCGGGCGCCGGGTGCTGTTTCGGGTGCGTTTGCGCTTGAATCGGCTATAGATGAAATTGCTTTTAAGTTGAATTTAGATCCGCTTGAGTTTCGCAAAATCAATTATGCGGAAACCGATCCGGAAACGGGAAAACCGTTTTCCAGCAAAGAATTAATGAAGTGCTTTGATGTAGGCGCGGAAAAGATTGGTTGGAAAAATCGAAAGCAAGAACCACGCAGCGTACGAAAAGGAAAATGGTTGGTTGGAATGGGCTGCGGAATAGGAACTTGGGGTGCATGGCAGGCACCGGCAACCGCGCGTGTAAAGTTAAGGGCTGATGGAACGGTTCACATCGGCAGTGCATCTGCGGATATTGGTCCCGGAACCTATACAACCATTACGATGATTGCAGCAGAGTTTCTGGGAATTTCGCCGGAGAACATAAAATTTGAGCTCGGCAAAACGGAATTTCCTCCGGCACCTTCGCAAGGGGGCTCCGTTACAACCTCATCAGTTGGTTCGGCTGTTTACGGCGCGGCTGAGAATATTAAGCAAAAGTTGCTTGCGTTAGCACAAAACGTACCGAATTCCCCATTTATCGACAAAACTGCGAATGATGTTGAAATGTATGATGGTTTGCTTCGCTTAAAAGCTGATTCTTCGGTGACAATCGAATTTTTGAATTTGATGAAGGAAAGCAACCTCAAAGAAATTGAAGAAACCTTTCAGGCGACGCCTTCAAAGGATCGGGCAAACTATACAACCATGGGACACGGAATTCAGTTTGCGGAAGTTATGGTTGATGAAGATCTGGGACGTGTGCGCGTAACCAAAATGATTGAGGCAACAGCTTGCGGAAGGGTAATAAACCCATTGACAGCACATTCGCAAGAAATGGGTGGAATGATTTGGGGAATTGGCATGGCGCTTTTTGAAGATACGCAAATTGATCATCGTTACGGAAAAATGATGACAACAAACTTTGCAGATTATCATATCGCCACAAATCTTGATGTCGGAATCGTACAAACTGAATTCGTTTCGGAAACTGATACGGTCGTTAATCCGTTGGGTGCAAAAGGAATGGGCGAACTTTGTTTGGTGGGTGCGCCCGCCGCAATTGCCAACGCCATTTTTAACGCAACGGGCAAGCGAATTCGCGATTTACCGATTACTTTGGACAAGCTACTTTAATTCTGCGGCGCGCGGTCGTATCGAACAAATGAAGGAACTTCGGGAAATTCTAAGAAAAATTGAATCTCTTAACAATAAGCAAATTGCCGTGCTTGCAACGGTAGTGGATGTTAAAGGTTCTAGTTACCGTTTGCCGGGCGCACGTATGCTGATTTGCGAAGACGGCAGCACTTATGGCACGGTTTCGGGCGGATGTTTGGAGGCTGATGTTTTGGAGCATGCTAATTCCGTATTAAAAACCGGCGAACCGCAAGTTTTTGTTTATGACACTTCGAAACAACCTGATTCGGTTTTTTCGTTAAACATGGGCTGTCGCGGAATTATAAAAGTATTACTCGAACCGCTTGCCAACGATGAATTTTTCCATTATTTGGCGCATCCAATAAAAAACAACAAGGCTGTATCTATCGCCACTCTAATTGAATCTGACGGAAAACTTCCGGTTGGCGCGCACGCAATTTTTGATGAAACCGGCTGCATTTTTACCGACTTCGAACCCGAAATTAGAAACTCCGTTTACAATCTTGCAAGAAGGAACTATTTGGATAAATTTGACGAAGTGATCGTAACCGATGATGGGTTGGTGTTTGTGGAATATATCAAACCGCCACTTCAGCTTTATATCTTTGGTGCAGGTGCCGATGCGGTACCGGTAGCGGAAATCGCATCATCGCAAGGTTGGCGGGTCACGGTTGTCGATCATCGCGAGGCATTTGCGACTGCCGAACGCTTTAACGTTTCAGTTGAAATATTGGTTATGCATCCGGAAGAATTTATGCCTCAAACTGAGGTTAATACCGATATTGCGTATGTATTGATGACTCATAATTTTCAACACGATAAAATTTTCCTGCGCGCGGTTTTAGGAACAAGAACTCGTTATATTGGCTGTTTAGGACCAAAAAGACGCTTCGAAAACATAATTGAAGAATTCGCTGAAGCCGGATTTAAATTCTCGCAGGAAGATTTGAATTCGGTTTATTCGCCAATCGGATTAGACATTGGCGCCGATTCGCCCGAAGCAATTGCACTCGCTATTGTTGCCGAAATAAACGCCGTCTTTTCAAACCGCAGTGGTGGCTTCTTACGGGGGCGAAACGGTTCTATTTACAATCGAAACCGAATCTTAAGTTTGTAAGATTGCATACCGACGTTATGGACAAATTCTGCATTATTTTGTTGGCTGCCGGCAAATCGGAACGGTTTGGATCACCGAAGCAACTGCTTAAATTCAACGGCAAAACGTTGATAGAACATGTGGCAGAAACCGCGGCATCCACAGGCTTTCCGGTTGTTACGGTGCTTGGCGCAAATGCCGAAGAAATAATGCGCAGACTTAATCACGAAAACGTTGAAGTTGTAATCAACTTTTGTTGGAAACACGGAATGAGCTCCTCAATTGTTTGCGGGTTAACTCATATTTTGCAACACAAACCAAACCTAGAAGCCGTAATTATCTTGCTTGCAGATCAACCACTGGTTACCAAGCACACAATCAAAAAGCTATCGTCCGCCTATCGAAAAACCCAAAAGTCGGTAGTCGGCGCACACTACGGAAATTCGATGGGAGTTCCCGCAATTTTTTCACACGCTATGTTTGACGCGCTACTTCAACTTAAAGGAAAACACGGTGCAAAAACCCTTATTAACAGCTTACCCGCGAATTGTTTGCATTCCGTGGAGCTACCCGAAGTATTGTTCGATATCGATACCGTTGAAGATTTTAAGGCTTTGCAAATGAAGTTAAATTCGAACGCGTGAAAAGTGCCATGTTAAAAATTTTGCGGATATTGTTTCAAACTGTCTGCATTGCAAAAAGTAACCGCGAAAGTTACGATTATTGAATAATTAATTGTTACTGAGAGGATTGATCTTATGAATTTACCGGGTGGCTTTGATCTTAATTCAATGATGCAACAGGCAAAGCAAATGCAGGAGAAAATGGGGCGTGAAATGAAGGAAATGACCGTTGATGCTTCTGCCGGCGGTGGAGCCGTTTCGGTTTTGATGCGTGGCGATTTTGAAGTTTTGGAGCTTCTAATTTCACCGGATTTGATTAAAGATGGCGATACCGAAATGATTCAAGACCTTACAGTTGCAGCACTAAATGAAGCAAAACGAAAAGTTGAAGAATCATTAAAAGGCAAACTCGGCGGTATGCTTCCGCCGGGTATGGGATTTTAGTTATAAAAGGTTTAGGTTCAAAAAGCGGTGTGAATGTATGTATATTTCAGCCGCTTATTTTCTTATTATTTTGTAAATTTAATGCTCGAATATTCAGAACCCGTTGCAAAATTAATTGACGAATTCAAACGCTTGCCGGGCATTGGACAAAAAAGTGCCCAGCGTCTGGCGTTTTATATTTTGCGTCGCCCCGAAAGCGAAGTAGAAAGTTTTGCCAATTCGTTGATTGAGGTAAAGCAAAAGATTATCTTTTGTGAACAATGCAATAACTTGACCGATGTTTCACCGTGTGCATTTTGTTCGTCGCCTGCGCGCGACCGTTCGAAAATCTGTATTGTTGAAGAGCCATATAACCTTGTCGCGGTCGAAAAAACCCGAAATTACAAGGGACTTTACCACGTTTTGCATGGTTCGCTTTCGCCGATTCGGGGAATTGGTCCGGATGAACTTATGTTAAAAAATCTTCTACCGCGACTTTTGCCCGAAAAAAACGAGGGTGTCGAGGTAACCGAAGTTATTGTTGCAACAAACCCCACAACCGAAGGCGAAGCTACCGCAAGTTATATTGCACGACTTATAAAACCTTTGGGCGTGCTCGTTACGCGCCTTGCGATGGGTATGCCCGTTGGTTCCGATTTAGAATTTGTTGATGAAGTTACGATGGATAAAGCCTTAGCAAATCGTCACGAAATGTAGAATGTTGCTAACCTTTTGATGGCATCTGATGTAAAAATTTTGCGCCTTGGTGAGATGGTTTCAACTCGTCAAGGCTCATTCTTGCAAAGAATAATTCACTTTTGTGTAGGTGTTTCTCTAAGATTCTTCTTTCGAAAAATAGAAACGGTAAATGTCGGAATAGTGCCGAATTCCGAAGGTGTGTTGTTTGTAATCAACCATACAAACGGGTTAATCGACCCTGCATTGCTCGTTACTTCCCAACCGAGACGAATTTCGTTTCTTGCAAAATCAACCTTGTTTGAAATTCCGGTACTTTCAACCATAATCAAGGCAGCCGGCGCCCTGCCGATTTATAGAAGAGTTGATTCCGCCGACCTTTCAAAAAATATTGATACTTTCGATGTTTGCCGCAAAATTCTAAACGAAAACGGGGCGATTGCGTTGTTTCCTGAAGGCGTTTCACATAGTTCACCAAAGCTTATGCCGATGAAATCGGGCGCGGCACGAATAGCACTCGGCGCAGCGTCTGAAAATGAAACGAGCAAACCGCTTCGAATTGCCCCCGTAGGAATTTATTACAC
>JBKEBT010000008.1:0-12685 GCA_047973305.1 Pyrinomonadaceae bacterium
CCGTTGCCGGGAACCAAATTCATCAAACGTGAAAACTGAAATTTGATGTCTTGCAAATCACGATAAATATCGGCATGGTCAAATTCAATGTTGTTAACAATCGCAAGTTCAGGCAAGTAATGCATAAACTTTGGTTTTTTATCAAAATAAGCCGTGTCATATTCATCGCCTTCAATCACAAAGTAATCGCTGTTTGTAACTCGAAAACTGGCTCCAAAATTTTGCACAACTCCGCCAACCAAAAAACTCTGGTCTAACCCGCCAACTTCCGCAACACATGTTGAAATACTTGTAGTTGTGGTTTTTCCGTGTGTGCCGGCTACAACCAATGAATGCCGCCCGCGTATGAATTCGCGTTTTACTGTTTCAGCCTGCGAATAATATGGCAATTTTCGGTTTAGTAATTCTTCCAATTCCTCATTGCCACGTGAGATTGCATTGCCGACAATTATTCTGTCAGCACCAACATCAAGATTTTCAGGTTTGTAACCTTTCATAATCTCTATTCCAAGTTCTTCAAGCTGCGTTGACATTGGCGGATATACGTTTTGATCTGCACCCGTTACTTTGTGTCCGCGCGCCTTCAACATTCCGGCTAATGAAGCCATCGCCGTTCCGCATATCCCGATCAAATGATAATGTAGTGATTGCTTTTTCATTATTTATCAGTTTGTAAATAATTCTATCCACTTTGAAAAAAATGGATCCTCAAACTCGTATTTGATTTTACCTTCTACTTCTTTTTCACGAAGAATATCCCGATTTATCAACGATTCCAGTGCCCGCTGCATTGTTGATGCGGAAAGGTTCATTGTGTGAATTGTTTCCTTGCCAAGCAAATTTCTTCCCTGATTCTTTACAGAAGCAGACAAAGCCTTTCGTTGCGAAACAGGTATTCCTTTCCAAATTTGCGTATAAAACGGGTCTGATTGTTTTACGATTTTTAAAAGAACATTTTCAATTACTTCTTCTGTAATAAAAGCTACACCCGGATTTGTTACCAATTTTTGAACCAACGCATTCCAAACGCCATGCGCAAGCATTTGAACATTAAACGGCACATCGTGCGCCACCTCAATTATTTTCAGCACCAAATCACGTTTTTCAAGTGTCGAAGTTGAAGGGTCGAAAAAGTTGCTTCGCTCAAACTCATCCACCAAAAACCTTACAAATTCAGGTCGCGGAATTTTACCAAGATAAAGCGTTTGCCCCATTCGGTAAAATGGACGGCTTGGTTCCAACACCATTTCGGTTAACATTCTGGTTTTTGAACTCGCAAAAATATATGCACAATTTCTGTGTGTTTGAATCGCGGAACGAATCTTCTTTTCTGCATCGGAATCAAATGAAAGAAGCTCTTGAAATTCATCAATAATAAGCGCAACCTTTGACGATTGATCGAATGCCAGCCTATTTAAAGCGTCGAGTGCGCTTACAAGCAGATCAGACACTTCGTTCCTTACAATTGCCTGCTGCATTCCTAAAGAAACTTTCCATTCGGTTTGCGATACTGAAAAGCTTATTTCAGGGTTCAGCGAGCTGAAGTATTCTTTTATTTTGTTTCCGACAACCTGCTTTGTGCCACCAATTTGTGCCGCTGTTAATTCCAATAGTTTTTCAACCAGCGAATTAACTGATGAAAACGATTCAGCATTTATTCGCACCACTAAATTTCCGCCTTTTTCGGAGATTTGCGCGACAGCTTTTAGTAAAGAAGTTTTACCAAATCTTCTTGGTCCGATTATGAAGAGCTTTCCGGAATTGGCAATTGTATCCAAAACTATTTGGATTTCTTCGGTGCGATTTACAAGCTCGCCGGCATCTAATTCTCTGCCAAATTCAAATGGATTCTTCACAAGTTCTTATTTTACATAATGTTATGTATTATGCAATAGTGCGTTACGCGGTTTTGTATAATACAATTAAATTCCCGGCAACTCAGAAACGTTTTTGTAAACGGGAACTTCATTATCCACAAAGTCTTCATCAAGCGTAAGCGGCTTATTGCTTCCGAGTTCGCGAATTTCCTCGCAAGCTTTCAACAAATTTCCATTTTCATCAAATAGTTTTGTTCTTTTAACAGATACATTGCCATAAAACGTGCGAAGCTCGCTAGCCACAATTGCGGAACCGCCGTTTTTGCGAAACGTGTATGTAACATAGTGCACCCAATCACCGGATGGTGAAGTGTAAGTAAATTCGGCACGTGCAATTTTGCCGGCAATTTTCCAAATTTCAGCACTTGAATATGCGGGAGATGTATCATTTACAGCGTTAAATTCCTCACGAGTTTTAAAGCTTCGCCAAGTAGGTTTTGGGGTTTCAGATTCGAACTCGTCGAAATTTGCAATTACAAAATTCGGCTCCTTATTTTCCGTTACAAACTGGTCAACTGAAGACCTAAGCAACTCTATTTCTAAAAAAACTGCGGCATCGTTGTATATATCTTCAGTCGCTTCCTGATTTGTTTGGGCGAAACTTCCCGCGAAAAGCAATAAAATCAATACAAAATGCCAATTAAAAGAATATTTCTTCATAACATACTTATTAGAAAAAAAACTGTCACAATGCACAACGTTTTAAGTTCAACTTCATCTTAAGATTAATAACTATGCGCTTAACTATTTCATTCGTAATTGTTTTCTTGTTTGTTGTAAACCCACTTTTTGCCTTTGAAACCGATCAGTTTAATCTTCCGCCAGAGCGATTAGATGATATAGGTTCCGAACTGCAACAACACGTGACGGAAAAAATCGAGCAAACTCTGGAAAAGCTGAATGTGAAAATTCAGAAAACGGTTAACGATAAAAAGCTATCCGAAGAAAAGCGCGATTCTAAATTAAGAGAACTTTTAAGCGATGAAATTCTTGCAAAAGAAGTTTTTAAGACCATCGGCGATGGAATGTTTCCACAATCGAAAATTGAAAACTGGATTAAAAGCCACAAGTTTGAATCAGGCAATATCAGTTATAAAACCTCTTACAAAAATTCGATTTATGTTACTGCACCATTTAATTATCTGACCTTAAGCCCAACAATTAGGGTTTATGGTGTCGAATTTGGCACTGATAAAATGGCGCATTTGTTTCAACAAGGTTACAGCTACCTGAAGATTTATAAGAAGGAAATGGCAAAAGGAGCAAGCCAACTTGAAGCATACCAACGTGCGGTTAAATGGGGAAAACGAACGGAAAAAACTTATTACGGCACATTGGTTTCGGGCGTTTATTCAAATGCAGATTTGGCAGCCAATTACGCGGGTTTGAAATTCTATTTGTCGTTAACTGAATCACAAAAAATTGGCGATACCGAAATCGTGCCGCTTGTTGTAAGAGAAAATGGCTTGTGGAAGATAAATGAAGTAGCCCATGCAGATTTTCTGAAGCCTTTTATTACTCAACATCTTAATGAGGCTTATAACCCCAGCCGTTACTTTTCAATTGCGGAATTTCGTAAGGTTGTTATTGGCGTTATCAAAAAACGCGCTTGTTTACAATGGAGAGAACGATTTTCTGAGCTCGATAGCGAAAAATTTGCGGAAATACGCTTCTCCACGCGAGTTTGGAACGGTGAGGACTACGGCTACACGCCAAGCGAATCTGAAATCTCAATAGGTGAAATCTGTTTTGAATCAAATAGCGAACCTCAACAGAAAAAACTGTTTACAACATCGTAAATTGCATCTACGCAATAGTTTACCCTTGTGCACCATCAAAGCACGCGAAAAGCCGTAGGCAAATCTTTTTTCAAAATCATTTTGTGTTCGTAATTTGTAAATCGTCACGACCTACGTAAATCTTCGAAGAATTCTATTGTTTTCGAGTTCCGATTCAATAAGATGCGATATATCTTACTTGTGAGAAGATGAAAACAATTATTATTTCAACAACGGTTTTAATCTTATTTTGTTCGAACTTGTCTGCCCAATGTTTGGAGCCGCAGCGTGATGAGTTTGGTAATGCTATTGCTGTTAAACGATTTACGGTTTCGCCTACTAAAACCGATGCTGAACACGTTTTAGCGCTTTCTGCTTTTGCAAAAGGAACATCATGGAAAAAGCCAAATGCTGAAGCAGCGGTTTTGACGGTTTTTATTGACGGAAAGTATAACCAGGACATTGTTCTTTATAACGGCGATAGAATATTCGACTACAAAATGCTTCTGGGAAGGGTGGCTTCCGGATCCCATTTGGTGGAGATTATTTCCAATCCAAAACGTTCGGCGCCAACAAACGCGAAGGCAACAATCAGATCGTTAAATATAGAACCCTTAGTTGTCGCGGAGCTGGATTTAGTCGCGACTTCAAATGCGCCATTTCTTTCGCTTCGCCGCGACACAATCGATAAATTTTCCGATATTCCTTTGCTTACTTATTACGAAGTTTTTACGATTGACGAAAAACATCGAACTATTCGTTACACGACAATTTTTACAAATGAAGATGGCGGTACACATTCTGAAGCACTTATGGCGCGCTGGGGAAGGATGACAGACATAGAATGGGTTATGGAGCTTGAAACCGATGGTGATAAAGTGCGTAATGTACGCTTCCAAGGTGCTAATCACAAATCAACCGAATTTCATGGAGAAAGAATATTTGGTGCCCATCCCGCAATTTACGATTCAACAACTAACAACAATTTTGCGGATGTTGGGTGTTCGCAACTGCGTACCGCACAAGTTCCGATTCTTGTCGATTTAACTGGTAAATCCCGCGAAAAGGCTATGGATGAAAACGCATTTACATATCGCATCATGGCTTATGAGGCAATTCGTGAGGGGCGTATTAATTCGAGAAAAATGGATACGAATACAATTGCCGACCCCCGTGACTATATCTATGCTGAGATTTACGCCGAGCCGGAAAACGCTGCAATTTCGTTAAAGGCGGTTGCGGCAAATAAAATGACTTTTACTTCAGATGCGAGAAATAAGAACCTTAGAGTTGACCGTAAAGGATATTCGCGTATTGCAATTTATCTTCCGCGCAACGCCAGAACCGGGGAATTTTTAGTTTCGGTTGTATGCAACCAAAAGAATGAAGCGTTTAACAATGCAATTTGTAAGAACACAAAGCTATCGGAAATTATTACGCTCAACAAGGATTTCTTACCGGTTGTGCAAAGAATTTCAACCACGTCAAAAAACTTAAATGGCGGTGAAAAAACGGATATTAAGGTTCGATTTTAGATAGAGACCTTAGGGTTTAAAATTTCGATTATGGTTTGCGAATTTATCCAAGCGCACGCCGAAGTTTCTGCGCGGCACCTTCCAAAATATCATCTTCGCGTGCGATGCAGATTCGCATATGGGCATCCCACATATCACTATCGGCGAAAGCCGCACCCGGCGTTGCACCAACTCCTTCTTTCTGCATCAACATTTGGTTGAGCTTAATTGCATCGTTAAAGCCTTTAGGAATTCGCGCCCAAATGTAAAACGCTGAACCTGAATCGTAAAGTTCAAACCCAAGTTCTTCCAAAACACCGCCAAAAAATACGCGCTTAGCGGAAAACTTTTCTCCCAAACTTTTATAGTAATCAGGGCGCGCCATCAAAACGCGGGAAAGCGCTGACTGCAAAGGAGTTACCGGGCAAACGTAGATAACATTTGCGGCGGCATTAATGGGCGCGAGCAGGTCGCCTTTTCCGTAGGCGTAACCAAGCCGCCAACCGGAAATATTCCACGATTTTGAAAACGAATTTACTGTAATTGTTCTATCCCACATATCGGGTAAGGTTGCGATAGGAATATGCGGAGTTTCGCCAATTACGAAGTGTTCATATACCTCGTCAGAAATTACAAGTAGATCAAGTTCTTTTGCAATATTGGCAATAATTTCAAGTTCGTTGCGTGTCAAGACCTTTCCGCATGGGTTTGAAGGCGTACACAAGATAATTGCCTTTAACGGAAATTCGGTTCGATTTTTCAATTGCCTGCAATGAATCGCCAATAAATCACCGTCAATTTGAAGATTTTCGTCCAACGCAAAAACTTCTGTCTTGCCGCCAAATTCATCAATAATCTTTTGGTGGTATGGATAATATGGTTCAAAAACCAATGCCGAATTGCCTTGTAAATAGCTTTTTGCAATTCCGATTAGTGCACCGGTGCCGCCGTTTGTAATCATAAGCTCAAACGGTTGTGCTTCAGCATCTATTTCCAAACCGTTGTACGTTTTGATTTTTTCCGCTACGGCGCGTCGCAGTTTTGCATCGCCTTCAGAACCGCCATAATGATTTTCACTTGCTGCAATTACATTGAAAGCTTCCTTTGCCAATTCAGGGTCAATTGGTAGATCTGATTGCCCTTGAACCAAATTGCCTTCACGGGAAACAAGTCTTGTGATGGCACGAATATCCGGTTTTATCTTTTTGGTTTTCGCTTCTGACATACACAAAAAGATAACAGGTTTCACAAAATGAATTAAGGCGACACATATAGAAAAGTGCTTTCTTGTTGAGAAAAATCACTCTCACAATTGCATACACGGTTTGCAGAAAACGTGAGATTATAAAGCCAATGAGTGATTCGTTTACCAAATCTGCTAGCATTCCGCCAAAGGCAACCGGCGCATTTATAGGTGGGCATTTTCTTAAATTTCGGCACAACCCAACAAAATTTTTGACCGAGCTTGCTGCCAAAGGCGATGTAACAACGTTTCGGATGTTTGACCAAAAGATATTTTTGCTCACAAACCCTGAGTATGTTCGTGACGTGCTTACGACAAGCAACTCGAAGTTTGAAAAAGGGCGTGCGTTGCGACGTGCAAAAATCGTTTTAGGCGAAGGTTTGCTTACAAGTGAGGGCGATGAACACTTAAGGCGTAGGCGAATGATTCAGCCGGCATTTCATCGGCAAAAGATTGAAATATATTCGCGGGCTATGATTGAAGTTGTTTGTAAACTTAGAGACAGCTGGAAAGCCGGCAACGTTTATGACATCGACCGCGAAATGATGCGCCTTACGCTTCAAATAGTTGGCAAAACGCTTTTTAGTATCGATGTCGAATCAGATACAGAAGAAGTAGGCAAGGCAATGACAGACTTAATTGCCTCATTCAACTTTTTGCTGATTCCCTATTCTGAATTGATAGAACGGCTTCCTTTAAAAGCCGCGCGACGAAGTAAAAACGCTCGCGAGAAACTTGATTCAATTATTTACAAATATATAGTGGAACGAAGGAATTCGGGTGTTGCAAAAGATGATCTACTTTCGATGTTAATCGCGGCACAAGATGAAGATACCGGAAGTGAAATGACTGACAAACAAGTGCATGATGAAGCCTTGACACTTTTTATAGCCGGACACGAAACCACCGCCGTTGCTCTGACATACGTTTGGTATTTGCTTTCAACAAACGCGTCCGCGGCAGAGAAACTCTTTAATGAACTTGATGAAGTGCTTGAAAATCGCGAACCCGGCTTTGAAGATTTGCCAAAGCTAAAATATACGGAAGCTGTTTTTGCGGAAACGTTGCGACTGTTTCCGCCTGCTTGGGCTTTCAGCCGTTTGTGCACTGCCCCACATTCCTTCGCCGGATTTGAGGTAATTGAGGGCAATGCCGTTATGTTAAGCCCTTATGTAACGCATCGCGATAAAAGATTTTGGACACACGCCGATGAATTTCTGCCTGAACGCTGGTTCAAGAAATCTGTTAAAGAAGCAGGGCAGGAGTTTATCTATTTTCCGTTCAGCCGCGGGGTTAGAAGCTGCATTGGCGAGGGATTCGCCTGGACTGAAGGAATTCTTACGATTGCTGCAATCGCAAGAAAATTGAAACTCGAATTTTTACCAAATCAAAAATTCGCGCTTGATCCGCTTGTAACACTACGCCCTAAGTATTCCGTAAAAATGCGAATCACAAATCGCCAGAAATAAGAGAGCGATGCGTTCAAAATTGACGCATCCCACTTTCATTTACAGGAAGTAAGCTATATCTCCGTGGCTCCGGCGGCTCGATTGTAATAAAAATATAGGTTATTGAAATCGGTTAATGCGCGGTCAAGTATTAACGGAAGTTGTTCAATATCTGCTGTATTAACAATCAAATTCAAATTACGAAGAAAAGCTTCGTGCGCATTCATTGTTGTCCCGCCTTCTTCAATTGATGCTAGAAACAGTCTTCTACGTTCAGAAGCAGACATTCCGTTGAGCTTTTGTTGAAGAATTGCCGCGCCACCAAAATCTGCTGCAAAATCAGGCGTATATAGCAAAACCTCTGTTTTTCCGTCACGCAAACGCTCGTTTGCTTGGGCAGGTGTTTGCGCCAAATAGACTTTATAACCCGCTTTTACCAGCGATTTTGCGATGCGTTCGCGATTTGCGCCGGCACAAACCAAAGCGCGGCGCGGTTTTACGCGTTCTTCATCACTGATATCCAACACTTTGCCTTGTTCTTGAAGTGCGCCTAGTAACGCACGAAGTGCGGAGTTTATTTGAACATCGGATTCACGTTGAACAAAATCACCTTGGCTTACGGCTTCTGCCGCAGATCCTTCTTTTAGCTGGTCAACGGTTGAAGCACCGTGTTCGCCAATCCTCACCTGAATCAGGTTCTGGCAACGGGGACATTTTACCGTAAAAGCTTTGCCGGGTATTTTAGATTCATCTAACTGTAATGAAACCGAACAATTATCACATCTTAAAATCATCGTATTTATTCAAGCATATCCAAAACGGAGCCCGGTTGCTTTTCCGGAGCATGCGCCGTGTGAACCGGCACTGTTTTCTCAGTTTCTTCGTTTCGTTCGTTTATGTAGTCTTCGGTTGAACCAAGCCCTTTCAGCTGAAGCATCAAGTTGTTTTGGTTTGTTGCGAATGAAAGTCCATCATCTAACGTAACTGTTTCATTCATAATCATTTCGCGAATTACGGTATCGAAATCCTGCATACCGTCCAACTTTCCATCACGCATGGCATCGAGCAACGTTTTTCCGTCGCTTTCACCGTTTTCAATGTATTCACGCGTTCTTGGGTTTGAACGAAGTATTTCAACAGCAGGCACACGCCCTGAACCATCAGCCTTTGGAATAAGCCGTTGAGAAACAATATAGCGAAACGTTTGTGAAAGTCGTGTACGGATGATTTTTTCTTCGTTCTTTGGAAATAGACCGATAATTCTATCCACCGTTTTTGAGGCATCAATTGTGTGCAAAGTGGAAAGCACAAGGTGTCCTGTTTCTGCGGCTTCAAGTGCGATTTCGGTAGTTTCGAGGTCTCTCATTTCACCAACTAGAATTACTTTCGGTGCTTGCCGAAGTGCCGCTCGAAGCGCAGATGCAAAAGTTTTTGTGTCAGAACCAACTTCCCTTTGGTTGATTGTGCATTTTTTATGCGAATGCAAAAACTCTATGGGGTCTTCAATCGTTACGATGTGGTAACTTTTTAGCTCGTTAATTTTGTTGATTATTGCTGCCAGTGTTGAACTTTTTCCAGAGCCGGTTGGTCCGGTTACAAGTACAAGACCGTTTCTAAGTTCGCTTATTTCAGTTAGTTGCGCGGGTACATGTAAAGATTCAAATGTTGGAATTTCATGAGGAATCAAACGCATTACAATGGAATACGAACCCCGTTGTTGGAAAATGTTTACACGAAATCGGCAGCGTCCGGGTAAACTATAACTAAGATCCGCCGTTCCAAAATTTGCCAATTGTGACGCCGCCTCGGGAACATCTCTTAAAATTGACATTGCAATCATTTCGGTTTGATATGCGGTAAGTTTTCCGAGTCCCAACGGTGAAACCGAATACAGGCTTCCACTGATTTCCACTTGCGGCTTCTGACCTGTGGAAAAATTAATATCGCTGATGTTGTCCGATATCAACAGCATCTGCTCTATTAGCGGTGTTACATCAAGCAAGCTCATTTTCGGGGACGTTCTCCTGTTTATTTGTTTTCTGGTAGTGTGTGAGTATGGTTTGCCGTTTGTGGCAATTTCTATTGTTACCTAATATGTACAAAAATGCAAGATATTCTTGTACACTGTTTTACACAGCAACGTTAATTGACGAAAGAAGATTCCTATAATTTTCACCAACGCTGTTTTCGTTTGAGGCAAGCGCGCCTATTACCGCCAAAGAATCCGCACCGTTTTTGATTGTTTCTGCTGCGGTTTTTGTTGTTATTCCGCCAATCGCAACAAGTGGAAGCTTTCCTTTTAGTTTTTGAACCGCGCGAAGATTTCTTAAGCCAACCACCGGATCTGCGTTTTCTTTTGTGGTAGTGGTAAAAACGGGACCAAACGCGAGGTAATCTATTGGAAGCGTACAAGCCGCAACGGCTTGCTCCAATGAATGCGTAGAAACACCAATTATTTTGCCGCTACCCAGAAGTTTGCGTGCGAAATTCGCGTTCAAATCAGTTTGCCCTAGATGAACCCCATCTGCATTTACGGCAAGGGTTATATCTGCGCGGTCGTTAATTATTAACCTTGCACCATAGCGTTTTGTTTCTATTTGAACTGCAATTGCAATCTCAAAGAATTCGTTTGAGGTTTTATTCTTTTCGCGGATTTGAATAATTCTTGCGCCTGCATTCAAGAGAAGAATGGCTTTTTCTACATAAGCCTCTTTCGATTTTTCGTTGCTTAAAATCGGATATATGTTTGGAAGGATTATCACAATGCTTTTGACATCAAAAACGCATTTTCACCGTTTGTGTAATAAGAAAATAGCTTTTGAATAGAATAATAACCATTTCTTCGATACAAATTTTGCGCCGCGATATTATTTTCACGCACCTCGAGAACAATAGACCCATATCCTTGGCGCTTTAAAACTCTTTCAGCGTGCTGAAGCATTCTTTTTGCTATACCACGCCGGCGATGATCGGGCGAAACTCCTATTGTTGTAATGTGTCCTATTCCCTGATTCAAAATGGAAATCAATATAAAACCAACCATTCGGTTTTTATCAGAAATAACGCAATAGTTCATATAATCGGGTGAGCTCAAAAGATATTGAAATGTTTCGCGTTCGTAATGTTCACCGGCGGAAAAACATCTTAGATTCAACACAAGAAGTTCATCAATTTGATTGATTCCCAGGTGCAAAAGTTGATAAACACCGCTTGCTGAATTGGACACGGCATCATCTTTAACCGTTGAGGGCTTAAAGATTCCTATGAGTTTTTCCATTACTGCCATTTAATATAACAACGCCTAAAACTAATAAATGAACATACAATCTCCGTAACTGTAAAAGCGATATTTTTCGCAAACCGCGTGATTATATGCTTCCATTATAAGTTTATGCCCACCAAACGTCGATACCAAGACCAATAGAGAAGAACACGGGAGATGAAAATTTGTTAATAAAGCATCAACCGCCCGATATTTATATCCGGGCGTTATGGTTAAAGTAGCAAATCCGGCGCCGGCGGTAAACCTTTCGTGATTTTGCAATGCCGCTTCCAGCGCGCGTGTCGTGGTCGTACCAATCGCAATTATTCGTCGATTATCTTTTTTTGCGGCATTTAATAAATCTGCGACATCTTCATTTATCAAATAACGTTCAGGTTTTACTCTATGTAAAGAAAGTTGATCAACGCGCACGGGTTCAAATGTACCGTAGCCCACGTGAAGTGTAATTTCAACTATTTTGGCTCCCGCTTGCTTAATTTGGTTAAACGTTTCAGGCGTAAAATGCAAACCCGCGGTGGGTGCGGCAATCGCGCCACGTTGTTGTGCGTAAACGGTTTGATAGCGTTTGCGGTCCCTATCGATTTTGTCTTTTCCGCGTTTTATATAGGGTGGCAACGGAGTTTTGCCAATTTGATCAATCGCATCATTTAGGTTTCCGTTGCATTGAAAATTAACGGAGATTGTTCCGTCAAAGTTCTTATCCAAAACGATTGCCGAAAGTGCTTCGCCAAAAATAATTCGTTTACCCTGTTTCAAACGTTTTGCCGGACGCGCCAAAACCTGCCATACGTATTCTTCTGTTTCTTCAATAAGAAAGAGCTCAATTTTTCCGCCGGTTTCAGTGTTTCCGATTAAACGTGCCGGAAAAACTTGGGTGTTGTTTAATACAACTAAATCTCCAGGCTTAATGAATGTTGGAAAATCTATAAATCTTTTATCTTCAAATGTTTTAGTTTCGGTAGAAACCGTAAGCATTCGTGAATCGCTACGTGCAGAAAGGGGTTCCTGCGCAATTAGTTCGGAAGGCAATTCGTAATCAAAATCACTTATCAGCATTAACAAGAAGAAACTAATATATAACAAAAAAGGCAAAAGATAAGGTCGCACCTTTTTACTTTTGCCTGATTTCGAAAAATTCGTGGTGCCGGAGGTCGGACTCGAACCGACATGGGCTAATGCCCGCTAGATTTTGAGTCTAGTGCGTATACCAATTTCGCCACTCCGGCGCGGAATTAAGATGATAAGACTCTTGCCTTTCTTTAGCAAGCCACTCTTAAGTCTTAAGAGGTTTAATAGGCAGTTTTTGCCGTATTACTATCGCCCTACCAACGTGCAAAGTGTCTTTTGTGCCAAAATTCTAAGCTTCGATTTGTTTTTGCAACTAAAAGGGCTTTAATATTTGGTTTGGTTGAACACAATTCTGCAAATAGTTTGCGGCTTCGGAATCAGATCTAAGCCTGTAAGCTTTTATGTCTTAAAAGTTGGCAATATTTTATTGAAGTTAGGGTTCTTCGCTCGCTTAAAATTGAACGAGTATAGCAG
>JBKEBT010000092.1:0-22004 GCA_047973305.1 Pyrinomonadaceae bacterium
ATTGGAACGCAAATAAAGGCTTCCGGGTTAATGTTTGATGCCGCCGCCGTAATTGGTTTAACAAAATTCAGCCCGCGTACGGGCGTAACTTTTGGCGTTACATATCAATCTCCAAATGTGTTCACACCCGCCCAATAAACCTTAAATATCAATCGGCGAGTTTCCTTTGCCGATGTTTGGTGCGTTCTTAATTGCGCGCGTAACAAATTCTTTTGCCGCTAAAATCGCTTTACTCAAAGGCATTTCCAATGCCATGTTTGCCGCAATCGCCGCGGAAAGTGTGCAGCCCGTTCCATGTGTTGCATTTGTGTTTATTCGTTCACCTGCGAATTCTTCAATTCCATTTGCGGTAAAAAGATAGTCGTTTGATTGGGCGTTATTTTCAAAGTGTCCACCCTTTATCAGCACGTTTTGCGCGCCCAAGTTTCGAATTCTTTCACCGGCTTTTATCAAATCTTCTTGGGAATTTATCGTAATCTCCGCGATCCGTTCCGCTTCGGGAAGATTCGGTGTTACTAACTTTGACAAAGGAAACAAGCGTTGCACAAGAACCTTGAGTGCTATATCCGGAATTAAATCGAACCCGGAGGTAGAACGAACAACCGGATCAACAACAAAATTCGGTAGTTCGTGATCTTCAACAATCTCAGCAACTGCTTCGATCGTTTCCGCAGTTGGCAACATTCCTGTCTTTAACCCATCAATCTTAAAATCATCCAAAATCGGCAAAACCTGCAATTTCAACTGCTCGCCGCTTTGATGTTCAGCACCGTAAACGCCTTGCGTATTTTGGAACGTGATTGATGAAACCGCCGCGGTTCCAAAACAGCCAAATGCGTTGAAAGTTTTTATGTCCGCCAAAATTCCCGCACCGCCGGATGGATCCAAACCGGCAATGCTGAGGCAAATTTTCTTTTCAACTTTCATAATCTTATAGGCTTCTTTTGGTTACCGGAAAATTGATATTCCAGCATATCCGCTCGCGCCACAAGCTCGAACAGCTTCAATATTTTCGTTTGTAATTCCGCCCAATGCGTAAACCGGAAGTTCTTCCGCTCGCGCGCAAAATTCTTTTAACCCGTTTAAGCCGATTGCGTGCATATTTACACTCTTCGAAAGTGGTGAAAAGACAGGGCTTACAAAACAGTAATCCGCACCGCCGGTTTTTGCCTCAAGCAATTCCTCATAATCATGTACCGATCTTCCAATCGCCAAACATCCACCCGAATTTTCTCTTACCGTTGCCGTGGGCATCGCGCCGGCAGATAAATGAACGCCAAATGCCTTACCGGCAAGCGCAACATCGAATCTTTCATTTACAAAAATTCGCGTTGCGGAACCCCGCGTTGCTTCCACCGCCTCACCCACAACTTTTGCGAGTTTTAATGAATCTAATCTTTTTTCTCGGATTTGAATGAATGGTACGCCACACGCGGAAGCCCGTTTTATGCTCGTTAAAAGTGCACCGGCTTCAACAACAAAATTTTCTTCGGTGAGATTTCCTTCGGTAATCATAAACGGATAAAAGCCCCCCGAAAATATCGAACGAAACCGAGTGCGCGATTCATTTCTCACGCTGCTAATCTCCGCCTTCCAACATCGCAACGCTTTTTTTGAAGTTAATAATTTCCCAAAAAGCAACGAAAATATTGAACACGCCAAGCCCGGAAATTGCACCGCGTATCCAAGGCGATGTTACTGTTTCATGAATAACCGGAAGACCCGTTTTTTCAACCGCAAGCGCCAACAAATAGTTATCGCCCCAATCGCCATAACCAATATTTACCCACGGCATCAGAACAAGAAGCACACCAATCAAAAGGCAAACTAACGCAAACATCAAAACGGTAAGTTTCGCAACCATTTTTGTATTATAATTCGAACCCAATTCTTGCCCAAATGGAAAAAGGCTGCCGGCAAAGCGGCAGCCCTTGTTTCACACCATGACGAATTAAGCAGGAACCAAGCCTGCTTTTTCTTTTGTAGCCTCAAGTTGCTCGGCGACGTCACGATATGAAGCATCAATTTCACAGATTTCTTCTAAAAATGGAAGCGCTTTCTGATATTCTGAACATTCAATATAGCCGATTCCCAATTCATATTTTACGGCTATAATTTCACCCTCATTCAACCCTTCAACGCCCAGAGCTTTTTCTAGCCAAACTATGTTGTCTCGCACCGCACCGGCATCCCTGTGGCAAGACGCGATCAAATTGCAGCATTGAAAATATCTGCCGGAATCATTGCGTGAATCAATTGTGCTCAACGCAAGGCGAAATTCCCGCACCGCATCTTCCAAAAGCCCCATTTCCTGGTAAGCAACTGCGTGATGATAATGCAATTCGTATTCTTCGTTGGAATATTCTTGAATGTCGATTTTCATCGAATCTTCAAGTCGGTGGTTTTCATCTTCGGCTTCAAACAATTCGGATTCGGGACTTTCGGAATCCCAATTTATTGAACTCAATTCGTTCTCTTCTGCGCTTTTACCGCCACGTGCGCTTGCGGTTTCGCCTTCTATGTCTTCTTCATCAAGCAGTTCCGCGGCGAAATCAATTACACTATGTTCGGGTGCGGGTACATCCGTTTCATTGTTTTCAAGGTTCGCAACATTTCCGGTAGCTTCAACTTGTTCGTTTTCATCCGCTGAATCTTGCGTTGCCGCGGTTCCGGAACTCAGTTCGATTTCATATTCCGAAACCGCCGCTTCGGATTCGTTTTGCGTTGACGATGTAGTGAAATGCTCTTCGGGATAATCTTCAAACGCCCCCCCTGCCTCCAACTCATTTCTTATTTCCTCCAATTCCGCAATTCGTCCGTATTTTTCGCTGAGTTCGCGAATTGTATGAACGGCAACCTGAACATAACCTTGGTCGATGTAAAAACGTAGATTTTCTTTCTGTTCATATACGTCAATATCAATTTCAGTGGCTGTTTCATTTGAATCTACTGGTTTAGGGGTTTCGACGGAAAAGGCGGAATCCACTAAAGCGCCATTTTCCGAAAACTCGGGTTCAGATTCGCGCAAATCTTCATTTGAAACTGAGCCGCCCGCGCCGGAATTGGGTTCGAATTCGTATGATTCATCGTTTTCAGCCTGAGAAACGATTTCATCAGTTTCGATAAAAGATTGTGTCAAGCCTTCTTCCGGCTTCGCTTGTGCAGTTTCAAAAGTCTTTTCAAATACGTCGGTGGCGTTATCTCCGCTGACAGTTCCGGTGGTGGGCATCGGAATACCAATTTCTTCTACATCGGAAACGGAATCATCATCTAAGGTTTGTTCTGCTTCGTAAATACCGTTCCCCATATCCGCGTGGTGTCCGCTTAAATCGGCTTCTGTTAAGGTAATAGGCGGGTAGCTTGCAGCATCAAATTTGCTTCCGAATTCAGAAACTGCATCCTCAATAAATGCACCGCCACCATCTGTGCCATTTAACAAGTTGTTGAATGATTCAAACGTTGGAATTTCGTGTTCAGAATTATTTGGCTCTGCTTCAGGCTCAAAATTCAATCTTGCATCTTCGCTTGAAAATTCATCACCGGCATTTCGCGCAAATTGCGCAACTCCATCCAAATCCTTCAAACGTCTTATGAGCCGATCGGCTTGCGGCGATAGCAAAAGCAGCTGAGAAATAGCGAAGCGCTCTTCATCCGGCATATTGTTCAAGGTCGCGGCTTCCATCAGCTGCTCTAAATATCCTTTTAAGAGCTTTTCATCCTTATGCCATCCGTAGAACTTAATCAACAGTCGCAACCCCAAAATATGTTCAGGGTTACGCGTAACCACTTCTTCCGCGCGCACCCGAAGTCGTTCAGGTTCATTGCTTACCAAAAGCTGATCGGCAATCTCGTTTAAGAGCCGCGCGGCAGAATCCAGGTCATCCCACTTCAGGTAGTAATCCGCAATTTCCAAAAATTTGTAATAGATTTTTGGGTCGTTCGCCTGAACCTCTTTCAGAGCCTTTTCAGCCGTGGAAGGTTGATCGATTTCCAAATAACAATCGAGTAAAAGATCTATTATGTCACCAGAATTTCTGCTTTGGCGCGCGAATTGATCCAAAAAGCTCGCCGCTTCTTCCGGATAACCAAGCCCAACCTGCGCGTTTACGTACCCGCGAATCGCGTTTGTATCCGCCGGTTCGATTTCGAGTGCTTTTGAATAGGATGCGGATGCATCATGAAATCGTTCGACTAACAAAAACCGCGAACCCGCTTCTGAGTAGGTTTTTGCAGCTTGTTCAAACCTGTGTTTCTTGAAATAAAATTCGGCAATCTTTAAGAGTATGTTGCCGTCACGCGGTGAAATACTTGCAATCTTTTCCCAAATCGTAAACGCCTCAACGGCTTGACCGTGTTTTTCAAGAAATTTGGCTACCGCTTCATAATGCGCACAAGCTTCAACAAGCGCACCGCGTAATTGATATAATTCGGCAAGCTTTACGGAAACATCGGTCGCATCCGGATTCAACTTTAAGATCTTATTGAATATCGCGATTGCCTTTTTTGCGAAACCTTCGCCCCTGTAATGTTCGGCGACAACCATATAACAGTTAATCGCCGCGTCTTTATCGTCAGCCTTAACATATAGATCGCCGAGCATATTCTGCGAATTGTAATCGGTGGAATCGTTCTCAACAATTTGCCGATATTCATCAATCGCAGCGGGAATTCTGCCTTGCACCAAAAAGCGCTCGGCATTTCGCATGCACTTGTTTTTATCAAACCCCATTTAATAAAGCCGCTTGGTTCGCCCCCATCCTCAATAATTGAAGGCTTAACGTAATTGTTTGAATATTGCTAAAAGAAGGTTTTTGTTACTTGTGGATTCAAGCTTAAACCCACGCTACACATTAAATTATCACGCGATACAAAACAATGTCAACATTTTTGAACATTGTTTTAACTCAATTTCTTTCAATTTGACTAGATGCGGTCAAATTGACATTCAATCAATAAAATCTTACGAATAGAATCTATGCATGCTCTTATTCTTGCCAACGGAAAAGGTACCAATTTACGTCCACTTACGGTCTATACGCCGCGCCCAATAATTCCGGTTATAAACAAACCGTTGCTTATTTACCAAATCGAGATTCTAAAGCGCGCCGGTGTAAATAAAATTACGTTGTTTCTGGATTACCAACCCGGAAAGATCGAACATATTTTGGGCAGCGATGAAGAACTTGGCGTTGAAATGAATTACCTGGTTGAAGAAAAACCATACGGAACAGCCGGCGCATATAAATTTGCAAACGGATTTTCCGAAGAAAGAACCATTGTTTTAAACGGCGATGTATTAACTGATTTTGCAATTGCCCGTTTAATAAAAGAACACGAAAAATCCGGTTCAATACTGAGTGTTTCGACCGTTCCACGTGTGTCTGAATCGGAATATGGATGTTTGAGAATAAATTCCGATAACCGCGTAACGGAATATGTTTCCACGCCCGGTGCGAATGGCGACGAATTCGGCGAGCTCTTGATGAATGCTGGAATTTATGTTGTTGAACCTGAAGTTGCCGGCTTAATTTCCGAGCAAAAAACTCTTACATTTCGCAACGATGTTTTTCCAAGACTCGCGGCGGAAAACCGAGGATTTTTCGCATTTCCAATCATGGAAGGATATTGGCAATCTATAGATACCTTGGAAAGCTATCTTAAAGTTCATTTGGATTTTTTCGCCGGAAAAATTCTTCATTTTAAACCCGATAAAACGCAGGAATTCGAGCGTGCGACCTCGGCAAATATCGATAGCGCCTCAATAATCGGCGCGGATTGCGTGATAAAATCAGGTGCACGAATAAAAAATGCGGTTCTGGGAAAAGGGGTACAGGTTGAAGAGGGCGCAAAAATTGAAAACTCGGTAATTTGGTCACATTGCAGAATTGCCAGCCAGGCAAATATCAATGGCGCATTGATTACTTCAAGTTGCTATATAGGCAAAAATTCCACAATCAGCCCGGGGAGTGTTTTGGGCGATAAATCAAGTATCTCCGATTATACAAAACTTTAGATATGCCAGAATTACCGGAAATCGAATTGGTGGCAGTTGCGCTCAGAAACGATGTGTTGGAAAAAACAATAACGCGTGCAGAACTTCTGCGCGAAAAACTTGCGCCGGACGATTCGCCCAAGGTTTTTTCCGAACGCCTTCAAAACGTTGTAATTAAAGAGGTTTACAGGCGTGGTAAATATCTGGTTGTAAAAACAGATTCGGAATTTTCGCTGCTTGTTCATCTTCGAATGACGGGAAAATTCAATTTGCTCAATGAAAATGAAGAAAACCCGAAGCACACCCACGCCGAGTTTGTTTTTAATAGCGGGAATCGATTGGCTTTTGTAGATCAGCGCCATTTTGGATTTATGAAGACGCATAAGACGGCAAAGCTGGTAGATTATTTCGCTTCCAAAAAGCTCGCTCCCGAACCCTTTTCTGATCAGTTTTCCGGTGCTTATCTTCGGAATGTGACTACGAAAAGTAAATCTGCAATCAAAGATCTGCTGCTAAATCAACAAAAGGTTTGCGGTTTAGGAAATATTTATGCCGCTGAAGCCTTGCATTTGGCGGGTATTCACCCAACCAAGCCTGCAAATAAAATATCGCTTCGAAAAATCAATTTACTTTACGACGCAATAATTCGTGTATTAACTGAAGCGGTTGAATTTGGGAATCGTACGACATTCGAAATTAATTCAATAGAAAATGGCTATATTAATCGTGACGAAGGCTGGTTGGTTTACGACCGCGAGGGCAAACCGTGCTTCAAATGCGAGAAGACGATTTTACGCGCCATACATCACGGACGCTCGAACTTCTTTTGCCCCAATTGCCAACGCAAGTAACTAGATTTATAGTTGCATCGCGAACTCACAACTTTGCTACAATAGAGCGGACTTAACTTATTATGAAAACTTCGATATTGCTATCTGCCGCTCTTTTTCTGCTTCTGTTTTCCATTTCTTCCTACGCTTGTGCGTGTTGTGCGGAAGCGGGCTATTACAAATCGAACACAAAACAAATTACTGATGAAATTCGCCACGAACTGCACCGTTTGAAATTTTCAAACGCAAGCCTTTACACCACAAGTGATTTTCCGGATAACATTTACGGCATTGACCCCATCGCGATTAATTACGATTTAATCGGCGGTTATATAAAACAGAGTTTTAATTTTCAATTGATAGATATTGAAGGAAACGAGGGAACTTTGGAGTTGCAAACGCCGGCAACTTTTACCGATTATGGCGCCGATTTGCACGAGAAAAAAACAAAAAAGGGTGAGATTGAAGTTTATAAAGAATGGCGTTTTGAAGGGGCGCTAAAACATTCCTCCGGTTCATTTGAAAACGCCTCAAATGCCGCGGCAAAATATAAATTGATTTTACAGGGGCGCGGAAATGCATGCACAAGCGCTGATGATTTTACAAGGTGGCGTTTGGAAGTAAAAGGCGCAAGTTCGGATTTTGCACTTTACGGCACGCTGACCGCGGCAACGAACAACGATGTAAAGAAGAATTTCGATATGAAGAAATTCGCGCTCGGTGAATTAAAAGGCGATTACAGCGGGTGTGGATGTGCAGGTTTTAAACGTGATAATGAAGGAAAAATTCATTACTTCTTTTGGAGCGAATCTAAATCGGCGAAAAGAATTGAAACGTTGATTATGAATATTGACGGCATAGATACACCGCTAAAATTGATTAAGAAGGATAAACGAAGCGAAAAAGAAAAAATCGGCGATAAATATATGGATGTATATGAGGCAAACGGAATAAAGGCGGTAATTGAATACACAATCACAAAACTTCCTTGCGAAGGTTGCGAAGGCACCGATTATAAGATTACCGCAACCGTTACCAACGAACATTTCGGACAAGTTTTGGATTTAGACGGTTCTTGCTGTTGTTAGGCTTAAATAGTCTTCGCTTCGGCAAATACGCTGCTTGACACGTGTGAACAGTAATGAAACACTTAATTATCATATTTAATCGTGGTGAGTTACGGCAACTTGCGACCACGTAAAATAAGCGGCTAAACAGCTTTTTAGGATTTTCCAGCCTTGTGTTGTTTGGCACGAGGCTTTTTCTTATGAAAGATTTTAGAGAATTACTCAACGACGAAAACACTTATGTTTTTGATGGCGCCGTGGGCACGCGCTTTTACGATAAAGGCATATACATCAATAAAAGCTACGATGAACTTAACATCACTATGCCCGATTTGGTTTCCGAGGTCCACGATGAATACGTAGCCGCCGGCGCCGATATAATCGAAACCAACACGTTTGGTGCTACAAGGCATAAACTTCAACAATACGGGCTTGAAAATCGTTTACACGAAATAAATGTACGTGCCGCGCAGATTGCCCGAAAATCCGCCGGCGAACGAATTTATGTCGCCGGGGCGATTGGTCCCCTTGATCTTCGCATTGAACCATACGGACCTACTTCGTTTGAAGAAGCACGCGAAATGTTTTCCGAGCAAGTTGAAGCCTTGCTGGAAGGCGGTGTTGATTTGTTTATACTCGAAACCTTTGCGGATCTGTCTGAAATTCAGCAGGCGATAGCGGCGATTAAAGAAAAAACCGATAAACCCTTAATTGCACAAATTCAAATTCAAACCAATTACAAAACGATTTTTGGTGCAACATCGGATATTTTTACGCCGCGTTTGGATGAATGGGGTGCCGATGTAATCGGGCTAAATTGTGGCGTTGGTCCCACGCATATCCTAAATGAACTCGAAAAAATGCGTGAATTAACGGATAAAAGGCTTTCCGCACAACCAAATGCGGGCTTACCGCGCGACGTTCAAGGCAGGCAGTTTTATATGTGTTCGCCTGAATATATGTCTAAGTTTACGAAACGATTTATAAAGGCGGGGGCTAAATTTGTGGGTGGCTGTTGTGGCACGACACCAAGGCATATAAAACTGATGGCTGATTCGGTTCGTGCAATAAATCCGCGCGCAAGAACAATTTCGGTAAAGGAAATTGCACGACATGCAAACGCAAAATCTTTGCCTGATGTAGAACCGGTGGCACCGGAACTACGTTCAAATTGGTCGCGGAAAATTGCACGCGGTGAATTTGTGACATCGGTCGAAGTACTTCCGCCAAAAGGAGTTACGGCTGAAAACACGTTGAAATCAATAACGCTATTGAAAGATGCAGGCGTTGACGCGGTAAATATTCCTGATGGACCGCGAGCGCAAACGCGTATGTCCGCGCAAGCGACGGCTGTGTTGGTTGAGCAAAACGTCGGGATAGAAGCGGTGCTGCATTATTGCTGTCGTGACAGAAACTTGCTCGGTATGATGTCTGATTTATTGGGTGCCGCGGCACTTGGAATTCACAATTTGCTGATAATTACGGGCGATCCGCCAAAAATGGGACCATATCCCGACGCAACCGCTGTTTTTGATATTGATTCAATCGGGCTTACAAATATGGTAAGCAAATTAAACCACGGTTTGGATTTGGGTAACAATCCAATCGGCGCGCCAACTGCGTTTTCAATCGGCGTAGGTGTAAACCCGGGTGCGATAAATCTTGAAGAAGAAATTCGACGGTTTGAATGGAAAGTTGAAGCGGGTGCGGAATATGCAATTACGCAACCTGTTTACGATACAGAACAATTTCGTGAATTTTTAGACAAGATTACTCATGTAAAAATTCCTATAATTGCCGGAATCTTCCCGCTTGTTTCCAGCAGAAACGCCGAATTTATGCACAATGAAGTCCCCGGCGTACGCGTAACTCAGGAAATTCTTGACAGAATGCGAAAAGCTTCAGAAAAGAGCAAAGAATTTGCGCGAGAAGAAGGTTTGGCAATCGCGCGGGAATCCCTTGATGAAATTAAAGATTTGATTCAGGGCGTGCAAGTTTCCGCGCCGTTTGGAAAGGTCGCATATGCGCTAAAAGTCTTTGACGCGCTTCCCCAATTTTCAAAAGGGATATAGGGTAACTATAATTCTTCCGATTCGTCATAGGTAATTACGCGCAAAACACCGACTTTTAGTTTTTCAGGATTCGGTTTTGGCGGGGTTGATAACGTAAATTTATGATTAAAGCCATCAGCGCCACTTTCAAAAGGGCTTTGCCATTCATATTTGACGATTGCACCATCCGCAAATTCATACATACGTTCGATACGGTTTTCCGAAAAAAAAGTGGTTTCTTCGCTCACAAACCGCGTTTGCACGTCTTCAATGATGCTGTTTATGTACATTTTGGTAGCTTTGCTTTCTTTATTCGTCATAAGGAATTCGTCATAGGGGAATTATTTAAATTCAGGGTTTAGCGTTTGTTACGACAAAATCTCGGCAATTATATTATTTTTATACGTTTAACACAATTTTCCCGTGTGCATTATCTTCTATTATTTTGCGATGCGCCTCAGCCGCTTCCGAAAGTGGCAAACGCGCGCCGATTACGGGTTTTACAACCCCGGAAATGATACCGTGTTCAATCTGTATGAATATTTGCTCAAAGTCCTCAGCCGATGAATTGAACAAAGACATACCAAGTAAAGTAGCATCAATTGTAATCGCCAAACGCGGTTCAAATTCCAACACACCTCGGCTGCCGATAATCACGATTTTGCCAAAACGCGCCAACGCGGAAAAATCATTTACAAGATTTTTGTTCGCAAGCATTTCCAAAATCGTATCTACGCCAACATCAGCAGTTTTTCTTCTAATTTCATCCAAATAGCCTTTGGTGTGATGATTAAACGCGAAATCAACGCCAACACTCTTAATCAACTCCAACCCGACTTCAGTTCCGGCAGTTCCATAAACGGTAAGTCCCGCACTCTTTGCCCATTGTGTCGCTGCAATTCCAACCGCGCCACTTGCGCCATGAATCAAAACGGTTTCGCCCTTTTCAACGCGCGCTTTCTGAAATAATGCACGAAAAGCGGTTGCATACGGCACAAATAGCGCGGCGCCTTCTTCGAAACTAGCTTCCGGTGGCAGAATATGTACTTGGTCTTCTCTGCAAAGACAATATTCGGCATAAGTTCCCGTGATTGTGCCGGAAAGATAAACGCGTTCACCCACGGCAAATTTTGTAACGGCTTCGCCCACGGCTTCCACAATACCAGCACCATCCTTTCCGGGCGTGAACGGAACCGGTGGCGCCGAAACGTGGTTTCCCTGCCGAATATACGTATCAACCGGGTTTACACCCGCTGCCACTATTTTGACCAAAATGTCAGAAACTCCGACCTCAGGCATCGGAGTTTCTTCGAGTTTTAATACGCCCACATCACCGTATTCGCGTACTATTATTGCTTTCATCTATTTCGTTATCCAATATGTTTTTCAACAGCATTCGCAATTGCATCTTTTGACACCGCGCCCACAATTCGTTCTTGTTCTTCGCCGTTCTTAAAAACAATTAATGTTGGAATGCCGCGCACGCCATACCGTTGCGGAACATTCATATTTTCATCGACGTTCATTTTAAAAACGCTTGCCTTTCCCTGCATTTCTTCAGCAATAGAATCTACCGATGGTCCAATCATTCGACAGGGACCGCACCATTCCGCCCAAAAATCCACCAATACCGGATGATCTGCCTTTAACACTTCAGCTTCAAAATTTGCGTCCGTTGCTTCCTTTGAAAAAGTTCCCATTTTATAAATCTACTCCTCAAAAAGTTTTAAGATTGTACTACGAATATAGCCAATATCCGCCGACAAATCAATTGTAACAAACCGTGTTACAATTTGCACAAGTTGTAAAATGATTTTTTTGAGATAAAAACTCCCCTATTCTTACCGAATTAAGCGTACCAATAAAAATGGGCGCGATGCCGTGTGGCAAAATTCGCGCCCGCAAATAGAAGATTGTAAAACAAACTATTTCAAATCTTTACGGTTTTCGTGAAGTTCACGCAAGGCTTGCTCCGCGGTTTTTAGACGCCCGAGCGTATCGTGAATTTCGAAAAGCATTCGTGCAGCTTCAGTATCCTTTTCGCGAACCACGCGTTCCATTTCAAGCTGATTCTCAAGTTTTAGTCGATTCTGTAATATCTTCATTTTTTGTTCGGCAGAACGTTCTTCAACTCGTTCGGTCAACTCTTGAAATTTTCGATAGTTTACCAGCGCATCTTTATGATTATCTTCGATAAAACAAATTTCCGAAGACAATTTGTAAAACTCCAGACGAATGTTGTCCGAAACATCTTCCCCCATATCTTTGCCCAAGAAACTAATTATTCGTTTCGCGTCTTTCATGTTGCCCGCGGTGATGTGCACGGAAGCAAGTTTCAACAACATTGCAGTATCCATTGCGGCTTTTTCTGCAGCCGTGGAATTATGAAGAAAGCGTTCTAAAATGCTGATGGCGGAATTGAAGTCGCTGATTTTCAGACACGAATCAAGCATTGCACGCACGATCAAATCTGATCTGTCATACAGCCCTATTTCGTTTGCCTGATCCAACCCCGCCAAAATCGCTGCTTTCGCTTCTTCCGGCTTACCTTCGGCAATAAGAACGCGCCCAAGTTGAATTTGTAAATTTGCAAGCGAAAATTTATCGTGAAGCGCCTTGGCATCAAACAAAGCTTTTTCGAACGTTCGTCTGGCGTAATGTATATTGTTTAGGCTTAGATATGCTTTGCCGATAAGTGTGGCGATGCGGACCCGCATTCCGAAATCTCCGTCGATAGAAAGCGCAAAATTGCAGTATTTTATCGCCGATTCCCAATCTTCTAAATCGTTACACAATTTGGCGCAAAAGAAATACGCAAGTTGTTCAGCTTGCACGTTATGTGCTAAACGGCTGATTTTAAGTGCCCTATCAAAATAATCGTTTGCGGTTACGAAATCTTTTTCCTGTAATTTTAAACGACCAAAGAATATGAGCGAGGTTGCTTCACCGCCTTTATCACCGATTTCCGCAAAAATTCTGCTACTTTCTTTTAGATATTGATCAAGTTCGGTGGAATGTGCGGAGTGAATTATGCAGCGAACTTTATTTACCAAGCCCCAACCCAGCCCCTTTTTATATTCTATTAGGCGCGAAAATTCGGTTGCCGAAATCGCATATTCAAGGGCGTTTAGAAAGTTTTGATTTCGCATACGCAACCAAAACGCATTCTCATTAAGCTTATCGATAAATGCTTCTTTGTTTAGGTGCTCTTCAAATTCTGCCTTTAACGTTTTATGCAACAAAGTTCTTTCAATGTATTGATTACCGAGTTCCATTTGTTCACCCAACAATTTGTAAAAACCAACTTATTAAAAAGTCAGGAGGGGTCTTACCCGATACTACCGCATAAACTGTGCCAAAGGTAAGTTATTGAAAATACAACGGTTATATTTTTTGAAGAAGTTCTTATACGTTTCAAAATGGAACACTTAACTGAAATGGATTCCAATTTGACCTGTTATTTGATGAATGCGAAATTGACATTGATTTATTGAATTGCGCGTAGCGCGGCACCTGTTTCGGATTTATTGCTTCTTGCAATCTGTTCCGGAGTACCCTTCGCCACGACCGTTCCACCATTTTCCCCACCTTCGGGACCCATATCTATAACATAATCCGCAGCGTTTATAACATCCAAGTTATGCTCAATAACAATCACGGTGTTACCTGCATCAACCAAACGCTGTAAAACATCCAACAATTTATGCACATCGGCAAAGTGTAGCCCGGTGGTTGGTTCATCCAAAATATAAATGGTTTTGCCGGTGGCGCGTTTTGAAAGTTCCTTTGTCAATTTAACGCGCTGCGCTTCACCGCCGGAAATTGTTGTTGCCTGCTGTCCGAGTTTTAAGTATCCAAGCCCGACATCAATCAATGTTTCTAGTTTTTGTTTAACCTGTGGAATATTTTCGAGAATCGGAAGGGCATCATCGATTGTTGTTTCAAGCAAATCCGCAATCGATAATCCTTTGTATTTTACGGAGAGTGTTTCGCGATTGTAACGTGAGCCCCTGCAAATATCGCACGTAACGTAAACATCCGGCAAAAAGTTCATTTCGATGCGTTTTAGCCCGGCTCCTTCACAACCTTCGCACCTGCCCGATTTTACGTTAAACGAAAACCGTCCTGCCTTGTATCCGCGTTCGCGCGATTCGGGCAGCATAGCGTATAGTTCGCGGATTGGCGTAAATACACCGGTGTAAGTTGCGGGATTTGAACGCGGCGTGCGTCCAATGGGTTTTTGATCGATTTCTATAACTTTATCGATTTGTTCGATTCCCTCAATCGAATCATGTTCAAGCGGTTCAGATTTAGAGCCGTAAATATGTTTTGAAAGCGCACGATAAAGAATATCGTCAACCAAAGTGGATTTTCCGCTGCCGGAAACTCCCGTTACCACCGTTAAGACACCAAGCGGAAATTCCACATCGATATTTTTCAGATTATGCGCACGCGCGCGCTTTACTGTAAGTTTTTCTTTGCCCGGTTTTCTGCGCTTTTTAGGTTTCGGAATTGAAAGTTTGCCCGAGAGATATTTGCCGGTAAGCGAACGTTTTGCATCAAGCAGCTTCTGTGGCTTTCCTTCGGCAACAACTTCGCCTCCGCGTGTGCCCGCCGCGGGTCCTAAATCTACCACATAATCAGCTTGCCGAATTGTTTCCTCATCATGCTCTACAACAAGTACCGTGTTTCCTAAATCGCGAAGTTCGCGCAGGGTTTCAAGTAACTTCTGATTGTCGCGCGGGTGCAAACCGATTGACGGCTCATCCAGCACATATAAAACGCCTCGCAACCGCGATCCAATTTGTGTCGCAAGCCTTATCCGTTGCCCTTCTCCACCGGAAAGACTTTCGGAAGTGCGATTAAGCGTAAGATACCCGAGTCCGACGCGTTGAAGAAACACCAACCTATTGTTAATTTCGCGAAGAACCAGCCCGGCGATTTTTTCCTGTCGTTGATCTAGCTTTACCGTTGAAACCATCTCAACCGCTTTTTCAACCGGAACATTTACGTATTCCCCTATTCCGTGCCCGCCAACTTTTACCGAAAGACTTTCCGGACGCAAACGAAAACCATCGCACGCGGGACACACTCGCGGTGAGATAAAATTCGAAAGGCTTGTGCGAATTTTTTCCGAGTTTGCCGTGTGTATACGCTGTTTTAAGAAATCGTTCACACCGCTCCAACTGTGTTTTGAGGTTCGCGAATACAACTTCATCGAAACCTTAAACCGCGAACCTTCAAAAAAGCGTGTCTTTATTTGTTCGGGCAAGTCTTTGTATGCCGTATCAATTCGCAGTTTTGAACCGTTCTTTTTGTTGTAATCTTTTATTAGCCCGTTTAATGCGGCACGAAAATATCCGGATGCGGAATTATCAATGCCGTCCAAAAGTGGTAAACGATTTGCGGGAATGCCTGCATCCGGAATAAGTTTTTCCGGCGAAACTTCGGCTATTACTCCTAATCCATCACATCTGCGACACGCCCCAAACCTTGAATTAAACGAAAATGAACGAGGCTCAAGCGGCGCAATGTTTATGCCGCAATCAATGCAAGCCATTTTTTCCGAATAAAGTTTTTCTTCGCCTTCAATTATTGAAACCAGCACGGCACCATCGGTTAAACGCAAAGCGGTTTTTACCGATTCTGTAAGGCGTTCTTCAACATCTTCTTTTATCAACAAACGATCTACAACAACCTCGATTGTATGATTCAACTGCTTTTTAAGATCTATTTCTTCATCAAGCGCGCGAAGTTCACCATCAATTCTTGCGCGCACAAACCCGTTTTTGTGCAAACTTTCGAGTTCTTTCTTAAATTCACCCTTTCTGCCGCGTACAATTGGCGCAAGAATCATTACACGTTCGCCATTTGGAAGTTCGAGAATTTCTTCCACAATTCTTTCAACCGGTTGCCTTGTAATAGGCGCATCGCATTTTGGGCAATGTGAAGTTCCGATTGATGAAAACAACAATCGAAAATAATCATAAATTTCTGTAACGGTTCCAACGGTCGAGCGCGGACTACGCGAAACGGTTTTCTGTTCAATCGAAATTGCCGGTGAAAGCCCTTCAACCGAATCAACATCCGGGCGTTCGAGCTGATCGAGAAACTGCCGAGCGTATGCAGATAAAGATTCAACATATCTTCGTTGCCCTTCCGCATAAATCGTATCAAACGCCAAAGTCGATTTACCGGAACCCGAAAGCCCGGTTATTACCGTAAATTTTTCGCGCGGAATATCAACATCAATATTTTTCAAATTGTGCTGTCTCGCACCGCGGACAGATATTTTCTTTATTGTCATCTGCTATTGTGCAAATTCTTGTTTAATTGAAAAACGAATATTGTAACAGCTAAAACACTTGGTGTCAGCCACATGCCCTTTTCGATTGCGCAATTCAAAACGCGTGCAAATATTGCACGCGCGTTGCTTTGAAACTGTTGGTTATTCGCTATTTTAAGCCGCCAAACACGTCACGCAAAATCTGCGTAGTTCTTCCGACAGGGTCTTTTCGAATCTTTTTTTCTTCATTTGCGACCATAAAAAACAAGCCATCCAAAGCCTTTTGCGTAACATAACCATCCAAATCTTTTGCATCCTTGCCAACAAATGAACCCAAAACGCCGGCTTTTTCCATCATCGCTTTGTAACTTTGCGTAACCCCCGTTTCGTTTGTAAATTTTTCAACGATGGGGCGAAACTTCTTGCGAAGCGTTTCTTCGGATGTTTTCTTAAAATATTGAGTTGCGGAATCATCCTTGCCTGAAAACAAAATCTTTCGGGCATCGTCAAACGTCATCTGAGAAATCGAATCAACAAAAACATCAATCGCAACAGGAACGGCTTTTTCCGCCGCACGGTTCAAAGCCAAATCAAAAGCATCCACACGATCGCCATACCCTGCAAAGCGCGCAAATTTTGCTGCATTCTTAAGTGTTTTTGGTAGAGGTATTTTTACTGCGGTATTTTTATAAAATCCGTCTTCTTTCCCAAGATTATCTACCGCAAACGTTACACCCTTCTTCAATGCCTCTTTCAGCCCGGCGGTTGCGAGCGAATCACTGATTTTTGTTTTCGTTTGTGCGAATGTACTTACAGAAAACACAAAACACAGCACTAAAGCAACCCCTGCAACAAAGGAAATTCGCGAAATAATGTTTTTCATACCTTACTCCCTAAAGATGTTTTTTGGAGGGTAGAACATTTTGATGTTTGGGGAATTGTTTCTACTGCACGATTTTTTTTAGCCTGCTTTTCCTTGATTCGCCACCGCTTCTTCTGCGGCGCGTATAGCTTCCTGATCGCCCAAATAATACTTATCCAAAGGGCGTAGATTATCATCAAGCTCATAAACAAGGGGAACCCCCGTTGGAATGTTAAGCTTTACGATTTCTTCATCACTTATCGCATCAAGATGTTTTACCAACGCACGAAGCGAATTTCCGTGTGCGGCAATTATCAAACGCTTTCCTTCGTCAATTCTTGGCACAATTTCATCGTTCCAATAGGGCACCACGCGAGCAACTGTATCTTTCAAACACTCGGTAAGCGGAATTTCCGTGTCATAAAGCGATGAATATCTGCGGTCGTTTCGAGGGTTTCTTTCGTCGTCAACGTTTATTGGCGGCGGCGGAACGTCATAACTTCTACGCCAAATCAAAACTTGATCTTCTCCAAATTTTTCAGCCATTTCAGATTTATTTAAGCCCTGCAAATTTCCATAGTGCCGTTCATTTAACCGCCAACTTTTGCGCACGGGTAACCAAAGCGTATTCATTTCATCGAGGACGATATTAAGCGTACGAATTGCACGCGTTAAAACCGATGTGAACGCAAGGTCGAATTCAAATCCTTCTTCCTTCAACAACCTGCCCGCAGTTGTGGCTTCATCCCGCCCCTGTTCGGTTAAATCCACATCAGTCCACCCTGTGAATCGATTCGTTTTATTCCACTCACTCTGTCCGTGTCTAATCAATACAAGTTTTTTCATATTCTTGCCAAGAATGATAGATGCAAAATGAAAAATCTTCAAAAACTTGTACGTGAATTTGGCGTGTCACGTAATTTGAGTAGATCAATCTCGGGATTTGGTTTTGGGATTGATGTTAATAACTCCAAATTTTCGGATTACTTTTTTGGATTTATTGGATTTCAGCATTTCATATATTCCAGAATTAGATAGAAAACAAAGGGCTTACGGAATAATGCTTTTTGGCATACAACTTGCTTCAACGCGCCAACAATTTCATTTTTGGATAAATCAATTAAGGAGAATCATGTTATGCGAAAAGTTTTTATTAGTTTCGCTTTGTTGCTGGGCTTAGCGATTTGTGTTTCTGCACAAAACACAACCGGGCGACTTTCCGGAACAGTTTCGAGTTCCGACGGTGTGTTACCCGGTGCCACTGTTACGGCAACGGATGCCGGCACGGGCAAAGCAGTTACGGCAACAACTAACGGTGAAGGATACTTTCTGTTTCCTTCACTCGAATTCGGACTTTATAACGTTACAATCAGTAATGAAGGATTTAAGACTTATCTTGCAAACGACGTAAAAATTGATGTTGGGCGCGAATACACCTTAAACACAACTTTAGAAATTGGTTCGGTATCTGAAACCGTTGAAGTAACCGCCGGCGCGGATGTTGTGACTGAAGGCACGGCACAGGTTAGCAACACGGTAAGCCCGCAGCAAATTCTATCCCTTCCACTTGTTACGCGAAACCCTTTAAGCTTAACAACGCTTCAAGCGGGTGTAACGAGTAATTCGGCGCAAAACACAACAATTAATGGTATGCGAACAACAATGACGAACATCACGCGTGACGGCGTCAATATCCAAGATACCTTTATTCGTTCAAATGCAACCGATTTCGCACCCGGACGTCCTTCAGTGGATGATACGGGTGAATTTACAATCGCGCTTTCTAACGCTGAAGCAGATCAAGGTTATGGTGGTGCGCAAATTCGTTTGGTTACGCCGCGTGGCTCAAAAGAATTTAGCGGTGCGCTTTTTGCGTACAATCGAAATTCCGCGTTTGCGGCAAATAGCTTTTTTAATAATCGCACGCCAAACAATCCTGATGGTTCGCAAGCCGAGGTTGCAAAAAAACCGGCGCATCGAAACAGAAATCAATTCGGCGGAAAACTTTCAGGAAGATTGCCTGTTCCGGGGTTCGGCGAAGGAACGCCCTTTTTCTTCAAGGATAAAGGTTATTTTTTTGTTGCATACGAACGAGTTTCTGATCCGGATTCAAGTGCCAGAACCCGAACCATTTTTACGGATTCCGCAAGAAACGGAGCATTTAGCTGGAATAGAACCAACAGCACATCCGTTACTCCCTATTGTCCGTCACAAACCGTGGGCTCGGTTTGTACGATTCCCAATATCTTGACATACGCGCGTAGCGTTTTGGCTGGCGGAAGCACAATTCCGGCATCGATTTCGCCAATTATTAGTTCGCGTGTGCTTTCGCCTATGCCAACCACCAGTAACTTTACAGATGGTGACGGCTTAAACACGGCGGGTTATCGTTTGTTAAGACAATCAAACACAGATCGAAACCAATTCTCGACCCGTGTTGATGTGGATATAAATCAACAACATTCGATTTTGGGCATTTTTAATTACAACAAGGAAACAAACCTAAGACCGGATGTCGAAACCACAAAATTCGATATTAAGCCGGGTGTTACACAATCATCTACAAACACTCAGTACACCGGTGCATGGCGTTGGGCGTTAAATGAAACGTTTAACAACGAATTCCGCGCAGGTTGGTTTACGAGTGATGTGCCGTTTGATAGAACGGATGCAATTCCCAGTTACATCCTTTCGATTCCGCTTGTGACATTTCCTGAAAATACGTTCTTGAGCCAGGGCAGAAATACAGGCGGGCTGAACTTTCAGAATAACGCGTCATATATTTTGGGAAACCATATACTGAAATTTGGCGGGCAGCTTCAATACTTTAAGGTTGATGCTTATAACGATGCAGGAATCGTGCCCGTTGTGACGGTTGGAACGGGTACAAACACGCCGGCGTTCACTTCCACAAATTTTTCAAGTTTGGGTGGAATTTCAACAACGCAGCTCGGAACCGCAAACGGTTTGATGGGACTTTTAGGCGGATTGTTTAGCGGTGTTTCTCAACAATTTAATTTGACAGATCAAACCAGCGGATTCCAAGCAACTAGGCTTACAGAACCGATGCGCTATGCAAATCATTCGCTTTATTTTGCCGATAGATGGCAAATACGCGAAGGTTTAACGCTTTCATTGGGAATGCGATACGAAATATATCCGGCAATGAAACTAACCAGCGGATTAGGTTTGGAACCACATTTTGCAAGCATTGATAATCCGCAAGCATCGCTTTTGGACATCAATGGATATACGGATTACGTTGGCGGCAACGCAGGCGTCCCAAAACAATACTACAAAACAGATCTGAATAACTTCGCACCAAACGTAGGATTTTCATGGTCGCCAAAAGGAAATTCTGGCTTTACAAAGTTCTTGTTTGGCACGGATAGCCGATCGGTAATTCGCGGAGGTTATAGCCACATTTACGGTAATGATTCAATCGTTACTTCAATTCGTAATGCCGGTTCCAGCAATGCAGGGGTAGGCAGAACGTCTGTTCCGCTTTCCAACTTAAATGGTCGTTTAGATGATTCGGTGCCATCAATCGCGGCGCCGGCATTTACCGCACCGCCGAGAACCTATATTTACAACAACCAAGTAAATAACTTTTTTGGAACAGTTTTCGGAATAGATCCGAACATACAAATTCCAAGAATTCAACAATATAATGTTGGCTTTCAACGGGAATTCTTCGGTAATACGGCTTTTGAAATTCGTTACGTAGGAACGCGAAGCAGCAACTTGGCACGCGGTACCGATCTTAACCAAGTTGATATTGTAAATAGTGGCTTCTTGGCTGATTTTATTAAGGCACAAGCTAATTACCAACTAACGGGTAACGCGTTTTGTACCACCGCCGGTTGTCAAACGCTTTCAATCTTTAAAAGCGGTGGCGCAGCCGCGGCTGGTCGTTTAGTTATCGGAACCGGCGGATATTCGCTAACTTCGTTTAATAATTCACTTGCAAACGGCACACCGGCTGATTTGGCAATTGCGATTATTAACAGCTCCTCTAACTACAACAATCATCCGACGGTTTCGAGTCCAAATAATGTTCCGCGGGTTGCACTTCTACCAAATCCGGCAGCTGGTGCGGTAGATTATCATTTGAACGATGGCTGGTACCAATATGATTCGCTTCAATTCGAAGTTCGGCGTAGACTTTCATCGGGGTTATATTTTCAAGGAAACTACACTTTCTCGAAAAACCTAACAAACTCCGTTGGAACCTCGCAAGCTCTTTTCGAGCCATACTTGGACAACAACCAAAAGAACCTTGAAAAGCAACGCGCGGATTACGATCAAACACACGTTTTCGCATTTAACGGCATCTATCAACTTCCGTTCGGCAAGGGACAGCCATTTCTAAACAGCGGAGGCTTTGTGGATGCAATTTTCGGAGGTTGGGAACTTTCCGGAATTGTTCAGTGGGCAAGCGGCGCACCAATAACGTTTGTTGACACGCGCGGAACGCTTAACCGCTCAGGTCGTTCGAGTCGTCAAACGGTAAATACTTCATTATCGCTTGACCAAGTTCGAGCGTTGACGGGTATTTATGAAGCTAACGGAAACATCTATTGGATTGACCCTTCAATTCTAAATAGCGGCGGACAGGCTTCAGCCGGTTACGGTTCAACAGCATTTGCGGGTCAAGTGTTCTTTAATGTTGATCCGGGACAAACCGGAACGTTACAACGTTCGGCAGTAGATGGTCCGTCACGTTTCAATACAAATGCTGCGCTTCTCAAAACCTTCAGGTTTGGAGAATCGCGTATGAAACTGCAATTTCGTGCAGAGGCATTTAATTTGTTTAATAATGTAAACTTATACCAAAACACGCAGTTTGCAAATATTAACAGCACGTCATTCGGACGCATTACAAGTGCCGAATCTCCGCGTGAAATGCAATTTGC
>JBKEBT010000093.1:0-62940 GCA_047973305.1 Pyrinomonadaceae bacterium
ATTGCAAGTGTTTTATCACTACTGAGCATTGAAATTAGTTCATCTTTGAATGAACAATTAAGCCATTCATCAACGAATACTGTTGCAAATTGTTGCCAAGCTGTATCGCCGGGGTAATAATTTTCGAGATTATCTTCATTCATAACTGTCTTAAAATCCGTCGAACACGACTAGATTTCCACCTCCAGGATTTCTTGCGGATGGTGCTAATATACCATCATAACCATTTTGTCGTGCCCAATCCCCTATTCGCTGCGTAGTTGTGTAGCTATTTGACGTAAGATCTTCCAAAGAAACGTCAAGTTGCTGTCTTACGCTAGGATTAGTTAAATCAAGCACGTTCGCTACACGTACATTTTTCGCTACTGGAATACGTCCTGCGGCTGCATTGTAATGCGTGATTTCCGATAATGCGGTTTGTTGGGTTGTTCCTCCATATACTCCTCCTTTGCCATGACCTGAATATCTGTGGTTGGCTTCGACATTCCATTTATGTGCCTGCCAAGTGGTACCAACTCTGTTGGGATTTTCATATCGGTAAATCTTACCTTCGTAAGTGAAACCCTGAGGATTTCTTGAGGGATTAAAACCACGTGTTCCAATGCGTCCTAAACCTCTCGAAATACCAACCCCGAATCCGCCTCCAATGATTCCGCCAATTATTCCGCCGCCGATAGCTCCCCATTTTCCAAACAAAGCACCGCCGATTTCACTTCCCAAGATCGAACCGCCGAAACCCAAACCCGTTGTCAATGCCGATCCAGCCCACCCAAGCGCACCATAACCAAGCAAAAAAGAGCCGATTAATCCTGTAGCAATGTGTAAATTCTCAAGCCAAGGTTCAACTTCCGGTGTGATCTCAACTCCGGCACATTGTCCGGTAGCTTCGGTTATAAAGACATTATTTGAACCCTTGCTTATCTTAAACGAACACGCACCCGTATCGGAAACACGCGCCGCCGGAAACTTTTCGATAAAAACACTTGTTGCTCCGGTAGCGATTTGCTGTAACGTGTGATCTTGGCAAAGTGCTGTATCAATACATGAGCGTGCGGCAAGAATACCGTTGATAAAAACCGTTGCGGCAGACTTGTTGATTGCCCCTTTCGGCACGGTCATCTCGCCGCCGATTAATCTTCCGATGCCTCCACCTACTGCCGCCCCGGTCAATACCGCACCAACCGCAATAAACGCCGAAATCGCCGTGCAGCCCGAAGCGAACGACTAAACGTTTTTATTGGTCATCGTATCCGGAGTTTGGAGTTTGAAAGACAAGCTTCAAAAGAGAAAGTTCGCCCAACAATCTTCTTCTTACGAAATTGTTAATGGATAGAGTACTTTGATTAACCTGAAATTTCTCGTGGATTCCGCCTTTTTGAGTCGGTTTTCCTTGTTTTCGATAATTTTACAGAGTAGTTCATTTCATTTTTTCTTCCAGTCCTTCCGCAACTAGGCTTTTCTCATTCATTTTTGTCAACTTTCGGCGTTTTTCGCTCGAGTTTCTCTATTTTCTCGTGCGATTTTCATAACTTGGAGATCCGTTTTCGGTCTCCGTATCTCGTATTAACAAATCGCGACTTTTCGTTTCAGCAGGAACGATGTCCGATTCAGGTTATAGATTATGCACCACATATCGAACCGTAACGCGTTGCGTTTCTTAGATTTAGCCCCCAACTCGGTTACTCTCAGCTTCTTTCTCATAAACGCAAAAACGTGTTCCACCGATGCCATTTCCGCTCCGCGTCTTCTTCAAAACACTCCCAAAGCGGACGAGTTTCGACCAATCTACCAGCCCCGAAAGCTCCGTCAACATCGCCTAAATCAAACTAATCTGTCCGTTTCTGAAGAACAGTATTTTAAATTATTATCGAAAGGAATCACACGGCTTTTTCAAAACACTCTCATAGTGATGTTCAATAGATCGGCGATAAGACCATTGAAATCGCGCAGGTTGGGATGTTTTTGAATCAGCTTCAGCTAGTGGAATGTGATTGAAAATATTCTTTAATCTCAGTTTTTTATTGCCACTAGCTTCTTTTATAGGAATAAGATTGAAAATTTGTTTGATCTTATTTTTAATTGCCACTAGCTAAAGCTCGTGGATAGCCTCAACAAAACTATCCGGCTTTAGCTAAAACTGAAAAAAGTTACTCTTGCCATCTATAAACTTAAGTAGGCTACGTTCCGTGCTTCTAACAAACATCCGAAAATTGTCATCTATGATTTAAATTGTGCTTCTTCTTCAAAGTTAATTTTGCCTTTTATCCACGATATAATTTTTGGGAGGTTAAAATCAAAGGTTTTAAGGTTTGTGAAATTCTCGGAAACTATTTGAGTCCTATCAGGGAAGTTAACAGAATGAGGAAAGTGAATTGTTACTTGTTTTAGACTATGAGAAATTTCATTGTGACCGTCAAAACCCGCATTAAACATTGAACGGCAATCAAAATCATTAGAAACAAGCTTTCCAATGTGATTCTTTAGTTCATCTACATTTGATAAATATTGCACATATTTTGAAAGTTCTTTTAGATCATTGTCCATATGGCTATCATTTTTGATTTCATAAACAATACCGGCTAATGTTTGTAAACTGCCATAGTATTCCAATGGTTTATGAATAGGTTTTTCAATTATAATATTGTTGAAAAGTTTGACTGTGTCTATCATTGCTTATTCTTTCTAATGTTGTTAAGTTAAGATGTCGTTCGTAATACTTACCACCATCTAGTGGAGGCTTTGTGTATTTGCAGAATTAGACCTTCAATTATCCCCAATCCCCATTCTGCGTTTAGAGCAAATAGCGATTCCTAATCAATTATACTATAACGATAAATGCAATTGCATCAAGCTTCTTGTTGTGTGCAGGTTTGCGACCAAAAGCTTCTTTAAGTGTCTTGGTTCAGTATCAATCGGAGCCTCGTAAAGCTATTGCAGCCTCTTTTTCCATCAACTAATTAGTTTCGGATCCTGCGCTTTCCAAATCTCTTTTGATTTACCCGCCATTCTGTCGTTTGGCGTGATGTATCCTTTCGCGCTGAGCAGCTTTTGTGCATTTCACTTATCACAATTGTTTATCTCATTTTTCAACAATAAATGTGGTAACCGGCGGATTGATTTGTTCTTTGCAGAACTTAAACGCTTTAGACCATCGGTAATTTGGGCGTACTTTTTTTATTTCGAATTTTTTTCGTGAAAGAGGCGAAATACTTTTCTCAATTTATCTTAACTAGATACAAGCGTGTTTTGTTACCTATTTCCGATCCATTTATCGGCAATGATTCATAGGCGCTTGAATAAAGAATGGGAGTTGAGATATGAGAAAGAAGGTTGCTTTTATTTTCGGAGTTTTGGTAATAACCATAAGTTGTTCGTTTACTTCATTCGCTCAATTTGGAGATTTAGTAAACAAGGCAAGAAATGAGATTGAGAAGAAAGTAAATAAAAAGAAAACAAAAGAAACTAACGCCGGTAAAACACCCGGCAATGATTCTTCACGCGATTCTAATTCTTCCGGCTCATATAGCAAAAAAGCTGACGAAATAGCCCCACCTCAAAACGAACTTGGCACAATTTACCTCTCAAATACTCCATTTCCAACGGATGGCAGTATAGCCGGCGCGAAAACTTCTTTTAATTCAAGCGAAAATATTTATGGCAGATTGGTTCTAAAAAACGGAACAATTCGTAACGTTATTCAACCCGACCCACCGAGTGATGAGGTTTCCGGAAACAATTTTCGGTTCACTATCACGCAAATTGACCGCGACAGCCTATCCCCCGGAGTGCGCCCCGTTGGACGTATATTTAGAGCAATCGTTAATGAATCTGATTTAGATAAGAGTTATTGGGATTTCGATGTACTTCCGCCGGTAAACAACGCAAAAACACTTTACTACTGGGGCGGAAATCCGCTTGACGGTTTTATTTTTGGCAATTCGCTTTATATGTTTATGACGAACGATACAACCAAGGAGGGCAAATATGAAATGTACGTTGAAATTAAGCCAAGCACAAAAGATTTCCGCGGGAACCCCGAACCCGAATCGAATCTAAAATCGATTGAAGCGAAATTTGAATTCAGCTTTAACGGACGCGATTATGCACAAGTAAAGGCAAACTATGACACATTGAACAAAAATTTTGAAGCTGCTTACAACCAAGGTGCGCTCGAAAGCCGGGAAGCGCCGCCGGAATGGAAGGCTGCCTCAAACCGTTTGATTTCAGGAGTAACGCCGGCGCGTCTTAATAGCGCATTTCTGGGATTATACACCAATCGTGCGCAACTAAGTGTTTTGAAGGTTTATGCAAATAAGGCTACGTCATCTTCGCTTTGGTCAGTACAGAAAAACAGTATCGGAATTCCACTATATCGCTATTCAAACCAATGGTACATGGGGTTTGGAAAAAACCGTGTTACCGGAAACTGCTTCTATCATGAATTCGGGTTGCGACAAAACTACACCGGCGGCGGTACTTACAGTGCGATTTTTGGCGATATAAATAAAGACCGTCCGACGCCGATTCAATGCTCGAAATTAGGAATAAAGTAAAAGGTGAAATCATGAAATTATACGTGTACCGAAATGGTGAACAACTTGGACCTTTTGAACAATCAAGGGTTTTAGAAATGATTACTTCAGGCGCGCTTTCCGCTAACGATCTTGGAGTGCGTCCGGGAGAATTGGAATGGCAAAAACTCTCCGCTATGTTTCCGGCAGCGAAATTTGCATCCTCACAGCCGGAAACTGCCCCAATCGCGGGTACGCAATCGGCTCCCCCCGCAGTGTCAACCGAAAAACCGAAAAAGAAGTTATCGGTTTTTCGGTTGGCAATCGGTTTAGTTACGCCATTGGTTTTTGTTCTATTTTTTGTGTGCGGCTACTTGATGAGTAATGCATATAGAGTGAAAGGGGCGCCAACACCGTTTTTTTGGGGTGCGTTCTTGTGCCTTGCCTTATGCGCGTTTCTTGTAATTGGGCTGGCTGCCGGAATCGGCGGAAAGCGCGGAATGTCATATTGGCGAACTCCGATTTTGTGTTTGTTCATCGCAGTAAGCTCTTTAGGTATTGGTAGCGTCATTCACTCAAAATTGGATGAACCAAATCGCGAAGAAAATATTCGGATTATTAAGGAAAATTTTGACAGGCTCGGGTTACAGGAAGGAGATGAAATCTACGATATTTTTATGCGCGGAATTGAACGCGATGACCGGATGATGAAACTAAATGGCTCGTTAATGATCTTCGGGGTATTGTCGCTCATTTTAATAGGCGTTTCTTTTCTTTCAGCAATGATTAGAAATTCAAAATTTTCGAATAAAGCGAGGATAAGTGAACCAAATAAATAGTTTAATCTCGGTTCCTTTCGTGCTCTTAGCTCTAGCACTTGGTTGCAAATTCGCGGGCAAAATCGCATATGTAGCTAGAACGGAACCAATACGTGGAAACTCTTAATCGGCAGCGATACAAAAGATGTAAGTGTTTCACCCGATGGCACCTATTATATGGCAAACACAAAACGAATCGTTTACAGATATACCGCTGAAAGAGATTGGGAAACGGTGCCACAAATTGACGCAGTTGCAATTGCGGCAAATGGCAAACGAGTTGTATTGGCAAAGCGAGGGGCGCGTCAAATCTATGAATTTATTGGTAATACGTGGAAGAAACTACCGGGAATCAATGCCAAGGACGTTGCCGTTGATGCCGACAGCGCAGTTTGGATGGTGGGAAGAAATGGTTCGATTCAAAAATTGGAATCAAATGCCGGGCAGTGATGGCAAAGATATAACCGTTGCTAACGGTGGAAGCGTTTTTCTGACAAATTCGCTCGGGAAAATTTATCAATGAAACGGCAATTCTTGGAACCAACTTGATGGAAGCGACGGAGCGATGCTGACGGCAAACGCCGGCAAATTGATTTTGGCAAATACAAAAGGGCGTATGTATTTCAGAACGTTTTGATCGCAACTTACCGTAATGGAGGAAATAAATGGCACACAAACTTAATTTGATAAATCCCGTAGGCAGAATGTCTTATATTTGGAACATCTCAGACCGCGTTGGTCTCAACCATTCACGAAACAACCCAACAGATGTGTTGTTGGTAAAAGCAATTGCTTTTGAAGTACTAAGAGTAATCTCAAAATCTGACTTCCCATCCGGATTTTCTAGACCATTAACCCCTGATTCCACAGTCGATTATGGTCTTCTGTTTTGGATTATTCATTTCAATACAAGCTTTAATTGGAAACCGTCAATGATAAAAGATCGCAGCGAACTTTTTTACGCCAGTCCGGCACGTGGAACTTCATATGGCAATGGAAAGTGGACTATCTATCTAATGAATAGCTCTCTCTATAATATAAACCCAAATGCATGGGAAAATTTGCCAAACAGTCCATATGTAACTCCGCAGCTTCGTGCAGAGCTGCAAGATTCGAAGATGGCTACGCGAACATAAATCTTAATCAGTTTAGTTAACTTGTTTGAGACTTACACCACGTTTGGCGCAGCCTGTGTTTGTCAAATCGGCTTAGATTTGATTTGGCAAACCTTTACAAAATGTTGAGGAAAACAGATGAAGAACTTTTTGATTGAGCCGGTCGGAATAAACAAAGAAGCCTCGCAAACATATATAAATCAAGTAAAACACTGCCTAAATTTAGTGAAAGGCGTAAGAACCGGCTCGTTTCTTTTAACAACACTAAACAATTACGGGAAGCCAATTAAGATCATCCCCTACTCGACCTCCGCTAATCTCTCAAAATATGGAGATTGCAATGCACTTGCTTCAGGAAACAGCGAATCATCACTAGTTGAATTTTCTCCGGTAACTTGGAATCCACTTGCAAAATGTATGAAAGGTGCACAGAGAAATAATGGGGCGCTCGCTCATGAAGTTTTGCTGCACGAATTAGTACATTCATTTCGGCATATTTCCGGCAAAAGCGGTTCTATATCTCTAGGCGGCGCATTGCGCTATATGGCTAACAACGAAGAATTTTATGCGGTTACAATCACAAATGTATTCATTTCAGATCCGACGAACAGAAAAAGATCGGGTCTTCGAAATAGCCATCTAGGACACTCGAAACTACGATCTGAGTTTGATGACCGTTTCGAATTCTATGGCATGGGCGTTCAAACCTTTGAGCTTATCGAGCGTTTTTTTCTTGAGCATCCGGGCATGGCTTACGGACTTGCAGCATCCGCAAAACGGGCAAAATTCAATCCATTCGCCGATTATGTAAATGATAAAGAACGGTGTAGGAGAATTTCGAAAGAACGTGGTGCGCAAGTGGAATTTCGCAGGTTAGTATGGGACATCGAAAAGATTTTCGGTATTTCACCCAGCAATTTCTAAAATCGCCGGTTCATTATTCGAAGATGTTACAAATTAGCCAGTTAAAAAGCGGCTTTAGATAAAGCATTATTGTTTTGTTTGGATATTCGGCTAAAGCCGGATAGTTTTGTTGAGGCTATCCACTAGCTAAAGCTAGTGGCAATTGAAATCAATTCAAATACGGATATTCACAGTAAATCGTCGCTTCGGCAATGCCTGAATCGATGTGTGAAAAGCAAATCCTCACCCTTCTTAAAACCAGGAAATGATGAAAAATTGAGGTTGCCGGCAATGGAAAAATTTCCTTTCATAACCCTGAAGTTCGCAAAGTAGGAGAAAACGGTTGAATTTTAGGGTTTTATTAACTAGTAACAATCAGGTGCAAAAATACTTGTAATTTTCAAGCTTCTTGATTTATTATTTTCGCAATTATTCAATTGATGAAATTGGTTCGCGTTTTGAACCGCTCTGGGCAAATTGTTCAGGTAGTTTTGTACTCTTCGCACCGTCTGTAGAGTGTGTGATAAACACTTGCGTTAATTCCGACGTCGTCGATGTCAAAGCTCAAAAAACAGGTACATGTGTCAAAATATATAAACATAAGGAAATAGCATGAAATTTAGTAAATTATTATCACTATTCGGAATTCTTTCCGTATTCTTTTTACTTTCAATATCAATATCAGCGCAAGTTACACGGGGAACGATGGTTATTGCCGATAAGATGGTTGATTGTTCAAAGGGCGCGGGAAAAGGAAAATGTATGTTGGTTTCGGATGATAATTCGAAAACCTGGCGGTATTTCTACGATCACATCGAAAAGTTTAAGTTTAGGGAAAATTACACGCAAAAAATCGAAGTAACGATGATGGCAAACAGCAATCCGGCTGCCGACCAATCCAGCCAAAAATTCATTAACGATAAAACGCTGAGCGTGAGACGCACAAATGGTCAATCTGCCAGAGTTGCGATGAACTATTTGGAAAATCAAGATTCGAACAATAATAGTGGAAACGGAGATGGAAGTAATACTGATTCGCCGTCACTTACAGGAACTGTTTGGATGCTTGACCAGTTAAACGGAAAGGCGTTGATTGATTCCGGACCAACATTGGTTTTAGACGGCAAAAACAACAGTTTTTCTGCAAAGGTTTGTAATACAATCAACGGCGATTATTCAACCTTTTCCGGCAATCGCATTCGGTTTTCAACTAACGTTACAACGCGTATGGCATGCGTTGATTCGTTAATGAAGCTGGAAGCTGATTTTCAAACTGCATTAAATTCGGTTACAAGCTATCAAATCAACGGAATTCGACTTTCTTTGCTAGATGGCAACCGTGTGGTTATGGTTTTTCATTCAGCGGATGCATCGTCAACCAAAAACCCCGGCAATACTAATTTGGAAGAAAACAGATGGTATATGACCGATATAATGGGCATTACGATAAAGCCGGGCTCAAATATTCCGTATATCTATTTCGATCCAAAAGAGAAAAAGGTTAGCGGCTTTAGCGGTTGTAACAACTTTAATGGAACATATTCAGTTGATGATGACACAATCGAGATCAAGTCAATGGCGATAAATCAGCGAACCTGCGCTGACCCGCATTTATCTTCGATTGAACGAGTTTTGAGTACTATTTTTCACCATCCGGTTCAATATAAAATGAGTAACGGTGTGCTAACACTTTATCAAAACGGAAATGAAGTTTTGCGTTTTGCTTCTAGGGCACGTTAGCCAATTACCGAGTGGCTGATTTGATCAACCAACTGCCCCGTCTCAATTGAAACGGGGCTTATTCATTTTTTTGAGTACCTCTAGCAACAAACCATCGTAAGGCATAAGAGTTCCCTTTCGGTCTATTTCGCTTATTCGATGCGTTTTTTTTGTGCATAAGGGGAGCGTTTTATAATTTTCACGTTTGATTTCTTTTTAAGTGCTAACAATGTACATTTCTTTTTTCTCAGCCTTCGCAACCACCTAATTCTTGCAAATTGCCGTTAACCCTTATTTAGGTTTATTATTTCATAATGAACGTTGGCGATATTGCACCGGATTTTACATTAAAAGATCAAAATGGAGATGAATGGACACTCTTCGAACATCGCGGTAGCGTTGTCACGCTTCTCTTTTATCCCGGTGACAACACGCCCGTTTGTACCGCACAGCTCTGTTCCGTTCGCGATAACTGGAATGATTTTGCCGATACTGATTCGGTTGTTGTAGGAATTTCTACTGATTCCGTTGAAACCCATAAGCAGTTTTCTGAAAAGCATAAATTTCCGTTTCCGTTACTTTCAGATGAAACTGGTGAGGTTATAAATGCCTATGAAGTAAAAAGCTGGCTTCCCGGCAGGGCGGCGCGCGCCGTGGTTACGATTAATAGCAACGGAAGAATATCGCATTGCAAAACACAGAGCTTGAGCATTTTTAGACCGAGCAACAGAGAGGTTTTAGACGCAATAAAAATTGCAACGTAAAAATTCATTATTATGGCAATATTCGGAAAAGAAAAATTTGAATGTGTAAGATGCGGTCAAAAATCGGAACCGCTTGGCTTTGCGCCAATCCCAACCGAATTAGGTGAACAAATTGGCACCGAAATTTGTGCAGGATGTTGGCAGGAATGGTTGCAAAAACAAAATCAACTTATAAACCATTTCGGTTTGGATCTTTCAAAAACGGACACGCACGAATATTTGTTTGATCAAATGCAGCTTTTCTTCTTTGATAAAGGTGGCGAATTGGATGTTATCGATACCACACAGGAAGGGAAAGTTTCTTGGTGACACAATGGAGCTTTTTGCGAATTTAACTGTTTGCGTTTACAGTATTTAACAAATGATTGACCGAAGAAATTTCTTGAAAGGGTTTGCAGTGTTGCCATTTGCGGCTAGCATTTACGCACGTTCACCAAAAACACAAATGCCGAAAAGATTAATAAAACCAAAAAGATTATACGCGGGTGATACCGTAGCGGTAATTGCACCTTCAAGCGGAATATCTGCAAAAGGCTTTGAAAAGGGTTTGAAACACCTTGAATCCCTGGGTTTTAAGCCAAAAGTTGGCGAATTCGCACGCGGAAAGAATGGCTTCTTGGCGGCAACCGACGCTGAAAGACTGAAAGATTTGCATTGGGCGTTTTCCGATAACGATGTAAAAGGCGTGTGGTGCATTCGCGGTGGATATGGCGCCGCAAGACTTTTGCCCTTTATAAATTACAATATTATCAAGCGCAATCCTAAAGTTTTTATCGGTTATTCAGACATCACGGCACTTCACATGGCGTTTCATTATGAAACCGGTTTGGTAACATTCCACGGACCCGTTGCGGCTTCAACATTTACGGATTACACGCGTGCTAATTGTTTAAACGTATTAATGAACCCACAAAATGATTATGTTGTTAAGCTCTCTCCGCCCACGAAACCGGAACCGGAGATTGACGCTAATCCGGAAGATGAAGCCAAAAAGACAAAGGAACCACCCGTAACTTTAGAAACAATCACCGCAGGAGTTGCTCGTGGAAGATTGATTGGCGGAAATCTTAGCCTTGTAAGTTCTCTAGCGGGAACCAAATACGGTTTGAACAAACTTAAAAACAACATTTTGTTTTTGGAAGATGTTGGCGAACTGCCCTACAGAATTGACAGAATGCTTACACAATTACTGCAAAGCGCTGATTTAAAGTCGCTTAGCGGAATTGCTTTAGGGCACTTTACTGATGCCGGTGGAGTTAAAGAAGGTGAATCACAAACGGTTTTGGATGTGCTTCGCGATCGATTGGGCAATCTTGGAATTCCCGTAATCTACGGTCTTTCGTTCGGACACATAAATGATCAGTTCACATTGCCGGAAGGAATTCAGGCGGAATTGGATACAAAAAATGCAACGGTTACTTTTTTGGAAACCGCTGTAAGGTAAACCTAGAATTTATCCATAGCGAATGAAATACGAACAATTCCGGTTTTATCGTAAATCGAAGAAAGGGCGCAGAAGCGCCCCTTTACAATGGAAAACGTGCGAATTATTCAGCAAGCTTGTTAAGTTCATCACCTCGCAGCGCAAACATACGTGGAAATTCCGTAGGAATTTCGTGCGAATCAATGTCGTGCCCGCAAATTGCAAAGTTGTGTCTTGCCGTTAAGGCATCATCAACCATCGATTTAAAGCTCGAATTAGCCAAATATCCGGCAAACGGATTATCGTCTGATTTCCGCGGAAATTTCTTGTCACTCATCGCCGCGTTATACGCAAATGATGCCATAATTACGGCACTGCGCTTCAAATCTTCTTCCAAAGTGCGGTCTGCAACATCTTGCGAAGTGTGCCATGTACGCTTTCCGTATTCGATTGAATCCTGAATAAACTGAAAGCCCGGAAGACCAATTGCATCAAACGCCAGATGATCCGTACCGCCCGTGTTTGAAATTGATGTGGTTGATGCGCCATAAACCGCGAATGGCTCAAGCCATCTTCTAAAAACATCACGCGCGAGCATATTTCCTTGTGAATAAACCCCGCGAATTTGTCCGGTTCCGTTATCCAAATTGAAATACGCTGCGAAATTATCATATTCAGCGGTTTTGCTTAGGCTTCCATCCGCGTTCCTTTTGCCAAAAGTTTTTGCAACATAGCCGCGCGAACCCAACAGCCCCTGTTCTTCACCTGTCCAAAGTGCCACGCGAATCGTTCGCCGTGGCTTAAGCCCGGAAGCCACAAGAATTCGCATTGCCTCCATCGCAACAGTGGTGCCTGCACCGTTATCCGTTGCACCGGTTCCGGCATGCCACGAATCAAGATGCCCGCCAATCATTACAACTTCATCTTTTAGATCACTTCCCGGAATTTCTGCGATTGTGTTGTAACCGTCTTGATCTGAATCATCCCAGTTTACCGCCAAATCAAACTGTATCTTGAATTCTTCTCCGCCTTTTACACGACGCAAAAGCCGATTGTATTGTTCAACTTCAACAACAAATTGCGGAATTGTTGCCGGCGTTTCTTTTTGATACGGACGCGCTCTTGAGCGTGTGAACGGATCTGTAATTTTCGGATCCGGCGCCACGTTTGCACCCATTACGCGAAGCGTGCCGGAATCGACTCCCCAATTTGAATCCAGCAACGCGGCTGCGCCTTCTTCGTAAATCATCTTGTATTTAGCAAGATTTACCTGTGCTTGCAAACGCTGTTCAGCGGTGATTTCACGCGGCGCGGATGTTTCAACCGGTGGAGCCGAAAACTCCTGATTCAATAATTCTGAATCGGTTCTGCGTGTTGCAGTTGGTTCAAAGCCCGGAGTAATTTTCATTCCTTCATCAATTAAAACAATCGCACCCTTCAGCTTGCCTTTATATTTTGCAAGATCTGAAATGCTGTTTGCATCGATATAAACAACACTGCCTGTAATTTGTCCGTTGGTTCCGGGCGACCACGCTTTTGGATACGCGCGAAGTGCAATGTATTCAGGCGCAACGATATTTATCGAAAACTGTTTAAGTTCCCAACTTCTGCCAAACTTTCCCCACGAATCAATCTTTGCGTTTTGCAAGCCCCACTTTTCAAATTGTTCCTTTGTCCAGCGGTTTGCACGCTTTTGCGCAGGCGAATTTGTCAGCCTTCCGCCGATTATATCGGTCAGATAGAGCATCGTGTTCATCGCTTGCGAATGATTCATCCCAACATCTTTAATTTTATTTATTTCAGCCGATGGCACTTGCGCGGGAATAATTCCGGGCAAAGCAATTATTACTATAGTAGTTAGACAGATTAATCTGTTTCGTAACATCAAGATACTCCTTGGTTGAAAGATTTTTGTTAAGTTTAATTTTATCGGTGCGTTTTGGCAATTTTATTGTTTTCTATTTATTTCAAATCAAACGCAACATCCCGATTTTGTTGTCCTACAAAATCTTTTTTCAAAAATTGCAACACCGTTTAACTGTTTTACGTTTAAACACAGTTTGCATTAAACAATAGCAAATAGACCGTATTCCAATACGGGGAATACATTTACACTTTTTACCTAACAGTAACAAGTAACCGAATATTATGAAATTTAGACTTAGACATGTAACTTTGCCGCTTTTATTCTTATTTTTTTCTTCGGCAATGATGGCACAAACCGGTTCTATTTCCGGAAACGTACGTAGCGCCATAGGTGGCGAACTAATACCGGGTTCTATAATTGAACTCAAACAAGCTAAACGCACCGCAACTACAAACAGTGACGGTCATTATGAGTTTCAAGATGTACCGAACGGAACCTACACGTTAATAGTTCATTCCGATGGATTTGCTGACCAAGTAGCGAGCGTTGTTGTAAACGGTGTGACGGAAAGGGATTTTAGCCTTTCTCTGGGTTCTATCAATGCAGAAGTTGTTGTAAGCGCTTCGGGCGATGAAGAATCGGTTTATGAAACGTTTTCTTCGGTAAACTCCGTAGGTAGCACGCGAATTGCCGAACGCGCCAGCACCGGAATTGGTGAAGTGCTAGAAATTGAACCCGGTGTAAGCAAGCGTTCGTTTGGTGGACCAGGTTCTTCACGCCCAAGCATTCGCGGTTTTGAAGGAGACCGCGTTATGGTGCTTCAGGATGGCGTACGAAACGGCTCAGTTGCAGCCGCCTCCGGAGATCACGGCGAACCTATTTCATCATTCAATCTCGAACGAATTGAAGTAATCAAAGGTCCCGCGACCTTACTCTATGGTTCCAATGCGGTTGGTGGTGTAGTAAACACGATTTCGGATGATAGCGATAAACAACATAAGGGCTTTGGCGGATATGTAACCGGTTTAACGGGTTCTGTAAACAAGCAATACGGCGGAGCAGGAGGCGCGAGCTACGGAATCGGCGATTTTTTGTTCAAAGGCGATTTCAATGTGGTTCGTGAAGGTGATTTTAAAACTCCGCTTGGTACAATTCCAAATTCCGCTTCACGTGTTGATGGTGGCACAGGCGGTATCGGCTTATTTAAGAAGAATTGGTTTGTACGCGCAAACGTAAATATCGATCGCCGTCGTTACGGAATTCCCTACGCACCATTATATGAAAGTGGCGAACTTCTTAACCTAACCAATGGGGTGGATTGCACCGATCCGCTAAACGATTGTCAATATGATGTTTACAAAATCAAAGGTCTTTATGTCGATCAACTTCCGCCCACGCCTGATGAAGCGACAGATATATCCATGCGAAGAAACAATTATCGCGTTTGGGGAGGCTTCAATGATTTAGACAGCCCAATAACCGATGGAAATTTCACCGCTGATTATACCGATTACGAACACAGCGAAATTGAAATCGAAGATGGCAATGATTCAATCGCAACACAGTTTTTCAATGATTTATATTCATATCGCGCAACTTTCAAACAAAGAAAGTTTGGAAGCTTGCAAGGGCAATTTGGTGTGGAAGGTTATCACCGCAGCTATTTGATTGAAGGCGAAGAAAAGCTGATTGATGGGCGTGTACATCAAAATAACTATTCAGTGTTTGGTTTACAGGAATTAACATTCAATAACGTTGCACTTCAGTTTGGTGCGCGCGTTGAATCAAACAAATACAATCCGGATAACCCCGACCTAGTGGACAAAAGTTTTACCGGACTTTCTGCGGCAGTTGGCGCACGCTTTGGCTTGTGGACGGGCGGCACATTGATTGCCAACTTCTCAACTTCATTTCGTGCACCGGCGCTTGAAGAACTATACAACGATGGAGCCCATGCAGGCACCGTTACTTACGAAATCGGCAGTAGCAATCTAGAACGCGAACGTACAAACGGCTTTGAAATAAGTTTGCGACAAAACTCAAATCGCATTCGCTTAAAAGCAGGTGCGTTTTACAACCGAATATCGAATTTTATTTACCTTGCACCTGAAGATGCGGACAACAACGGTGCCATTGATATCGAAGATCTGTTGCCAATAGGTCTTTATTCACAACACGATGCGGAGTTTTACGGCGCGGATGGCTCATTTGAATTTGATTTTAACGACAATGTCGGTTCATTTGTGGTTGCCGATTTTGTCCACGCAAAACTCTTGAATTCCGACATCTATTTACCGCGAATAACACCGGCACGCCTGCGTTTCGGGCTAGATTTAAAGAAAGGAGGCTTGAGCGTGCGTCCGGAAATTATGGCTGTTGGAAGCCGTTCGGAAGGTACAATCTTTCCGCTTGAAACACCTACAAACGGCTACAATTTAGTAAACGTAAACGCCGTTTACGCATTCACCAGCAAACGCATTGCTCATATTTTTACGTTTGGTGCTGAAAATCTGGGTAACAGACTTTACCGAAATCACGTGAACTTCGAAAAAGACCTGGTTCCCGAACGCGGAAGAGGGGTCAAGTTTTCGTATTCGCTCAGGTTCTTTTAGGCGTATTTTGGGATATTGGTTTTATGGGGCGTTTGTTGTACGCCCCTTTTTTTTGTTTACGATTCATCGCCTTGGTAAAGAAGCGAACTTGTTTTTTCTTTTTTTGCTTGTTTTCGGGTACACTGCTCTTACTATTAGCTTCAAGTGTATTCGAAATTCTCGGTATCGATTCGGTTTCGAGCAAGTATATGTGACTAAAACTAGAAGATTTTTTACGGTTTTTTCTGTAAATAATGTAAAATCTGTTTACACATACATTTATGACGATTGTACTGATACTTTTACTGGTAGCCCTAATTTTGTTCGCAACCGAACGCGTTCCGGTTGATGTGGTGGGCTTGATTTTGATAATCGGGTTGGTCTTGACCGGTGTACTTTCGGTAAATCAAGCAGTTAGTGGCTTTGGCGACAACATTATCATCACAATCGCCGGGCTTTTCGTCCTAACCGGTGGGCTAATCAAAACCGGAATCGTAGATATTATTGGCAGACGACTCCACAAACTGGCAGGCGACAACGAACTTTTTTTAACGACATTAATTATGCTTGTTGCCGCGGCTTCAGCTTCGGTTTTAAAGAACACCACCACAACTGCAATGTTTTTGCCGGTAGTTATAGGACTTTCAGAGCGCGCAAAAATTCCGCCTTCGCGACTCTTAATGCCGCTGGCGTTTGGCGCAATTTTAGGCGGTAGCTGCACACTAATCGGCACATCCACAAATCTTGCAGTAAGTGGCGCGTTTCAACGTTACGGCTATGCGCCCTATTCAATGTTCGAACTTGCACCCGTTGGCATAATCATGGTCATTATTGGTATGACTTATATGTTGTTGATTGGCAGAAAGATGTTGCCTTCACGCGGCGGCGAAAGTTCTTTGACAGATCAATACAACATTCGCGAATTTGTTACCGAATTAATTGTGTTGCCAAATTCGAATTTGGTAGGTAAAACGTTGGGACAAGCCGCATTGAATGAAGAATACGGCATAAATGTAATCGGCATTCGCCGCGGAACAGATGGGCAGGTAGCGCTTATGCCCGAAGAAAAACTCGAAGCAAACGATTTGTTGATTGTAGAAGGAAGCATTCAAAACATTTTGAGCGCCAAAACGGAAGTAGGGATAGAAATTGAAGCTGATTTTCGTCTAAATGATCGAGATTTGGAAGGCGGAAGAGTTGAGCTATTTGAAATAATGGTGATGAAAGATTCGCTTTTGATCGGGCAAACCCTCAAAACGCTTAATGTTAGGCGCGTCTATAACCTTACGGTACTTGCCATAAACCGCCACGGCGAAAACTTTATCGAAAAACTCAGTGACGTGCAGATGAAGTTTGGTGACGTTCTACTTGTTCAAGGAAATCGAAGAGATTTAGAGCCATTTGCGGTTGAAGGCGAAATCATTTTGCTTGAAACGCTTACCGCAAGCCGTATCCGCTCCGATAAGCGCAAGTGGGCAATTGCCGCGTTTGTGCTGTTTTTGGGACTTTCGCTTTCAAAGGTTGTTATTGGCATTGAGATTCCGCTCGCGATTGCCGTTTTGTTGGGAGTTTTGCTTTTGTTGGCGACAAAAACCGTGCGATATGCCGAATTATATTCGCTTATCGATTTTCGTCTGCTTGTTTTAATCGCGTGTATGATGAGCTTTGGTATCGCGATGGAAAAAACCGGCACCGATAAATACTTGGCAACGCTGATTGTCAATAACTTTGCCGAATACGGCGGAACCGCAGTTTTGGCGGGCTTCTTTTTGATGACAGTTGCGCTGACCCAGCCCATGTCAAACCAAGCTGCGGCGCTTGTTGTTTTGCCGGTAGCTGTAAAAACTGCAATTGCGCTCGGGTTAAATCCGCGTACATTCGCAATCGGAATTACCTACGCCGCATCTTTTTCATTTATCACCCCACTCGAACCCGCCTGCGTGTTGGTTTACACGCCCGGGCGCTACAAATTTATGGATTTTGTTAAAATTGGAAGCGTGCTGACGGTTGTTGTATTTATTGTGTCCATTATTCTTGTGCCGTTGTTCTGGAAGCTTTAGGCGTCAAACCTTATTTTCTGATGCTGGACTTTGTTGTTATGAAAATGTTACTAATAAAAATGTCGTAATTCACTATTTAAAGTTAATTTACAATTTTTGGTATGAAACACGTCGAAGCAGAAACCACAAAATTTTCTGAGCGTATGCGTGATGCAGTTTCGTCAAACACGCCGCTTCGTTCATTGGCAAGCAATTTCTCAAAAACCGCGCGCAATGCGTTAAATGAAGCAAACGCTCTCGAAATAGAAGAAGTTAACATTGCACTTGAACGTTTGCCGAAAAAGCTGGATGGACTTCAAATAGTTCAGCTTTCGGATATACATCACAGCCCTTTCACAGATTTAAACCACATAGAACGAGCGATAGAAATTACCAATGAATTAGAACCGGATTTGGTTTTACTTACCGGCGATTATGTTTCGCACGATGCTGCCTATATTGCGCCTGTCGCGAAAGCACTTGGAAGACTCGAACCAAAATACGGCTCTTTTGCTTGTCTTGGCAATCACGATCATTGGACGGATGCCGAACAAACCGTGCGTGCACTCACAAAAGAAGGAATTACGGTTTTTGTAAACAGCGGAGAACGTTTCACCGCAAACGATGCGTCAATATGGCTTTGCGGCGTTGATGATTATCAAGCCGGAAAAACAGACATCGCAGCAGCGCTTCGCGGTTCGTATGAAGATGAAATGAAGATTCTTCTTGCACATAATCCTGTTATTTTGCGTCAAGCCGTAAAGTTCGATATAGATTTGATTTTTAGCGGACACACTCATGGAGGACAAGTAAAATTACGTGAAAACGAAAATAAGCGGCTTGGCAAACGCAGACTTTCAAATGGACTTCACCACCGTAAAGACACGCAAATTTATATAACACGTGGCATCGGAACCGTTGTTTTGCCTGTTAGATTCCAGTGCCCGCCGGAGATTTCTCAAATAAAACTGCGCTGTAAATCCTAAGAATTTATTCCGGTAAGCTTTAAGCAAATGCGTTTGTTTTCGTGTGTAAAATTGCGCTAGTATCTTCACATATGGAATCAAATGTTTTAACTATTCCAAATGTGTTAACCGTTCTTCGAATGGCTTTGATTCCTGTTTTTGCGATTCTTTTATATTACGGTTACAGTGTTTGGGCATTGATTATTTTTCTTACGGCGGGCGCATCCGATGCTTTTGATGGGTTTATCGCAAGAAAATTCCAGCAACAATCAAATTTGGGAACGGTTATAGATCCGATTGCGGATAAACTTTTGATGATTACGTCATTTGTTGTTCTTTCGCTGCCGCATATTTTTCCGCCTTCCCCACATTTACCCGTACCTTTTTGGGTAACTGCTTCCGTTATTGGCAGAGATGTTTTGATTATCTCGGTTGCAACCGCAATTGTTGTGATGACAGGTTTTAGAGATTTCAAGCCGTCACCTTTGGGCAAGCTAAGCACTGTCGCACAGGTTTTGGCAGTAGTTTTAATTTTGGTTGCCGTAATATTTCCTAAGTTTGGCGGTGTTTATTTGCCCACGGTTTACACAACCGTTGTTGTGCTGGCATTTCTTTCAGGTGTTCATTATATTTTCTTCGTCGCAAAATTGATGCGCGAGGCGGAAAAAGAAGAAACCGTTTAAGATTTGCAATTTTTTTCCGCAATTAGTTCTGCGGCAATACTTACGGCGATTTCTTCGGGTGTTCTGCTGTTAATATTAATTCCGATTGGGGTTCGTATCCTACCCAAACGATTCTTATTAAATCCGGAATCTTCAAGCTTTTTCAGCATCGCTTTCATCTTAGCTCTGCTTCCCAATACACCGAAATATCTAAATTCTTTTTCAAACAATTGGCGAATCACGATTTCATCAAACTTGTAACCTAGTGTCATAACAACCACATACACGTTCGCTCCCGATTCAACATAATCGCCGATTTTTTCGTATGATTCGATAATCTTCTTTTCATCAACAAACGTATTTCTTTCAAACGTATTGAGATCTTTTCGATCATCAAACAACAAAACATAAAACCCGAGCTTTGTTGCAAGTTCTGATAAAGCAAGCGCGCAATGCCCCCCGCCTACAATACAAAGGCGATTTTTAAAGCCAAGTGTTTCTTCGTAAAGAAAGCTTTTCACGCCTTTTTTACTTAAGCAAATTTCTTTGTTGTAATTACCGTCCGAAGTATCTGAAATCTCAAACGCGTCTTCAGAAATCTTCAATTTACAAGGCGTGTTACGTTCAAGTGCGTGAATCAGCCTATCTAGCGGTTCAAGATGTTGTTGTGCTAGTACGAGCGAAATAACGGACTGGCTTCCCGAACAAATCATTCCACTGGAATTCGGAACGTTCTTTCTGTGAACCTGCTCCAACAATTTAGAATGCTGTGGTTTTTGTGTGGATGTGAAGATTGCGTTTCTTGCTTCTTGAACAAGTTTTACTTCCATTACTCCGCCACCTATGCTTCCTAAGAGCCTGTCATCGGAAACAGCCATTTTAAAACCTGCACGCCCCGGCGAACTGCCGCTGCTTTCCGCAACAATCAACACCGCCGTTTTCATGCCGACGCGGGCTCTTTCAGCGGCAAATTTCCAAATTTCGATTTCCGAATTCATAAACCGTTTCAGGCTTTAGCTTTTTGTATCGGGGTACAAGTTCAATAAAACTTTTTCGGGCGTAAGCGGTGTTTCAAAAGCAGGTGAAAGCTCGGCATCAAACGCACGAATTGCTTCACGCAAAGCAAAATATGCGCCGATTCCATACATCAAAGGCGGTTCGCCCACCGCTTTGGAGTTGTAAATTGCCAAATTTTCCTTGTTGGTTTTTAGTGGAACGGTTTCGATTCTATCCGGCGCGGAATAAATATCCGGCACTTTGTATGTAGAAAGAGCATTTGAACGTAACCTGCCATCCGAATCATAAACAACTTCCTCCAACGTCATCCACCCGATTCCCTGCACAATTCCACCATCAATTTGTCCGTTATCCACTCCCGTATTCATGGAATTTCCAAAATCGTGGCAGCATTTTACATATTCAACCTTGTAGGTTCCGCGAAGACAATCAACCTCAACACCGACGGCGGCAGTGCCGTAAACGTGATATGAAAACGGATGTCCTTTTGCTGTCGACCAATCAAAATCAATTCCCGGAGTTGCGTAATGGGCATGTTCACTTAAATCTACACGCCGTAAATGTGCTTCATTCACTAACAAAATCCAATCCACTTCTGTCTTTTCACCGTCACGAAACACAAATCCGTCTCTTAAGGAAAGTCTGGAATCATTACCCGCTTCAACTAAACCTGAAGCCACTTCAAGTAAACGTTTCGCAATCGCTTCGCATGCTATTTGAGTCGCTTTGCCGTTTAGATCCGCCGCTGCGGAAGCCGCCGTGGGTGATGTATTTGCGATTCTAAAAGTGTTTGTTGTCTGCACTTTTACACGTTCCGAAGGAAGCGAAAATATACGCGCTGCAACCTGCGCGATTTTTGTGTTTACGCCCTGTCCCATTTCAACGGCTCCGGTTGACACCGCAACCGAACCATCCGTATAAACGTGAACAAGCGAGCGCGCTTGATTCATAGGAGTTTTTGTAAAAGATATTCCGAAACATATGGGCATCAACGCCACGCCCTTTTTTACAAATTCATTGTTCGCGTTAAACTCTTTTGCTTCATCAAAAAGCCCGGAAAATTCGAATTTGCTGTTTGCCTGGTTCCATGCTTCTTCTGCTTCAGATTCCGCAATTTGTCCGTACGGAAATTCTTCACCGCTTTTTATCAGATTTCGTTTTTGAATTTCTTCACGCGCTACGCCCAATTCTTCTGCGGCATCTGCAATGGCAGATTCAATTACAAACATCCCTTGGGGTCCGCCAAATCCTCTAAAAGCGGTATTTGGAGGTAAATTTGTTCTACAGGAATATGCAGTGGCATTTACGTTCGGAATAAAGTATGCGTTTGTGCAGTGAAAAAGCGTTCGTTCCAACACGGCAAGCGATAAATCCGCAGAAGCACCCGCATTTTGATAAAACTTTGCTTCGTATGCAAGAATCTTCAAATCACTTGAAAGCCCTATTTTGTAGTCTGAAGAATACGGGTGCCGCTTACCCGTCATACGCATATCCTCCATTCTGTGGAGAGCATATTTTACCGGCTTCCCCGTCAAAACCGCGCCCAGCGCACAAATCGCTGCCCAGGCGTTTGCTTGATCTTCTTTTCCACCAAAGCCGCCACCTAAGCGTGTTACATCTACCTCAACTCGGTGCATTTTTAGCCCGGTAACCCGCGAAACACACCTTTGCACTTGTGTTGGACCTTGCGTGGATGAAAAGATTTTCAACCCGCCATCTTCCATCGGCAGCGCGTAAGCACCTTGTGTTTCGATATATAGATGCTCTTGCCCGTTTTGTTCGGTACTTCCTTCAAAAACATATTTGCACTTTTTAAACGCCGAAGTTGTATCACCGAGAATGAATTGCTTTGGCTCCGCTATAAATTCACCTTTTACGTATGCCTCTCTTGCTTCCGTAACCGGCTCAAGTTCATCAAATTCAGCACGAATCCTTTTTACGGCGGCACGAGCACCCTCTTCGGTTTCGGCAAGTACGACCGCAATCGGCATTCCGGCGAAATGCACTTTTTTATCCGCCAAAAGTGGTTCATCTGGAATCACACCGCCTATCTGATTTTCCCCGGGAATATCTTTGGCGGTAATTACCCGTACAACACCCGGTGCGGATTCCGCTTCTGCCACATCCAATTTCTTGATTCTTGCGTGTGCATTTGGTGAATCATAAACGCACGCATATAAGGTGTCACGAATTTCCGGTATATCATCAAGAAAAACCGAATCTCCACGCACATGCGAGCGTGCATCAAAGTTTGTTTCTTTCATAATTTGCTTCGCATTCGTCCAAATCGGCTTGCGCGAATAATGGAAATTACGCGGAATTTCCGCCCTCAGCCTCCGGCTTTATTGGTTCGATATGAATAAAGCTTACCGAATTTACAATTTCTTTTTCGAGGCGGTCTTCAATCAAATCTGTCAAAACGTGCGCTCTTTCAACGCTCCATTCATTCGGAACAAGCAGATGAAAGCTGATGAATTTTTGCGAACCCGCCTGCCTTGTGCGCAATTCTTCGTAGCGCGCATCGTATTCCGTCATAATTTTATCAAGCACTGCAACAATTTCATCGGTTGTTTCTTGTGGCAATGCAACATCCATCAAGCCCTGAACCGAGCGCGAAATCAGGCTCCACCCAGACCACAGAATATTGATCGCTACCGCAATTGCAATTACCGGATCAAGACGCCACCAACCGGTTAGTTTTACAATTCCGATTCCCAAAACCACGCCTACCGATGTCCACACATCCGTCATCAAATGATGCCCGTCAGCTTCTAGCACTATCGAATGAGTTTCTTTTGCAGCGCGTAAAAGTATGCGTGCCACGAATAGATTTACCGCAGTTGCAACAAGGCTTATAACCAAACCAAAGCCAACTTGTTCAATCTCACGTGGATAAAAAAGCCTTCCAATCGCCGCATAAACAATACTTATCGCAGCGATGAGAATTAACGAACCTTCAAGCCCGCTTGAAAAATACTCCGCCTTTCCGTGTCCGAACATGTGTTCGTCATCCGGTGGTTTTGCGGCAAGTTTTAAGATTATCAATGCAATAATCGCAGCTACCAAATTTATCAAAGATTCAAGCGCATCTGACAAAAGTCCTACCGAACCCGTCAAAAAATACGCGCCATATTTCAACAAAATTGTTGTAACGGCGGCGGCGATTGAAAGCCACGCAAACTTTGTTAGGTTCTTACCGGTATCAGTCATATAAATATTGCTGATTCGACATAGAATAGCTCGTTCCTTTTTCGAATAGCCTTTATTGTTTATTCAGGAAACTTCAACTGAAAACAACTCGTAAAAATGGGCTCTTATTAGATTGTTAAGCAATTTCCTTTTGTACGCTTCTGAACCCCGTACGTCTGAAATCGGCGAAATTTCCTCTTGTATTATTTTACAGGCTTCATCTACCGTAGATTTTTCTATGAGTTTTCCCAGCAAGAATTTCGAAGTTTCCTTAAGAAATAGCGGAACCGGCGCCACGCCGCCGCAAGAAACAAATGCAGTGTTGATTTTCGGTTTCGGTGTTTCGCCATATGCAAGGCGCAAACTTATGGCGGTATTTACCGATGCTATGTCCAAAAACCTGCGTTTGGAAACCTTTTCGAAATTAAAATGCGTAAAATCTCTCTTAAACGAAACTGCAGAAATTATTTCCGCTTCCGATTTTGCAATTTGTTTGTATCCCAAGAAAAATTCGCTAAGCGGAATTTTTCGCTCAAACTCTGTTTTCACATCATAAAGAGAAACTGAGGCATTCAGCGCAAGAAACCAAACCGTCATATCACCAATAGGCGAAGCATTTACAAAATTTCCGGCAATTGTTGCCATATTTCGAATTGGTGTCGAAGAAACAAGCTGCAGATGTTCTCGCAACTTTGGAAACCGCATTTGAAACAGTTTCGATTCAAAAATATCGGTTACAACAACCGCTCCGCCGAATTCAATTTCATCACCGCTTTCCCTTATAAAATTCAATTCACGTTTATCAAAAAGCGTTTGAGAATTTGCGTTAGTCATTTCTTCGGGCTTCTGCACGTATAAATCTGTTCCGCCACCCAAATAAATTTTGGCGGTCTTTTCCGGGAGTTTTTCTTCAGGCAAGATTGACCTTAAATGTTGCGCTATCTCCGCGAAATACTCGGGAACAATTCCATTAGAAATCGCACATTCAACTTGGGTATGATCTGCTTTGTGCGTTTTTTGGGCTTCGGCGATTTTTGTCGCGGCGCGTTGAATGGATTTATAACCCGTGCAACGACAAATATTTCCATCAATTGCCGCAACGGCATTCGCACTCGTTTTTTCGGAATCACCTAAACAAAAACCGGTTAAAGACATTACAAAACCCACCGTGCAAAAGCCACATTGGGTTCCCAATTCTTCGGTTAACGCATTTTGTACCGGCGTAAGCAAACCAGCATCTTTATTTATTCCTTCAATTGTAACAATGTGCTTTCCGGCGGCGTTTGCTAAAGGCATCAAGCAAGAAGTTTGCGTACGATAACGTATATTGTTGTTTTGAAGTTCGCCGACAAGAACCGTGCACGCGCCACAATCACCTTCACGACAGCCGATTTTTGTTCCCTTTAGATTCTTTCGATGCCGAACGAAATCAAGAACCGTCATTCCCCCGGGCAATTCGGTTTCTATTTTTTGATTATTCAAGATAAATTTAAGCATCTTTTTTCTTGCTTCTTTCGGGCAAATTCTAAAACTGCACCATTGATTTTGGTTTAGATAAAATAAAAACCCCGCTGCATTCGCGCAAACGCATATCACTAAAAACCGCGTTTTTAAGCCCAATATTCAGAATTTTCTAATCAGCACAACGCCAAAGGTTATAAGCACTGCACCGACAATTCTTACCCAGTTCACCGGTTTCTCCGGTACGCCCAGAATTGCGAAATGATCGATTACCAAAGTAACAAGCATTTGACCCGCAATTATTAAGCTAAACGTAAGTGCCACACCGAGCCGCGGAACAAGTATTACGGTTGATGCCACAAAAAAAGCACCCAAGATGCCGCCGGTGAGGGAAATTAACGAAGCGTTTCTGATCGATGCAAGATTTGATAATGGCAAACCTGTAACAACAATATATATAAACAGCGCTAACGTGCCGACAACAAACGAAACAAACGCCGCCAATATCGGGCTTTCAACGGTTTGAGCAAGATTATTGTTAATCGCGGCTTGTGTTGGCATCATCATTCCGGCAACCACTGCCAAAACAATGAAAAAAAATACAGCTGTGTTTGTCATTCTTTGTCGGATATTCAATTAAGCGTTACTTGACTTTAGTTTGCAAACACGCCGTAAATGCTGTTTGCGAATATTGACACTCTTATAACTGGAAAAAATAAACAAACGCGTGTAAAAGTGAATGATTAATATTCAACTTTATCCAAGTATTCATTCCATTCCTCAAACACTTTAACGGCATCATTCCGCAAAATGGTTTCCGTAGGAATTTTGCGCTGCGCCCTGCTACGCGTTAGTTCTTCATAAATAAATTCATCGTCAAAACCGGCATCCGCGGCATCCGCACGCGTTCCGGCAAAAAATACGCGGTCAGGTCTTGCCCAATAAATTGCCCCTAAACACATTGGGCAGGGTTCGCAAGAAGTATAAATAGTGCAACCCAACAGCTGAAAGCCATCAAGCGCATCACACGCATTTCGTATTGCGTTTATTTCGGCATGGGCGGTTGGATCGTTTGTGGATGTTACCGTGTTCCAGCCTTCTGCGATAATTTCATTTTCTTTTACGATAACAGCACCAAAGGGTCCGCCGGCATTGTTTTGCATACCCGTGCGTGCCAGCTCTATCGCCCTTTTCATAAATTTTTCGTCGTTAGTTTCTTTCATATTTTAAGTGCTTAGATAAATAAGGTCTGAGGCGAATTAATCGAAAAAGCCAAACTTATCCTTTTGTTCTTCTCTTGCTTTTACGCGTCGTAACATATGTTTGCCCTGCGAATTGTAAGCGTATTTTTCAACAATTTCCGGCGGCGCAATTTCTTTTGCGATTTCCCACGTTATATCCATCTCGGCATTTGTTGTTTCACGCGCCATGCCTGCTTCGCGCATCATCATCACACTTCCCCAAAAAACAACCATGATGCCAATCATTCCCACCGGAATCGGCAGCCATTCGTACATCTGCAAAAGCGCAACAATCCCGATTGTTAAGCTCGTCAATACAAACATTCCCAGGCTGCAATAGAACATATAAAGTGCGCGCTGCAAAATTCGTGTGCGCGTTGTAACTTTGTCAAGTAGTTCAAACACAACCTCAATTCTTCTGCGGTAAAGCGGAATTGAACTCTTATCTTCCGCGAGAATAAGCTCACTTAATCTTTTTTCAAGCTCGCGCGCTCGGTCAATTACCCTGCCCAACCGCGTTGATGTTGAAAGCACAAGTGTTCCGCTTGCGGAAATAAACAACGCAGGCGTAATCATTGCAGTTAGAAATGCAAGTGTTGCGGAAAGAGTTTGATCACCCGAATTTTGCAAAAACAAGAACATAATATAATACTCATTCCTTATGATATTCGAAAATATAAAAGTTTTGTCGCTTGAAAGCAAAACACTTAAGGGTAATCCGCCGGGAGATTCGTTCTTTCGCGATGTAATTGTTTATTTGCCGCCGGAATACAAAGACGAAGATCGAAGATTTCCCGTTGTTTATGCTCTTTCCGGCTTTACCGGGCGCGGACATTCAATGCTGAACGACAATGCGTTTTCATTGAATATGCCCACGCGTTTGAACAGCCTAATTGCGACAAAAACAATAGAGCCTATGATTGTTGTAATGCCCGATTGTTTTACGTATTACGGTGGTTCGCAATACATTAACTCTTCTGCAACGGGCGATTACGAAGATTATTTTACCGAAGAAGTAGTCCCTTTTGTCGATAACAGCTTGCGCACAATTCCCAAACGAAACTCTCGCGCGGTGGTTGGAAAATCTTCCGGTGGTTACGGCGCATTGATTATGGCAATGCGACATGCAGATCAATTCGGCTTGGCTTGCTCAATAGCCGGAGATTGTTACTTCGAACTTTGCTATCGCACAGACTTCGTAAAGGCTTTTCGGGGTATAAATGGTGATCCTAAAGCACTTATAGAAAAGTTTTGGGATGAAACCGAACCAAAATCAAAATACGATTTTGATGGGCTGAACTTATTGGGAATGAGCGCTTGCTATTCGCCAAACCCGCAAACCGAACTCGGATTTGATTTGCCGTTTGATTTACGAACTTGTGAAATTTATGAAGATGTTTGGCAACGCTGGCTTACAAACGACCCCGTAAACATGGTTTCCACACACAAAGAAGCGCTTCGTTCGTTGCAACTTTTATTTTTGGATGCCGGCGAACATGATGAATTCGCCTTAAATTTGGGCGCGCGAATTCTTGCTCAAAAACTCGAATTGTACGATGTTCCGTATATTCACGAAGAATTCAACGGCGGGCACTTTAACATCAATCATCGTTATGATCGTTCGCTAGCGCTTATTTCCGAAAAAATCGTAACCGCATGAAGTTATTTTTGTACAACTCTTTCAACCTCACGGTTCATTTTTCCGGTTAGCATATACGCCAACATCTTATAATCTGATATAAACGACCAAAGCGGATATTTAAATGTCGCCGGCTTGTTTTTTTCGATAAAGAAATGCGAAAACCAAGCAAATCCGTAGCCAACAACAAAACAAAGCGGAATTTTGAAATATGCACCCTTTTGCAAAAACCAAAAGAGCATAACAATTCCCAACAATGTTCCCACAAAGTGAAAATATCGTGTCATCGGCTTGCTGTGTTCGCTGACATAAAAATCCCAAAACTCGTTGTAGTTGGTTATTCTATTCATTTAGGGTTTGTTCAATAATCTTAACAATCGTTTCTAGCCCGGTTTTATCGGCGGCAGTAAAATCTTCAGGCAAATCGCTGTCCACATCCAAAACTCCAAATACGCGTTCGCCATTAAAAATCGGCACAACAATTTCAGATTTTGCGTTTGAGCTGCACGCGATGTGTCCCGGAAATTTCTCAACATCGGGCACAACAACCGTTTCTTTCTTAGAATAGGCAAAACCGCAAACGCCTCTTTCAGGTTTTATTCGCGTACACGCAATAGGTCCTTGAAATGGTCCTAAAACAAGATCTCCCTCTTTTTCAATATAAAACCCGACCCAAAAAAACGCGAACGCTTCCTTTAATACAGCTGCTACGTTTGCAAGATTTGCTATAACATCTGTTTCACCCCGAATCAAAGCTTCGATTTGCGGTGTCAATTCCGCGTAAATTTCCGCGCGCGGTGCGGTTCTTGTAAACGATACGCGTTCTGCCATAATTGAATTTTAATTACTGCCATTGGATTTGCAAACCTTGCAACGTTTCACCAAAGCACTTTGTAATGCTAAATTCTAAATAATGTTTCAACGGGAAATAGACACGGCAATTTCGCTGGCAAAACAAGCGGGCGGCGCAATTATGGAAATTTTTCATAAAGGCTTTGAAGTAAAAGAAAAATCGAACAATCCGCATTATTCTGAGCCGGTTACAATCGCGGATACTACGGCGAGCAAGCTTATAGTTGAAGCGCTAACCGAAGAATTTCCGCATGATGGAATTCTTTCGGAAGAAGAGCCGGACAACACCGAATTGCGTTTGAGCCGCAGAAGGGTTTGGATAATAGATCCGCTTGATGGCACAAAGGGGTTCACTAAAATGCAGGGTGATTTTGCGGTACAAATCGGCTTGGTAGAAAACGGCAAACCGATTTTGGGAGTGGTTTATCAGCCGATAAACAAAAAGCTGTATTACGCGATAAAAGATGCGGGGGCGTTTTTAGAAAATCAAAACGCAAAAACGGTAAAACTGCATGTAACGAATACAACTGAATTTAGTGAAATGACGATAGCTGAAAGCCGTTCGCACCGAAGTTCGCGCATGCAAATATTAAATGCCCACTTCAACTTTAAGAAAGAACTTCCGCACAGCTCAGTAGGTCTAAAAGTTGGCTTACTTGCCGAAAAACGCGCAGATATTTACATACATCTTTCACCACACACAAAATTCTGGGATACGGCAGCGCCGCAAATTATACTTGAGGAAGCCGGCGGGTTGATGACAGATTTATTTGGCGAAAATATCAAATACGACAATGCAGACGTTCGAAATTTAAACGGAATACTTTGCACAAATGGCATCGCGCACGCCAAAGCCGTGAAACGTCTGCGCCCATTGCTAACCAATTTTAATCGTGCGCGGATAAACGCCACAAGCTAATTATTTATAGGGTTAGTGAGTTGCAGTCTTCACAACCCAGCGAAATACTGCATCGGGAAGAATTTTTCGCGCGGCAAGCAACGCGGCGGAATTCGCCGAATAACGCAACTTCATACTTGAATCAGTTGCCGCGTTGTAAACAACTTCTGCCACGATTTCGGGTCCGGGCGCGTTTGCGCCGGCTTTTTCCAATTTAGGCAAAACCCTTGAAATATACGCATCATACGCGCTCAGCCCATCCTTTTTTGCAATCTGCATCGAACGATCGTAGAAATCCGTTTTAATCGGTCCCGGTTCGATTATCTTTACCTTAATGTTAAAAGGACGCATTTCAAACGCCAACGATTCAGAAAATCCTTCAACCGCCCATTTTGTGGAATTATAAATGCTGTATAGCGGAAATGTAACCCTTCCGCCAACCGATGCGATATTAATAAACATTCCGCGTTTACGTTCGCGAAAAAAGGGAAGAAACTCGCGTGTAACGTTCATCAATCCAAACACATTTGTTTCAAATTGTCGCTTTATTTGTTCTTCACTCGCCGCTTCAAACGCACCCGTAACCGCATAACCTGCATTATTTACAACAGCATCAATCTTTCCGAATTTTGCGATTGCGTCTTTCATTGCCGCTCGAATTGAAGCTGAATCCGTAACATCCAATGTAAAACATTCTATATCGGCAATATTTTGCAACTCCTTTGCATCGTCAGGATTTCGCATTGTTGCGGCGACCTTCCAGTTCTTTGTTTGGAACAATTTTGCAGTTGCTTTTCCGATTCCGCTTGAAGCGCCGGTAATAAATATCACTTTTTCAGAACCCATTTTTATTCGTACCTCAGTGCCTCAATCGGGTCTAAACGGCTTGCCCGAATCGCAGGCAAAATTCCCGCAAGAAATGCAATTACACAAACCAGCGCGATAATTTCTATAATCGAAACCGGCGTAAACACAAACAAACGATACCCTTCAAACGAATCCAAATAAGCCGTTGCAAGATACCAATTTGCGATAGAGCCTATAATAATTCCCAATAATACGCCGAGCAAACTACCCCAAAACCCAATTAAAATTGATTCGATGGAAAAAAGCGAAAAAATCTTTCCGCGGCTCATACCTAAAGCCTTTTGCAGCCCTATTATTCTTGTTCGCTCCATTACGGCAATAATAAGCGTGTTTATTATGCCAAAAGAAGCCGCAAGTAGTGCAATAAGCGCAAAGAGATTTAGCCCGATGCGCAAAATTCCGACCGCATCATACGCCTGTTTTCGTAAATCGGCGATTCCCATCGCGGCAAATCCTTTTTTATCAAGCTGTGCTTTTACACGTTCCAACGTAGCCGGCTCAGCCGAATTTAATTGCAATGTAAACGATGAAAATTTTGCGGTAGCCGGTGTTTTTCCCGTCTGCTCATAAAAAATTTCCTCCGCCGTTTCTAAATCAACATAAGCGATTCTATTTTCCCGCATGCCTTTTGTCGAAACACCAACAATTTTCAGAAGTTTGGTTTTTACTGCATCGTCATCATCAACCGCATACCCGATTTCTAAGGGCTTTCCGATTAAATTTGCTATGTTTGTATCAATTGCACGCGCAATATACAACGGAATAATTATCTGCCCATCACCATCAAACTTCTTTCCAGCCTCAAGTTTTGGCTCAAATCCGCGTGAAAGCATTCCCATTTCAACCACATATTTTTTTCCGTCGGGTGTGCCAATGTACTCAGCAGAAAACGGATAAGATGGGTTCATAGATTCTATTTCCGGGATGTCGCTGACAAACTTCTGCATTTGGGCAACGCTTATGGTTTGCGCATCCGCATTTAACTGTTCGGTCTCGGTTTCACTTGTAGCTCTGTATTCGGTGGGCTTATCGGCATTCTGCTTTGCCTTATCTTCACCGTCAAACTTTGCACGTACCATCAACACCGTTCCGCCATCGATATTCAGCACTTGTTTATCGATATATTCTCGCAATCCATCGCCAATTGCGTTGGTTAACACAAGCGTAAACGCACCAACAAAAATTGCCAAAACGGTTAGGGATGTTCTAAGTTTTGCACGAAAAAGATTCCGATTTGCGATGCGAATTATGTCCCAAAATTTCATATCTTCACCTCATCGGTAGCTACTTTTCCATCAACAAGTTCGATAATTCGTTCACATTTCATCGCTAGTTCAACATCGTGCGTAACAATAATAAGAGTTATTTGCTTTTCGCGATTTAGATCAAAAAGAAGCGATTCAATAATTTCACCTGTTTTTGAATCGAGATTTCCGGTAGGTTCATCCGCAAAAATAATTTCCGGTGAACCGATTAGGGCGCGCGCAATGCAAACTCGTTGTTTTTCGCCGCCGGAAAGTTCCTTGGCGCGTTTTTGCCCCATTTCCGCCAACCCAACGGAAAAAAGCGCGCTTTCTGCCCTTTTTTTGATTTTTGATTCCACTTCGCCGCGTATCCTAAGCGGCAACGCCACGTTTTCAAACACAGATTCGTTTCCGTCAAGAAAAAACTGTTGAAAAACAAAACCGAATTTTTCGCTTCTGAGTTGATTCTTTTCTTTTTCGGAAAGTGATGCGAAGTTAACGCCATCAAACGTTATTTCGCCGGTTGTTGGTGTATCCAAACATGCCAATAAGTGCATTAAAGTAGATTTCCCGCTTCCGGATTTACCCATAATCGCAAGGCATTCACCATCTGCAATTTCAATATTTACGTTTTCAAGTGCTTTATAATCAACCTTATCGCTCGAAAACGTTTTTCCCAAATTTTGCGTTGTAATCATAAGTTTCTTGAAAAGGAGTACGAATTTTCTACCAAACTTTGTTTCATCAAAAGCAATTGCTTATGGCGACATTAATCCTTTTGGTTATAATAGTTAAATGAAATTTCTTCATATTGCAGACATTCACCTAGGGTGCGATCGCTATCACCTTAAAGAATCACAGAAGGATTTTTTCGATGCCTGGCTTGATGTTTTAAGAAAATATGCGGTTGATGAAAATGTAGATTTTGTAATTATGTGTGGCGATTTCTTCCACAAACGTAATGTTCAGCCTGAATCGATGAACTACGCATTTGCAGGGCTTAACCTTTTAAAGAAAAACGGAATTCCCGTTGTTTCGATAGAAGGCAACCACGATCAACACTATATTGACAGCAGACACAGTTGGCTTCGTTCCCTTGCAGCCTGGAATTTGCTTTATCTTTTGGAACCCTCAACTGAAAATGGCGAAACTAAATACAAACCCTGGAACAACAATAAAAACCGAGGAGGTTACATTGATATTGGCAACGCACGAATTTTCGGTTCATCTTGGTACGGCTCGCAATCAAATTTGATGATTCCTAAACTGATTGATTCCATTGAAGATAACAAACGAGAAGGTGCGTTTCACATTCTTTTGTTACACACGGATGTTGAAGGTCATCAAACACATCCCATTCCGGCACTTACTGTCGAAAATTTAATCAAGTTAAAATCTGCGGTTGATTATGTGGGCTTAGGACACACACATAAATGCTATGAAATAGATAATTGGGCATTTAACCCGGGTTCGCTTGAAATCACAAATATCGCCGAGTATCAAGAAATTCGGGGCGCTTGGTTGATTGAGGTCGATGAAGATTTCAAAGTAAACGCAAAACACGTGCAAAATTATGTGCAACGTCCGTTTCAAAGAATCGGGTTTGATGTAGATAAATTTGATGATCCAAAAACACTAACCTCGGAACTTTTAAAGCACATAAAAGAAATGTTTAAGTTTGGCGATAAAAATACCGAACGCGCGCCGGTGGTTGAAGTTACGCTTCGCGGAAGGCTTGGCTTTCCGAATTCGAGCCTTGAGCTGAACAAAGTAAGAAAAAAAGCAAGTGAGCTAACTTCGGCACTACATATAATTTTAAAAAATCACACGTTGCCACTTGAATTCGGTGAGGATATCGGCGCGCGTGAACAAAGCCGCGAAATAATTGAAAGAAACGTAATTGAACACTTTGTTTCGCAGGATAAACGCTTTAACAAGAATAAGGCGAAGGTTGCAGAAGCCATTATCGAAACCAAACATTTAGTTATAAGCGGTGAACCACCCGAAAAAATTGCGGATTTTATTGCGACAAGTGTTGTGCAACACGATCAAGCGGAGCCAAAAACCTAATAGACATTTTTACGCGCCACTAATATGCTTAGAAAGCATGAGCAAAAAACACAAACCGCCTGATTCGGAAAAGATAATTCCGCTGTTTCCTTTACCTCTGGTTTTGCTTCCGTTTGAAACAGTGCCGTTGCATATATTTGAAGAACGCTACCGACAAATGGTTTCCGATGTAATCGCGGATGATTCTCCGTTTGGAATCCTTGGAATCGAAGAAAATTCGATTTTTGATGAGGAAAATGCAATCGGCTTGATTGGGTGCGCTGCCCAAATCGCAGAATATAAACCTCTTGAAAACGGGCGTTCAAACATCGCAGTAACCGGCGCAATTCGCTTTGAAATTGAAGACATTTTACAAACGCCAAATCTATATACCACGGTAAAGGTTCGCTATTTTGATGATGACGCACCGAAGAATTCTGCGAGCCTTGAAGCGCTAAACGTCGAAGTTTCCGGTTTGTTTTATCGTATCGCGAATGCTGCTTACAAACTTGATATTCGGACTTCTTTTGCACCTGAAATTCCCAAAAGCGAACCGGAAGTTCTTTCGTTTTTGGTTTGTGCCGCGCTGAATTTGCCTACTGAAACAAAATCGAGAATGCTGTTCTTGCGCGATACTGCAACACGGCTGGAATTTGTAAAAGCCGAATTACAAAAATTGCTGCCTGAAATGGAAGAAAAGGCGTCAAATGCCGATAAAGCAAAGACGAACGGACACTTCAAACACTATTCAAAAGATTAAGGTTTTGGATCTAAAGATTCCTTAAAGAAGTAAATTACGCGGTTGTCATAGCCATCTGCCTGCTGAAGTGAGGCATTTGAAAGATCAAACCCGGTTGGGTTCAAATCGGTGCTCGATTTTATATTGTTTGCTTTTGAAAAGCAGTTAATAAGATTTGATGTTGAGGACTGAAATTCCTGCGCCGATGGACCTGCAAGTAGCATTACATCTCTATTCGCAACCTTTTTTGCCTTTTCACACGCCGGAACTCTATCGTATGTTCCGTTGTAATAAAACAAATAGGTTCCGATTTCTGATTGTTTGCTGGTAATTTCACTTCCAAACGGATAGCGCGCTGAAATTACCTCATCCAAAAGATGATTTGACGAAGCCGGAACCGATTCCAGCACCATTGTTGAAACTTCGGCATCCTCGGCGCCTACACCAAGAGCTACCAATGCACCAAGTTCACTACCGTACAACCCCATCTTTTTGCCAACCAACTTTGCACTAGATTTTGTTTGCGCACTACGTAAAAACTTAATAGCGCTTTTTATATCGTTAATTTCAGCACCTGAAAAAGTAGTGTACTTAATCGGCGGATTTTCGCCATGCGCCCTTAAATCAGGCATTAAAACCGTATAATCGGTTGTTTCGTTCAGTTTTACGCCAAGGTTTAAAACGTATGATCTATCCGCGCCATAACGATGCAGCAAAATTACCGCCGGCGCGCCTTCATTGCCACGTAAAAGCCAACCGCGTGCATCAGTTCCGTCTTCATTTGCCCAGTGCTCATCTGTAATTTGCGCGCCACGCGCGCTAAGTTGCGCAAACTTTTCGGGTGTCACTAAATATGGTGCTTTGGGAGGTTCGGAGATAACATAAAGCATCCAAATTGATGCTCCCAACATCGCTACAATCAATAAAATTACAACGGGGAGAAGAAGTTGAACTATTGCTTTTAATAATCGCTTAACTTTCGACATTCTTTTACTTTTTGTTTTCTGCGACGTATTCGTACGCTAAATAACGACCGGATGCAAAACCTTTAAGTATTGCATTGCAAAATGTTACCATAAGTTTTTGTTAGATTGGAATAGGAGCCTTTGTAAATGAAATCCGGATTTGCCTTAATTATTCTACTTTCTACTGTGTTTGTTGTTCAATTAAATGCTCAAATGGGTACGGAAACCCGGGTCTCCGCATCGTCACCCCGCGCACTGAATTTTTTTCCGCTTGAAAACTTGAAACCCGGAATGCGTGGAACCGCTCAAACGGTTTTTAAGGGAAACACGGCGGAACCGTTTGAAGTAGAAATTTTGGGAATACTTCCCGGGGGAATTGGACCGCACCAAGATTTAATTGTGGGCAGAATTTCCGGTGGCGAAGCAGACAGAACCCGTGTTTTTGCGGGAATGAGCGGTTCACCCGTTTATATCGACAGTAAACTGTTAGGTGCGATTTCTTATTCATTTCCGTTTTCGCGCGAGGCGATTTGTGGCATCACGCCGATTTCACAAATGGTCGAAATCTTTGAAGTCAACAACACCAAAACTCCATCGAATACATTTCCGCGAAGTTATTCGTTTGCAGAACTAGCATCAACAAAAATAGAATCGGCTGCGTTCAATCGCTCCGGAGTTACGGTAAATTCGAATTTGGGCGGCACTTTACGTTCGTTCGCCGGGCAAACTTTGCTTCCAATCGCAACGCCACTCACGTTTAACGGTTTTTCAAACAAAACGTTGGAAGAGTTTGCGCCGCAGCTTGAAGGTTACGGATTTTTGCCGATGGCAGGTGCCGGTGCCGCATGCGCGATTACGCCGCTGAAGAAAGCAGATAGCAAAACCTTACTGGGCGGCGATTCGGTGATGATGCAACTGACGCGCGGCGATTTTTCAATTGCTGCGGCGGGAACCGTAACAATGCGCGATGGCGAAAAAATATACGCTTTTGGGCACCCTTTTCTGGGGCTGGGCAATTCTGATTTGCCAATGTCCGAATCACAAGTGGTTACAGTTGTTCCAAGCATCTATAATTCGTTTAAGATGACGGTCGCTGATTCATTGGTTGGGTCCATGAAGCAAGACCGCGCAACCGGCGTGTTCGGCGAGCTTGGTGAAGCCCCAAAAATGATTCCGGTAAAGATTAACTTGACAACAAGCTTGAATCAGAAAAAAACTTATGAATTCGAAATTGCGCGAGATGATTATTTATCGTCACTACTGATAAATATGACGATGTTTAACGCGATTGGTGCGACAGAGCGAAAATTTGGCGCTCAATCAATTTCTGTGGGCGCGAAAATAGGTGTCGTAAAAAACGAGCCAATTTTGGTTCAAAGACAATACACAGGACAGATGGCAACCGCAAATGCTGCAGCCTCAGTTGTAATTCCGTTGGCGTTGGTGATGCAAAGTAACTTTGCCGATGTGGAAATCAGCGATATTAACATCAACTTAAAAAATTCGGAGATAATCCGAACGGGGAAGCTGGAACGTTTAGGAGTAAATAAAGCAATCCTGCGCGCGGGTGATTCGTTTGAAATTCAAGCATTTGTGCGTGAAAGTACCGGAAGCTTATTTGTCCAAAAAATTCCCTTAACCGTTCCGCGAGATACTCCGGCAGGCGAAATAATGATAACGGTTGGCGACGGCGGAACTGTGCAGGCGCTTTCGGCAAACACACAATTTACGCCCACAAATATCGGTGAATTGATTAGTATTCTAAATCGCCTGAAACGCAACGACAGAATATATGTTCAAATGCAGCGTGTTACGAAAGGTGCGGTAATTGGCACAAGCGAATTGCCAAATCTTCCACCGTCAGTTTTGGCAACAATAAATAATCCGCGCGAAGTGGGCGGATTTCAACCAACCGTAAAAACGACTTTAGAAGAAAAGGAACTTCCGCCTTCGGAATTTCTGATTATGGGTGCACAAACGATTTCCGTACAAGTCGTAAAATAAAAAAGGTTGGATGGTCAAATCCAACCCCCAAAATCAAATTTCACTTAACTTATAAAGTAAAATTAAAATTCACAAACCCGGTTGCTTTTACCGGCTGACCATCACGTTTAAAAGGCGTGAACTGCCATTTTAGAATCGCATCTTGTGCGGCACGTTTTAATAAGGCAGGTCCATCCAAATTTTCAACACGTGCAACGTTTCCTTCTTCATCAACCACAACTTGCACCTTTACAACCCCTGACATCCGCATTGAACGCGCCTGCGGCGGATAAACCGGGCTGACCCGCTTAGTGGCAAAACTTACCAGCGAACCAATAGTAACCGGCGAATTTGAATCTGAACTTTCTTTTGTTTCCGCTATGTTTTCAGCAATTTTTGTATCATCGGACGTGCTTTCAGCTTTAATTTCGGAGGATTTCGTTTCTGCAACTTCCGCAATATCAGTTCTTACAGGCGGCAGCTTGTCACGCTCCGCCGATGGCACGACAACAACTTTTCGGTCTGCGGGGCGATTAAATTCTTCTTCACCTTTTTTTTCGGGTGTTGTTTTGGCAACCGCGTTCTTATCCAAATTTTCCTTATTCGATTCAGAATTCGTTCTTGCGGGTTTCTTTTGGGTATCGGATTTGGCGGTCTTTGTATTGTTTACTGCCGCTGTTTTTTCAGTGGAGGAATCTATTCCGGTTTTTGTCGCACCATTGGTTACGGTCTTGGCTTCTGTTTCATCCGGTTGAGTTTTATTAACAACAACCAGTTCAACCGGTTTTGGTGCTTCAGGTTTGATTGCAACCGCATTGATTATTCTGCTACCCGAATTTGCAAGTTGTTCACGCGCGTAGGTTACTTCGTTTTCCCAACGATTTGCGTCAATTGTGTCACGCGCAAGGCTACTTCTAATTGTGCCCGAAGCTTCTAGCAACGCCATCGAATCTTGCGAAACACCTTCAACATCTCCTAATTCACGCGAATGATTGATTACAAGCTCAAGCGTTTCGCGCATTTTATCAAGTCCGTTACCCGCAATTTCCGGAAGATTTTTATCCGCCGGGTTTAAGCCAAGCAATTGGTATCTTTTGAATAAGGTTTTAGCTCCGCTTACAACCTGCCCACCAAGCGCGATGTAATCTCTTGCCGAATCTGCGTCGTTCGACTTTGCAGCTTTACTTAAAAAGCTCTGCACATTCTTATAATCGCCTTGTTCAAGATAAGCGTGTATCAACAAAATGTTCACCATTCTTTGAATAGTTACATCGCTTGATTCACGACGAATGTTTTCAAGCTCGTAAATTGCCGCCGGATAGTTGCGAACAATAATTTGAGCTTTTGCATTTGTAATGCGCTGCTGCATCACCTCTGCCATTGTCGGGGCTTGTGCAAAAAAGCTTGTTGAAAAGATTAGGAAAAATAACGTAGGTAATAAATATCGTTTCATAGTTGTAGAAAAGTCTCCTTTCCTATTTCTCACCCAAAGTACAACGGGTCAACTCGGAAAAATACTAACATTATGAATACTGAGGTTGCCGAATGCAAATTGCAACCCAATAAACATAAGCCAATATTCAATTTGCGAAGTTCGAACCAAAACTTGAGACGATCTTGTTACGCATCAAGGTTGCATCACGTCTTATCTTTATTTCATTTAACGAAAGCAAGCGACGTGCGCGCATAACCACTCTTCCGTTTATAACCACTGTATTTACATCACTTGCCTTTGTTGCGTAAACCAATTCCGAATAAATGTTATACATCGGTATTTGATTGAATCCATTCAAATCGACCACAACAACATCTGCGAGTTTTCCTGCTTCAATTGAACCGATTTTGTCTTCCATATGCAAAACACGCGCACCGCCAATTGTTGCCATCATCAACATATCTGTTGCAGGCGCTGCTTTTGGGTCGCCCGTAAACACTTTTTGTAGTTTTGCAGCCGTATCCATTTCCTCAAACATATTTAAATCGTTGTTTGAAGCGGCGCTGTCCGTTCCCAAACCCAAACGTAAATTTGAGGCAAGCATTTTTGTGATTGGCGCAACGCCCGCAGCAAGTTTCATATTCGATTGTGGATTGTGCGCAACTCCAACATCAGCATTCTTAAGAATTTCGATTTCTTTATCGTTTACATGAATCGCATGCGCCACAACGGTTTTATCGGTAAAGAAGCCGATGCTGGCAACATATTCAACCGGTCTCATTCCCTTTTTTTCAAGTGTGTATTCAGTTTCCGTTTTTGCTTCCGCAATATGCATTACAAGCGGTACATCATATTTTCGCGCGAGTGCGCTTGCCTGTTTTAAGTGCTCTTCGGAAACCGTGTAAGGTGCGTGGGGCGCAACCGCCGGCGTTACAAGCGAATCTTTATCCCAAGCTTTAATATATTTTTCCGTGCCGGAAAGCGCTACATCAAACGTTTTGTAATCGGGCGCCGGAAAATCGATCAAAGTTTGCCCAAGCACGCCTCGCACCCCAGCTTTTACCGATTCATCAGCAATCGCACCTTCAAAATAATACATATCGCAATACGTAGTGGTGCCGCCGCGAATCATTTCCGCAAGCCCTAGTCGCGTGCCGATTCTTACAAGATTTTCATCAACATTCTTTGCCTCCGCTGGAAAAATATACTTTGTTAACCATTCCTGTAAGTCCATATCATCCGCAATTCCTCTGAAAAGCGTCATCGGAATATGGGTATGCGTATTTATTAGTCCGGGTATTACCGCCTTCCCGTTTGCATTTATAACGTTCCGGGCACTATACCTTCGGGCAATGTCCTTTTCCGTCCCTATTGCAACAATCTTGTTTCCGCCAACGGCAACCGAACCATTATTGATTACATCCATTGCCTTATTCATCGTTACAATCGTTCCACCGCTGATAATTAAATCAACTTTTTGGCGTTGCGCGAATATGTTTAAGGGAAGAAAAAAAAGAAGGGCTAAAATTAGCAGTTTTAAAGACTTTTCCATAACAAAATTTACACCAAAACATATTCGATGTGCAATTTACCAAAGAAGTAGTACGTGGTTTTTAGTTTAGGAATCACGAAAGCTAAGGTTATTTGGGTTATTCTTTGTTCCGTAAGAAACTCTTATCAAAACCAAAAGGAAGAAGTTCAGATGTTCGAAAGGTATTGTGTTTCCCGTGCAAATTTGCGAACGTCAACGGAATATCGCCACAAAATTCCCAAATTATTTGACGACATGCACCGCATGGCGAAACCAATTCTTCTGTATCTTCGGTATCAGCTACAACCGCAATTTCAACAAATTCCGTATTACCGTCAGAAATCGCCTTAAAAATCGCAACGCGTTCGGCACATATTGTTAACCCGTAGCTTGCGTTTTCAATGTTACAGCCTGTGACAAATTCACCCGAAGCTGTTAACAAAGCCGCGCCAACCTTAAAATTTGAATAATGCGCAAATGCTTTTTCACGCGCCTCAATTGCGCATTTAACCAACTCTTCATTCATAAAAACTTATGCAAATAATTCGTCGCTTGTCGGCGAACTTCTTACAAGGTTCGTCAGCATTTCAATTGCATCATCGCTACCTTTCGAAGCCGGCAAAATTATATCAGCCACATCTTTACCGGGTGCCACATATTCCAAATGCATCGGACGTATAGTGCGCTCATACTGCTCCAAAGTTTGCTCAAGCGTACGACCGCGTTCTTGAATATCGCGACGAATGCGTCTAACAAGCCGAATATCATCGGGCGTGTCTACAAACACCTTTACATCTATTAGTTCGTTTAGTTTTCGCTGCGAAAGAATCAAAATTCCTTCAACAACAATAACCGGCGCGGGAAAAACCGTTCGGGTTTTCTCGCTACGCGTATGCGTTGAAAAATCGTAAATCGGCACTTCAACAGCTTCCCCGTTTTTTAACGCGGAGAGTTGTTCACAGAGTGCCTCAAAATCAACCGAATCTGGGTGATCGAAGTTTGCCAAACGCCGTTCGTCCAAAGGTATATTTGCAAGATTTCGATAGTAGGAATCTTGTTCAATTAGTTCTGCACGCCCGCTGCCAAGTCTTTCCACAAACTCTCGCGCAATCGTTGTTTTGCCGGAACCCGTACCGCCTGAAATTCCGATAATCATTCTGCTTTCAACCTCTTTGTAATTCTTTGAAGAAGTTCTACAAAAATCTCGCGCACTCGTTCGGCTGTTTCCATTACTTCTGCGTGGTTTATTCGTGCGTTTGTAATGCCAGCCGCCCAGTTTGTAATCAATGAAATGCCCAACACGTTCATACCCATATGCCGCGCCGAAATTGCTTCGGGAACCGTGCTCATACCAATCGCGCTAGCGCCGATCATTCTGCACATACGAATTTCCGCAGGTGTTTCGTATGTTGGACCTGAAAGCGCGCAATAAACCCCGCGACGTAATATCTGCTTCAGTTCATTATCCAAACCCTCTTCGAAACGTCTTAGTGCGATTGCTTCCGATTCCTGCTTTGCAATTTCCTGTAGATTCCGATCGTAAACCTCGCTCATATCGGGAAACCTATCACCAAAACGGCTGTCGTTTTCGCCACGCAAAGGGTTTACCCCCATCATATTTACGTGGTCGCGAATCAACATAAGCTTACCGGGCTTAAAACTTGTCAAAACACTTCCCGCCGCGTTTGTTAAGATTATGTTTTTGATTCCCAATAGCTTAAAAACACGGGTCGGAAAGATTACCTGCTCCATTTCGTAACCTTCATAATAATGAAATCTTCCTTGTTGAACAGCCACAGTCGCGTCACCAACATTTCCGATTACTAATTGCCCAGCGTGCCCTTCAACCGTAGAAACGGCAAAATGCGGAATTTCCGAATAAGGAATCTTAACAGCATCCGTTAAGTCTTCCGCAAACGCGCCTAATCCGCTGCCTAATACAATCGCGGTATCAACCGGCTTATCGAACATGGTTCGAATGAAGTCTGCTGCTTCCAGCGCCTTTTCATATGTCATAAACTGTTAACTCTCTTTTCGATATGGATTACCCAATGCTTTTGGTGAACGTGAAAGACCAATAAAACCGGCTAAAACAACTATTGTTAACACGTATGGCAACATTTCTATAAACTGAACGGGAATTTCTTCACCGCCAATTTTTGCCCACGACGAACCCTGAACCTGTGTGGCAAAAGCTTCCATCAGCCCGAAAAACAAACAAGCCAGCAAAGCCTGAACCGGACGCCATTTTGCAAGAATCAATGCCGCAAGCGCAATAAAGCCTTTTCCGGCAGACATTCCGCGTGTAAAAAATGACGACTGCCCGATTGAAAGATAGGCACCACCTGCCGCGGCAAGAAGTCCGCTGATTATAACCGCCGTGTAACGTATCCGATAAACACTTACACCGGCTGCATCCGCCGCGCCCGGGTTTTCGCCAACCGCCCTCAACCTCAATCCAAACGGGGTTTTATATAGCACATACCAAACAAACGGAACCAGCAAAAATACAAGTATCGTGGCTACGTTTAAGTTAAAAAAACTCGGAAGTAAATTTGCCTTATCGATTTGTTCGGTTGAACCGGGCGAACCATAAAGCGCACCCGAAATCAAAGCCGGTAACCCGAGCATTAAGAAGTTGATTCCTACACCCGTTACAACTTGGTCTGCTTCAAAATGAATTACGATAAATGCGTAGATAAACCCTAAAATACCACCTGAAAGAACCCCGCAAAAAAATCCAAACCAAGGATTTCCCGTTTGATAAGTTATTACGGCGGCGGTAAACGCACCCGAAAGCATAAGTCCTTCAAGGGCAATGTTTATAACACCCGAACGCTCCGAAAAAAGCCCTCCCAACGATGCATAAATCATTGGCGTGGCAAACCGTATTCCCGAAAATATCAAGAATCCCCAAAACGCGGTTGTGAAAAGTTCTTCCATTACTTCGTATACTTTTGAAGCGCAACAACAAACAAAATAACAACAGCTTGTAACACCTCAACAAGATCCTTCGAAACATTCGCCGTAAACGCATCAACAAATATTCCGCCACGCAATAGCACGCCAAAGAATATCGCCGCTATAAATACCCCCAACGGATGATTTCTGCCCAAAAGCGCCACCGCAATTCCCCAATATCCCCAATCAGCCGAAAATCCGTGATAATAGTTGTGTCTAAACCCCATCACTTCGCCAATCGCTACCATTCCGGCGAGTCCACCGGAAATTGTCATCGCCGTTATTATCTGTTTCTTTGGCGAAATTCCACCATATTCCGCCGCATCCGGATTTTCGCCAACTGCCCGAAGTTCATATCCCCATTTTGTTTTCCAAAGGAAAAAATACACCAAACCGCACATTAACATTGCCAGTAAAAACGATACGTTTAAATGCACGTCCGCCGGAATAAATCCAAAAAACTGGTTCATCTGCGGAATGGTAGCCGAAACCCCAATCGGTGCGGTTTCAAGAATCGGATCTCCCGGTATTTTATAGTGATATTGAGTTAGCCAGCTAACAAGCGCGATTGCGATAAAGTTCAACATAATCGTGTTGATAACTTCATGCGAACCGAACTTTGCACGCAAAACACCGGGTATCGCCGCCCACAATCCCCCAGCAACTATCGCAGCCAACATACACATCGGCACCAGCGCGATTGGCGGAAGACTCATCCACGACCAATTCTCACTTGTGCCGTTTACATCTACTATTGTTCCACCAAATTTGATTCCGACCCATGCCGTCGCAAACGCCGCAACATACAACTGTCCTTCAGCACCGATGTTTAACATTCCACATCTAAATGCAACGGCTACCGCAAGCCCCGTAAATATCAAAGGTGTCGCGTAAAACAAAGTTTCCGAAACACCTTTTACCGAACCAAACGAATTTTCCAGAAGCAGCCGAAATGTTGTAATCGGGTTATCGCCTATAAGTAGAATGATAATGGCTCCAACCAAAAATGCTGCAATCACAGCGATAAGTGGATATATTGCGTTCTTAAATAGATTCATCTAACTATCCGTTACGGCGATAAATTGTGTGGTCTTTTTTTTCACGCTAAATATAACCTTTTAGGGATGATATTTCCACTTAAAAACTCTAAAAGTTGTAACATCAATCAGAATCCGACTTCCGCATATTGTATTTAGACTTGACACGAAGAGACTCATATTTTATTATTTATCAAGACTAAGCCACAAAAAGCTGGCAATTTAAGAAAGGAGCCAAAGCATTGAGCATTATAAAATATGACCCGTTTCACGAATTACGCGTTCTTCAGAATGAAATGAATAAGATTTTTGATGAAGATTTTGCAATGAAGATATCGCACGAAGATTCCACTCGTGGAGGGTGGGCACCGAATGTAGATATTTTTGAAAACGATTCGGCAATTGTTTTGGAAGCAGAACTTCCCGGAATGAAACGTGAAGATTTCGAAGTTTCGATTGAAAACAACATCGTCACACTAAAGGGCGAGCGGAAGTTTGAAAGCAAAGAAGAGAGCGACAATTACCATCGCGTTGAACGCTCATACGGAAAATTTACGCGGGCGTTCAATTTACCGCGAACGGTTTCGGCAGATAATACAACTGCTGATTTTACAAATGGTGTGTTGCGGGTAACTTTTCCGAAGGAAGAAACTTCGCAAATACGAAAAATTAAAATTTCCGGCGAAGATGGCTCGAAGGATGTTTAGGTTCACAATCTTTTCAAAAAACCTGCCTAAACCGGCAGCTTTATTGCTTTCTTAATACTTGTAATTTTTGATAATAAAGAATTTATTGTTAGGTGAATAAATGAGATTCGATAGATTTACAATCCGCGGACAAGAAGCGGTGCAAAATTCCATAGGAGTTGCGCAGAAAAATGAAAATCAACAAGTTGAGCCGGAACATTTGCTTTTGGCTATGCTTGAGCAAGAACAAAGTGTGGTTCGTCCGATTTTGGGAAAGGTTGGGGCAAACCGCGGACAGCTTGAAGCAGATCTTGAAGCGGCAATCGCGAAATTTCCTAAAGTAACGGGCGCACAGCAATATTTTAGTTCGCGCATAAACACAATTTTTGCCGAGGCGCAAAAAATTGCGGAAAAGATGGAAGATGAATATGTTTCAACCGAACATCTTTTGATCGCGACCGCATCTGAAAAAGATGGCGATGCGGGAAGAATATTGCGCGGTTTGGGGGTAACAGCCGATGACGTGAAAAAGGCGGTTGAGGAACTTCGGGGCGGTTCGAAAATTACCGATCAAAACGCTGAAGAGAACTTTCAGGCGCTTGAAAAATACGCACAAGATTTAACTGATCTCGCAAGGCGTGGAAAACTGGACCCCGTGATTGGGCGCGACGACGAAATACGCCGAACAATTCAAATTCTTTCGCGACGCCGCAAGAATAATCCGGTGTTAATTGGCGAACCAGGTGTCGGCAAAACTGCAATCGTCGAAGGTTTGGCACAACGAATAATTTCGGGCGATATTCCGGAAACCCTTAAAAACAAAAGACTTGTTTCGCTTGATTTGGGTGCGATGCTTGCCGGTGCAAAATACCGGGGCGAGTTTGAAGACCGTCTGAAAGCCGTCTTAAAAGAAATTGAACGTTCGGACGGGCAAATAATTTTGTTTATCGATGAACTGCATACGCTTGTAGGTGCAGGCGCCTCCGAAGGCGCGATTGATGCTTCGAACATGCTGAAACCCGCACTCGCACGCGGCACTCTTAAAGCTGTTGGCGCTACAACGTTGAACGAATACCAAAAGTATATTGAAAAAGATGCAGCACTTGAGAGACGTTTTCAACAGGTTCTTGTAAGTGAACCAAGCGTTGAAGATACGATTGCAATTCTTCGCGGATTGAAAGAAAAATATGAAGTACACCACGGCGTACGCATAAAAGACGCCGCCATTGTTTCGGCTGCAACGCTATCAAATCGGTATATAGCCGACAGATTTTTGCCCGATAAAGCCATTGATTTAATTGATGAAGCCGCGTCACAACTTCGAATCGAAATCGATTCGCTGCCAGAAGAAATCGATAATTTGGAGCGCGAAATTCTTCAACTCGAAATAGAAAAACAAGCTCTTGGACGTGAAACCGATGAAAAATCTAAACAAAGGCTTGAGGATATTGAAAAGAGAATTTCGGATTTGCAAGAACGTACTTCGGCAATGAAAGCAAAGTGGCAATCCGAAAAAGCGGAAATCGAAAAGATGCGTGCCGGCAAAGAAACGCTTGAGGAAGCAAAACTTGAGCTTGAACGCGCGCGACAGAATGGCGATCTTACGCGTGCTGCAGAATTGCAATATGGCGAAATTCCTGCGCTTGAAAAGGATCTTGAAGAAGAGGAAAAGAAGCTTATAGAACTTCAATCTGATGGTGTCACGTTAAAAGAAGAAGTTGATGAAGAAGATGTTGCGGAAATCGTCGCAAAATGGACGGGTATACCTATTTCAAAAATGCTGGAAGGCGAAATGCAAAAGCTTTTGAAAATGGAAGAAAATCTTCGTCGCCGCGTAATTGGGCAAGATGAAGGCTTGTTGGCAGTTGCGAACGCGGTTCGACGTTCACGCGCAGGACTTCAAGATCCTAACAGACCAATCGGTTCCTTTATTTTTCTTGGTCCTACGGGTGTCGGAAAAACTGAAACCACTCGTGCATTGGCTGAATTTTTGTTCGATGACGAAAAAGCGCTTGTTCGCCTGGATATGTCCGAATATATGGAAAAACACGCAGTGGCGCGAATGATTGGTGCACCGCCCGGCTACGTTGGATATGAAGAAGGCGGGCAATTGACCGAAGCGGTTAGAAGGCGTCCGTATTCGGTTATTTTGTTTGATGAAATTGAAAAAGCACATCCGGATGTGTTCAATATTCTTCTGCAAATACTTGATGAAGGAAGACTTACGGATTCCAAGGGAAGAACGGTGGATTTCAAGAACACGGTTTTGATTATGACTTCAAACCTTGGTTCGCGCGAAATTCAGAATAAGAACGACCTAGTTGATACCGATACAAAGGAGATGGTTTTGGACGTTTTGAAGAACCATTTCAGACCCGAATTTCTAAATCGTATCGACGATATTGTGGTGTTTAATCCGCTTAGCAAAGAAAATCTCGCGCTTGTGATTGATGTTCAAATGCGAAGATTACACAAACTTTTGGCGGAGCGCGGCTTGAAAATAGATTTGGATGATTCTGCACGCGCGCTACTTTTATTGGAAGGCTACGACCCAAATTTTGGCGCGCGCCCATTAAAGAGGGCAATTCAGACGCTTATTCAAAATCCGTTGGCGGTTAAGATGCTGGAAGGCGAAATCACAAACGGACAAACCGTAAAGGTTTCGGAAAAAGACGGCAAAATGGTTTTCACACCCGTCAATTCGGAAACGGCATCGGCATAAGGCTATTGGGCGGCGATTTTGCCACCCGTTAGCGTGATTTTGAAACAATTGATATTCTAAAAAACGGAGTTTTTATAAATACTTTTTGATGATGAACGATAACAAAGATTTTGACATTGAAGCGGATGAAGTGATTTTTCACGACAAACGCAGAATTAACGAAAAAGGTGAACGCATAAATGGTGACGAACCCGAAAGTGTGGTGGTTGAACCCGCAAAAACACCTGAAGTGCAAGCACTTGAAGACCAGCTTTCGGATGTTACGGCTCGTTGCGAAGCAGCTGAACTAAAACTCAAAGATGTACAGCGAAGATTCGAAGAAGAACGCGCAAAGTTGGAGCAAGAAACCGCCGAACGACGCGAGCGCATGATTAAATCGCTTGGGCAAAAAGCGGAATCCGGAAGATTCGATTTTTTATCGACCCTTTTGCCGGTGCTTGATAATCTTACGCTTGCGATTGATGCTGGCGAGCGTGAAGCATCTTTCGATCATTTGCTTTCGGGTGTAAAAGGAACTGCACGAAGTTTTGAGCAAGCACTTTTAAGTGTTGGTGTTGAACCTGTTGCCGCCATCGGCGAGCTTTTTGACCCGCAGTTACACGAAGCGGTGGAAATGGTTATTTCCGATGCCGAAGATGAAGGAAAAGTGGTTGGCGAATTTACGCGTGGCTTTACATACAACGGAAGACTTCTGCGCGCGGCACGTGTGCAGGTTGGCAGCGGAAACAAATAGTTTTTGCGTGGCGTGCAGAATTATTCGATTTTTCTTAATGCAACAAATCAAGCGCCCGTTGCTTGTTTCGCAAAAGTTGGGTTACGTGCTTTCGCGCACGATTTACCATTAATCAAGAGCAAGAAATTTATGAAAGTTCTGTTCGTCGCGGCAATTCTTTTTACATCATTGTTTTGTGGTTGCGAAACAGGCTCGAAGCCCGCTGACACCGCAAGCAAAGGTCAAACCACTTCAACGCGCACCCCCCAACCCGATGCAACAACGAGCATTCCCTCGTATGTTGATGTACCTGAACTTGCAAATAAGACTTCACGAGATTTTGAAAAAGTTTATGGTAAGGCGCGAAAAGTTACCGTGATTACCGATGAACTAAAACTTATGCCCGGTGAATATCGCGAATACACCGTTGAAGGCAACCCAAAGGGGCTTTCGGTAAGGTTTCATAACGATAAGGCAAAACGTTTCAATCTATTGCTCGGAACTGCAACCGACAATGCGGAAGATGCACTTTTGCAAACTTTTAGAATCGACGTTTCAAAACTAGAGAAGATTCAAGTAGATCCTTTATCCGAAACATGGAAAGGAAGAGAAGGCGGGCTAAATTTTGAAACCGTTTACGCTAAACGCGATGCGACAGGCGGAAAATTTGTGATGCTTCACGCGGAAATCAAATAGCTACCGGCAACAAAAAAACCGGCAAACGTAAATTCAACGGCATCAAAATTCTAACTTTTTAATTCTGCACGGCGACGCATTTCTGCGGCTAGCTCATCATCGGAAAGTTCCTTCGCGCTCTCATTACTTGATGTGCCGATGCTTTTCTTTGCTTCGTGCTCACGTTCAGCTTCATCCAGCCCCTCTTTAAAAGCCCTGCGACTTTCGCCCAATGATTTAGCCAGTTTCGGCAAACGACTTGCGCCAAAAAGTAAAAATAACGCCAAAACAATTAAGATAATTTCGGTTGTACCTAACATATTGAAATACCTCGGTTTCAAGTGAATACCGAACCAATCATACTCCTAAATAGATTATTTTTCATCTGAACCCACTTCATAGGGTTCATCTTCAATTGTTGCGGGAACGTTTATTTGCAACAATTCACTATGCAATCTCTTCGCAAGCAAATCATCATTTATCACCAAAAAGACATGCTTATCAATAGCAAATGCGGAATTTATTTCCTTTCGTTCCGCAAATCCTAGCATTAAACGTTCGCCAATAAGCTCTTTAATCTCTTCCTTGTGCGCTTCGTTTTCCCAACCTTCAATAACTAGCCTTTGCATAAACTTGGTTTTAAAATTCTATTCACTGTCCCGGAAAGCATCGGTGGCACTTACCAAGGCGGAAATAATTCCCTTTTCGGAAATTGAATGCCCTGCATCACCAATTACTTTTAAATCCGCCGCGGGAAACGCCCTGTGAAGCTCCCAAGCCGAAACCATCGGACACACAACATCATAACGCCCTTGCACAATCACGGTTGGAATGTGCGCAATCTTTGCGACATTTTCAATCAGGTAGTTTTCCGTTGGAAAAAACGAATTGTTCATAAAATAATGGCATTCGATTCGCGCAAGCGCCAACGCTTCATTTTCATCTTCCCAATGATCTATCAATCCCGCATCGGGTATAAGCTTTGAAGTGGCGCCCTCCCAAACACTCCAGCGTCGCGCTGCCGAAATACGCACGAACAAATCTTCAGATGTAAGACGTTTATAATACGCCTTCATCATATCGTCGCGCTCATCAGCCGGAATTTCGTCGCGAAAACTTTCCCAAAAATCCGGAAATATTTCGCTGGCACCGTGTTGATAAAACCATCGAAGCTCTTTCGGACGAGTAAGAAAAATACCGCGCAAAACCAATCCGCTAACACGATTGGGGTGAGTTTCCGCATACGCCAACGAAAGTGTGCTTCCCCATGAACCACCGAAAACATACCACTTTTCAATACCGAATTTTTCGCGAAGCGTTTCTATATCTTCAATCAAATCCCAAGTGGTGTTTTCACGTAGTTCTGCGTGCGGGGTTGATTGCCCGCTTCCCCTTTGATCAAAAAGCAATATATGGTATGCCGCCGGATCAAAATATCTGCGATACATCGGCATCAAACCTCCGCCGGGTCCGCCGTGTAAAAAAACTACCGGAATTCCCTCGGGGTTACCGCATCGCTCATAATAAACTCTGTGAAGTTCTGAAACCTGAATCATTCCGGTTTCAAAAGGTTCAATTTCCGGATAAAGTTCTTTCATACTTAGTAATATACAAGACTTTTTGTTTGATAAACAGCGCTTCTCTTTGTAAACAGCAGTTTACGGCTCAACAGTTCGCAGCAAGATTCAGCCAACCGCATTTCGCACAAGGTTGATATTTTCTAGAAATTCGATTGTACCTTCAATATCCAACTTATTGTCGATATAGAGCGCAACCTGAAGTTCTGCCGGTAATTACCGCGCAAACTTCGTTTGAGTTTTAACGTTTTTTGACTCTAAAAGATACGCTTTCAATCTATCGGTTTCCACGGTTAACAAATTTCTAACTTGTAGAAGAACTTGTTTGAGATCCAATACAGAATCAAACTTCAGAGCAAACGTGTCGCTTTTGGCGGCGTGTTCAATTCCAAGCACTTTTAACCCGAGTCTTAAAGTTCTAAAGATTCTTGAACCCGTAAAAGTAAAAAGCGTTTGTATGTTATTCTTTATCAAAAAAGGGCGATCAACCAATGGATTCTTAATTTCAACTCCTTCAAAATCTCTTCGCAATTTTCTTAGTTCAACGGCGGCGGAGTTACCCAATTCAGGCGGGTTCATTCCGATTAGAAGCTCCAACACCCGCTGACAAATCTTTGGATCTAAATTCCCTATCCCACCACTAAATCTTGGCGGTTTGCCCGCGGTAGCCCGCTCAACATAAACCAGTTTTGCTTCCCAATCTATGCGAATGATGCTCCGGATAGACATCTTTATCTTCTTGTTTTTCTGTTGCCTTTTGTGGATCTACATTTATCTCATCCCAAGGTGGAACAACTAAGTTTTCCAACATTTCAAATACAAACGCATCTGCCGAATCGAAATCGACTGATTTCGTGGTTTGATCAGAAAATATCCTGCCGCCAACGCCTACTTGATTAGACGTGGCGAAATCTAGATACTTTTCTATATCCTGAAGCACTGATTCAGAAAACTTTTGAAATTCGGTTGTGTTTGTTTGTCTTACGGGTTGCTGTTTCCGTGTTCCGCAATTGCCGCAGTAATTTGCATCGACAATGAACCGATAATGGCAAACATGACATACGTGAGAGCGCATACTTTTCCTATGTATATTGGGATAGCGAGTTTCTGTACCAAACCGGCTTTTTAAAAGATACATTAACGCGCTGATATTCTCAATATTTTCAAATTCTTGAAGGTTGTAAAATGAAGGTTAAACAGATGGCGTTTATACAAAACAAGCCTAAATTTGCAAAAGCTGCGTTTATATTCGCGCACGGTGCAGGCGCGCCGATGGATTCGCCATTTATGAATACAATCGCCGAAGGCTTAGCCGTTGCGGACATTTTAGTTGTTCGGTTTGAATTTCCGTATATGGCGCAACGTAGAGTTGACGGAAAAAAGCGCGGTCCGGGGCGAGCCGAAAAATTAATGGACGATTTTCTAGATGTAGTATCAGAAATTAGAGCAAAGCAGCCAAAAACGCTTCCAATATTTATCGGTGGAAAATCGATGGGCGGAAGAATTGCGTCGATGATTGCTGATGAATGCAACGTAAAAGGCGTTATCTGTTTGGGCTATCCGTTTCACCCGCCCGGTAAACCTGAAAATCTGCGCACAGCTCATCTTGAAACTATCAAAACGCCCGTTTTGATTTGCCAAGGCGAACGCGATTCGTTTGGAAGCAAAAGCGAAATTGCGGATTATGATCTTTCAAATTCGATAAAACTTGTGTGGCTTCCGGATGGCGACCATTCATTAAAGCCCCGTAAATCTTCGGGATATTCCGAGGCTCAAAACCTTTCAAGAACGTGCGAAGAAATTGATGCGTTTATAACCGCTAAGCTTTAGAACCAAAATCAAATGTTAATCTTCAAAGTTTGTTGACTAATTTAGACATCGTTAAAAGGCTTATTTGCTTACAAAGCTATTGCCTTTCAACCAAAAGCGCAGAGGCTTTTCTGCCCATTCTTCGGCGTAATCAATTCCAACGCGACTTCCGCAAACAATTTCCGCCGGGGTTTGGTTCGCGCTTTCTTCAATCCAAACTCTTTCGCCGCATAAATCCGCGCCGTTAAATGATTTATCTATTCCAAAAGCAATCGCCAATTTACCCGGTCCGGAAGTGAGATTTTTATCGGGCATCGTTCCACGCCGTTTGCGCATAATGTCAATACCTTCGCATGGCTCAACGGCGCGAATCAAAATAGCATGCGGAGAGCCTTCGTCACCCGTAACAACGTTGAATTGAAAATACATTCCATAAACAAAGAATACATAAGCCACGCCGCCTTTTGCATACATTATTTCAGTGCGTTTTGTGCGGCGCCCGAGGTGTGAATGCGCGGCTTTATCTTCTAAACCGAGATAAGCTTCGGTTTCAGCAATTATTCCGGAAACGCGTTTACCATCGAAATCGGGTACTACCAATAATTTTCCGAGTAGCTCACGAGCGATCAAAACCGTGTCCGAACACGTGTAAAACTTACGCGCGAGCTTATCCATTAAAATCTTCCGGATAGTAAATCACTTCAAATATTTGTCCGCCAACACCTTTTGTGTAAAACGATGAAGTTCCATCGCGGTGCGGCTTTATCGGGCGATTTTCCTTTTCGGCGGCTACTTCCAAATCAGTTAGCGTATCAACGCGTATGCCTATGTGTGGCGGATGCTTTGATTCGGGCGGAAGTAGCGCAATACCAAACCCCTTTGCATCACGAACCATTGCCCAATCGTCATATTGCGTTTCAACCGCAAACCCGAGACGTTTATATTCATCAACATCACTCTTAAGGTCATCTGTTTTAACCGCAATATGATCTATTGCGCCGGTAAATCTCAAGTCATTGCCTTCTGACATTTTTTTCTCCTTTTGTTACAATTTTACCAGTGTATGTCGCGGGAAAAAAGACGCCCCCCTTTAAATGCTTGAAGTTTTGAGCCGATATTCTCCTTGAAATTGAGCATCAAATTTTACGAAGAATGAATTTTGCACCCCGCAACACTTTTCTAAAATGTTACTTCTAGGATATTAAAATGAAATTCTTATCTGCCTTTGGTTGTTTGCTTTTGCTGGTTTTATCAGGTTTTGCGCAAGATAATTCGAACGTTTTGGCGCTTGCGAACGGTAAAACATTTACGCTTGACGATATTTCTTACACACTTGCAGATCAATACAGAAATTTTCCGAAGGAACTACAAGCTTATCGCGTTCCGTTAATCGAACATCAGATTGAGGGAATCGATTTGGAATTGGAAGCGGCATCGCGGAATATCTCGGTCGATCAACTTTTGCAGGAAGAAATTTACAAGAAAGTTCCGGATCCCACCGAAAAAGAAGTAAAAGCGCTTTATGAAGCAAATAAAAATGACTTGATCGATATTCCTTACTCTGAAATAAAAAAACGAATTGTTGCTTACCTTCGGATTGAACCGGAAAGGGCGCGAAGCTCAGAATTCCTAAAGTCTTTGGCAGAAAAATATCCGGCAAAACTGTTGATGGATATTCGGTTACCAAATTTAAAACCCGGCGATAAAGTTCTGCAAGTTGGTCCGCGCACTGTAACTTACGGCGAATTTTTAAAGGCAAACGGACTTGCCCTTTATGAATTTGAAGCGAATGTGTATGACAAAATTTACGCCGCTGTAAAACAGGTTGTTGATGCAAATATTTACGCCGCTGAAGCAAATTCACTGGGAATATCCACGAGCGACCTTATAGCCCGCGAGATTACAAGCAAAATGTCGGGGTTTAACGACGCGGAATATGCGCGTTTGCAAAGTGATTTGGAACGTCGCCTGTACAAAAAATATCGCGTAAGTTATTTGGTAAAAGAACCCGAACCGTTCGTGCAATCGATTTCAACGGATGATGACCCATCAACCGGACCCGCAAATGCCCCGATTACGGTTGTAATGTTTTCGGATTTTCAGTGCCCGGCGTGCTCCGGCGCCTATCCGGTTCTTAAAAAGGTTATGGATGAATACCCCGGAAAAATTCGCTTTGTGGTTCGCGATTTTCCGCTTGTAAATATGCACGAAAATGCATTTATGGCAGCAATCGCCGCTGATGCCGCAAACGCGCAGGGTAAGTTTTTTGAATACACCCAAAAGCTATACGCCAACCAAGGTGAACTTGATGAAGCTTCATTGATAAAATATGCCGGTGAAGTAGGCTTAGACGTAAAAAAGTTTGAAAAAGATTTGAAAAATCCGGTGTTCGTAGCGGAGGTTGAAAAAGATATTGCAGATGGTGAAAAATACGGGGTTGGAAGTACACCAACCATTTTTGTTAATGGTATAAAAGTTAGGTCACTTTCTGAGGAAAGCTTTAGAAGCGCACTAAACCGTTTCGCAAAGCTGCTTGATTAAAATGAAATTTTTTATTGTTATTGTGTTGGTTGTTTTCACAACGATGTGTACAACGTCCGAATCCCCAAACTCAAACGCGACAAGCCCTGCAACCGCATCAAAACCGGCGCCAGTTGCCACTGTTTCGGTGGTTCGCGAATTTCCGCATGATCCAAGCGCATTTACGCAGGGTCTAGTTTTTTATGACGGCTTGCTTTACGAAGGAACCGGCGGAAGCCGTGAACGCGGCGATACGTTTCAAACCACTTTGCGAAAGGTTGATCTTGATTCGGGGCGCGTCTTGAAGCAGGTTTCGCCCCCAGAAGATATTTTTGGCGAAGGCATTGCAATTTTGAACGATAAAATTTACCAGCTAAGCTGGCAAAAAGGTGTCGCCTTCCGTTATAACCTCGCCGATTTCAAATACGAAAAATCATTTACTTATGTTGGCGAAGGATGGGGTTTGGCAACAAACGGCACTGAACTTATCCAAACCAACGGCACAAACCGCATCAGTTTTGTAAACCCGGAGAACTTCGAAACCGTCAGAACAATTGATGTAAACAACGAAAACGGCAGCCCTGTAAACGAACTTAACGAAATCGAATTTATAAAGGGCGAAATTTGGGCAAATATCTGGCAAACCGATCGAATCGTCAGAATCGATCCTAAATCCGGCGCAATCTTAGGCTGGGTTGATTTGGGCGATATAGTTCGCGATGAAGAATCGCGCTCAACGGATAGCGATAATGTGCTTAACGGAATTGCCTATGATGATGCAACAAATCGTTTATTTGTAACCGGTAAACGCTGGAGCCGCCTTTTCGAAGTTAAACTAAACAACGCGGGCTGATATTAAAATGAAGTTTGGCATACTCGCACTTGCGCTTACAATTCTTTCTTGTGGCTCGACTTCAATTTCTCAAACCGTTGAGCCCCGTAGATCACACGAAAAGCAAGCAATTCCTGTTTACGGCGTAACCGTTGTCCGCAAATATCCTCACGATAAAGATGCTTTTACGCAAGGGTTGGCTTACCAAGACGGCTTTTTGTATGAAACTACCGGACACTACGGTTATTCAACACTTAGAAAGGTGGATCTCAAAACGGGAAAAGTTCTTTTGCGGCATAAGTTGCCAGACAACACCTTTGCCGAAGGAATGGCAATTTTGGGAGACAATGTTTATCAACTAACTTGGAAAGATCAAACTGGTTCGATATACAAAATCGATAATTTTCAAAAAACAGGTGAATTTTATTATGGCGGAAGCGGATGGGGCTTTGCGACAAACGGAAAGAACTTTTTTTTGAGTGATGGCACACACGTTATTAGAGTGCTCGACCCAAAAACTTTCAAAATTGAGCGCACAATTTCCGTTTATGATGAAAACGGAAAACCGCTATCGATGCTTAATGAGCTGGAATTTATCGGAAACGAATTATGGGCAAACGTGTGGCGTTCGGAAGAAACGAACCGTCCAAATTATATAGCGCGAATTAATCCGGAAACCGGGAAATTAAATTCTTGGCTAAATCTTCGCGATATTTCGCCGAAAGACAGCGGCAAGAATTTTGAAAATTCTTTAAACGGAATCGCTTATGACCCGCAAAATAACAGAATATTCGTTACGGGAAAGAATTGGAAAAACCTATTTGAAATACGTGTAAACGAAGAAGTTACGCCCGCGCCCGTTGAAAAAGAAAACTAAAAAGTCTTTCCGCATCTAAATCAAAAACTGGCACGCTGAATGCATCTTTCAATTCGGCAAAGCTCATTCCGTCAATCAATACGGGCTCATCGGTTTTTATTACATGTGCGGGAATGATTACAAAATCTCCGTTAACACTGTTCTTTTCCCTAACAAAATCGCTACCCGAAAGCAGCCCGGCAACCGAAACATCCCCGCCAAAATATTCGTTTCGAACAGCTTTTACGTTTAGTTCCGCACCAATTAAGTTGTTATAAAATTCAATTCTGTCACGCAAAATAGGTGCAAACATTTCACCGGTAAAAATCGTTCCATTCAAATTCTGCGGTAGCTCTTTATTGCAATTCGATTCAAACGGTTTAAGCGCGGCTGCGTGCGTACGTCTATCTATTTTGGGTTGCAAGCGTGCGTACTTTCCGTTTGAAACTGATTTCTTCAAGGCAATAAGCAACTCTTCAAAATCACTCAAAAAATTGCGAATCATCCCAACCCCATCTTCAATTTGTGGATAGTTGCCGTAATGCTTAACGGAAGGAATTTCCACACCTGCCTTTAGATAAATTTCATCACCCAAAAACGCAAACGTTGTTCCCAAATTCTTTCTAAATTCCTTTTGCAACGCCGTAACCTGCATTATCGTATCTTTGCAAAATTCGGGAGTTACGCGTGTTAGGCGGGCGTCCGTGTTATAGCGAGTTAAGGCTACGGGAACAATCGCAACTGAAACAAAACCGGGAAACTCGGCGGCTAAATCACGCAATGTTTTTTCAAGCTGTGCGCCATCGTTTATTCCGGGGCACAACACAATTTGCCCGTGAAGTTCGATGTTGTTTTCCAAAAGTGTCTGAAGCTTTTCCGAAATATCCGCACGGTCTTGTGAAACCCCAAGCAATTTGGCGCGCGTTTCTAAATCAGTGGCATGAACCGAAACATACTGGGGCGAAAGCCTTTGTTCGATGATTCGATTCATTTCATCTTCCGTTACCGAACTTAAAGTTGTGTAGTTTCCGTAAAGAAATGAAAGTCGAATATCCTCATCACGAACAAACAATGAAGGACGTGCATCATCGGGGTTGCCTTTACAAAAGCAAAAAAGACATTCGTTTGCGCATTGTCGGGGCACAATCTGTTCAAAATTTATGCCAAGGTCTTCGCCTTCATCACGTTCTACGTCCAATTCCCAAGTTTCGCCATTTAGCTTTTTTACAAGAAGATTTAAGAAGATTTCTCCCGAAGTTTGAAATCGAAAATCAAGATAATCGCGCACGCGTTTTCCATTTACGGAAACAATTCTATCGCCTGTTTCAAGACCCACTTCTTGCGCAATGCTCAACTCTTCAACCGAATCAATTGTCACACCGGGGCGACGAAGTTGTGTTACAGCCGGCGTTACCGCAAATTCATACATCAATTGAAGTGTAGCAATCGAACCGTTTGAACCGCAAGACCCGGAATTCGTGTATCAATACAAAAAGCCACCGAACATCAGTGGCTTTTGGTCAAGCTTTTGTTTGGGAATAAACTTTCGAACGATTTACCTTATTCGCTGGGCTGCATAATTTGTTCTTCAACGGAGCTTTCCCGAGTAAGATAATTGTAAACAAGCCGTGCTATTTCCGCAAAAAGTATAATTCCGATGGTGTTGCTGGCAAGATCTGATAATTCAAATGAACGGGTTGTCATAAATATCTGCGAAAATTCTTCCAACGTCGCAAACGTAAGAATCAACAAAGTGCCTTTTGAAATCTTAAACCGCCTGAGCGCAACGGATCGCATTTCAAACGCAAGATTTACGATAAATGAAAATGAGCCAAGCGCAAAAAAGTGAACGATTTTATCCAGATATTGCACGGTTGCGATCTTAAAAAACAGGTAACTCGTACTTTTGTTGTCGTAAAGAGCAATTGCTGTCAATATCGCTACGGCATAACATATTGCCAGACCTTTAGCCAAAGTGGTTGGTTTTACTTCGACGGATTTGCCGAACGGAAGTGATTCAAATTTCATTGTAGTTTTGGGAATAGAGCTTGCCGGAACCGGCTAGATTAGGAAGATTTGCGTGCTGAACATCCAAAGGAACTGGATGTTAAACAGAGTATAACATACCACAACAATAAACACCAATATTTTGAATCTAAATTTAAGTGAAGTGAATTTTAGCAATCGTAATGCAGAGCGTTGGTGCAAAAAATGAGGAACGATAACAAAATGCGACGAACAATCAGCCCGCCGCAAAAAATGTTAAAAATTAAAGAAGATTGGAAAGTTCTGTATACTCAATCCCTTGTGAAACCGCCACTGCTTCATATGTTAGCTTTCCGGCAAAAGTATTAACGCCTTCGCGCAACCCTACATCGGCAGCAATTGCATCCTTAAAGCCCTTATTCGCCAATTCGAGCGCATACGGAAGCGTTGCATTTGTTAGCGCGAACGTTGACGTGCGTGGCACCGCACCCGGCATATTTGCGACGCAATAGTGCAGCACACCCTCTTCATAATAAGTGGGGTTTGAATGTGTGGTGGCACGTGTTGTTTCAAAGCAACCTCCTTGATCAACCGCAACATCAACCAACACTGAACCATTCGGAATGTCTTTCAGCATATCGCGCGTTACCAATTTAGGTGCCGCCGCACCCACCACAAGAACCGCGCCGATTACCAAATCGGCATGCGAAATTGCTTCATGAATTTGGTATCTGCTTGATGCGAGCGTTTGTATCTTTGAAAGAAAAATATCATCCAGCTGTCTTAGCCTATCCAAATTCCGATCAATAATCGTAACGTGTGCACCTAAGCCGATTGCCATTTTAGCAGCTTCAGTTCCAACTACTCCGCCGCCAATTACCACAACATTCGCAGCCGGAACGCCCGGAACCCCGCCAAGCAATACGCCCTTGCCACCATTCATCTTTTCCAGATAAGTTGCGCCTACCTGCACAGACATACGCCCCGCAACTTCAGACATTGGCGTTAAAAGCGGCAACCTTCCGCGTGCATCCGTGATGGTTTCATAGGCAACGCCCGTAACCTTTCGCTCCATCATTTGCTTTGTAAGTTCGAGCTCCGGCGCAAGATGAAGATAAGTAAACAACAACTGATCTTCACGCATACGCGGATATTCAGGCGCGATTGGTTCCTTTACCTTTACAATCATATCGCCTTCAGCCCAAACATCATCGGCAGAATCAATAATGGTTGCGCCGGCATCAACATACGCCGAATCTGCAAAGCCTGAACCTTCCCCGGCACTTCGCTCAACAAACAATTCATGTCCCGCATCCTTTAACGCGTGAACCCCCGCGGGTGTAAGCCCAACCCTGTATTCGTTATCTTTTATTTCTTTTGGTAATCCGATTTTCATATTTTACCCACGCAAATTGATTTTAAATTTGATTCAATGTTACAACGATTTCACATCGTAAATAAAGTTAGAAAACCCAAATAATTCGGGCATTTCAATAAGTATTTCTTATGGAAGCTACACATATTCTTCATCGCATGTTTCAATTTACCGAAATTACTTTGTGCCACCGCGCACTTGGAATATAGTTAATAAGAACACAAAAAATAGGTATTTAGGTTTTTCGGCGATTTTCGCCGCTTTTAATAAAAGGTTTTACTAAAGCCTTATAGGAGAAAAAAGATGTTGGAAAACGGAACTAAGGCTCCTGATTTTGAGCTGGATTCAAAAATTGACCAAAAAATTGCGCTTTCAAATCTTCGTGGCAAAAAGGTGATTTTAGTTTTTTACCCGGCGGATTGGAGCACGGTTTGTAGTGACCAGATTGCGCTTTATAACGAAATGTCAGGTCTTTTTGAAAAGCACAACGCGCAAATGCTCGGAATTTCGGTTGATGGCAAATGGTGCCACAAGGCATTTGCAGAACACAGAAACATAGGCTTCCCGCTTTTGGCAGATTTTGAGCCGAAAGGCGCGGTTTCAATGCTTTACGAATCTTATACGGAATTTGGATTTTCGGCGCGGAATCTTTATGTAATTGATGAAGACGGAATAATTCGCTGGAGCTATGTTTCGCCAATTGGCGAAAACCCGGGCGGCGATGGAATCTTGAAGGCACTGGAGGATATTGATAATGGCTAGTTTAACACCACCTGTAAACGAAAATGATCACGTTCAAGGCACATCAAACGCGCCGATTGAATTGGTTGAATACGGAGATTACCAATGTCCCTATTGCGGAAAGGCTTCTTCAATTGTTGCGGCAATTCAGAAAGCCTTGGGTGATAAGCTGAAGTTTGCTTTCAGAAATTTTCCGCTATCACAAATTCACGAACATGCGCTTAAAGCCGCGATTGCCGCAGAAGCGGCGGCAAAGCAAGGAAAGTATTGGGAAATGCACGAAGTTCTTTTTGAAAATCAAACATCCCTTGATGATGCGAGCTTGGTTAGATACGCATCCGATATCGGCTTGGATATAAATCGATTTGAAGAAGATTTTTCATTGCCGGATGTCGCAAAAAAAGTTGAAAACGATTTTGAAAGCGGCGTTAGAAGTGGTGTAAACGGCACGCCTTCATTCTTTGTAAACGGCGAAAAATATAACGGAAGTTGGGAAGAAGCACCATTTTTAGAATTTCTAAAAACGCTTGAATAACGAACTTGGAAAATTGCTAAACAAACAAGGCGCAGCGACCTAAAATAGCCGCACAGAAAGTTTTTTTTTACGTTAAGATTTACTTTATGAAGAAATTATTCTTGCCAAAACTTTTTATGACAATGTTGCTGGTTGTTGCGCCTTCTTGCAGCCAAACAGGTGCGAACTGCGAACCGCTTGAAACCGTTCCACCAAATGCCGCCAGCCAAAAACCAACCTTCAAACAACAAACGCGCGGTTGCAAAACAATTACCAAAACGGCATTTAACGTAACGGTTTTGGCAACAGGCTTGAATAAGCCTTGGGCGGTGGAACCACTGCCCGAAGGAGGATTCTTAATCACGGAAAAAGCCGGCACGATGCGCATCATAGCCGTGGATGGAAAAATTGGTGACCCAATCAAAGGAATTTTGGCGGTTGAACAAGGTGGCACAACGGATGCCAGCAACCTCGGCGGCTTGCCACCGATGACGGCGCGCGGGCAAGGAGGCTTGCTGGACGTTGCATTAAGTCCGAATTTCAAAACTGATTCAACCATATTTTGGTCTTTTTCCGAAATACGAGAAAATGGTAGCGGAACAAGTGTTGCCAGAGGAAAATTAAACGGTGATCGCACTTCCGTGGAAGATGTAAAGGTAATCTTTCGCGCCGTGCCCGGTTACGAAAACGGGTTGCATTTTGGTTCAAGACTTGAATTTTCAAAGGACGGTAAGTTATTCATCACTACCGGCGATCGCTTTGACAGACCAAACCGTGAACTTGTTCAGCGGCTTGATAATCATTACGGAAAGGTAATGCGGGTAAATTCCGATGGCTCAATTCCAAAAGATAATCCGTATATCAACACACCGGGTGCGAAGCCGGAAATTTGGGAACAAGGACACCGTAACATTCAATCTGCCGCACTGGATGCGAACGGAAATTTATGGACGGTTGAACATGGTCCGAAAGGCGGAGATGAACTAAACCTCATCGAAAAAGGTAAGAATTATGGGTGGTCAATTGTATCGTTTGGCGAAGAGTATTCCGGCGAACCAATCCCCAACTCGGTTACTCAACGTGAAGGGTTTGTTGACCCCGTTTACTATTGGGATCCAGTAATTGCCCCTTCGGGAATGGAAATTTACAACGGTGATAAATTCCCTGAATGGAAAGGAAACATATTCATCGGCGGATTGGCTTCAAAACGCTTGGTGCGCCTCGCGTTAAAAGATAACAAGGTGATTGGCGAAGAACACTTGCTTACTGAGCGCGGAAAACGCATTAGAGATGTAAAACAAGGCTTTGACGGAAACTTATACGTCGTAACCGATGAGCAAAATGGCGAACTCATCAAAATTTCGCCTAAAGCAAACAGCAACTAATTAACCGACCCTTATTATTTATAGAAAAGGAGCGCAGCAATGGCAGTATTTAACCCATATCTACA
>JBKEBT010000094.1:0-9488 GCA_047973305.1 Pyrinomonadaceae bacterium
CATCCGAACGACAAACCCAATCGAATCAACATTTGCCACGATTCGCCACCGGACAAAACGTTCAAAAAGTTGTCTTTCAAAAAACGGAATGCTTGAAATGATGTTCAAACTCAGTCAATGCGCCGAGGAAAATTGGCTTCGCTTAAATGGGTTCAAACATCTGGCAAAAGTAATCGGAGGAGTGAAATTTAATAACGGAATCGAAATCGAAGATTCCAAACAAGAGGAGCTTAACCGAATCGCCGCTTGACTCCCATACACCAGATTTGACTATAGCTCGTAGATAAAATCTATGACGATGAAACTGAAACGAAAATTTAGTAGATATTGACAAATCTTGGGACGGAATAATATTTTTACTTACTGGACAAAGTTTAGCAACATCTGAACACAATCTAGTAAGAATTTTATTCAGTGGACAACTAATTGACGAGGAACAAGATTTAGGTTATGGACCAGCTCACTATTTGACACCAGAACAAGTTGCCGAGTTAAATAATGAAATTTCAACAATTACAATTGCAGACTTAAAACAAAACTTTGATCCCAAAAAAATGACTGAACAGGAAGTTTATCCTACAATTTGGGACGAAGGAGAGGAGAGGATGTATTTGATTATGTTGCTGACGGGTTTTCAACATTACAAAATGTTTTTGCAGACGCAACAAAAAACGGAGAAGCAATAATAACTTTTTTGAACTAACCGACAACAAAGGCTACAGCTAACATCGGTTTGGCAATATGGCGGCAGAAGTGCTTCTATTAAACTTTAGTGCAAAGTTCAACGGCAGTAATTCTATTGAACTTTTGTGCAAACAATCCGCCACATCGCCAAGCCGTTTCACGTTGTGTGCAAGTTGAGCAAAAACGAAATGAAGTAATGAAATTTGAGGTAGAAACAACACAATAATAACCACTAAACTTAATAAAATATCGGTATGGCACAAGATTGGGCTTCATTTACAACAAACATAGCCGTTAAATCAACCTTGAATACGATTTATAACGCCTGGACAAAAGCGTCTGAAATTGAAAAAATGTTTTTAGAAACCTGCACAATTAAAGACACGAAAAACAACATTTTAGATAACAACGAAAATGTAACGTCTGACTACAGCTATGAATGGACTTTTTTTCTATATGAAATTTTGGAAAAAGGAAAAATCACTAAAACAAATGGAAAAGATTTTATTCAGTTTACTTTCGCAGGAGATTGTTTCTCTCCAATCCCCTAAATAACTGGACACGGATTTATACTTTAAGTAGATGGTTTGTGAACAGATGAAAAAGCACAGAAAGACGTGGCGGACGGCGGAGAAGATTGAGATTTTGAGTTATTACAATGAGCATGGAGCTACGAAGGCATCGAGGGAGTTTGATGTGTCGTCGGCATCGATCTTCAAATGGAAGAAGGCATTTGAAGAGCACGGGCAAGCTGGATTGTAGAAAAGACGGCTTGACGGGGCGGGATCGACAGAGCTGAAAAAACTTCGGCGCGAGAACGAGGAGTTGAAGAAGCTGGTGGCGGAGAAAGAGCTGCGGTTGCGGATACAGGAAGAGCTGTTAAAAAAAAGCGACCAACGAGGGAGGAACGGAAAATGATCGCAGCTGAATTCATCAAAGAGGGGTATCCGATAAGACGTGTGCTGTAAGTTTTGGGTATTCCGAGAAGCAGTTTTTACTATCGAGCGGAAGTAACGCAGCGGCGGAAAGGAAGGAAGAAGAGTACGCATACACGGACGAAAGATGGGCGTTTGGTATCGAACGAAAAAGTGTCAGCAGATATTGAAAAAGTATTGCCGAAGGAGTTTGCCGATTACGGCTATTTGAAGGTTACGCATTGGCTGAGGCAGGAGAAGGGATATCTTGTAAACCCAAAGAAAATATACCGTTTAATGGCAGAACACGATCTTTTGAATCGGTTCGTTCCGCGCAAACGTCGCAAAAGAAATTGGGTTAAAGATTTGCTTCCGAATGCTGTCGAAGCGTTTGATTATATTGAATTTGACATCAAGTATGTGTATGTTGCCGGGCTGGGAAGAAACGCGCTTGTGCTGACGTTGATCGACGTTAAGCGGGTCAGATTGCTAAGTGGAGCATCTCGCAACAGACCGTTATTGATCTCTTCGATCAGATTTTTGAGGTGTATCCGCTGCCGGTGAGATTCTATGTCAGAAACGACAATGGCGTGCAGTTTGAGGCGCAAACGGTGCAGGAGTATTTTGAGAAAAGATGCGTTGTGCAGGAGTTTTGTAAAGCAGCGACACCTCAGCAAAACGCCCATATCGAGTCATACCACAGCATTTAGGAACGCGTCGTTTGCCAAAGATACGAATTTGAGTCTCTTGAAGAACTGCAAGATACCTTGAACAGATTTGTTAGATTCTATAACTTTGAGAGAATACATTCGGGCGTCGGCTATCAATCGCCGCAGAAATTCCTGCTCGAAATGGGCATCGATATGAAAGAATTTGCACTCGAAGAAGCACTCGATTCGTCCTCGCTTACCAAAGGATTTATCCGCGAAAAAGAGGCGAATTTTAGTTGACACTTTTGTCCAAAATTTAGGGGATTGGTACAAATTCATTGCAGATATACCAAGCAAATTTCGCTTTTGAGAAAAGAGTAAAATACAAACTGCTTTTCGCCAAATACAGATACAAAATAGGGCTGCACGAAAAAAACTTACAGCCTGGAATTCAACGAAAACTAGACCGCGCATCCCTTGTAAAAGCAACCGAGCGGTTTCCGTGTCATCGTTGATTTTAGCGCATTGGTTCTTATCTATCGTTCAATCCTTTACCTTCAAGAATTTTAGGTACGGATTTTTTAATGCGTGAAGTTCTGGTGGCAGATTGTTTTGCACCGGAAAAAAAGAGAATATAACCGCGTTGCCTTCCCGGCGTAAGTGCAAAAAATGCTGTGTTTAAGGCTGCATCCGAATCAAGCATTTGTTGGAGTTCTAACGGAATCGGTTCCGGATTAGACTTAAACTCCACCCGTGCTCCTGAGTCTTCAAGTGCAATTGTTTGCCGAATAAAGTCCGAAATGGTTGGGAAAGAGTCCTTTATTTGCTTAACGCCGGTAAATTTAAGCATCCGTGCGCTTTGTGAATTTTCTCCGGGTTTGCTTAATACCTCGTTTGGGTCGTTCAACAATACACCTTTTAAGAAACTTATAACCGCAAAATCATTCAGTGCGGAAACGATTACTAAATTTTTTCCGTTGTGAGTGTAGCAAGGTTGTCCCCATTTAATTTCTTCGTTAAGACCGGTGCCGAGCACAATTTCGCGTAATAGTTGCAGTTCTTTTTGCCATGTGTGCACCTTGCACTCCGGTGTTTCGAAACGATCGCATCTGCCGCATCCGCTACTCAGAAATTCGTCAACTGTTCGAATTTTTCTTTTCATAAAATTATCATCAGCAAAGAATCAAAACGATTTACTGTTGTTGTGTTTGAGTGTCAACATTATTGTCTGTATTTGGTTCGATATTTCCGGTCGCAGTAGTTTCTGTGGTGATTAGGGAACGTATGTGCAAATCCGTTTGTTTCGAATGAATGGAAGGCAGGTCTTTTGAAACATCCGACACTTGTTTTGGTGTTACAACTTTTGGAGTTTGTACAATTGCCGTAACCAGAGTTTTTTCCGAATCATACTGAAACTTTACGTCTAGAAGGCTGGTTGTTGGAAATTCCTTAATTACGGCTTGAAGATTATCGCGAACGGCTTGCTCAAATCGTTCCTTTGTAGCCATATTGTAAAAATTATACCCGAGCAAAACAGTAAGAATCATCATCACGCCCAAACTTATGGCAACCTGCAAAGCAATCTTACGCATATTGTTTCGAGCCTTGGTAAGGATATTGTGGTAACCGGAAAGCCAAAACACTACGGAAGAAGCAAACTGTATTGCTGCAAAGTTAGCAAAGAATAGTAAGAAGCCGCCGAAGCCGAGTTTATACTGTCCCCTGGCAACCAAAATCGCACAGGTTGAAAGCGGTGGAACAAGCGCAGTTGAAATTGCAACACCAATTAACCCGGCGCTAATTTTGGGTTTGGTGGTGGCATACGCACCTGCTGCGCCGCCGGCAAGCGCAACAAATAAATCCATAATGTTGGGCGATGTTCGCGCGGCTATTTCGCTTCCGGTTGGCAAGTGGCTATGAACTGAGCCGATGATGAAAGCGGTAAGCAAAACCACCGCAACACCAATTATTTCGCTAATAAATGAAGTCTTTAGCAATTTGGTGTTCCCATCCACCAGCCCAAGTGCAATTCCCGTAATCGGACCCAACAATGCTGCAATCAACATTGCGCCTATTACAACGGCTGTGCTGTTTGCCAAAAGTCCGTAGCAGGCGATGATTGTAGCCATCACATTCATAAAGATATATGAAAAATTAGCTATCGCATTTTCATTAATCTGTTCGCGAATTGTATCTTTTACAACTTCGTCCGAATTCGGTTCAGTAGTTTCTTGTTTGTTCATAATTTCCCGGATTAGATAAACTTCAAGCGCGTTTTATCTTTTTGTATCGCCTTAAATATTTTGTGTACGAAATTTTAGAACTTTCCGCGCAAAACACAAAGTAAATTTGCCACAAATATGGTATTTCTTTTCGAAAAATCAATCTTAATTTGTACGATTGGGAATGGTTGGCAATTTTGGGCGCAAATAGGTTTCAGACAAAGAAATGCGGAAATGCGCAGCTAACTACACTTTCCGCCAAAATTGTTTCTGATCCCAACAGAAAAGAATTGGGCATTAACCATGCCCGCGCGCTAAAATGCGGGTTCTTCATAAACCCCGTAAACATCTCGCAACGCCGTGCATATTTCTTCAATGGTGGCGTATGCCTTAACCGCTTCGATAGTTGCGGGCATTAGATTTTCGTTTGCGAGCGATGCTTTCTTAAGCTTTTCCAATACATTTGCGACTGCGCCGTTATCGCGTTTTTGTTTTACGCGCTCCAAACGCTCTAGTTGATGATCGCGCACGGTTTCGTCAATCTTTAAGATATTGGTTTGCGAAAGTTCTTCATCCATCACATATTTGTTTACGCCAACAATGGTTTGTTCATTGCGTTCTACCGCCTTTTGATATTGATACGCGCTTTCCTGAATTTCGCGTTGCGGAAAACCGGCTTCAACCGCTTCAACCATTCCGCCGAATCCATCAATTTTTTCAAAATATTCGTAACAGCCATCTATCATTTTTTGCGTCAGCGATTCCACAAAATACGAGCCACCGAGCGGATCTACCGTATTAGCAACGCCCGTTTCTTCGGCGATTATTTGTTGTGTGCGAAGGGCGATTAGTGCGGCTTCATCGGTTGGCAACGCAAGAGCTTCATCGAATGAATCAGTATGAAGTGATTGAGTTCCGCCGAGTACGCCGGCTAGTGCTTGAATTGCTACGCGTGCAATATTGTTTAACGGTTGCTGTACGGTTAGGGAAACACCTGCCGTTTGTGTATGAAAGCGCATTTGCATTGTGCGCGGGTTCTTTGCACCGAATCGGTTTTTCATCGTTTCAGCCCAAATTACGCGCGCCGCCCGATATTTTGCAATTTCTTCGAAAAAATCGTTATGCGCATTAAAGAAGAAAGAAAGACGCGGAACAAATTCATCCACATCCATTCCACGGTCGATTCCATATTGAACGTATTCAACGCCATCACGTAAGGTGAATGCCAGTTCCTGAAGTGCTGTCGCGCCGGCTTCACGAATATGATAACCGGAAACGGAAATCGGGTTGTATTTTGGAAGGTGCTTTGTTGAAAATTCGAAGGTATCAATTACAAGTTTCATCGCCGGACGAATCGGGTAAACCCATTCTTTTTGCGCAATGTATTCTTTCAAAATATCGTTTTGAAGCGTACCGGAAATCTTAGAAAAATCTGCCCCTTGTTTTTCTGCAAGTGCAACGTAAAAAGCAAGAAAAATCCACGCGGGCGCATTTATAGTTTGTGAAACGGTAACATCTTCAAGATTTATTCCATCAAATAGGGCTTCAAAATCAGCAAAAGAAGTAACCGCAACGCCACATTTGCCAACTTCACCCTCAGAAAGCGGTGAATCGGCATCTAGCCCCATCAATGCAGGCAAATCGTATGCAACTGATAATCCGGTTTGCCCTTGTTTCATTAAGTATTTGAAACGCGCATTTGTATTTTCGGGTGAAGAAAAGCCGGCAAATTGACGCATTGTCCAAAGCTTGCCGCGGTAGCCTGTAGGGTGAATTCCACGTTTATATGGATATTCGCCCGGAAAGCCCTCATCACCGCCTGCGCCGATTTTGTCAACGTCAGCCTGTGAATACAGCCTCTCGACCGGTTCCAGCGAAACTCCTTCGAATGCGTCTTTGCGTTCGGGGCGCGTTTCGATAGCGGGTTCCAAGGTTTCCAATTTCCAACGCGCTTTTTCTGTCTCGGGCGTTGAACCCTGCTTTACGCTTGTTTTATCCATAAATTTTATCCAATGAATTATACTTATATTATCTTAATTTATGGCGCATTGATTCACAAAATCATCGGCATTTTTCGAGAGTATCCATATTTAGTGGCGTTGCATTGTGCCGTTTTCTGAAGTATTCTTATGGCGCCCAAGCGTTACCGAATAAGAATTACTCCCGTGGCTTCACAATATGGAAGAGAACGAACGTATGAATGATTCATCGGCTGATGCCGAAGTTTCAAGCGAAAATCAAATTCGGGATAAAGCATCTCGTAAGCCGATTTATATCGCCTCCGCGATAGCATTATTAGTGCTTTTAATCGGCGGTTTGTGGTTGCTTTACAAACGACAGTTTGTAAGCACTGATGATGCACACATCGAGGGAAACATAACTTTTGTAACATCGAAAATAAATGCAAGCGTGAAGAAAGTTCACGTTAAAGAAAACCAGTTTGTAAAAAAGGGCGATTTGTTGGTTGAATTAGATGACCAAGAACAGCAAGTAAAACTACAACAGGCGGATGCCGAACTTCAGGCGGCATTGGCAAAAAATAAAAAGGCTTCAGCACAGGCAGATTACACAAGAAATATCGGCAGCTCTACAATTGATCAAGCAACCGCGAGCCTAAATACCGCAAACAGAACAATTGAACAAAGCCGCGCAGACACCTCGTTGCAAAGTGATTTGCAACGGAAGGCGCGAAGTGCGGTAGAAACAGCACGGGCAAACTTGGCTCAGGCGGAATCGGAAATTCCGGCGGCTTCTGCGATGATTGCACAGGCGAAAACCAATGTAACCGCCGCAAAAAGCAATTACGAAGCGATGCGTTTGGAGCACGAACGCGATGCCGAACTATTCGGTTCCGGGTATGTGCCGAAAAGTAAGTTTGAAGAATCTCAAAATCAAATGGTGGCAGCACGTTCAAGGTACGAATCGGCGGAAAAAGAAGTAGAGATTGCACAAGCTCGGCTTATTTCAGTGCGCAAACAAGTTGATGTTGAGCGTTCACGTTTGAACCAAGCAATTGCGGATTTCGGCGCAGCCGGAAGCGAAGTAAGAAAGGCAAAAGTTGAAGTGGATCTTTCACATTCGCGTGCGCGGGAATCAAAAGGGAAGTTGGATGAAGCGCGTTCGGCATCGGATAAGGTTGCGGTTGAAAACGGTTCAATTGCGGAATCGGTTGCGGAAATCGACCGTGCAAGGGCTGATGTTGCGCAGGCGGAACTCGAACTTTCATACACAAAGATTTATGCCCCGCAAGATGGCTATATCGCGAAAAAGGCGGTTGTTGACGGACAAATCGTTCAGCCGGATGTTGCGTTGATGTCCGTTACGCTGCCGGGGATTTGGGTGGTTGGCAATTTTAAGGAAACGGATATTAAGCGAATTGCAATTGGTGCGCAGGTTGATATAAGAGTTGACGCCTATCCGAGCGTAAAATTTCGCGGAAAGGTCGAGAGCTTTCAGCCCGGAACCGGTTCGCGTTTCAGCGTGCTTCCTTCGGATAATGCCAGCGGGAATTTTATAAAGGTTGTTCAAAAGGTTCCGGTACGAATTGCTTTTGAAAATCTGCCGAAGGAATCAAAGTATGTTTTGGTTCCGGGTATGTCAGTTGAACCCCACGTTAAAGCGAAATAAATTGTGATGCAAAGGTCACCTCTTCCACATTTTTTCGGTTCGATAAGAAAAAGCCCATACTTTATTGTCTTTATCCTCACACTCGCAACCTTTATGGAGATTGTAGATCTCTCTGTTTTGGCGGTTACATTGCCAAAGCTTTCGGGCGATCTTGGTGCGAGCCCAAATGAGATTGTGGTTGTCCTTACCTCTTATCTTGTTGCAAATGCAGCAATTATTCCGATTACAGGCTGGCTTGCAACCTACTTTGGAAGAAAACGATATTACCTTGCTTGTGTTGTGGGCTTTACGATTTCTTCATTTCTATGCGGACTTGCACCAAATCTGGAAATGCTTGTGTTATTTCGCATTTTACAGGGAATTTCCGGCGGCGGTTTGGCTACCAGCGAACAAGCAATAATTGCAAATGTGACACCGCCCGACCATTTGGGACGCGTATTTTCCTTTTATGGTGCGTGCGTAATGTTTGCTTCCGTAATAGCCCCAACTTTAGGCGGGTTTATTACCGATACACTCGGCTGGCGCTGGATATTTTTTATCAATATTCCGATAGGCGTATTTTCGTTTTTTATGACTTCGGTTTTTGTAAGGGATACCGAACATCATTCAGATTATGAAGATGGCGAAAATTCAGAAAGCGTTAAATCGAGCGAACCGCGCGATGTTGCGCGAATTGATTGGTTCGGGATAGCGCTTACCTTAATCGGCATAACCGCGCTATTAATCGTCTTGGAAGAAGGACCGAAAGAATCATGGTTTGAATCGGGCTACATCTTTTTTCTTACAATTGTTGCAGCAATTTCTTTGGTTTTTGCCGTTGCTTGGGAATTGGTGTGTGAAAATCCGGCAGTGGATTTAAGTTTGCTTGCGCACCGTGGTTTTGCAATTGCTTGTGTTTTGATATTTTTGGCAAGTTTTGTTTTTACCAGCGGAATAAGCATCGTAATTCCGGTGTTTGTGCAGGACGTGCTCGGCTTTGGAGCGTTTGAAACCGGCTTGGTTGGAATGCCGGGCGCGATTTCCGTAACAATTGGCGTTTACGTTATCGGTTATATGATTGATAAATTCACTGCAAAGTATGTAATCGCGTTTGGGTATTTTGCATCAATCTTGGCGTTCTTAAATATGGCAACGCTAACTTCCACATTTCCGTTTCTTCTTTTGATTTTTAATCGAACGCTCGTTTCGATTTCGATGACTTTCGGAGCTGTTGGCGTAAATGCAACCGCATATTACGGAATCGATCCAAAAAAACATAATGCAGCATCATCTATGCTAAACCTCGCGCGTATTTTGGGAACAAGTTTTGGATACTCCGTGGTGGCGACGATTCTTGTTTCACTTGCGCGCAGGCACATTGTTGATTTAGGGCAGAATTTTTCCGAGCTGAA
>JBKEBT010000009.1:0-2179 GCA_047973305.1 Pyrinomonadaceae bacterium
AGGCGGGATATATTTAGTTGTAGATTTAATAAACCTAATCAAAATCGGAGACTTTGCATATGACCATGACTGACAGTGAAAAACGCGTTGTTTACAATATTATTAAACTCGAAGGAACTTCAAATGACCCGAAAGAATACCTTTGGCTTGCGCACGTTGCAAACAACCAAGCAACGGTACGAAAGAAAACGCTGTATGAATTGTTGATGACGGGCTACTCTTCAGTTCCTTCGGCTCAAAAAGTTGAGTTGCCTGACACAAACAAAAGCAAAAACGCAATTTCGGCAAGAACTGCAGTCGATAGTGTGTTGGCTGGTGCGCTTGACCCAACGGGTGGCGCAAGATTTTGGGATGGAACCGATTGTTTGGCGTGGGGGTTGCACAATCCCAGTGATAAACCACATCCGAAGTTCCGGCAATATACATCCGTGTCTATTTCAGATCAAATATTTAAAACTTATCTGAACAACAATTTAGCCAGGTTTCGTTCGGGCAAGGTAAAATATTACGGCAAAATATATAATATTCCCGCTGCGGTTTTTAACGAACCAAAAAACTGGATTCCGGAATTAGTGCTTCCAAAGAAAAATTTGCCTATCAATTACGTTGGCAAGTTTTATTACAAAACAAGTACCGGTAGCCAGGAACTTATCGCAACCGGTGCAAACGGTCAATCTATATATTGGAAAGTTCTTTGATTTTAGATTGGAGGTAATGTGATGAAAATTCTTTCAATTATTGTTTCGGTAATTTTAATGTTTAACTGCTCTAATTCGGGCAAAGCCAAGAATGCAAATGTGAATTCAGGGCAAGCACCCAATGCCATTTCAAGCGATCTTGAAGTTAATAATTCAACTTCGCCGGAGACAAATGCTTCACCGAGTGAAACAGCTTCGGTTACTCCTTCAGATACAAAATCTGATAATGTTTCGGTGAAAATAGAGCACAATGAAGAAAGAAACGCCGATGATATCCTCGTTTTTGTTGGATCTGAAGAAGTAGGAAAAATCGAAACTCCAAGTTTTGAAGATGTTAACGATTTTGCAGTTGATGAGGCGAAGCCAAACGAAAAAGGCTTTGAATTTACCGTGGAATACGGCTCGCGCTATAAGTATGAAAAGACCTTCTTTTTTGAAAAGATTGGTCAAGTATTTTCGCTATCATCAATAGATGTAAAAAGTTTTGACGGTGCGAATCCGGATAAGTCATCAGAAAAAACCATAAAAATTGATCCACCGGTTAGTTTAGATAAATTTGAAATTACGGAATATCTAAAAGATTAGCTTTGGGCTATAAAGCGGTGCACACTTGTAAACACTTACCCTTGCAGTTTAGGAATGTTAAGTGTCGCACCGATTTTTTTGTTTAGTTTTTCGATAAAGTATGTGGCGAGCAATGCCGGCTTTTTCTCAAAATTTTGATGCACAAAGAATGCCAGTTCATCTAAGCCCATTTGTTTCCACGTTGCGATTCTCTCAACCCATGCGTCAAGACGTTCAAAATCAGTTTGGTGGTTATTTCCCACAAATCGAACAAATGCACGCGGTGTTGTAAGACGCATATGAAGCAAATCACGCCTGGCGGCTGTATCGGTAATTACGGTTGATACTTCTGCTTCCTCAAAAAGGGTATAAATTTGGCTGGCTATCGCAGGTTCCCTATACCAATCCGTATGCCGAAATTCAACAAACAAGGGAATTTCCCACCGCCAAAATTCAACAAAGCGAAAGACGCGGTCAATATCCTTCGGCGCAAAATTTGCATTCATCTGCAAAAATAACCCGCCCAGTTTTTCATGTAATTCTGAAAGGCTTGAAACAAAATTTTCGACAAACTCCTCAGTATTGTTAAGCCTTCTATAATGCGAAATGCTTTGTGAAAACTTCGAAAAAAAGCGGAAATCTGTGGGCGTGCTTTCGTACCAACCTTTTATAACTTCTTTCGGCTTTCTGCCGTACGCAAGCGCGTTTAATTCAATAGAATTAAACTGAGTTGAATAATATGCGAGTTCATTTTTTACGCCGCGAGGGTAAAAACCTTGTAATTCGTTCTTTCCCCATTTTGAACAACCCACATAAATCTTCAAACCCTTCCCGTTTCTTGAAGCGAGTGCTTTCGCGGTACCGGCGGCGTCAGGAGGAAGCGCAAAATCGACATCTACCGGGTTTTCTAAAGTTCC
>JBKEBT010000095.1:0-18116 GCA_047973305.1 Pyrinomonadaceae bacterium
CTCGATGTGAAAGGGAAATTATCGCATCTGCTCGCTTATACATCTTATTTTCCAAATACTTAGCAACTTTATGCTGACGCGAATTTAAGCCCCAAAATCCGCCGTCAACCTGTTCATCAGGATAAAAACCTTCGTTGTGATAAACAAATTTTGCTCCGATCAGGGGTGCAAGTAGTAAGCCGATAAGTCCGCCGATGTATGTACGCGCGTGAACTATGTCGTATTTCTTTTGCACGCGTTTTGAAATCCCATGCAAAATACCGTTTGAAATATCAAATGGCGTTGCCCGAATCCCTTTGTGATATTTGAGTGGAATCCATTCAATTTTGTCTTCTTCAAACAAACTTCGCACCCGCTCCATTTCATCTGTTCTAGCCAAATCGTGAGGTTTTTCAAAGGTGACGAGAGTCATATCAACGCCCATCTGCGCTAATTTCTTTACAGCCGGCACAACCAAAGATTGCCCGAGCTGTTCAAGCGCGCCCCAATATGAAACGTAAAGAACTCTTGGCATTGAATTTAATTAGCTAAAAGACGTTTTGCAAAGCGAAACGGTAATCCGAGCGGACGAGCAATGTTTTGCGGATAAAGTTTTACTCCTTGCCAAATACAATTAACGCTTTCACGCACTTTTCCGTTATGCAAAAATTCCCCGGAAACAATCATCAGGTGGTTGCTATATGCCTGCTTTTCCAGTGTTCTATATTTCTCAGGCAAAACAGCCAAGTTAAAGAACTTTTCCAAAACTCCGCGTGCATCACGTTTTGTAACTTCCGGGTTGGAACTCATGCTTCCTTTTACCATGCGATACTTAACTAATTCTTCATTAATTGGTGCACAGTTTGTTAACAAGCTTAAACGTAACCACATCTCCCAATCGGCATAAGTCGTAAATTGGGAATCAAATCCATCTGTTTGCGAAATAACATCGTGTCTAACCATTGCCGAAGAACACGAACCTGAAACTATGTTCAGATTTAACAAAAGCGAGCGTGTGTAATCATCGTAAGCATTTGCGGGAATTGAATTTAGGTAATTCAATTCTTCATCAACTTTTTGCGTGGCTACATAGCAGAGTCCAACGTCTTCTTTTGAATCCATTAACGCAACTTGCTTTTCCAACTTCTCCGGCATCCAAACATCATCCGCATCCAAAAAAGCAATATATTTTCCTTTTGCCTTTTCAATTCCGTAGTTTCTCGCACTCGAAACACCGCCGTTTTTTTTCGGTAAATAGCGAATTTTGTCACCGTAGGCTTCTAGGATTTCTTTCGTGTTGTCGGTTGAACCGTCATCCACTGCTAAAATTTCAAAGTCTTGAAAAGTTTGGGCGAGGACACTATCAATCGTCGCATTCACAAAGCGAACGGCGTTATATGCAGGAATCACAACTGAAACTAGAGGCGTTTTATCCATTCTTAACTAAATCATCATAAACGGCTTCGTATTGCCGCGTCATATCTTCAAACTCAAATTTGCCGATAACTTTTTCTCGCCCTTTGTACTTTAATGACTCTAATTTCTCGGGATTATTGATCAAATCCACAACCGTTTTTGCAATCGCATCGCTATCGGCGGGCGGAATCAAAATTCCGTCAACTTCATCCGTCACAATTTCGGGAATTCCGCCGATTTTTGTGGCGACGATCGGCACGCCAAGATAAATCGCTTCCGCAAAAACAACTCCAAAAGCTTCGGCAACGCTTGGCAGCACAAAAACATCTGCGGTTGACATCAAATCAGGTATATCCTTGCGAAATCCAATGAATTTTATCACATCGTCGCATCCCAATTCCGAAACTCGTTGGCGAAATTCGGCTTCAAGTGGACCTTTTCCGGCAATCAGCCACACAAACGGCTTATCAGTTAATTTTTTTAGCTTTGCAACCGCTTCAAAGAGGTATGGATAACCTTTTTCGGGATGCAACCTGCCTGTTGTTAGAATCAAAAATTTACGGTTTGCGTCAAATTCACTTCTTATTCGCTCTCGAAAATCGCCGCACGAATTTTTCACTCTGTCAAAATCGATTCCGTTGTAGATAGTCACAACCTTTTCACGCGATTCCCCTTCCGCATCAATAATATGTTCCGACGTATGCTTTGATACGCCAATAATCCGCCTTGAAAACTTATTACAAATTTGGTCGATTTTTACGTGAAGACTTTTGTTGATTCGAGTGTGATAGTTTGAATAATGCCGTGTCATTACGCGTGCTTTTATGCCGGACATTTTACCCGCTATTAAGCCGACAACTGATGGGAAAAACAAATGTACGTGCAAAATATCAACTTTTTCAGATCTCAAATAGCGTGAGAGCCTTGCTATTGCCAATGGATACTGAATTCTTGTTTCGGCATCACAGCTAAAGCAATTTACGCCATAACTTTCCATTTCTTCTTTCAAGTCATCATCAAAATGTCCAAGCGAAGCAAACAACACCCGATATTTAGTTTTATCGTGCCATTTGGCGAGATTTGGGAAAATTCCACTTGTGTCGCCATCTTGAATGAAATGCAAAACTGTTTTCATTTAACTTGAAAGATCATTTACCTGAGTTAGTTGCTCGATTGTATCCACGGCATACCATTGCTTTGGATATACAGATGAAACCATAAGTCTTTGCCGATCAATCATTTGACTCCAAACCGAATAAAAAGATTGACCCTCGTTCGTGTATTCGTTTACTTTTTTCGGATTCAAAATTTGTATTCCCGAACAATAGATGTCCGATTTCTTTTCTCGGTTTATTTCGGTCACGATTTGATTATTGTGAAAAACAAAATCGCCTTCTAAGCCATCAATTGGACGTACCGGAACGACCATACATGGCGGAGATTCAAGCGCGAAATAGTTTTCAGAAAGCAAATCAAAGTCTAGGTTAACAACATTGTCACATGTCAAAACAAAAATCGGCTCATCCAAATTTTTTAACAAGGTGTTATAAATCCACCATGAATTGCTTTTTCCTTCTGTGTTAAAAATAGAACTCGCGCCGTGTTCAATTACGTGTTGTGCCAACATTGCACCTTTATAACCAACGGTAACATGAATGTGTTCTAGCTTTCCGGCTAGCTTTGAAATTCCGTTCGCAATTAGTGTAGAACCCTGGTACGGAGCCATCGGCTTTGGGATTGCATCTGTCAACGGAGACATTCGCAAGCCCCTTCCGGCTGCCATTATTATTGCATGTTGGATTTTTCTCATATCACGATATCGGATGGTGGCACGCCAATAATTCCCCAAATCTCTTCTTCATTGAAACGTTCGGCATTAATTGAGGAAATAATTTCGGCGATAGGATGCTCAACAACTCGATTCGGTGTAATAAGATAGTGCTTTACACCATCTAGAACAATTTCACTTGTATAAGGGAGTTCTGCCTCACCAATTAAATGTTCATAATCTCTTTCACCGGGACGCGGATTAACAGGAACCCAGCTTCCGCCCTTTCGCTTCGTCCAAACATCCAAAAAGTCTCGAATCAACCCCGCTTTCATTGTCCGGCATAACACATCTCCACGAACTTCACTTATATGATCAATTGAGGTTCTGATTAATTTTACGGCTTCATCAGCAAGCGTAAAAAGCCGAGTCATATTTGAACCGGTGCTTTCAATAACGCCTCCGTTGCTGCTCATTCTTGTCCAAATCGGAAAAACCGAACCCGTTGACCAAGGCATATTTCCGAACCGTACGCATACGAAGTTTGTTTCAGTTTTTGCATCCATCGCACAATAAACACGTTCCATTAAAGCCTTGGTTAAGCCGTAAGTATTCGAAACAGGCGGGGCGGCTTTATCAGTAGAAACGCCCACCACGGTTTTTACCTGATACGCAATAGAAACGCGTGCCACATTCTGCGAACCTAAAACATTAACATCAACGCATTCCATTGGGTTCGCTTCTGCCGTATCGACATATTTTGAAGCTGCTGCATGAACTACAATTTCGGGAAGAAACTCTGCGAAGACGTCGCGAACCGATTCGATGTTGGCAACATCGGAAGCCAGAACGTTGCAGCCGCTAAACTCCATCGCAGCGCGATTCTGATCTAGATTTCTACCCGTGAGCATCACTTCGTAACCATCTTCGCGAAACGCTTTTCCAAGTCTTCTGCCAAGAAACCCAGTTCCGCCCGTAATCAATAACCTTTTTCCCATCGTATTACACAAACTTTGAAACCTTAGCTATATTTTCTTAAGCCCTTTCGGTAACCTTCTTGAACATAGATACCCAGTGTTTGCGAGTATGCTTTACTTAGCAAATTGCTTTTGGGCGCGACGATTTCCAAAACCCTTATTGCAGAAGATACAATCGCTTTACCTGTTCGAGTAGCCAAAACCGATTTAATCGCTTTTTTCGCACTCAAACTAAATGGCTCTTTGCCCAAATAAATGAATCCGTTAATCTTTTCGCGCGCCTGAGAATCTTCAAATTCCGGATACCGCGCGCTAAACGGCACTGCCCATTCTGCAGCATATGCCTGCCGCTTACAAAAACTTCGAAAATCAAGCCAATCGTCGTCATGAACCGCAACCGCTTCAGGCAAATATGCAATGTTACCACCATTTGCCGAGTGTCGCATTGCGAAGTCTTGATCTTCAATACCCGCAAGCTCCGAATCAAATCCGCCGAGTTGAAGATAGATATCCTTTTTTATCGACATATTTGCTGCGGTACCAAAATTGGGCTGTGAAACCAATCCGCGATTTCCGGGAATTCCCGTCAGTTCTAACTCTTGTCGAAACTTAATGCCGGGTTCGGAGAGTCTGTTACGTGGCAGAATTATTTTCCCGATTGCCATAAGGTTTTCCCATTCTTTATGAGCCGCAAGATGATAATTCAAAAAATCCTTTTCAAACAATAAATCATCATCTGAAAAAAGGATTAGCTCCCCCGAAGCAAGTTCAACACCTTTTGATCTGGAAATCGCGCGCTCTTGATTTTCTTCAAATCTATACAATTGCACGTTGCGCCCGTTCAGATTTTCAGGCAACAAAACCTCTTCCTTTGATCCGTTATCGACCAATACAATCTCGTATTCTTCTGAACCAATGGATTGGTCTAAAAGACATTTTATTGTTCTTTGCACCTTGATTGGGCGATTAAATGTGGAGACGACAACACTGACTTTCATGAACTAGTTTAACTTTGAATCACGAGGCAAAAAAAAGCTCCTGCCAAGCCAAAACTCTTTAACATCGGTAAAGAATGATTCTTCCATAAAATTTGCACAATCCAAAATCGACATGAACCCGTAAATATTTCCGTCAAAAATTAATTTACGCCAATAACGGGCGTTGGCAGATTTATCAATCCGCATTCGGAAATTTTTCGCCATTGAAAAATTCTCCACCTTTTGCCAAAACATTTGTTTCAGATTCCTCTGTTGATTTTCGTTTTCCAAAGATTCTGAAGCTACCAATCCATTTTCAACATATTCTTTAACTGTTTCGTTTAATTCTTTTCTAAATTTATCAACGTTTATTCCGGCATTTTCCATTATTGCTAAATCAGATGAACATTTTGAAAAATAATTATCCCAACTGATTTGCACTTTCGGATCGATTGAAGAATTATCGTTAAGCACTTCAAGTAAAATATCTGCCAACGAGTTTGTCGGTGTCCAAAATTTCAACGGCACTTGTTTGAATTTTGTTTCTGCATCAGCTTTCGCCCTGTTTCCCTGCATTCCATACATTGTTGATTGCGAAGTAGTTTGCTCCGGATAGGTGCTGAAAATGGTAAGAGGCATATCAAGAAAACCGTATTTTTCTACTTCATTTAAAACATTTACCCCGAGATAAATATCACCTTGTCTGGAATTGATGATTTTGGGAACTTTGCGACTCACATTTTCTATAATTGATTGATGATAAAAAGCATCTGAAACGTGGGGCATATCTGAAAAATAGATTGGCGCAGCAATCGGGTGCGTAAAATAATGCTCAAGCTTAGAATAAACGTGGTGAATAGTATCTTGAGCGTTTACTTCTGCAAATTTTCCGCTAAACCATGGAATAGTAAGCGAATTCTTTCCTAACTTCGAAGAAGTAGTCGTTTGAAATTCGTTTCCTTTGGGATAATATCCGGCATATTTATGAACTAGCAATTTCGTATCGGTTCTTGATATAACCTCAAACGCCTTCTTAAGACGAAAACTCAAATACGCATCATCATCGGAAAGAAAAGTAATGTATCGACCCGTTGCTTTGGAAATTGCAAAATTCCAACTTTCATCTATTGAAAACGGTGCGGGCGTTTTGAAATATTGCAGCCTCTTATCGCCGAAGCCGTTTACGACGTCATAAGTGTTATCTGTTGAAAAATTGTCACTTGCGATAATTTCAAAATCCTCAAAATCTTGATTCAGAACACTTTTGATTGCATATGAAAGCATCTCTGCCCGGTTCCTGGTGGGCATTACTATTGAAAAATACGGGTGTTTGCTACTCATTATTTTATGTGCGCGCATGCCTTAGAATGCGTTTTATTTGCACTAAGATTTCATTTCGCGTGAAGGGTACGGAAATCAGTGAAATTCCGAGTGCAAGGAAAGAAACAATCGCTAATTGTACAAATACAAATGTTCGGGATGTCAGCGGTTGAAATATATATCTTGATGCAAATAGAACTATTAATGTAACCACAATTGGCGGAAGAACATCGGAAACGAACCATGATGTTAGCTCGCCTTTCAAAATTCTCCGGTGCATAAAAATCATCATTATTAACCCGAATAAAGAATTGTACGCCAACCATGCCACGGCACCGCCAATCGCGCCAAAATTGATTACACCCACTATCATTAACGGAATTAACACAACAATAGCTGAAGCCGTAAGAATAACCGAAAGCCGCGTCCAGCCGTGTGCGAGTTGCATATGATATGGTAGCGTAATAAGCCCATTAAAACCGCTTCCAACTGTAACGATACTTAACAAAATAAAGGTGTTCGATGCGATCTTCGCATCATTCTGCCAAAGTAAAATAATTGAATAAGAATAAATCGCCAAAACACTAACAACGGGAACTAAAATGGCGGACATTAACTGTGACGAGCTGTGATAATACGACTTTAGTTCTTTATCGTCGCCCATCGCAACCAACCGAGAATAATTAGGATAAACTACATTGGTTATTGAACTTACGATTATCCCAATTGTCATCGCCGAAACTGAAATAGCGATAGCGTAATATCCAAATAGTTCAAGCGGCAGCATTTTTGACAAAACAATTTTATCTGTTTGCGTTAAAATTATTGCAAGTAAACTTAATGTCGTCATTCCGGCTGCAAATCGCCACACTTTTTTCAATAAATCGTTTCTATAAACGCCTTTGGAATTGCTTTTATAAAGACTTTTCCCCAACGCAATGTATGTAACAACCGCCTGAATAACAACCGTGCAAAACTGCCATAATAGAAAGGCGTGAATTGTAGGTGAGTAAAACGCAACTACAACCCACGAACCAACCGAACGCATTGAATTAAAAACAATATTGATTGTATTTAACGTAACTTGCTTTTGTAAGCCGAGTAATCCTCCGGCATAAAAGCCATAAAAAAACTGAATCGCCAATGTCGCACTCATTATTAAGAGTGCTTCTGCAACAGACTGAACCGACAATTCCTTTGGTTGTACCCAATATTTTGCCGCTAATGGGCTTAACACGGCAAGAAACACGAACAATAATAGCGCAGTAGCCCAATTAATTATTCCAAGAGTTCGCTTTAGGTCATGCATCTCTTGACCGTTATCTTTTGATAGAGATAGTCGCGCTAATTCACGGTTAAATGTAGGCGAAAGTCCAAAATCAAGGAGATAAATAAATGCTTGGATACTGACAAAGAACCCTATTAGACCATATGCTTCTACACCTAGATACCGTATGTATATAGGCACAAATAGTATGCCCAGCAATGCTGACCATGCACTTCCTACAAAATTCGCTACGATATTAGCTTTTGCAGAAGCCATATTAAGCTAAAGGCGAAAACAGCGGCGAGTTTTTATTAAAAAGATATTTTGGGCTTACATCGTAACAAAGTCTGAAGTCATCGGTCTGCAAAACCGATTCGTCCTTTACTGCTAGCATGTTAAACCCGTGTGGCGGTCCTTCTATATAAGTGCGATCAGGGGAGGTAAGCTCAATCGGAAGTTTATCTAAATCGTAATTAGAATGAATGTCTCTTATTGCAAAAACTTTATATCCAAATGATGAAACGTACTTGATTATATCTGTATTTTCCAAACCATTTGACCAGTCTGTGTAAAGGCTGTGAATCTCAAAAACGATATTCGGTGCTTCAGCTTTGGGCAATGCAAGTTGATTTTTTGCTCCTTGCAACGCGTGTAATTCGCCACCTTCAATGTCTATCATCAGCAAATCGAGTTTTTCAATTCCTTTTTTTGCTAAATAAGAATCTATTGTCGTTGATTCAAATGAATCAGATGATTTATCTTCTATTTCGTTTGAAGAAGCTAATGCGTCTCCCCCAACAAACTCAAGATTTGCTCCATCTGTATTCCATAAACCTATTTCGTTAATAATTATATTGCTTAAATGATTAATCTCAGCATTTCGACGGAGCATTTTCGAATTTAATCGATTGGGCTCAAAAGTGTGACAAATCCCTTTGTTTGCAGCAATTTGGTTTGCAATAAGAATTGCATGATCTCCAAAATATGCTCCGCCAATCAACACATTGCTAGCGCCTTTTGAAAGTAAAAGCAAGAGTTTTGTAGTTTGAGGCTCCCAAACGTGGTCGGGAAGTTTTTTGTGGGATAGAACAAACTCGCGTGCGATTTTAGAGCTATATGCAAACTCAAACGTGATACCGTTCTCCAACCTTTTATTAACGAAATCAAGTCGGCTATGTATCGCATCTATAATATAACCAGTTACTTCGTTTCTAATATTGGAATTTGGATAATCGGCTTTCTTTTCGAGCTCAAGACAAAGATCAGTCATGCGGTCTCGAAAATTTTTGTCTTTTCCGGCTTCACCCAATGCTTTTATTATGTTTGCGGCTTCAATGTTCATTTTGAATTACTACTTAATTTTTCCGGAAATCTGCATTTCAGTGTAAAGGCTTTTCAGCAGATTATTGATTTGTTTTGCATTACGTTTATCAAACCAAACATATCCATCATATTCGAGGGATTTGCCTTCGTCCAGGTGATAAACTTTGTCATAACTATTTATGGCTTCTTCGGCTACCGCCGAAATTTCTTCCCATTTTTCGGTTGATATGTTTGACCACGCCCAACGCATCCAGTCGGCTAAAAACTCAAAAACTGAAAACTTAAGCAACAGATTATCATTAGCCTTTACAAATTCTGCATGTTCACGAATCAATTTTTCACGGGATTCAATCTGCAACTTGTAGGGCATGTCATAAAGAGTTTGAAAGCCAACATCTTTGCAAAGTGCCGGTACCGGATTTTCTATTATTCTTAAATCAAATTGTGCCGCTAATTTTTCAGCTAACTCACTTTTATCGATTGGTGGCGGCGATGAAATTGCAATAATCATTTTACCCTCAACAAAAAGCCTAGCGGACTAAGCGAAAAAATATATTTTTCTGCGTATTTCGTATCAATTACAAAATCGTCTGTTTCTTCCATAAATGCCAATGCGGCGGCTTGCGGACCCTCATTTGGTACCGGATGCCAATGCATTGGATCATTAAGCGAATCCTCAACCACATAGTAAGAGCCAACCGAAACGAGCTTTGAAAAAAGCCGTAATTCTGCAAGACAGTGGTTTTTCTCGTGGTCAGAATCAGCAATCACCAATGCGGTACCGTCCCCTACTATTGATTTCACTTTTTCATAGGTTTCTTCTGATGAACTGCTACCTTCGACAAGTTCGATTCGTGAATTATCAATTGATTTCACCTTTTCAAGCGAAATATCTACGCCAATAACCTTCCCGTGTCCAACCAAATCACAAATACTCGCATAAAAATGCGTGGCTCCACCAAACATAATTCCAAGTTCAATAATAAAATCAGGTTTGATTTTGTAAATTAATTCTTGATAAATCCAGCAATCAAACGGAGACTTCAAGATATCGTGATTCAACCATCGCTGTTGCATTTCAGGGTCACCATAGCGATAAGCTTGGTGAACATAGTGGTGATGATAAAGTGTCCAATCACGAACTGACATATCCATTAAACGCTCAATGTTAGACCTATCGGAAAACAGGCTCGCCAAGGAGTTAATGTGCGGATTGTAAAACAACAACTTAGGATGTGTTCCGTTCGACTTTGAAAATTCCAGGCGATTTACGTTTGAATCAACAAGATCATTTTCCAGAAGAAACTTTGCATAGCTCTTGGCGATTTCTTGATCCAATGCTTCATTTCGCCTAATTCTATTTACCATTTGGGTTTTCCTCAATAATTACTGACAAAAGTTTCTCGATTGAATTTTGAAGTGATTCGCGAGAAAACTTTCGCTCAAACAGCGTTGAATAAATAAATTCTTCCACGTAAGAACCTTCACTTCCTTCGGGTCTAACAACCTTGCATGTTTGCCCCGTCAAGCTTTCATAGGTTGAACAACAAAGAACCGCAAAATCGTACACCGTCATCGTTACTTTTCCTATCGGGTTCAACAGCGCAAACCGTTGAAACTCCGCGCTCAAAGCAAATTGCTTAACACACTCTGCTATATCCTGCGTTCCAACAAAATTTCGTTTTTGTTCCCCGCTAGAACGCAATTCAATCTCTCGGTTTCTAACTGCTTCAAGCGGAAAAGCATACGGTATCAAACTCCAACGGTCAAACTTACTGAACTCGAGCGGTATTCCAAACACCGCATTTGGTCTTAGAACCAAAGAACATTCAAACCGTGCTTGATTTCTTTTGAGCACTTGTTCAGCTGAATAGTGTGCGATTGCATAATCACTTAGCGGATTTGGCTCGGTTTTTTCATCAATAGAACCTTCCTGTTTTCCGTAAACATGCGAGGTCGAAATATAGGCAAATCTTTTTACCTTTGCCCGAACGGCAGCGTCAATAACATATTCCATACCTGAAGTGCTCTGAAAAAATGCCGCCGTTTTATCCCGCCTAATCAACTCATCGGTAATGCCCGCGCAATGAACAAGCGAAAATGAATCGGGAAGATTCAATTTTCTTAACGATTCAGTGTCAGTCAAATCCGCAAAAATATCCGAATCTTTGTGTCTCCCGACACATATAACGCTATGTTTTTCAGATAATGTTTTCTTTACTTGCGCACCTATCAAGCCTGTCGCGCCCAGCAAAATAACCTGCTGCATAATTCCTTAAAATGGAGATTCAAATTCGCTAAACAATTGCGCTATTGAATCCTTTTCCGATGTAATAAAATTCCCTTCCCCCCAATCAATTCTGATTTCAGAATCATTCCAACGGATGCCGCAATCGTGCATACGTGAATAAACTGCATCAACTTTATACTGAATTACTGAATTTTCAGACAAGGTTCGAAATCCGTGGGCAAACCCTTTTGGAATATAAACATAATTAAGTTTTTCCGCACCTAATTCAACGGAATCCCATTTTCCGTATGACGGTGATTTCTTTCGTAAATCAACAAAAACATCCAAAACTGAACCTGAAACAGCACGAACGAGCTTGGTTTCGGTAAATGGCGGCAACTGAAAATGAAGCCCGCGAATTGTATTCCTTCGCGCAGTTAACGATTGATTTTCTTGGACCCAATCCGTCACCAGCCCCGCACCGGCAAAAACTTCTCTATCGTAGGCGCGTGTAAAATACCCACGTTCATCCATTCTGGGTTGCAACGTAATCTCAAATGTTCCTTCAAGTTTAAGCGGTTTAATTATCATTGAGAATCAAAGTCATTTATTTGATCTAATGTTACCTTTCGCATATCTGCCTTCGAAAAATATTCTTTATACCAAGAAGCGGTGCGATAAAGTGAACTTTCAAAATCCCAACGAGATTTCCAATTTAGGCAATCCTCCGCCCTGCGTGAATCCAGCGCCAACAAAGCGGTTTCGTGCGGATGTTCGCCATTCGAGATTTTCCAGTGAACCGGTTCGCCCCAAAGTGCTTTGATTGTTTCGAGCACATTTGCAACAGACTTTAAACTTTTTTCTTCCGGTCCGAAGTTCCAGGCGCGTGCGTAATCTTCGTCGCCCGCGTAAAGCTTTTCTGCAAGCAACATATATCCTTGAAGCGGTTCCAACACGTGTTGCCACGGTCTAACCGAATTTGGATTTCTTATCAGCAAATTGTTACCGAAAATCAAAGACCGAAAAACATCCGGTATTAAACGATCTTCAGACCAATCTCCGCCGCCAATCACGTTGCCGGCACGTGCCGATGCCACAAGTGTCTCAGTTCCGCGAAAAAACGAATCGCGATAGCTTGAAATAACAAGTTCGGCGCAAGCCTTGGAATTTGAATAGGGGTCGTAACCACCTAAACGGTCGCCTTCTTTGTAGCCCTCTTCTTGTTCAAGATTTTCATAAACCTTATCGGTCGTAATCATCACGCCGGCTTTCACGCAACCCGTTTTCCGCATCGCTTCGAGCACATTTACCGTGCCCATCACGTTAGTTTCGAATGTTTCTACCGGTTCGTTATATGAACGGCGAACAAGTGGCTGCGCGGCAAGATGAAAAACAATTTCCGGCTTAAAGTTCGCGATTGCCGCTTCAAGCGAATTCAAATCTCGCACGTCTGCGATTATTGATTCTACGTGGTTCGCCAACTTCAAATCGTCAAAAAGGGCTGGTTCGGTATCCGGGGCAAGTGCATATCCGCAAACTTCGGCACCAAGTTCGGAAAGCCATAAAGAAAGCCAACTTCCCTTAAAGCCTGTATGTCCGGTAACAAATACCTTTTTCCCGTTCCAAAAACTCATTTCCAAATTTTCCAAGGCGCACCGCCTTCGTTCCAAAGCGATTCCAAAAATTTCTTGTCACGGATTGTGTCCATACATTGCCAAAATCCGTAATGTTTATAGGCAACAAGTTCGCCTTCGTTTGCCAAGCGTTCAAGCGCATCTTTTTCCATAACGCTTTGATCGCCCATAAGATAATCAAACACCTTGGGTTCAAAAACCAAAAAGCCACCGTTTATCCAGCCTTCACCGGTTTGCGGTTTTTCGCTGAAATTTACCGTGTCATCTTCATTAAACAAAAGTTCGCCATACCTTGCGGGCGGTCTGACAGCAGTTACGGTTGCAAGCTTGCCGTGCGAACGGTGAAATTCAATAAGCGCGTTTAAATCGATATTCGCGACGCCGTCACCGTAAGTAACCATAAAAGTTTCATCGCCGATTGATGATTGCATACGTTTTATTCGTCCGCCTGTCATCGAATCCGCACCTGTTTCGATAAGATTAATCTTCCACGGTTCAACATCGGAATCAGAAAAATGTTTTTCGCCCGATGTAAAATCGATTGAAATATCGCCACTAAATGTATGGTAATCAATAAAATACCGCTTTATAAAGCCGCCTTTGTACCCTAGTGCCACGTAAAAATCGTTAAAACCTTGTTCCGAAAAGATGTTTATAATGTGCCACAGAATAGGGTGCCCGCCAATTTCTACCATCGGCTTCGGGCGCACTTCGGTTTCTTCCGCAAGCCTTGTTCCCAATCCACCCGCTAAAATAATTACTTTCATAAACTTATTTAGTTCGATTTTGCGTTAGCGCCAGCTACCGCATCCGCAACAGCTTCGATTACGCTTATAATGGCTTCATCCTTCATTTCAGTATGAATCGGAAGTGAAATTACGCTGTTACATAGCCTTTCCGTAACCAACAAATCTGTGGCACAGCGTTCAATGTGCTTATAAGCTTCTTGTTTGTTCAAAGGTACCGGATAAAAAACGCTGCTCGGAATCTGCTTTTGAGATATACGTTCCTTGAACAAATCTCGATTGCCGGATTTAATTTTTATCGTATATTGATGAAAAACGTGTGTTGAATTTTTTGCGCGCGCAGGTATTGCGATTTCTTCAATTTTTGCAAAGGCAGCATCGTAACGTTGCGCCACAAGATTTCGCGCTTTCGCGTAATCATCTAAATATTTCAGTTTTACATCCAATACTGCCGCTTGGATAGAATCAAGACGCGAATTTACACCGATAACATCGTGAAAATATGTACGCGATTGCCCATGGTTAGCAATCATTCGCATCTTTGCGGCAAGTTTATCATCATTCGTAAACATCGCACCGCCATCGCCAAAGCAACCCAAGTTTTTTGCCGGATAAAAAGATGTTGTCCCAATATGCCCAATTGTTCCTGCTTTTTTTACCGCGCCATCCGCAAATGTATACTTTGCGCCGATTGCCTGGGCGTTATCTTCCACAACATAAATTCCATGCTTCTTCGCAACTGCTATAAGCGGTTCCATATCGCAGGTTTGCCCAAATAGATGAACCGGCACAACTGCCTTTGTTCGTGGTGTAATCGCCGCCTCAACCAACTCAGCAGTGACGTTAAACGTTTCGTAATCCACGTCTACCATTACCGGCGTCAACCCCAGCAACCCAATAACTTCAGCCGTTGCGACATAGGTAAATGCAGGAACTATTACTTCATCTCCTCGCTCAAGCCCCAGAGCCATCAGCGCGATTTGCAGTGCATCTGTGCCATTTGCGCACGGAATAACATGCTTTACACCAAGATAAGATTCTAGATTTGCTTGAAATTGGTTAACGACATCACCATTGATAAATGATGTGTTATCAATTACTTGCTGAATTGCTTCATCAATTTCAGGCTTAATTTTTAAGTATTGACCCTTAAGGTCAACCATTTGAATCTTGTTCATCATAAAGTTGCTATTTTATTCGGTAGAACCTCCCTTCATATCCAAACTCAAATTATTAGCACCGGTTTTCGCCACCAAATTTGTTGCGCGCAATAAGCTTTCGTGCGTTCCGGCGTCAGTCCACCAGCCTTCTAGTTCGCTCCAAGACATCTCATTTTTCTGGATATAGCTATTGTTCACATCTGTTATTTCAAGCTCGCCCCGGTTTGATGGTTCTAAAGTCTTTATTACGTCAAAAACGGTTTGATCGTAAAAATATATGCCGATTACGGCAAAGTCTGATTTAGGTTCCGTTGGCTTTTCTTCAATTCTTACAACATTTTCGCCTTCAAGTTCCGGCACACCGAAGCGTTGCGGATCAGGCACTTTTTTCAGCAGAATTTTCGCACCGCTTTTTTGACGACGAAAATCGTCGGCTGCTACTTTAATGTTACCTTCAATGATGTTGTCACCTAAGACAACGCAAATCGGCTTATCATCAGCAAAATGCTCAACCAAACTTAATGCGTCTGCAATTCCGCCTTCCCCTTCTTGATACGTGTAGTTCAAGTGCTTTAATCCAAATTCTTTTCCGTTACCAAGGAGTTTTAAGAAATCGCCTGCTGAGTTTCCGCCCGTAACAATCATTATATCCTCGATTCCGGCGTTGATAAGCGTTTGAATCGGGTAATAAATCATTGGCTGGTCAAGCACCGGCAATAGATGTTTGTTTGTAACTTTTGTAAGCGGGTGAAGTCTGGAACCCAATCCTCCTGCCAAAATAACACCTTTCATATCTACCTCGTTTTTATATCAAAAATGGTGACGTAAATTCTTCAAACGTTGGAAGCCGTAAATCTTTTTCCGAGAGAATCGGTGCATCGACGCCCCAATCGATATCCAATACCAAATCGCTCCAAATAATTCCCGATTCCATTTCCTTTGAATAACGATTATTGACTTTATATTGAACAATCGTATCCGGCTCAAGAGTTCGAAATCCGTGCGCAAAACCGGAAGGAATAAACAACGAATTTGCGATAGTAGAATTAATTTCAACTGCGTCCCACGTTCCGTAAGTTTGCGAATTTTTGCGTAAATCGACAACAATGTCGAGAATACTGCCCTTTGGTACACGCACGAATTTTGCTTGTTCAAATGGCGGAATCTGAAAATGAAGTCCTCGAATCGTATTTGCGAATGTTGATACTGATTGATTTTCCTGAACCCAATTAATAGTTCTTAAAGCTTCAGGCAACTCCGAAGCCTTAAATATTTCTACAAAACTTCCTCTGTTATCAGAAAAAATCTTCGGCACAATTTCAAATACGCCTTCGAATTTTCTGCTTTTTACTTCCATTTTTCTCAACTAATCAATCAAAAACCGAATAATTCTTTGCGCTGTTTCAATAATAAAGAAACGCTATGTTACCATTCAAACCTATTATTCAGAAATTGCGTTGATTTTATTTATGATTAGTTTATTTGTTACGGGCGCGGCGGGTTTCATAGGTTCAGAATTCGTCCGAAACCTTGTGGAATCATCGTACGAATTTAATATCACAAGTTTTGATTTGCTTACATACGCCGGAAATCTTGAGAATCTTTCGGGAATTTCGAATGATGGATTCAGCTTTATCAAAGGCGATATCCGAAACCGAGAAAATGTGCTGGCTGCAATTCCCTTTGATTGTGACGGAATTATTAATTTTGCCGCTGAATCTCACGTCGATCGCAGCATTGAATCAGCCCACGATTTTATTACAACAAATATTTTGGGAACACAGGTTCTTCTCGATTGCGCGCGTGAAAAGCGTGTGAAGCGATTTCTGCAGGTTTCAACCGATGAAGTTTTTGGTTCGCTTCCTTCTGACCCTGGCAGTTTTTTCACGGAAGAATCGCCTTACGCTCCGAATTCTCCGTATGCCGCCTCAAAAACTTCTGCCGAGCATTTTGTGCGTGCCGCGCATGAGACTTTCGGGTTAGATACCGTAATAACGCGCTGCGGCAACAATTACGGTTATCGCCAGTTTCCTGAAAAGTTGATTCCTTTAATGATTTCAAACGCGCTAAATGACGAACCGTTGCCGCTTTACGGTGATGGGCAAAATGTTCGCGATTGGATTTTTGTTGCCGACCATTGCGATGCAATTTGGCAGGTTTTTGAAAATGGGAATTCGGGCGAATCATACAATATCGGAGCCCGAAACCAGCGCACAAATATTGAAGTTGTAAATACCATTCTTGATATTTTAGGTAAACCGAAAACCTTGATTAAGCCGGTTGCGGATAGACTTGGTCACGACCGCAGATATGCAATTGACCCAACCAAGATTGAAACCGAACTTGGCTGGAAACCAAAGATTAGCTGGACGGAAGGAATTCAAAAATCAATTGATTGGTATCTTTCAAATTCCGAATGGCTCGAAAAAGTAAAGAGCGGTGAGTATATGGAATATTATCGTCGCCAATACAACGGTTAAAATGTAACGCGAAAAGAATTCGAATTCACCACAAATTCAGAGGCACTGTTTCAATTTTTCTTAGTTATGTTCCAAGCAGATGCAATTATCTTATCAAGTTCAGTAATTTCGGGTTGCCAGCCGAGTATTGTTTTCGCTTTTTCAGCCGTTGCGACAAGCATTGAAGGATCCCCGCTTCTTCTTGGAGAAATTTCAACATTTATTTCCTTTTCAGTAACGCGTTTTGCACTTTCAATTACTTCAAGAACCGAATAACCACGTCCATTCCCCAAATTTATGCACTCCGATTTATTTGACAAACGCAAATACTCAAGTGCCTTAATATGAGCGGTGCTTAAATCCGATACATGTATATAATCCCGCACCGCAGTTCCATCTTTTGTTGGGTAATCATCGCCGAAAACTGAAATTGCTTTTCGTTCTTCATTTGCCGTTTGCAGAATAAGCGGGATTAAATGTGTTTCGGGGTTATGCTTTTCCCCAAGTTATTACGTTGCACCGGCGGCGTTAAAATAGCGCAACGCTACAAACTTAAAATCGTAGGCGCAATCGTAACTTTCCAAAACCCGCTCAATCATAAATTTTGACCATCCGTAAGGATTAGTTGGGTTTTGCGGATGCGCCTCATCTATCGGAACATAAACCGGCTCGCCATAAGTTGCGCATGTTGATGAAAATACAAACCGTTTAACATCCTTACTTAATAGCGAATCTAGCAACGAAATGGTTTCAACAAGATTATTTCTAAAATACTCTTGAGGTTTTTCTACCGATTCCCCCACGTACGCAAATGCCGAGAAATGCAGGCATTCCGATACTTCGTGTTGATTAAGTATTTC
>JBKEBT010000096.1:0-25259 GCA_047973305.1 Pyrinomonadaceae bacterium
AGAGAATCTGAAAGCGAATCAGTTGCGGCAATAATTTTTTCATCGCCAACCGTGCCGTTGATTATTGCATTCGGCACTATTTCGATTTGCTTCTCATCGTTTCCAAAAACGATAACTGAACCTGAAATCGTAGCGAAAACTTTTCTTCCGTCCTCTGCGCGCCATTCATACCAATCAACATTACCGCGCTTGGTTTTTATTTGCTTTGCGTTTTTTCCATAAGTTCTTCGGACAAACGGATCAAGTGTTCTTTCGACCAAGGAAGTTACTTGCCAACTCCACGCATCAGTTTCCAAAACCGCAAAAAACTTCGGCATCACGCGCAGAATCGAAGAATTCTCGCCAATTTCATTTTCGGTTCCGGAAATGCTTGTAACAAAGACCGCCATTCGCATCCCTTTAACCATTGATAAATCGATATTTGCTCCGATTTCTTTTATCGCCGGGTTTTTGATAGATGCAGCCAAAGACGCTTCCAAATCATTGGTTTCAAAATACGCAAGCGTTTCAGACGGCGCGAGATTTCTAAATTCGATCTTTTTATTTCCGCAACCCGCTGTTAATAATACGCCACAAAAAAATGCGACAAATAACATCGGCAACATCGGCAACTCCGACAAAAAAACAGAAACTCTTGGTGTATTTCGCATCAATTGAAACGCTCCAAAGATAAAAACGCTGTGCTAGAATAAACTTCGATGAACGACAAAATTTTTGCAGATAACATTTTACAGGGCAAGGTTGCGTTTGTAACGGGTGGCGGAACCGGCATCACGGGCGGCGTGGCACGCGCGCTCGCGAAACACGGTGCAAAACTCGCTATTACTTCACGTAAAACGGAAAACCTGGAGCCCGCAAAATCTTTGATTGAAGAATTTGGTGGTGAATGTATAGCAATTTCGGCGGATGTACGCGAATACGACGCGGTTGTCGCTGCTATTTCTGAAACCAAAGAACATTTCGGAAAGGTTGATATTGTTGTCAACGGTGCCGCTGGAAATTTCTTGAGTTTTGCAAAGGATCTTTCGTCAAACGGTTTCGGAACCGTAGTCGACATCGATACAAAAGGCACGTTTAACGTATGTCGAGCCGCGTTTGAGGCGCTCAAAGAATCGAAGGGACAAATCGTGAATATTTCTGCCACGCTACATTTGCTTGCAACTCCGATGCAGATTCATGTTTCCGCCGCCAAAGCCGGTGTTGACGCAATCACACGAAATCTTTCGGTAGAATGGGGAAGGATGGGAATTCGCGTAAACGGAATTGCACCGGGTCCTATTGAAGACACTGAAGGAATGCGCCGTCTTTTGCCGGAACAATTAAAAACCGCGCTGATTGACCGCATTCCGCTTCAACGCATGGGTAGAATTAAAGATATTGAAAATGCCGCATTGTTTCTTTGTTCGGATGCCGCAAGTTACATAAATGGCGTTACGCTTATCGTTGATGGCGGACAATGGCTAACGGGAACAACACTAGGCTAGAACTAACGACGGGCGTATTTCGTTGCTTCAGTTGGAATTTTGAAAATGCTTTTAATTATCGATAATTACGATTCATTTACTTACAACCTTGTGCAATACTGCGGTGACATTGGCACAGATATGCGTATTTTTCGAAACGATGAAATTACCGCCGACGAAATTGAAACTAATATAAAACCGGACAAAATAATGATTTCGCCCGGACCCGGCATACCCAAAAGTGCGGGAATCACCCTCGAAACTATAAAGAGATTTGCGGATAAAATTCCAATTCTGGGCGTTTGTTTGGGGCATCAAGCGATAGGCGAAGCATTTGGCGGAACCGTTGTGCGCGCGCCAAAACCCGTGCATGGAAAACCGGCAAAAATCATGCACGATGGAAAGGGCATATTTGACGGAATTGAAAGCGAATTTGAAGTCGGCAGATATCATTCGCTCATTGTTGAGCGCGATTCGTTGCCTAAATCACTTGAAATAACGGCTGAAACTGTTGATGGATTGGTTATGGGAATTCGCCACAGAAACCTGCCGGTTGAAGGTGTGCAGTTTCATCCCGAATCAGTTTTGACCGCACATGGCAAGAAAATCTTGCAAAACTTCCTCAATTTTTGAGATAGTATTAAAAGCGGTTCCTCATCCGTTAAATAATCTGCAATACTTCCACGTATCCGCCAACCTAAGTTGAATTTTATTTATAGGATTTCAAACAAGCTATGACTAAACCCGGATGGCTACTTGATGCGCCGAAAACTGCCGTAAACAGAACGGCGGGTACGCCATTGTATGCCTATATGGTTAGAATGGTTCGCGGTGAAAACCTTTCAATCGCTGAGGCGGAAGACTTCTTCGCTCACCTTTCTTCGCGTGAATCAATTCCCGAACAAATCGCGGGTTCGCTTGTCGCACTTGTCGCAAAAGGCGAAACGCCGGAAGAATTGGCAGGTATGGCAAGAATGATGAACAGGCAATCTTACCCAATTAAAACTCATCATCAAAAATATATAGATATTACCGGAACCGGCTCAAGCACCGCAAAAACTTTTAACGTTTCGACCGCTGCCGCCCTTGTAACCGCAGGTGCAGGTTTAACGGTCGCTAAACACTCCAGCCGCGCTGTAACAAGTAACACTGGGAGTGCCGACGTCATCAGCCAACTCGACGTAAATATTTCGGGTGATCCGAAACTGGCGCAAGCTTGCCTAAACGGCGCCGGAATCAGCTTCATGTTTGCCCCGAAGTTTCATCCGACGTTGCGTCGGGTTGGAGACGTCAAACGCAGCCTCGGGCTTCGTACCACATTAAACTTACTCGGAGTCTTATCAAACCCCTCAAATGCGCCGTTTCAATTGATTGGTGTATGGCATCCATCGCTAATTCAACCGATGGCTGAAGCGCTTGCGATGCTTAGAATCAAACGCGCATGGGTGGTTTACGGTGAAGACGGTCTTGATGAATTAACAATTTCCGGAAAAACACTTGTTGCGGAAGTTTACGGAAATAAAATTCGAAAATTCGAACTTGAACCTGAGAGTTTTGGGCTACACCGCGCACCTATAACAAATCTGCACGCACCATCTCCGCAAGAAAGCGCGAAAATAATTCTCGATGTGCTTGAAAGCAGACGCCGAGATTCCGCGCGGTCGCTTATTGTAATAAACGCCGCTGCTGCTTTATTAATCGGCGGCAAGGCGAAAGATGCAATGCAGGCGGCACGACTTGCAGAACAAAGCATTGATAGTGGTTCGGCGCGCATAAAGCTCGATCGGTTAATCCAAACGACAAACAAAAAGTAAAAAACGGTTTTACGCCGTTACGCGCCATTTGGGATAATGTTTAAATGTTATCCGCGTTCAGCCGTGTTTACGGAAAAATTATTTCATATCGAAATTTACTTTACACAAATCGGCACATCGAAGCCCGTTCGCTTGGTCGTCCGACAATTTCGATTGGAAATATTACTGTGGGCGGAACAGGAAAAACTCCACTTACGGCACTCATCGCAGAGCTACTTTATGAAATGGATGAACGTGTTTGCATAATTTCGCGCGGTTACGGCAGAAGGAATCCAAAAGAATCTGTGTTGGTTTGCAATCAAACCGAAATACTTGCCACGGCGGATTTTGCCGGAGATGAGCCATTTGAATTAGCTAAACAGTTGTTAGGACGGGCTTTAGTAATATCAGATGGCGACCGCATTCGTGCAGCAAAACGAATTTTGGATGAGTTCGATGTTTCCGTGTTTGTGCTTGATGACGGTTTTCAGCACCGCCGCGCAAAGCGTGATTTGGATATTGTGGTTATCGATGCGACAAATCCCTTCGGAAACGGTAAGACTTTGCCGGCGGGAATTTTGCGCGAACCGTTGACGGGTCTCACACGAGCAGACTTTTTTATAATCACGCGCGCGGATCTTGTTTCGGAAGTTGAATCAATAAAGAAGGAAATCCGAAAATATAACCAATCCGGCACGATTACAATTGCCGAGACTTTTACTAATTCAATAAAGGCTTTTGGCACCGATCAAACGGAGAACCTTGAACGATTTCGAAGTGAAAGTAAGAATTATGTTTTTTGTGGAATCGGAAATCCCGAGGCATTTGTAAAACAACTTGATAAAGAAAGATTTACGGTTGCGGGTTCAAGGTTTTTCCGCGATCACGCAAAATACACCCAACAAGCAATTGCAAAAATCGAAAAAGCCGCAGAAAAATGCGGAGCAAACCGCCTGTTGACAACACCAAAAGATGCGACAAAACTCGTGAAGCTAAATTTTAATTTGCCGTGCTTTGTTGTCGCCAGCAAGGTTAGAATAGAAAAATTACATGACCTTTGGAAAGAAATCGACAAGATTTTGCTTCGAAATTGAACACTATTTAAGGCACGCAATAATACTAACTTCCGGCGCCGGAATTTTGTTGGTTTGCGTTTACGTTAGTGGTCTGCGCGCCGGTTGGCGCCACTGAACCCTTCGGTTTTTCAGATGCCGGTTTAACTGTGTCTGCTTTCTTTTCAGCAGGTTTTTCAGTCTTTGGTTTTGTATCGGTCTTTTTATCCGCAGGTTTATCCGTTACCGGCTTCTGTTTGGCATCAGTAGCTTTTACATCGTCGGGCTTTGCGGTTTTATCCGCTTTTGGCGAATTGCTGGGAACAGGAACCAAATAAATCGGGTTTCCTTTTTCATCATACGAAAATGGCTCATCTTGCGTAAAAATACTTCCGGAGTTTCCGGGTATGGTAACGTTTTCGCCGCCCGGCGCATAGCTTCCGCCGCTGCTGGGTGGGGCGCCGGGGTTTGCCCACGGATCAAATCCATCTCCGCCACCACCGGCTGGCGCGGAAACGACCGTTCCATCCGGGCGAACCATCATATCCTCCGGGTTCATCGAACCGCTGGTAAACGCATTCATATCGGGAAGATTTTTTTCCGCGATTCCGGTAGCCGGACTCAAAGGCTGCACCGGTTTCCCATCTTTATCTACCTGCTGAACCGTAACGGGTTCGGTTTGCTTTGTTTTTGTCCAATAAATTAAACCAAATGCCAAAAGTGATAACGCCACAAGCGATATAAACGCTGTCTTCCAAACGTTGTTGTTTCCTGCCTTTGCAGCCACAGCCTTTGAAGGCACAATTACGGCTGAAGTGTCTGATTCGAGCTTTGCCGCTTCCGAAAGATCTTCGGCAAATGCCGCAACCGTTTGATAACGCATATCCGGATTCTTAGCGACTGCACGAATCGCAACCGTTTCAACTTCGGGCGGAACATCATCACGATATGCTGCAAGCGGCGGTGGCGGCACTTCTGCATGCTTCAACATAACTTCAGTTGTGGTTTCACCATCAAACGGAACCACGCCAATCAGCATTTCATAGAGCATTATTCCGAGCGTGTAAACATCTGAACGTTCGTCATAATCGCCTTCATTCGCACATTGTTCGGGTGAAAGATAGCCTATGTTTTCAACGGGCGTTTCTTCGTCAAAATCGGTTTGTACGACCTCATCAAATGTGCCTAAATCGGTAATTTTCACAAGCTTTGAACCATTGCCAAGCTCGGTAAGCAGAATGCTATCAGGCGAAAGTTTTCCGTGAACTATTCCGTTTGCGTGCGCCGCTGAAAGTGCTGCGGCGATTTGGCGTGTAATTCTTACCGCGCGTTCAACCGTAAATGCGCCTTCACGAAGAAGCGCGTCGCGCAGCGTTTCACCTTCTGCATCTTCCATCACAACAAAAACGGTTCCGTCATAATCACGCCCGAAATCGGTAACATTCAGTATATTTGGATGGGATAAACGCGAAACTATGCGCGCATTTTCAGAAAAACGCTCCACAATGTGCTCATCGACGGCTAAAGCAGGCGAAAGCACCTTCACCGAAACCGGTTTTTCCATAAGCAGATGCCGCCCTTTATAAAGACCGCCGAAATCGTTTTCACGTATAATACTTTCGATTTCGTACTTATCCGCTAATCTTCTTCCAATGAATTGATCAATCATCATGACAATGTAAGGAACGAATTTATTCGTCAAAAGTTGCGCTATTCACGTGCATAGGATTCATGAACGCACATTTTAGTTGTAACATAACGAACGTCGGAAAGGAATAAAATAGTTTTGCGCCCGGTGCTGGTAATACCTATTCCTCGCATAAATTCCTCGCATAAAAAAGCGGACGGAGCTAAAACAACCCCGCCCGTAAACTATTTTACTACTTTGCTTTAGAGTTTTACAAAAACAATCAAAAGCGCAAAAAGTACTAGTGATTCGATAAGTGCAAGCGCAATAATCATAAGCGTTTGAACGGTACCTGCCGCGCTTGGGTTGCGTGCAGCCCCTTCAGCGGCTCTTGAACCAACCAAACCTTGTCCAATACCCGCAAGCCCGGCTACTATTCCAAAACCGATACCGCCACCAATCGCCTTTGCGGCAGCTACGGTGTTGGCATTATCGCCTGCGCCTGCTGCTGCTGCTGCGGTCGGATCTTGTGCAAACGCCGCAGCTGCAAACAACGCAAGCAAAAGCACTGCAAAGAAAACAAATTTCATCTTTTTCATTCTTCTATTTCTCCTATTTTCATTTAATAAGAATCGAAGAAATGATTCGCCGTTTATTAGTTCGCCTCACTTCCGGTATTGCTTGTTTTATACTCTCGTTGGAGACAAGCCGCCTGTAGCGTGTGGGCATATCGTATATCCGAACCAATTCCCAATTCAAAAAACCTTAAAATTTCTAAACCGATCTGCCTGCGATTTCTTCCGCAATAAAATCGGCGATTTTCTCACCGTTGGTTTCATGTTTTACGTCACGATGGCTATCATCGTGATGTTCTTCCGAATGTGTAACTTCGCCGATGTAAATCATTGAAAGAAGCGTAAACACAAGTGTCTGAACAAACGCAACAAAAACTGCGAGCGGCATCAGAGCAACGGGCAATAAAAAATGTGTAAATGGCGGCGCAAGTCCTGAAATCTGCATCGAAATTTGCTCATCGGCAAACATATTTGCAAAAAGCCGAAGTGCCAGTGTTGCAGGACGAATCAGGTTACTAATCAGTTCAATGACAAAAATTAACGGAGTGATGAATACCGCAATCAAAATTGGCAAACGTGGTCCCGCAAGATGTCCAAGGTGCTTAGACAAACCGTTTTCGCTAATCCCCACGTAGTTGTAGTAAATAAACGACGTAATACCAAGTGCAAACGTTACGCTAATATGCGCCGTTGGAGACATAAACATCGGAAACAAACCCATGAGATTTGAAACCAAAACCAGAACCGCAAACGTTGCAACAACCGGAAAATACCGGAAACCGTGTTCACCGATTATGCTCACCACCAAATCTTTGATTGCCAAAAAACCCGCTTCAAGCGTCAACTGCCCATTTTTCGGGTCGTCTTCCGAAAGCTTTCCCTTAAACACCCAGATAAAGAATATCGAAAGTAGGCACGCGATAAAAAACATAATCGTGTACCAAGGAATTGCGTTTTCTACGGAATATTCACCAAACATCGCCTCAGGCGTAGTTCCAAACTTGCTCAAAATCGCATCCCACAACGGACGCGTTACAGCCAGCTGAAACTCATACACCGGTGGTCCCAAATAGTAATTAACAAATTCTACAATCAATGGCGTATGATGTTCGCCGCCTTCTGCAAATAAAAACATTCCCAATTTACCTGTCAGTTGTTAAAGTTGAAAAAATTCTTAAAAATCCTTCGATTACAATCGCAAATGCAAAACTCGCTAATCCGAAAATAACGGCTCCAATCGGAACAAAATCGCTTAGATAGATAAGCCCAAGAAAAAGTCCGAATGCGACGTAACGCAAAATGTAACCCGCGCCAAAAATTCGCGGCGTTTCACCTTCCGAAGCAATAAGAAAAACGTGTTGAAGCGTTTTCTTGAGCCAAAAGTAATTCAAATATGCAAACGCGCCACCAATCAGCACGCCAATCGAAAAACGGTATGGTAAAAAAATCGCGGAAGCTAAAGCCATAACCAGCGATACCAACCCCATTAAAGCGAGTATCCTAAAATGGCTTAACGACTCAATATTTTTACTTTCGTTTTCAACCAGAATTACACCTTCGCCAATTGCGAAACAAACATCTTATAGGCAGATGAAGCAAAATTCAAAAGCAAAAGCGGAAATTTTCAGCCGATTTGATGCCGCTTACGCCTATGCTTTTAACAAAATATTCAGACCCTGTTTTTATTTGTGTTCTTTGTTGTGGTTGCTGAACACGTGGTGTGGTTCAACAACCGGTTTTGAGGGCTTGAGTATTTGGGATGTAGTTCTAAAAAACTGCACAAACCCAATAAATGCGCCAATTACAATCCCACCAACAAGCCCCCAGGGAGAAATGCCCAAAAGCAAATCCGCAATCCACCCGAGAACAAGCATAAACGTAACCGAAGTAAATAACGCAATTGCGGCTGACCACGCAAGACCCGTTTTTCTTACCACTTCTTCGGGCGTATCAGGCACAAAATCTTTCCGCGTGACACTTATCGGATCTTCAGAGAGAAGCGTCGCCGGACGTAAAACCGTGCTTGGTTCGGGTTTCGCATCAGTTGGGTTTGCAGGCGCATCCATATCAACTTTAATTGCGGTATCGGCGTTTGTTTCAATTGCATGCGCCACTTCACCTGTAATCGGCTTAATCGGCGCATAATCGTTTAATTGTGATTCTTTATCTTCGATTTTTACCTGAACCGCGCCGGTAGCCCCGCCTTCAGATTTTTCTTGTGCGGCTCCCGCCATTGTTTCATTTTGTTTACCAATCAAACCATCAATTTCAAACGGAACTACTTTGCCCGAATCGTTATCGTTAAACTTCATAACAGGAATTGCGGGTTTAATGTCTGAGCCAACGCCGCGGTAATTAGTAGAATTCACTAACGGCGGTGCTTCGGTATTCACGCCGGGGGAAGCGCTTTTCTTGTTATCTTCGTCGCCAAATATACTTTTTATCATTTCTGCCCCAGTAACTATGGAGGGTTAAACAGCGCACAATTCTAACGCGCAACAATTTTCGTTTTATGTTCGGATTTTAATTCATAAGTGATTCCACGCCAAGTTATTTTGCGCGAAAAAAGTGCCAAAACATCATTTATTAAGAAAATTATTGGGGTAAAAATCCAAAAACAATCTTGCCGAATGCGCTCGTGGCGACCCAATTGATTACCGAATGCGATTTTAATCGCGCGAAAGCGCAAATCCGCCTTTGCCACGCCAAACGCAAAAATAGTTAAAAGCAGTGAAAACACAATATATTTTGTAACGCCGGAAGACCCCACAAAGAGAATAATTCCGCCCCAAAATGTAAAAACAAACAGCGTGGATGAAACAAGCGATGCGAGCCACAAAGATATTGAGTAAACGCGCGTAATCTTCATTTGGCGGGTTGTAAATTCAAGCATCTCTGCAATATTGCAAGAATCAACCGATTTTGTAAGACATTGTGGCACAAAACGTATGGGTATTTTTGCTCGTGACAACACTCGCGAAATTACAAAATCATCTGAAATGGCACCCTTCCATTGTTCACGAATCCGCAGTTCTTCAAATGTGTCTTTCTTGATAGCGGTTGCACCGCCCCAACAAAACGGTGAATCAGCCGACAATGCGGATGTGATTGATGCGTTCCAAACGGTGCGCAAATTTGAAGGGAAATTTTCGGGCTTGGGAATAAACCAGCGATAACCGGTGGTGCACACCGCCTCACCGCTTTCCAACGGCGCTGTTAGCGATGTCAACCATGTATTGTGCGGACGGGCATCCGAATCAGTGAACACGACAACTTCTGCACTTTCCGGAATAAGTTCCGTGGCGCGTAACAAATTGTGCACTTTTTGACCGCAATCATTGGCTATGCCCGCAACAAAAATACTCGCCGTTGAAAATTCCGCACAAAGTTTTTGTAGAAGTTCGAATGCCTCATCTTCTTTACTTTCAACAATAAACACAAGTGAATATTTCTTGTGTGCTTGATTCAGTTGCGCACGTAAATTTTCTTCCAGCCCCGTTTCCAATCCTTTACAAGGTAAAAAGACACAAACTTGCAAGTTTTGGGAAGATTCCGGATTCGAAAATTCGCCCTTGAAGTAATTTAGAAACTTGATGCCGCCCCGAACCAAAATAACTGAGGCAATTAGCTGAAAAGCCGTAAATAGATAAAAGATAAGCATTTAACGATATAATTTAGGCGGCTTATCAAGTTCAAAATAGGGTTGCAGTATATCCAACGTCTTTTCAGTGGCACCACGGCTCCTGTTTGCAACCATCAATGCATTTTCTGAAAGAATTTTTCGCAATTCCGGTTTATTCAGCAAAATCGAAAATGCTTCGGTCAAGGCTTCAACGGTTCCTTCCTGGTCAGTTTCAGGCAATTGTTCCAAAGCTTCGTTCAAAATAAATTCGTGGGCAATTGCCGCAAAATTTTCCATATGCGGTCCGGTAACAATTGCGTTGTTACAAAATGCGGGCTCAAGTATGTTCTGACCACCGCGCGGCAAAATGCTGCCTCCCACAAACACGATTTCGGAAATTGGGTAGATTTCACGCAATTCGCCAATGCTATCAAGCAGTATAATTTCTGCTGCTTTATCTCTATTTGATTCTTTTTCCGTGCGCCTGACCCAATCAAAACCGGATTTTCTTATTTCGGTTTCAACGTCATTAAAACGTTCAGGGTGTCGCGGAGCAATTAAGAGTCTGGGAAGATTTCCTTTTGATTCTTTCCACACGTTTTTAAACGCGGTAAGCACAAGACTTTCTTCGGGTCCGTGGGTGCTAGCCGCAACAATTAGTGGTGCACTTTTTGATATTCCGAATCTCTCACGAAAATAGCGAATCACTTCTCCGTCTTCCGGAATCAACTTTTGGTCGAACTTCATATTGCCTGTAACTTTTACTTTGCTGCTTCGAATTCCGAGTTGAATCAGCCGCGTGGCATCATCATGATCTTGCATCATCGCTATTTCCAAATACTTTAAAACGCGCTTCATTGTGGCGCGAATCCAAGAATAGCGTTTTGCGCTTTTTTCTGAAATTCTTCCGTTTACAATAAAAAGTCGCACATCTTCTTTTGACGCTTCGCGATAAAATCTAAACCAAATTTCGGTTTCCATTATCAAAACCAATTTCGGCTTTACGCGCGAAAGTGTACGTTTTACCGTGTTTTTCCAGTCATAAGGAAAGTAGATAACACTTGTTACACGCGACCCGTAAAGTTCCTTCGCGTGCTTTTGTCCCGTTGCGGTTGTTGTTGAAATAACTACTTGATAATTGGAATAGCGTTTTAAGATTACATCAATCAACGGGCGTGCTGCGTTAACTTCCCCAACTGAAACGCAGTGAATCCAAACAACTTTTCTTTCGCTGTTATCCAACTTGGGCACAAACCCTAAACGCTGCTTAACGCCCGAAAGATATTTTGAGTATCTGATTAAAAAATAGGGTGACAGCAGTATAAAAGCAATTGTATAAATGCAACTGTAAAGAAAATACATTTTGCCGCCCTCACATATTTATTTTACCCGTTCAATGAATTTTTCTTCGGTAGGGTTTACGCGAATTTTTTCGCCTGTTGTTATATACGGAGGCACGTAAAGCGTTACGCCGTTTTCCAAAGTTGCCGGTTTGTTGGAATTTGAAGCGGTCGCACCTTTTAAAACCGGTTCCGTTTCTACGATTTCAAGATCGAGGGATTGCGGCAAATCGACACCGATTGGTGTGCTGTCAAAGAATTCGATTTGTATTTTCAAGCCTGCCATTAACCATTTTGCAGCATCGCCAAGTTCATCTTCACTCATCGAAATCTGCTCGAATGTTTCCGTATTCATAAAATGGTGCATTTCGCCGTCAGAATACAAATACTCCATTTCATTTTGATCAAGAATTGCGCGCTCTACATTTTCGTTTGACCGAAAACGGTGCTCAAATGAGTTTCCGGTAACTAAATTCCGCAAGCGCGTTTGCACTATCGCCCCGCCTTTTCCCGGTTGGTTCCGGTCGAATTCCATCACCTTACACGGCGAACCATCGAGAATTATTACGTTCCCTTTGCGAAGATCGTTTGCTGTCTTTGCCATACTTAAATTCTTTGTTCTCCAATATAAAGACGGAAAAGCCGAACTCTTCCGCCAAAAATGAAAGTTTTGTTAATTGACTCTTTTTGCGAAGATTCGCAAAATATTTAGTTGGATTTTTCACCGATTCGAATCGGCGCGGGTTCTTCACCTTCCTTTGGACTTTCCCGATTCATACTTTTATATATTCCTTCGATTTCGTTGATCCAATTTTGCGCTTCTGCGTTACTTGGATCGTTTTTTACGGCACGCCTGAAATCACCCAGCGCGGAAGCATATTGTCTCGATTGCGTGAGAGCTTCTCCGCGGTTGTAATATGCTTTTGAAAGCGCCTTCTTAGAAGCGTCATCGCCACTCTTTTTCACCGCCGCTTCACCATCTGCAATCGCCTTATCATATTTGGCGGTGTCGAGCGGATCGCCTGAACGCGTATATTTTGTTGGAGATTCGCTTTTTGTGACAGGCGAAGCTTTCTTCAAAGCTTCTGCATCCGTATCGGTTGAATGCGCAATCATCGTTTCGCCGCTTCTTGTATTACCCGCGATGTTTGCGTTTTTTGCGGAATTATCTTGTGCAACCGGCACAGTACCGTCACTGCTGCAACCTGTTAAGAACAATGCAAATATTAAAAACTTCTTCATATAAATATTTTAGTTTTCGACAAAGGGTCTGGATTGCAATATAAAAACTACGCCGCCTTTGTAAGCCCATTCTATATCCTGATCTACCTTTCCCCCAAAAAGCGCTTTGATTTTTTCGCCAGCCGCAACAAGTCTTCTCGCCACGGAATCAGTTAAAACAGCTCGTTTTCCTGTAATCGGAACTTCCTTTACGCCGCCGTTTTCGTCAAAACTCAACAACGTATCTTCTTCCGAACGTGTCAAGACTTGCACGGCATTTGAATTTTTTGAATACAAGATTTGTTCCGCCACCTTTTTGCCGTCAACAACCTTGATTCCCAATCCGCGCTTTGCGCTGATATAAACTGCGCCTTTATTTTCGGGGTTAAACGGGTCTTTCGTGATCATTACCCCGCTGCTGTCCGATTGAATTCCAATTTGAATCAAAACTCCCATATAGGTTCCGTTATGATCTATAAAATTTCGCTCGCGCGCTTCCCACGCTTCAAATTTATAAAGCGATGCCCAAACGGTTTTTATTGCCGTAATCAAATCATCGGCATTTGTGACATTCGGAACGGTGTCATACAAACCCGCACCGCTAAAATTCGGAATATCTTCAGCGTTGGAAGAGCTTCGAACAAACACGCCTCGTCCGTGTAAATATGTGCGCCATCTCGCAATTACCGCCTTTCTAAATACCGGGTCGACTTCGGCGGCTATGATTTGCTTGCGAAATTCATCAAGCTTATTCCGACGAATAACCGGATTATGCACAAAATTATCATCAAAGTTAAAATCTTCTACCTTCTTGTCAAACCCGTTGGCTTTCATAAATTCTTTGAAATAATAAAACGGTACACCAAACCCGTTTGGAACCGAGATGCGCGGGATACGCGCCGTTGCCACTTCACCTAAGTTTGCGGCTTTGGCGCCGTAACTTATGCTCTTAGCCTTTGAAAGTTGCATTAGTGATGCAAACGTCTTTGGTGCAAGATTTGATGGTGGCGGTTTCACAACCTGATTCCGCATTTCCCTTTGTTGTTTATACCAAGCAAGTTGGTCTTGCCCAGCGAGCTCAACTTTTGCTTCGGTCGGCGTTGTTTCAAGCTGAATCCAAAGCCCATCGTATTCCTTAAATAATTTATCGGCATCCTTTATGTATGCATTTGGAATGCCCCAGCCCTTTGCCAAAAGATTTATATGCGACAGCGGTGTGGAAGGTTTTGTAACTATTATTCCGGCTACAGGCGGAAGGCTTATCGGAACTTCGTTAAGCACTAAAATTTCGTTGTAACCAATCTCCACAGTGGGGTCGTTTATATCCTTGATGATGTGAACTCTTCCCACGCCCTTTGCAACATTCAACGCCAAATATTCTTGGTTATCGGAAATTTCCGCTGATGTAACTCGTTTTATTTCAAGCTTTGCACTTAGGTCATCTTGCCTTGTTGAATTCGGCTTAAACGCAACAGGCACAAAAAATGTCGAATTTATTTTGTCATACGTCAGCATAATCTGATCTTTGGGAATCAAATCTCCATCCCAAAATTCAAAAGTAAACTTTTCTACCGGTTTTTGATATGCAACGGTTCCGACAATAAATCTGCGATTTGGATCAATATAAACTGCGTTAAAAGCATCTTCACCCTTTAGAACCAAATGCATCGCACGAAGAAAATCTTTATGAAACCGATATTTTTGCGAGTTTATGTAATAAATATGATTATTGTCTCGCCTATCGATTACAAACATTATGTGCGGCAGTGCATACGAGGTTCCCTGATGATAAACGCGCGCAAGCATATCGAATGTTTCCCGCGAAGGAATTTGAGAAAGCGAATCCATATTAGACGCGGGTTCTTTTGGCATCGCGCCTTCGGGTTCATACATGGGCGATGGCTTTCGGGTTTGCTGCGCACTCGCTGTCGCGATTATCGAAAACAAAATCAAGCAGATTAAGAAAAACCGTGTTTTAAATCTCATTAAAAACCTCATATTAAAAATATGTCGAAGAATTATAACAAATAAATACTACCGAATTTACCGCGCAATTGGCTACGGAAACTTGTTAATTTCCAAGCACTTATATAAAACTGTTCGATTGCGCCAAATACTGTTTCGGTATCGGGTTCAAGTTCTGTGATGCATTTCGCTTCAATTGCTTTTGCCTTATTTCCTTTGATGGTAGGAATTTCTGTATTCCGTTTAACACGCTTAATTCGATTTCGCGTTGATTACACAATGCTTAAATTCATAGGAACTCGCGGTAATCCGTACAGTTCCATTACATCCGAAACTTCGTAAAAAATTTAGGTTATCAGATTAAGTTCACATAAATTTTTAAGAACAAGTGCCTAATATGCACTTAGTTACTTGGTTTTCTTGGTCTTCTTTGGCTTGGGCATAGTCTTTGCCTAATTCTTTAGTAAAGCAAGAAAATTAATTGATTTTCTATTTGAAAAAGTAGCGGAATTCATACGTGTGGTAATAGAAGAAAATCCGCAAAGAATAAGGAGAGTAAAATGAAACGAATTTCATTAGCATTATTTATTTTGATTGCATTTACGATTAACCTGAGCGCGCAGAGTTCCACAGGTACGCTTTCAGGTAACGTGTACGGACCGGATGGATTATTACCGGGTGCAACTGTTACGGTTAAGGACGATTTAACCGGAATTGAATTTTCTACTGTAACAAACGGCAGTGGAGGTTTTGAGTTTAAACAGCTAAATGCCGGAACTTATTCTGTTCGCGTTTCACTCGAAGGGTTTAAGACATACGTTGCAACTTCGCTGAAGATAGACGCGAATCAACCGTACACCTTAAATCCAAAGCTCGAACTTGGCGATATTGCAGCCGAAGTTACCGTTGAAGCAGGTGCTGAAATTATTAACTCTAGCGATGCAGAGTTAACATCAACCATTTCGCAAGAGCAGATAAATCAACTGCCATTAAACGGACGCAACCCGCTTTCACTTTTGAATTTAACCGCAGGTGCAAACCCCACTACGAATTCCGTAAACGGACAACGCTCATCGTCTCAAGATATTCGACGTGACGGATTAAACGTTCAAGATAACTTTATTCGTACGGGTGCTTATGTATCCGATGTTCCGACGGTTGACGATACTGCCGAATTCAGTGTAACCACGCAAAACGCTTCGGTTGACCAAGGTGGCGGATCGACGCAAATCGGGTTGGTAACTCCGCGCGGTGGCGATCAGTATCACGGAACGGCATATATCTACAACCGAAATTCATACTTTACGGCGAACACGTTTTTTAACAATGCGAACGGGGTGGATAAACCGTTTTTGAATAGAAATCAATTTGGTGGAACGGCAAGCGGTCCCCTGCCGTTTCCGAATTTTGGTGAAGGCGGACCAATGTTTCGTTCAGACAAATCATTTTTCTTCTTTAACTATGAAGGCTTTAGATTGGCACAACAAGTTTCTGCAACGGGAACAACTTTGTTGCCGGCTGCGCGTGATGGTTCGTTTACATATACAAGGAACAATGGCACACAAACCACAATAAATGTATTGACCGGGCAAGGGTTGGCATCACCAATTACCGGTGCACAGGGCGGTATACTAAGCGTTGATCCGGTAATTCAGGCGCGTATCTTAAACAATCTTCCAAGTGCCGGCAACGGAATTTTAACCGGAACCAATTTCCTTCAAGTGTTAAACTTCAATCAATCAAACCCGGAAACAAGAAATGCGTTTACGGGAAGAGTTGATTATCAAATCAATGACAAGAATTTGCTTGAGTTTGTTTTCCGTAGAAATAAAAATTCAGATGCAAGAACTGACATCGGCAGCGGATTTTCAACGGTACCGTATGTAAACCAAGGTGGACCGACAACGTTCTTTACCGGCGCTTACCGTTTGATTTTATCCAATAATCTTACAAATGAATTTCGTGCGGGCTTCCAGCTTTCGGAACCGTTTTTCAACGAAAGTCACGTTGCTTCAGATTATCTCTTGAGCATTCCATTAGTAACAAATCCGGAAGGAAGTTTTAGAAGCCAAGGAAGAAAAACTGACTATCGAAACTTCCAAGATAATGCTGTTTATACTTGGGGAAATCATTCAATTCGTTTTGGCGGAGAGTTCGAATCTTACAAGGTTACTTCCGAAAATTATGCCGGAATAACTACCGGCTATTCAATAATGGGTTCAGGCGGTAACAACAATATCCTGTCACTTCAACAAACCCAATTTACCGGCGGCATTTCATCTACTGATTTGGCGCGTGCAAACGCTCTAAGATATCTATTGGCGGGTATTGTTGGTGGGGCATCGCGAACAGCGAACCTAACTAGCCCGGAAGAGGGATTTGCGTATTCGCCATCTACAAAGCATTTAAATTATAGCATTTACGCAGGATACGTAGCCGATCAATGGCGGGCACGTCCAAATCTTTCTATAAACGCAGGCGTCAGATATGAATACTGGACGCCGGTTGAAGCTCCCGACAGGCTTTACCTAGAACCGGTGTTCCCTGATCCTAAGGACGTGAAAAGCGGTATTTTGAACCCCGACGGCGAACTGGACATTATCGGAACCGATTCCGGCAACCCGACGACGTTTACTCGCCCGGATAAGAACAATTTTGCTCCGTCGGTTGGAATCGCGTATTCGCCTGTTTTTGAGCACGGATTTATGTCAAAAATTTTCCGTCCGGGCTCAACCATTCGCGGCGGATTTAGAATCAACTATGTAAATGATGAATATGTAAAATCCGTTAGCACATTGGTTGGTGCGAACCCCGGATTAAACGCGGTAACAATTGGTTCCGAATTTAATAATGTTTTGGTTGCTTCAATAACTCCGCGAACGGGATTTTCAAGTTTGCCTGATATTACTGCCGTGCCAACGCTTCGCGAATTTCCAATTTCATTTGCGGAAAACAATGCGAATCTTGGATATGGTAGCCAAGTGTTTGGTGTTGACCCTTATCTGCAAGTTCAGAAAACTTACGAATATAACGTAGGAATTCAATTTGCTTTACCTTATAAATCAGTGCTTGAAGTTCGTTATGTAGGCAATAAGAGTAACGACCTTTTGCGCACGACAACATTTAACCAATTGGATTTGCGTGACAATCAATTCCTTGAGGGCTTCAAAATCGCTCGTGAAAATTGCCGAATTCAAGGCGCTACGATTAATCCGACCGCGTATGATCCGACATTTTATTGCACGCGTGCTGATAACATAGGCTTACCTGGTCAGCAAGCAAACCCGATATTTGACCAATTGGCATACGGCGGCATCTTACGCCAAAGTTTGTCAGCTTCAATCTTTAATACTGTTCGCGCATATCTTTCCCAAGAACGTGCCGGTTCGCTGGCTCAGTATTATTTGTTGAATGGCTGGAACGGGAATGTTGATCTTGTAAAGAATCCGAACATATTCGTTGACGAGATTTTGATGAACGGCGGTAAATACAACTACAACGCTCTTCAAGCGGAATTTCGCCGAAGATTCTCAAATGGCTTATCGTTCCAAGCGAATTACACGTTCCAAAAGATTCTTTCAAACGTTCCGGACGACGGACAAAACAGACAGGGCGAAGTGCAAGATAACAATAACCCTGATTACGATTATGGACGTCCGGACTATGACCGCACACACACGTTTAACGGAAACTTTATTTACGATTTACCATTCGGTAGGGGCAAGAAATTCCTAAACCAAGGCGGAATTGTTGATGCTATTTTTGGCGGATTTCAATTTACAACAATCGTAAATATCAGCTCCGGACCGCCACTCAGCGTTTTGGATCCGCGATCTACATCAACAATTACGTTCCAATCAGATAGACAACGTGCGATGAGTATTTTGACAACCGGTGAGATCAAAGATCTTTTCGGCGAGTTTAATACGCCAAATGGAATTTATGCAGTAAATCCGAGCGTTTTATATGCAACGGCTTCAAATGGCGTAACTACTCAACGCGTGGATCTAAACGATCCGTTGCCTGCCGGCTATACATTGGTTAGCGTTAGGGCAACAAGTCCGATAGATCAGGCTCCATTTGATGGTCAAGTATTCTTTTTCAATAAGGCAGGTGAAGTTGGAAACCTTCCGCAAAACTTCCTGAATGGTCTGCCTTATATGAATTGGGATTTAGGACTCAGCAAGTCTTTCAAGTTTGCTGAAGGTAAATACAAGGTCGAACTTAGAGGCGAAGTATTTAATGTTTTGAATAAGCAACTTCCGTATTGGGGCGCTGATTTAGACATTAACAGCAATAACTTTGGTCGTGTAACAAGCTCATACGTCGATCCGCGAATTATGCAGTTTGCAGCTCGATTTAGTTTCTAGTTTGTATTTTATCGAACTGCCGACTTCAGGTCGGCAGTTCGCTCACCAACACTATGAAAATCTCGCGTTATACAGTTTTCTTTTATGCCATCCTTGTCGCATTGTTGATAAGCAGCACGGGTTTTTCAAAAAACCAAAAAGCGGCTGAAAAAATTTCAATCAAAGAACTTGTTGAACGGCATCTTCGCTCAATTGGAACCCCGGAAAAACTTTCCGCATTAAAATCAATCACTGCATACGGCGGAGTAGAATCCGAATCAAAGGGGGCAACTAACGGTACAACATCCGGTACAAGCGTTTTGGCTTCAGAAGGCAATAAATATTTGATTGGACTTCAGTTTCCGAACCCTGATTACCCATCAGAACGAATTGGCTTTGATGGAACTAATGTAACAGTTTCCTTTTTGCGTCCGGGCGTCCGCAGCCTGCTTGGAAATTTTATTCGCGATAACGCAAAAACGTTTAAACAAGGATTGTTAACCGGTGCGCTCTCTACCGCTTGGGAATTTTATAGATTTGACGAAAAGCATTCGAAAATGAAATCAGCCGGCACCAAAAACATTGATGGAAACGTTTGCTATCGCGTTACCTTAAATAACTCATCAGATTCCGACCTCATGGTAAGTTTATATTTCGATGCAAAAACTTTTAGGCACCTTAAAACTGAATATACAAAAACTTTAAATCCAAGCATGGGGGCATCGGTAGATTTATCTGCTTATCAATCCGAAACACGTTACAGGTTTGTCGAAATCTTCGACGATTTTCGTGACGTAGGCGGCTTAACGTTGCCGAATTCTTACCGAATCTATTACGAAGATTCGAACGGTCGAAGAACAAACACAATGCTCTGGAACATCAAATTGAGTGAGGTTTTATATAATCAAGAAATTGAAGATTCTATTTTTCATTTTGACGGCTAATCTTTAAAAGACATCCCCGAACTCAAAACCAAGTTTATTTAATCAGCTATCTTCAGATAATTCTTCAACGGCGCAAACATCACAATTTTTATCTTCCGGTTGGTGATTCTTCTCATCGTGTATTCGAATTCTTTCCTTTGCACTGTATTTTGTACTCAGAAAAAATGCTGCAAGGCTAAATGCAACGCAAGCAAAGCCGGTTTCCGATTTTCCGCCGAAAATAAAAAAGGCGGCTGCCAAAATAAATATCGCCGCCACCGCCCGGCAAATTTTTTTCAATGTAATATTATCCATCGTTACGGTGCTTTTTCGGCAACTTGCTCTATTGAAGCTCCTCTTATCATTGCACGCGCCGCGTTCAACAATCGCTTAATAACACGATAGAGTTTTGGTCCGAACCAAATTGTAAATATAACAACAATCAGAAGCACAATTGCAATTAACACGGGCGCAAACACCGCCAAAAGTGTTCCGATAAAAGCAACCGCATCTTCTACAATCGAAAGTGTCCAGTTTGAAACAGGTTCGGGTGAGAGATTCGCACCCGCCCGAAGGGCAGCTTTTGTTCCGTGTGATGAAAGCGCCAAACCGCCGCCGAGCATTCCGGCGATTACGGCAAAAGCGGGATTCATTTGATCCGTTGCCGAATAGGCAAGTAGTGCACCTGCCGGCACGCGAATAAATGTGTGAACTACATCCCATACGCTATCCACGTAAGGAACCTTATCTGCAACAAATTCAATAAGATACAGCCCGGCTGCCACTCCAATAATCCACCAGTTGTCCAGCACATCCAATCCACCCGGCAATTTTATCGCAGAAAATTTCTGCAATAATCCCAATACGGAAACGGTTGCATACAAGTTTATTCCGGATGTCCAAGCCGTGCCGAGTGCCAAAGTTAATGTTGAAAACCAATCCATTGCGATTTCTCCTCAAAAGCAAAAAGGGGGCGAAACCTATTCCTCATCGTTAGAATCGGCATCTTTCTTGATGCCGTATTTTTCAAGCCTATACTGAAGCGTGCGAAAGGTTAAGCCAAGTAGCTTGGCTGCCTTTGTGATGTTGTCATCAGTTCGTTCCATTGCTTGTGTAATAAAACTTTTCTCCACGTCTTCAAAATCTACTCCACCCGGCGGAAGCAAAAACAACTCATCGCCGGTAGCCACTTCCCTGTTCAACATTTCCGGCGGCAAATCATCAACCGTTATCGTATCATTTTCGCAAAGTAAAATAGCGCGCTCAACAGCAGATTCAAGCTGTCTGACATTGCCGGGATACGAATAGTTTTCCATAATCACGCGCGCGCGGTCGTCAAATTTTATCTCACGTTCAGTGTTGCGGGTATATTTCTTAACAAAATAATTTATCAGCAGGGGAATGTCGCTTCCCCTTTCGCGCAGCGGCGGAATCTCAAGCGAAAGAACATTTAAGCGATAGTAGAGATCTTCACGAAACGTACCGTTTTGCGTCATTTTCAACAAGTCGCGATTTGTGGCGGCAACTACACGAACATCAATATTTATTTCTTTTGTTCCGCCAACCCTTCTGATTTGTTTTTCTTGAAGTGCACGTAGCAATTTTGCTTGAAGCGAAATATCAAGTTCGCCAATTTCATCCAAAAATAACGTGCCCCCATCCGCTACCTCAAAAATACCTTTCTTATCGGAAACAGCACCCGTAAAACTTCCCTTTTGATGACCAAACAATTCTGATTCAAGCAGGTTTTCGTTAATTGCGGCGCAGTTTACTGCCTGAAATATTTGCCCTGATCGTTGCGAATTTGTGTGAATCGAACGCGCTATCAGTTCCTTTCCGGTGCCGCTCTCACCACGAATCAGAACCGTTGAATTTGATTTTGCAATCTTCAATATCAGCTTCTTGACCCTATCCATTTCGTCGGATGCCGAAATTATTTCCACATCCAACACGGAAAGTTTTTTCAGCGCGCGCGAAATTGTTTCAAGCAGTTTTTCACTGTCGTAAGGTTTTTGAAGATAATCAAATGCGCCCAATTGTAACGCATCAACGGCGGAATCAACCGAACCGTGCGCCGTTAAAAGCACAACAATAATTGATTTATCGTAATCCGTTAATTTCTTTAAAAGATCCAAACCACTCATTCCGGTCATTTTCAAATCCGTCAAAACCAAGTCAAAATGCCGATCCTGAACAAATTTTAGCGCGGCTTCGCCGGAAGAAGCCGTTGTAACGTCGTAACCTTCGCCGGAGAGAATCATTTCAAGAATCTCCCGCTGCCCTTTTTCGTCATCAACTACAAGTATTGATTTTCTTGTCATATATTATTTTGAACGCGGCAAAATTACGGTAAACACGGTGCCATCGCCTTCTTCCGAATTCACCGCGATTTCGCCTTTGTGCTCGTCTATTATCTTCTTTACGATTGCAAGCCCCAAACCTGTTCCGGTTTCTTTTGTCGAAAAATATGGCTGAAATATTTTTTCCACGTGTTCCGGAGCAATTCCGCAGCCACTGTCTTTTATATCAATTGAAACAAAGCTTTCATCCGTTGAAATTGAAACACCAAGTGTGCCACCTTGGTTTTCCATCGCCTGAAGCGCGTTTATAAAGAGGTTATTGAAAACAGAACGAAGCACTTCTGCATCACCGGAGACCAACGGTATATCTTCGCGTTCAATTATGTTTATTCTTACGTCTTGTTCTTTTGCCTGCGGTTCGATTATTCTTAGCGAACCATCAATAACCTTTCTAATATCAACCGGCTCCATCTGAAACTTTTGCGGACGTGAATACCGCAAAAAATCCGCAATCTGTTGATTTATTCTTTCAACTTCGGTCTTTAGCTGCGACGTAAGTTTTTCAAAAGTCTTTTGTTTTTCGGGATCTTCCGGCGCGAATTTTTTGCGTAAGTGATCAAGCGAAAGATTTATATAGTTTAGCGGATTTCGAATTTCATGCGCGATTGCGGAAGCGAGCCTGCCAACAACCGCCGATTTTTCAGCTTCTTGAAGCTGTTCTTGCAACTCACGACTCTTTTGCAATTCCGCTGTCATTTCGTTAAATTGGCGCGCCAAATTTCCCATTTCGTCGTTTCGAGCCGCTTCTTTCAAACGAAAATCCAAATCTCCGGCGGCAACTCTTCTTGCTGCCTTTGCAAGGTCAGCAATCGGGCGCGTAAATTGCCACACAAACAGGAAAGTTATCAGTGTTGAAAACAACAGAATCGCCAGTGTATAAATCAATGGCTGCGCGGCACGCGTTGCCGCTTCGTTAAAATCGTTCTTCAACACAACAATCACATACCAGCGTCCATAGCTTGTTTCGATGGGAATTGCGTGTGCTTCGCCGTTTGAACCGGAAGCCATACGTGCCTCGGTATCCACAGTGTTTGGAAATTGCTCAATGTCGCCGCCAAGCCGTTCCCGCCCTTCCATTAAAGGCGGTAACCCTTTTAGATCCTTTAAGTTATAGTATACAGTGTTACCATTGTTATCATAATAAGGCAGATATTTATCGCTTAAGCTGTCACTAACACGCCATTTCTCATCAATTACAAGAATGTCTTTTATGCGATCGGTGGTTTGTTTGTCGTAAAATGATTGACCCTCTTTCTTAACAAAATCCTGCAAGCGCGAATTTGATGTAATGCTGTTTGCACCAAGCGCAATTCCCGCTAGAAATGCTTGTTCTTTCATTTCTTGAAGCCGGTCGTTTTGCTTTTGCGTTCGATAGTTCAAATAAAACTGAACACCAAGCAACGCAACGAGCAAAAATGCCAAAATCACAAGCAAACGCATTCGGAATGTACTAAAAAGTTTCATCGGTTTTTTGAAGCGTAGTTACAACACTAAAACAAAAATCTTGCCCGGCTGACACCGAGAATGTTATATTTATAAAAGGCTTGATGGCAAACATCGTTGCCCGGTTACTCTCTCCGCACTCTCCTATAAAATAATCACGCAGTTTACAAAGTTTTATGATTCTCTTATTGGCGAAATTTAGATTATCGTACATAATCGCCCTAATTCTTGTATTAAACGCAGCCGCAGCAAACGTTCTAAGTCAAAATGATGATGCATATTTGAAGCAAATAGCTGCCGAAAATATCGCAAACGATTCCTTAAACGGTGAAGATCCGTTGATTAGAAGCGCGGCGGTTAAAGCACTTGGTAGCCGCGCCGGAACCATTGTTGTAATGGATTCCAAAACCGGACAAATCTACACGATAGTGAATCAAAAGTGGGCGGTTTCGCGCGGTTTTAAGCCCTGTTCCACAATCAAACTGGTTACGGGAATAGCCGGTTATAACGAGCATCTTATAAATCCCAACGGCACTCTCAAGAATGGTAGTTTTCGCCTTGGGTTAAATGATTCTCTCGCACATTCAAACAATACATACTTTCAAAAAGTAGGTTCAGATTTGGGAACAAACACTCTGATTCGCTATGCAAAAATGCTTGGCTTGGGTGAACCAACCGGAATAAACCTTCCGAACGAATTTGCAGGCGTGTTACCTTACGGAAATTCAAACCCGCGAATTTATTCACATGCGGACGATTTTGAAGTAACACCTTTGCAGTTGGCAGTAATGGTTTCTGCAATCACCAATGGTGGTGAATTACTTATTCCGCAAATACCCCAATCAAATTATTCGAAAACAAATTTTCGCGGATATTATCGAAGCAATCTGTCAATGAAACCGACCGTGTTTGAACGAATGATTCCCGGAATGGTCGGTGCGGTGAATTATGGAACGGCAAAGACCATAAATGATAATCCGATGAATATCGCGGGCAAAACCGGTTCATGTATTGCAAAAGGAACGTGGGTCGGGCTTTTTGCTTCGGTAGCGCCAATTCAGGATCCCCGCTTCGCGGTTGTCGTAATTTTGGAAGGTAAATATGCTCGCGGAAAATATGCAGCCGCGGTTGCAGGCAACGTTTACAACGCGTTGGCAAAAATTAAACGCAAAAAATTCCTTAGTCCTGTAGCAAAACGGGTTAGCACACCGGCGGAAACCGAGCGCGTAATAATAAGGCTTGGTTCGGCACCCCGCTCCCAAACAAAGACTATTGAAATTCGAGACGAAAAACCCACGCCCATAAAAAACGAACCAACAAACATCGTAATAGAAATTCCTTCGTCTGATAGGCAGAAAAACTCAGCCGAAAATAAGTCAACACCGAAAAAGCAACCAAATTCCGGTAAAACCCAGCCACAAACGCGAAAAGAGGTGCTTGTAATTACGCGTCCGCGGATCGTTAAAAACTAATTTTATCGTTTTTTGGTCAATTTTATATTATGATTCATTATTTTTAATGCAATC
>JBKEBT010000097.1:0-11105 GCA_047973305.1 Pyrinomonadaceae bacterium
CAAAATCTTGCGTATTGAACAAGATGTCGAAAAGATTGGTCTTTCCGCTCGCGCAGTAGGGAAGGAAGACGAGCCTGAAGTCGATACACGCTCCTATTCAAGTGACGCGAAGGGCGGCATGGCTTCTCTTGGCGAACTTGCCAACTTGAAAATCGGCGGTTCAAAGCCGGTTGAAACCGATGAAAAACCGGCAGTAGCAACGGAAGAAAAAACGGAATCAACGCAAGTTGAAGAAGTGAAAGATTCGAATGATTCGCCCGAAGTTGTTGAAGCGGAAGCTGTCGACGAAACGGTTGAAGCCGAAGCGGATGATGATTCTGAGGTTGCGCCTGCAGGCAAAGCAGAAGAGACGGTTGAATCCGTTGAGGAAGAAACCGTTGCTGAAGAAAGCGTAGCCGAAGAAGCCGTAACTGAAGAAGCTAAGGTCGAGGAAGCTGTTGCCGATGAAGCTAAGGTGGAAGAATCAGCAACGGAAGAAACTTCGCCTGAAGAGATAAAGGTTGAGGAAGCAGTGGAAGCCACCGAAGCCGATGCTTCAAGTTCATCTGAAGCCGGTGACGAAACGGAGGAAGAAGCGGCAAAAAGCAAAAAGGCTGAGTAATTTAATCATTAAGTTTTCAAAGGTTTAAATTGCTAAAAAAGGGTCAGAGGAAAACAAATGACAAAAGCTGATTTGGTTGAAATCGTAGCAAACGAAGCTGATATGACAAAAAAAGATGTCGAGCAGCTTGTTGAAATTATTTTTGACAGCATCGTTTCTACTTTGAACAAAGGGGAAAAAATTGAGCTTCGTGGGTTTGGAAGTTTTCGTGTTCGGGAAAGAAGCGCACGAAAAGGACGAAACCCAAAAACAGGGGAATCGGTCGATATTCCGGCGAAACGCGTTGCGTATTTCAAGCCGGGTAAGGATCTTAAGGAAATTATTAACGAATAGGTTCGGTTGTGGACATACTTTGGAGTCCTTGGCGGTTCAATTATGTAACCAGCGAAAATTTGTCCGATAAAGTCGGGTGTCCTTTTTGTGTTGCATTAAACAGCTCGGTTAGTGATGAAGAAAAGTTTATTCTTTATCGCGCCGAGCATAATTTTGTGATCTTAAATATTTATCCTTACGTCAGCGGGCATTTGATGGTTGTTCCGTACCGGCATCTTGCAAATTTGGAAGATACGGAGAGCGTTGTTTCGAATGAAATGATGGAATTAACCAAGCGCTTTCAGGCAATGATTAAAAGGGTTTACCATCCCGATGGCACAAATATTGGTATGAACCAGGGCAAAGCAGCGGGTGCCGGCGTTGCCGGACATCTTCATATGCACATTCTTCCGCGGTGGATTGGCGATGTGAATTTTATGACGTCAATATCCGAAACGCGAACAATTCCCGAAGACTTGTTTACAACATATTCACGCTTAAAAGCGGCGATTGACGAAGAAGCGACGGAGAATGACAAAATGTAGTGAAATATTTTCCGTGGTTTTTTGGAAAGATTTTGCTAATGGTTCTTTAGTATAAACACGGAAGGAAAACTTTTAGGTGGTCAAACTTAGGTGGCTTACAGGCTCGCTGAATTTCCGGAAGTATTATTCACATTCTCCATTAAAATCGTACTGCTTCGGTGCCCCGAAGCAGTTTTTTTGTGTCGGTACTTTTCGTAAATCAATAAATATGGCACTTTAATTTTGTGATAAAAATTCTAACTGCCAAACAAATGCAAGAAGTCGATCGGCAAACGGTTGAAGAATGTAACCTTAAATCAATCGATTTGATGGAAACGGCGGCAGGAGCGGTTGTCGAGAATATTTGTGAAATTTTTGGCAATCAACGTAAAAAGCGTGCCGTTGTGTTCTGCGGACCCGGAAATAACGGTGGCGATGGTGCTGCGATTTCTCGCCTTCTTTACGGATTCGGTTGGAACGTAACCGCCGTTCTATCGTGTGAAATCATAAACACCCGTGGAGATGCACGAACAAAATTCGAGCGTTTATCCGAGCTACAAGGGGCAACCGGTTTTCGTATAATTGAAGTTAGTCAACTTTGTGAATTTTTAGGTTCGGAAATTTTGTGCGATTTGTGTGTTGATGCGATTTTTGGCACAGGGCTGTCGCGAAGTGTTGAAGGGAGCTTTCTGTCGATAATCGAAAAAATCAACAGTATGCGGAAAACCGATTTGGATCTGACAATTATTGCCGTTGATATTCCATCCGGCTTGGATTCCGATAGCGAGGTTCCGATTGGTGCACATGTTTTTGCGGATTATACCGTTTCATTTACAGCTCCAAAACTCGCAAATGTTTTTCCGCCGGCGAGCCGTTCAAACGGTATTGTGAAAGTTGCAGAAATTGGCTCACCACCGCGTCTTGTCGATAAATTCGAATCGGAAAATTATCTTATTACCGAAGATGATCTAGCAGGTTGGATGAACCAAACACAATTTTCCGCAGATTCATACAAAGGGGCGCGAGGCTCGGTGTTGATAATTGCCGGTTCGAAGAACTATTCCGGCGCACCCGTGCTTGCCGCGAATGCAGCGGTTCGAAGTGGTGCCGGACTTGTAACGCTTGTTGTTCCGAATGTGATTCGTGAGGAAGTTGCATCCCGAATTTCGCCGGAAGTTATGATTCATGAATGCGATTCGGCAGAAGACGGCACTTTTGGAGAAGGCGCTTCAAAAAATATAGAAGAGTTACTTAAGCGCGCCGATGCGATTTTAATAGGTTGCGGACTAGATGCTAAAGGAAGATTTGTAACCGATTTGGTCAACAATGTAATCAAAACTGATTCCGCACCGTTGGTTATCGATGCGGATGGTTTAAATGCGATAGCTCCGCTGAATTCGCCGCTTAAACGAAAAAATACGGTACTTCTAACGCCGCATATAGGAGAATTCCGCCGTTTATCCGGAAACGAAGCAGTTGAAAATAGAATTGAAGAACTTCGAGAGTTTGCATGCGCGGTTAATGCAAATATCTTGCTAAAGGGTGAGGCGTCAATAATTGCGAGTACAAACGGACGAATTGCAATAAATGCGCCAACTTCGCCTGCGGTTGGAAAAGGTGGCGCGGGTGACACTTTATCAGGGCTGATTACCGGCTTTGTTGCACAGGGCGCAAGGTTTTCCATAGAACCGTTTACTACATGCGCTGCGGCAATCTATTTTGCGGGGCTTGCGGGAAAGTGTGCCGAGGAAAAGTTTGGCGGGCGCGTAATGATTCCGAGCGATGTGCGGGATTGCTTTTCCGATGTATTTAAAAGGTTTGAGATATAGAATGCGTAATTTTACTATTTAAGAATGATTAATGAATAAATTCCCAACAGGAAAATTTGTGTCGCTTTCTCCGAATGACACTTTCGAATTAGGCGTAAAAATAGGTGCCGGTATTACGGGTGGCGAAATAATTTATTTAATCGGCTCGCTCGGGTCCGGAAAAACGCTTATTACAAAGGGAATTGTAAATTCACTTTCATTTGATATTGACGACGTCGTAAGCCCGAGTTTTACGCTGGTAAATCACTATGAAACTGTACGCGCAAATGTATTTCATATCGATCTTTGGCGATTGGAGAATTCGGGTGATGCGATATTTGCTGTTGGCTTGGATGAGATTTTAGAGAATGAACAAAATGTCGCCATAATCGAATGGGCGGATATACTTGGAGAAAACGGGGGAATAAAACCGCACTTGGTTGTTCGGATTTTTGGTGACGGCGACGACAAAAGAATAATCGAAATAAGCGCGGAAAATACCAAATAAACTGAATAGTGCAAACATTTTACCCGGACATAAAATTAACCAATCATAATGAAAACCCTAAACGTGGTAGTTGAAAAAGAAAAGCGCCTACTAAAAATATTTGATGGAGAAATTTTGATCAAATCATATAGAATTGCGCTTGGTTCAAACCCAATCGGAATAAAGGAAGTTGAAGGCGACGGAAAAACGCCTGAAGGAAAATACTACATTTTTACAAAAAACATCGAAAGCAAATTTTATCTTTCTTTGGCGCTTAGCTATCCCGCAATAGAAGATGCGAAGCGTGGTTTGGCTTGTGGTTTAATAACGCAAGAAGTTTACGATCAAATCGAAAATGCCATACAGAATCGAAGAAAACCGCCACAAAACACACCACTTGGCGGCGAGATATATATTCACGGCAATGGCAACAAAACCGATTGGACAGGGGGATGTATCGCGCTTGAAAATTCTGATATGAAAGAAGTTTTTGCGTTGTTGGATATAGGAACGAATGTAATAATTCGAAACTAGCTTGACGAATGTATATCAATTGCGATACTTTACTTAAAAATAATGTTTAGTTAAAGAGAGGAAAAGATTAATGCCATATCCCGAAATTATGATTCAAGGTATGCGAGCCGAACTTGCGGAACTTGGAATAGAAGAAACAAAGACATCCGAAGCGGTTACGAATGCGCTTGAAAATACAAATGGTACTTTAATGGTTGTTGTAAATTCCGTGTGTGGTTGTGCGGCGGGCGGAGTTAGACCGGGAATCGCAATGGCGCTTCAAAATTCTAATGCAAAGCCGGATCATTCCATCACGGTTTTTGCGGGTGCGGATATTGACGCAACAGATACCGCACGGGCGCTGTTTACACCGTATCCACCGTCCAGCCCATCAATTGCTTTGTTGAAAGATGGAAAGCTTTTAAGAATGTTTGAACGAAAAGATTTGGAAGGGCGTCCGCCACAATTGATTGCACAAGAACTTGCAGATGCATTTAACGAAGTTTGTGAGAAAAAAGAAGCTGTGGGAAGTTAAGTTTCGCGCATTTCAAAGATAAAAATACGCCGCGTTAGGTATTGAGGCTTTACGCGGCGTTTTGTTTTTCATAGCAAATTAATTGCTACTTTGGTTGCCAAACATTGTCGGTTAAATCTGAATCCGGAAAGCGTCCTTTCGGGTCGAGCGTAATTTTTTCAATATTTGCGGCTTTTATCGGCAATTTAGCCTTAAAATCACGCGATCCGTCGAACCACACATTTTCTTCCCATCTAAACACGGCTTGTTTTGCAGTAATAATATTAACGCCCTTCAATTTTTGAAGCTTTGTATCCGGTTCTTTCAAATCTACCTGCAAAATCACAGGGGAAGGCATTTGACCGAATTGATGGACATCAACAGTTGTTTCATTGCCCACGGTTGAAACACTCTTGATTCCGCCATCAACCGAATCATTTGTAAACAACCAATAATACCAAAACCAATTAAGATCGCGCCCAAGTTCTTTGTTCATAAAAAAGGCAAAATCCCAAGGCGATGGATGTTTAAAGCGCCATGTTTCAATATATTTCTTAATCGCTGTGTTCATTGCGTTGTCGCCAACGATACCGCCGAGCATCGAAAACATAAATGTAGTTTTTCCGTATGCCTGAAATCGATAACCACTTCCCGCATAATCCGAATTCCACATCAACGGAGCTTCATCTTTACGCCCGTTAAATGAACCGTATCTTTGTCCAATTCCATCCAAAGACGCCACTTTACCTTGCGCATCGGCTTCAGAAAAGATGTTTGAATAATTGTTAAAGCCTTCATCCATCCACGCATATCTTGTTTCATTTGTTCCGACTGTCATTGGAATCCACTGATGAAAAGTTTCGTGATCGGCTGCACCTTGGTTTGAATTTATAACCATTGGATATTCCATTCCGGCACTGGGACCATCTTGCAAGGTCAACTGGGGAAAAGAATATGTGCCAGAAAATTTAGAATAAAATTGAAGCGCGTGGCGAGTTACTTTACCCGCATTTGTGTATTTTTCGCTGTTTTCAGGCAGGTAAAACATATTTATGATTGCCGGGCTACGCCCCGGAATTTCTGCCCTAGTTGCACGCCATAGAAAATCTTTCGATGCCGCCCAAGCAAAATCATTTACACGATCTGCGACGTAGTTATAAACCAACTTATCGCCCGCTTTTACGGCGTTTCCTGCCCCGCGATCCTTTTCGTTGACAATCATAATTTCATTGTCGCTGTCAGGAACACCAGTGAGTCTTCCAATAGTTTGGGCGGTTAATACGTCGTTCTTGTTCGCTAGCAAGCCCGTTGCGCTAACAAGCCAACCTTCAGGCACTTCAATTTTTACGTCAAATTTTCCGAAGTTGTTGTAAAACTCAGAGGGTCCGAGGTAAGGCGAAGTTTCCCAACCGCCAATATCATCATACGCGGCAAGTCGCGGATACCATTGTGTTGGCTGGAATAAGCGGTTGCCCCAACGTTGTGTCATACGGTGTCCACGACCTTCGTCACCGCCAGGTAGTTTTGTGCTCCATTCAAATTCAATCTTCGCCGTTGAACCCGCCTTAACCGGATTCTTTAATACGAGTGTCGCAACGGTTTTATCGAAATTAATCGCGTAGTTGTTATCAATCTTTTGATCTCGGCTCGTTCTGCGAGGCATTTTCGCGTTTAGGTCAACAGTGGCGCCGTTAATCTTAAGCGCCGTGACAATCATTCCATCGGTATTTTCAGCCGGAACTGATTCTCCGCGCTCGTTTAACGGGCGAAAAATGTTGTGATCCAAGCGAAATGTTAAATACTGCAAATCATCCGGGCTGTTATTTTTTAGCGTGATAGTTTCCGTGCCAAAAAGTTGATCGGTTTCAGGGGCTAAACGAACGTAGATATCAAAATCTGTTTCAAGCTGCCAATACTTTGCAGCCGGCATACCGGAAAGATCACGCGTACCATTTTCATACGCACTGCGTACCGAATCAGTTAACGGAATATCACGTCGAATCGAACGGGTTTGGGAATTTGGTGTGATTTCAAGGCGTTTAACGGGCGGCGTTGTCGGCATTTGTGCTGAAACACCAACCACGCTGAATAAAACTATCAACAAAAGGGAACGAAAACTCATTTTTACCTCACAAACATATTATTTTTACAAATACAAATTTTTTTCGAGCCTAACATAACGGGCGCAAAGGAACTACGTTTCGGGCAGTTGCTACAAGTGTTTAAACTCAAAAATCGAAAAAAGGTTTCAATCATACTAAACGATTCATTTTTTTCACAATTTTCGCGGAGCCTATAATCAACAACATTTGAGCAACACCGTATGTTAACATCACAAAAAATCCTGAAAACGGAATAGCAAATACAAATCGAGAAACGCCGATTATTGAATCCGAAATAACAAACAGCAGAGCCCCAAATACGATTAATTTTGATTCTGCAGATTTAAGCGAAACAAAAGCCTCGAGTGCGGACCAAAACATAAGCGTGATTACCAATGAATAAATTACTACCGGAATTTTTGCTGTGTATAAGTTGGGGTAAAGAACCGCAAGCATAACCGTGCAGAATCCAAAAGCAGTCAACATTCGTAAAACGGAAAAGTGGTAGCCTTTGCGAAAGATTCGTCTTATCAACCGAAAAAACAAAATGTAAAAAGTATGGGCAATCAGAAATAAAAAAAGTCCGAATTGAAATAGTTTTGGATTCCAAAAGTTCCAAAGCAAAATCATATCGCCAAACCATGAAAAGATTATTGCGCCCGCAACAAGAAATGCACCAAAGCCGCGAACTTGTGTTTCACGGGCAAAATAGACTCCCAAAATAGTCAACAAAAAAGGCTTTGATAAAAGGCTGAGTTGCGGAGCGCCAAACGCGTTTGCGGCAAGTTCCACAAATAACACTGCCAAATATGCTTTTAAGAGCGGTTTCATAGGGGCTAAAAGATTTCATTCAACGCTTCTTCAAGATTTCTGACACCGACAACACGAAGCCCAAGCAGTTTTTCAAGTCCCTTTTTATTAGTTGCGGGTAGAATCAACTTCTTAAAACCCAATGTTTGAGCCTCGCGCGCCCTCGCTTGCGCTTGAAGCACGCCGCGAACCTCGCCCGTTAAACCCACCTCACCAAAAACAGCCGTGTCCGGCGGAACCTGCAAATTCTTGAAACTGGAAGCGATAGCCACTGCTATTCCCAAATCGGCTGCCGGCTCGTCAACCTCCAATCCTCCGGCGATGTTTACAAAAACATCATCACCCGCGAGCTGAAAACCCAACCGCTTTTCCAGAACTGCGATCAAAAGTGACGTGCGGTTGTAATCAAACCCTTGAGCCATACGCCTGCCGGAACCAAATTTTGTATCAGATACAAGCGCCTGCACCTCAACCAACAAGGGGCGCGTGCCTTCCATACAAACCGTAACAACTGAGCCCGATGCCCCCGCCGGACGTTCTTCCAGAAAAACTTCCGAAGGGTTCGAAACCGCTTGCAATCCAACGTTTGTCATTTCAAAGACCCCGATTTCGTTTGCTGCGCCAAATCTGTTTTTGGTGGCACGAATTATTCGGTGGTTATGATGTCGATCTCCTTCAAAGTACAAGACGGTATCTACAATGTGCTCGAGTGCCTTCGGACCAGCAATGGCTCCTTCTTTTGTAACATGTCCGATTAAGAAAACCGTTGTACCGGTACCTTTCGCAAACATCATAAATTCGCTCGCAACTTCACGAACTTGTGAAACCGAGCCCGGCGCAGATTCAAGTTTGCCGCTAAACACGGTTTGAACCGAATCAACAATAACGAGATCCGGCGTGAGTCGCGAAGTTTCAACAAGTATCGATTCAAGGTTTGTTTCGGGAAGCAAGTATAGATTATCGGCTCGTAAACCGAGTCGTTCGCCACGCAATTTTATTTGCTGTTCGGATTCTTCGCCGGAAACGTATAGAACTTTTGAACCGGCTTCGGAAAGTTTATCGGATACCTGCGCTAAAAGCGTCGATTTGCCGATTCCCGGCGCGCCACCGATTAAAACCAACGAACCCGCAACTATGCCGCCACCCAAAACACGATCGAATTCCTCGATTCCGCTGGCGCATCGCGCATCATCCTGCGATTGTATTTCGGTATATGGCAGCGGTTTTGTTTCGCGATAAACCGAAATCGATTTTTGTGCGGAAGATTTTGGCGCACCCTGCGGGCGAAACACCTCCTCAACAAACGAGTTCCATTCCCCACATTCGCGACACTGTCCGTTCCACTTTCGTTCTTGCGCGCCACAATTTTGGCATACATAAATTGTTGCAGGTTGTTTTGCCATAGGTGATATTTTCTTAAGAAGCAAGTTATTATAGTTCGAACACAAATTTTATGCTAAGCAGGGGTAAAACGCCGTCGCGCGAGTTGCATTTATGAACAAACAACACGAATTTTCAGAAAAAATTTCGATAGTTACCGATATATCAAACCCGATAGGGCGCGCAATTGCAATGCAATTGGGGTTAAACGGAAGTTTTGTAGTAGCCGGATACAGCAATAAAAAGGACGCAGGCGCGCATGAATCACTTCGCAAGTTGGGAACGCTTGCCGAAACTGTTTTTATAGACGATTCCGAAGAAACCGCAAAAAATTTAATTGATACCACCGGACAAAAGTTTGGAAGAATTGATTTGCTTGCAAACACATACTTTTGCGAAGATGAAACTATTACGGCGTATTTTCGTAGCACGAAGAAGTTCTTGGAATTTCTGGCAATGGCTAAGAATTTAATGAACGAGCGCCCAAAAATTCGAATCTTAAACGTTTCATATGTTCCGAATTGTTCGGATGAAATCGAACGTACGCTTTTTGAAGGCGCGGCAGAAGCCGCGGCATCGTTAGTGGGGTCACTTTCAACTAATTTGCCAAAGAAGTTTTCGGTAAATGGAATCGCAATTTACGATGGCGAAGCCGAAATTGCAGAGGCTCAAGTTGAAAACGAACTATTACGAAACGCCACGGCAGTTCCGGCAGATGATGCGGCACGTGTAGCATTATTTTTGCTTTCATCGGAATCCAAAGCCGTAAATGGTTTGGTTTTGGACTTAAACTGATTATTAGTATCAATTGAATTTATGGATATGATAAATTCGTGTTAAAATTTGTTTCAAGACATGAGGGCAGATTTTCTTTCAATTAGAATCGCATTCATATTGCTACTTAGCGCAATCGGATGGTTATTAGTTCCGCTAAAGAATGCAATATTAATTGATCAATGGGTCGGCTTTACAACTCCGAAGCGAATTTTATCTGCAATATTGGGCGGGTTTATTGCTATTTTCATAGTTTTGTTTGAAATGCGAATCCGTCGTGCTTCGTTGAAGACGATAATTGGTGCCGCTGTTGGTTCAATCGTCGGAATTATTGGCGCATATCTTTTGGGAATGCTGATTAGTTCGCAAGATACATCTGCTGTTCGCCCAGAAATGAAGACTTTTCTCACTGTTTCATTGGCATTTTTTATGGGCTACTTGGGATTGATGGTGGGTGCGGCAAAAGGCGAATACATCGATCTTTCCGCACTTGGTGGCTTTTTCAGCGATAAATCAACCGATAAAGACTACAAAATTCTAGATACAAGCGTGATTATTGACGGCAGAATCGCCGATGTTGCAGAAACCGGGTTTTTGGGTGGCACAATAATCATTCCGCAATTTATTCTTACCGAACTTCAACAAGTTGCCGATTCACCTGATTCTTCGAAGCGCCAACGCGGAAGACGTGGGCTTGATATGTTGCAGAGGCTTCGAAACAACAACGCTTTGGATATTCAAATTGTTGAAACTGATTTTCCAAACGTAAAAGAAGTAGATTTAAAACTTATAGAGCTTGGGCAACAACTCGGCGGCGTTGTAGTAACAAATGATTTCAATCTAAACAAAGTGTCTGAATTGCGCGGTGTGAGCGTGTTGAATATCAATGAGCTTGCAAATGCCCTAAAACCGGTGGTTTTGCCCGGTGAGGCGATGAAAGTTTTTATCCTAAAAGAAGGTAAGGAATACAATCAGGGCGTTGCGTATTTGGATGACGGTACAATGGTTGTTGTAGATAACGCACGAAGATTGATAGGAAAAACGGCAGAAATTGCAGTAACAAGCGTTTTGCAAACGACTGCCGGAAAGATGATATTTGGTAGATTGTGGGATGACAGCGGCGAAATTCACGTTAGCCAAGCAGGGAATATTCACGATACACGTTCCGAGAATATGAGAAAGCATGCCGGCGGATATTCCTCCAGTTTGATTGAAGAGAGTTAACAGTATTTTATGAATTCTGCAATAATTGTCGCCGCCGGAACCGGAACACGGTTTGG
>JBKEBT010000098.1:0-35292 GCA_047973305.1 Pyrinomonadaceae bacterium
AATAAATTGTATGGAAAACAACGATTCATTACCGACATCTAAATCCCTACGGTATGGATTGTTTTTTCTTGGAGCACCCACGCGCAACGATTCCGCAAACGAAAGGTAAGAAACTTCATCAAAATCATGAAACGCCACCGTCGGGTTTGCAGCCCCCTTTGGGGTTTGTCGCAACTCAAATTCGGGGTAGATACAAATATATAGAACCAGCAAACAAACCGGAAAAACGGGCGCGACTTTTAAAAGAAATTTCATTAATGGTGCTTTATGAAAGAACCTTTTGCAAAATCGAAATAGTAGTTTCGATATCTTCGGGCGAAATGTCGTAGTGCGTTACCATACGAACCTTGGTTCCAAAACCTATCGCCAAAATGTCATTTGCTTTTAGATATTCACAAACGGCACGCGCAGAATGTTTTGCATTTTTGAGATCAACAATTACGATATTGGTTCTTACGGCATTTGGATCGATTATTGTGCCCGGTATTTCCGATACCGCTTCTGCCAGCTTTTTAGCGTTTCTATGGTCTTGTTCAAGTTTTTCGGGCGATTCATTCAAGGCGACTAATCCGGCAGCAGCCAACACGCCCGCCTGCCGCATTCCGCCACCCATACGTTTGCGCCAAATTCGCGCCTCATCAATAAATTCCTTTGAACCGCACAAGATAGAACCAACGGGCGCGCCCAAGCCTTTAGAAAGGCAAAACTGAACCGAATCAACGCCGCGCGCAAGTCTTGCCACCGTTTGTTCTTGCGCCACCGCCGAGTTGAATATTCGCGCGCCATCAAGATGAACCGGTAGGTCCAACTTCTTTGCGTTATCGCAAATAGCATCGGTTTCCGCGGGTGACATTACGCTGCCGCCACCGAAATTATGTGTGTTTTCAAGACAAATGAGTCCGGTTGGTGAAGTATAATATGGTTGGATTATGTGTAAAGCTGATTCGATTTCATCCCAACGAAGCATTCCCGTATCGCTTTCTGAACGAACCGGACGAACCATAACCGATGAAACCAGCGCCGGTGTGCCCATTTCGTAATTGAAAATGTGTCCACGTTCCTCAATTATTATTTCGTCACCCGGCTTTGTATGAAGTTTCACCGCGATTTGGTTTCCCATCGAGCCGGTCGGTACAAAAAGTGCAGCAGGTTTTTCAAATAATTCTGCGGCTTTTTCTTGCAAGCGGTTTACGGTGGGGTCTTCGGAATAAACATCATCGCCAACTTCCGCTTCCGCCATCGCCTTTCGCATTGAAGGTGTTGGTTTTGTTACCGTATCGCTTCTAAGATCAATCATAAAAAAATAGTAAGCGCGCGAATCAATAAAAAATTTGCAACGCGCGCGAATAAGATAAAAATAGTTCGTAAAAAAACTTTACCTAAAACTTTCGTTTATTTCTTCAAGAACTTTAGAACCCGGACAAAGCTCCGCTTCGGTCAATTTATTTAATGGCTTTTCGGTGGTTTCCAAAAGCGTGTGCAACGTTGGATGATCGGGGTTCATATAAAGCAAGCCCGTTAAGATCTCCTGATTTGCTCGTGCGGTTTGCACCGCATTTATCGCGGAAAAGCGGTCAAGCGGATCCCAATCTTCCGCCACCTTATTTAACCGAATTACCGTACCATCATGCATAGTTAAATCACGCGTGGTGCCTTCCTTATATTCAGCTTTGATGGGTTCTTCAAGCGGAACAAAATCAAATGTTGATGTGGCTTCTTGGTGCGCACGTACATAATCATAAGATTTAGTTGAGCCAACATTATTGTTAAACGTAACACACGGGCTGATTACGTTTATAAATGCAAAGCCCCGATGCTTGATGCCAGCCATCAAAAGCGGAATTAGCTGCTCTTTATCACCCGAAAAGCTCTGCGCAACAAAGGTAGCACCGAGCTCCATTGCAAGACTTGCCAAATCAATGGATTCAAACACATTTACGTGTCCGGATTTACTTTTTGAACCAAGATCAGCAGTTGCGGAATCCTGTCCTTTCGTTAACCCGTAGCAACCGTTGTTCATCACGATATAAACAAAATTCAGGTTCCTACGAATTACATGAACAAATTGTCCCATTCCAATTGACGCTGTGTCTCCATCACCCGAAACCCCGATGTACGTTAGATCGCGATTTGCCAGTGTAGCCCCGGTTGCTACCGAAGGCATTCTGCCGTGTACCGAATTGAATCCGTGAGAATTCGATAAAAAGTACGCGGGTGTTTTTGACGAACAGCCGATTCCGGATAGCTTTGCTACCTTATGCGGTTCAACGTTTAGTTCGAAGCAAGCTTGTGCAATAGCGGCGGAAATTGAATCGTGTCCGCAGCCCGCGCAAAGCGTGGAAAGCGAGCCTTCGTAGTAATCAACCGTGTAACCCAATTCATTTTTTGGCAATGCGGGATGACGAAATTGTGAACGAATATATGACATATTGTTAAAGAAGCGAATTATTTTATTATCACGCTTGTTTCTTTATTTCCTCAAAAATAAAATCTGCCGTAATCGGCATTCCGTCGTAGTTCAAAACGGAAATAAGTTTTTCTGGATTCACCCCCAACTCAATTAACATGATGCTTTTGAATTGTGCATCGCGATTTTGTTCAACCACAAAAATCTTTTCGTGCCCGGATACAAAGTTTCTGAATTCGGTTCCAAGCGGGAAAGCACGCACTCGCAAAGCATCAATTTCGATATTTTCTTCGTGAAGTCTTTCCACCGCTTCTTCTGCCGCGTATGTTGAAGTGCCAAAAAATATCACGCCCGTTTTTGAATTATTGGTTTCTTTCAATAATTCCGGCGAAGGAACTTCTTCCGCCGCGGTTTCAAACTTTTTGACTAAGCGATCAACATTTCGCTTGTAGTCATCGCTGTCTTCAGTGTAAACGGCATATTCTTCGCGCGAACTTCCTCGCGTAACAAATGCGCCTTTCGTCGGGTGCGTTGCGGGAATTGTGCGGTAGGGAATTCCATCGCCATCAACATCCAAATATCTGCCCCAACGGGATTTCATTTCTTCAAGTTGATTTTCGTTAAGCACTTTTCCGCGGTCATACTTTCTGTTTTCGTTCCAAGTAAGCGGCTTAGAAATATGTTCGTTCATACCCAAATCCAAATCCGTCATCATAATTACGGGTGTTTGAAACCGCTCAGCCAAATCAAAGGCAGTTGCCATCATTTCAAAACATTCTGTTGGAGATGCCGGAAACAGAAGAATGTGCTTTGTATCTCCGTGCGATGCGTAGGCACATTCCAAGATGTCAGATTGCTGCGTGCGCGTTGGCATTCCTGTCGAAGGACCGGTGCGCTGCACATCAATCAAAACAGCAGGAATTTCGGCAAAATAGGCGAGTCCTAAAAATTCGTTCATCAAAGAAACACCGGGTCCGCTCGTCGCCGTAAATGAACGCGCGCCGTTCCAATTCGCACCTATTACCATTCCGATTGCGGCAAGTTCATCTTCCGCTTGAACGATGGCGAATTTCTTTTTGCCTGTTTCGGAATCAATTCGAAGTTTTTCGGCATACTTTGTAAACGCATCTACGACCGATGTAGAGGGCGTTATCGGATACCACGCCGCAACCGTTGCCCCTGCATAAACCGCACCGAGACCACATGCGGTGTTTCCGCTAATCATAATTTCATCGTCTATTAGGTTTCTGCGTTCAACACGTAAATCCAACGGGCATTCAAAATTTTCACGCGCATATTCTGCACCCATCGAAAGAGCCTTAATATTTGGTTCTATTAATTTTTCTTTGCCCTTAAATTGCGCGCTAACCATTTCGGTCAAAACTTCAAATTCGATGTCAAAAAGGGCAGAAAGCGCGCCAACATATACAATATTTTTTAGAAGTTGGCGCACGCGTGCATCCTTGAATTCGGTATTACACATTTCCATCAACGGAATTCCGAAATATGTAATATCGTCACGAAAATATTCATCGTGTAAGGGCTTCGTGCTGTCATAAAGAAAATATCCGCCGCTGCGCACATCGGAGATATCCTGTTTCATGCTTTGCGGATTCACGCACACCATAAAATCGATACCTTCACGCCTGCCAAGAAATCCCTTTTCGCTCACACGAACTTCATACCATGTCGGCAACCCTTGGATATTTGAAGGAAATATGTTTTTCGGCGTTACCGGAATTCCCATGCGGAAAATTGCCTTGGTAAAAAGCCCGTTTGCACTTGCCGAACCGGTTCCGTTTACGTTTGCAAACCTTACTACAAAATCGTTTATTTTGTTTTCGCTCATTTAGAAAGATTCAAATTTCAAGATTCGAAAACTTAATGTAAGTTTCAAACCTATGAATTTACTTGTTCGTAAATATTCAATTAAGCCGTATCATTCCGCGCTCAGGCGGTTTGGGTTAAAAAAGCTAACATAATTCGTCCAACCTTTGTAACCATAAATTCCATTATTACTTACAAGATGTATAAGTTTTTGCAACGTTATAGTAAAACTTTTGCATATCCCAAGCCGCGGTCGGGCAGCGTTCTGCACACAAACCGCAATGCAAGCAAACATCTTCATCCTTAACCATCACTCGCGTTGTAGGCAACGTTTCCGATACATACAACTCCTGTGAACCGTTTAGCGCCGGAACTTTTAGCTTTCCGCGCAAAGCGTTTTCATCTTCTTCATTTTTTGTAAAGGTAATGCAAGATGTAGGACAAACATCAACGCACGCATCACATTCAATACATTTGGGTTCCGAAAATACCGTTTGAACATCACAATTCAAGCATCTTTCCGCCTCTTTAAAGCCCGTTGGAAGATCAAACCCAAGTTCTACTTCAACCATGCGGTTTCTTAGAGTAACGCTCTTATCTGCTTGGGGCACTAAATAACGCAAATCGTTTGTTACCGCGCTGTCGTACGCCCACTCATGAATTCCCATTTTCGCGCTGTGCAGATTTACTGTTGGCGGTAAACGATCCGCAACATCTTCATTATTACATATGCGATGAATCGAAACTGCCGCCTGATGTCCGTGTGCGACAGCCGTAATTACATTTTCCGGACCAAATGCGGCGTCACCGCCGACAAATACTTTTGGGTTGGTAGTTTGAAACGTAACCTTATCCACAACCGGCATATCCCATTCGCCAAATTCGATTCCCAAATCACGCTCAATCCAAGGAAACGCATTATCTTGCCCGATTGCCAAAATTACATCGTCCGCTTCGAAAAACACATCGGGTTCGCCGGTTGGAACTAGCGAACGCTTTCCGCTTTCATTATAAACCGCTTCAACCTTTTCAAAAGTCATTCCTTTTAGTTTACCGTTTTCAACCACAAAAGCCTTTGGCGTGTGGTTGTCAAATATCGGAATATCTTCATGCATCGCATCCTCTTTTTCCCATGGCGATGCCTTCATATCGGCAAACGGTGAACGCACGACAACTTTTACTTCTTCGCCCCCCAAACGGCGTGACGTGCGACAACAATCCATCGCGGTATTTCCGCCACCTATTACAAGAACTTTTTTCCCGATTGATTTTGTGTGTTCAAAGGCTACACTAGCAAGCCAATCTATGCCGATATGTATGTTCTTTTCGGTATCCCAGCGCCCCGGAAGTTTTGCCAAATCTTTACCGCGTGGCGCCCCCGTGCCAACAAATACCGCATCGTAATCTTTTTCCAGAATTTTTTTCATACTTTCAACATAAGTGTTGAAAAAAGTATGAACGCCTAGATCAAGAACGTAATTGACCTCTTCATCCAAAACGGTTTCGGGTAAACGGAACGACGGAATTTGGCTGACCATAAAACCGCCGCCCTTCTTTTGTTCATCATAGAGATGAACTTCATATCCAAGCGGCGCAAGATCACGTGCCACCGAAAGAGAAGCCGGTCCGGCACCGATTAGGGCAACTTTTTTTCCGTTTGGTTCAAACGGACCTTGCGGCATTAGATGTGTTACATCGTTTTTGTTATCGGCTGCCACACGTTTCAAACGACAAATTGCTACGGGCTCTTCTTCCACTCTTCCACGTCTGCACGCGGGCTCACACGGACGATCGCAAGTACGCCCCAATATGCCGGGAAACACGTTCGAATCCCAGTTAATCATATAAGCCTCGTCATATTTGCCTTCGGCAATCAAACGAATATATTCCGGCACCGGCGTATGAGCGGGGCATGCGAACTGGCAATCCACTACTTTGTGGAAATACTCGGGGTCTTTTATATCGGTTGGCTTCATAACGTCTAATTTTCTCGGCAATCTTGCATTTGAAACGGTTCAACATCTTGAATAAAAGAGATTTCGAACAGTTACGTTTTCGAATTTTACAATTTGTTTCTCACTTGCGCTAATGCGATAAAAGCGGTTTTGAACTTATTTGAATTATTAACAAAAATACTTTTCCACCTTTGCAATTAATGCAAATCACTTAAAAACTCAACTAAATTTGTTCCCAATTTGCGAATTTGCTTTTCTGCACGCGCATCGATTAACTTATCCGTTTCATCAAAGGCATCCCCCGCATTTGCAAGCGCGTGGTCGAGCGGTAATACGATTACACCCATGTAAGATAGTATGGCGCGGACATTTGTAAGACTTCGTAGCCCGCCAAGTGCCCCCGGCGATGCGCTCATTAGCGAAGCAATTTTTTTTGCATAGCCTGCACCGGGTGGTAATTCTCCTCGCGCACGCGAACTCCAATCAATAACGTTTTTGAATGCCCCCGGAATTGAACCGTTGTATTCCGGGGTTGAAATCAAAAAGCCGTCATGTTGAAGCATAAGTTCTTGTAGCCTTATTGCCGCTTCTGGCAAGCCGCTTTCTGCCTCAATATCACCGTTATAAACCGGCATTTGAAAATCAATTAGATCGATGTAAGTAACCTCCGCACCCGCTTCGCGCGCAGCATTTGCTGCACATTGAATTAGTTTTTTGTTGTACGAATCTTTACGAAGGGAGCCGGCGAATGCCAAAATCTTTGGTTGGTAAGACATAAGCTAGATTTTGCCACTAGAAGCATTACTATTAAAGCCGAATTGCGCGTAAACTGCGTTTGCGAGGTTTCAAAATTAATTGTGATTAGAAGTTTTCAAAACAACACGCCACGAATTCACGAAAGTGCATATATCGCGGAAAATGCGACGGTTATTGGCGATGTCGAAATCGCAGCGTGGTCAAGTATTTGGTTTGGCTGCGTTTTGCGCGGCGATGTAAACTCAATAAGAATCGGTGAACGCACAAATATCCAGGATGGAACCATAATTCACGTATCGCGCGCAAAACGACATTCGACAACAATCGAAGATGAAGTAACCATCGGGCACTCAGCCACAATTCATGGCTGTGTTGTTGAAACCGGATGTTTGATCGGAATAGGCGCAATTGTTTTGGACGGAGCACAAATCGGCAGAAATTCATTGGTCGGTGCGGGTGCTTTGGTTACGCCTGAAACAAAAATACCCCCGCGTTCTTTGGTTTTAGGTAGCCCGGCAAAAGTTGTGCGGAAACTTACCGATGATGAAATCGCAAATTTGGAAAAGTTTTGTCAGGGCTATATCGAACTATCTACGGAATATAAAAGATAGTGTGGTTATTGGTTAATATTGAGCTTACGGCTTGAATACTCATACGAATTCTGCCAAACGCTTCACACTTTGCGATTTTTGCTACATAATTCAACGGCGATGAATACAAAACCGTCAAAAGGAATGCGAGATTTTTTACCTGAACAAGTTCGCAGACGCGAATTTGTGATAGGCGTAATAAAATCAGTTTACGAAAAATACGGTTTTGAACCGCTTGAAACCCCTTCAATTGAAAATCTATCAACTCTTACAAATAAATATGGTGAAGAAGGCGATCAATTGATATTTAAAATCTTAAAACGCGGCGAAAAGCTTGAGAAAGAATTGAAGGAAGGCATTATTACCGATGAAGAACAACTTTCGGATCTTGCCTTGCGCTACGATTTAACCGTTCCTTTAGCGCGCGTAATCGCAAACTACAAAAACGAATTGCCGAAATTTTTCAGGCGTTACCAAATACAACCGGTCTGGAGAGCTGATCGCCCGGCTAAAGGCAGGTTTAGGGAATTTTATCAATGCGATGTGGATGCAATCGGTTCAAAATCAATTCTCGTGGAAGCCGATTTATGTGCAGCCGTTACCGATATTTTAAAGTCACTCGGATTTGAGTATTTTGAAATTCGCGTTAACCACCGTGAGGCACTGAAATTCTTAATCGAAAAAGCTGGAATACCTTCGGCAAACGCACCCGCTGCCCTGGTTTCACTGGATAAGATAGATAAAATTGGAAGTGAAAAGGTTTTACTGGAAATGATTTCGCGTGGCATTGACGCAAGAAGCGCTGAGACATTTCTTAATCTAGCCGCCACCGAAGATTCAGATTCTATACTGGCACTCTTGAAAGGAAACGTTGCGGAAGAAGACATTCGCACACTTTTGGAGTTAAATTTAACATCTCCGTTAAAGCTAGATCTTACGCTCGCACGCGGAATTTCTTATTACACCGGAATGATTTTTGAAGTCGTGCTTACGGATGGCGATTTTACGGGCTCAATAGCCGGAGGCGGGCGCTACGATGGTTTAATAGGTATGTTCGGCAAGGAAGACATTCCTGCGGCGGGAATTTCGCTCGGGCTTGAAAGAATTCTTTTTGTAATGGAAGCACGTGAAATGTTTCCAAAGAACATTGAAAAACGTTCTGCTGATGTTTTGGTAGCCCAATTTAACAAAGAATCGTTACTTCAAAATATCAGCCTCGCAAATTTTTTGCGTTCTGCAGGAATTCGAGTTCTTATTTATCCACAAGCGGATAAGCTAGGAAAACAGTTTGCTTACGCAGATCAAATTGGGGTTGAGTGGGTATTGATTCTTGGAGAAAGCGAAATTGCCGAAAACAAAATTACGCTGAAGAATATGCTTTCCGGAACGCAAGAAACGGTTGTAATAGAAGATGCCGTAAAGTTATTGACACAATGAACCGGGTTAAAAACATTTTGTTTGTCTTAAGTCTGCTTCTGTTTTGGGGTGAGGTTCAAACGGTTTGCTGTATCGCAAAAGAAAACCTTCCGAATTTTCAGCAAGTTGAAACGTTTTTATATAGGGGTGGTCAACCTACACAAAAAGGAATTATAGAGCTTAAAGAAAAATACGGTATCAAAACTATTATCAGCTTGCGTTCAAATGACGAAAACGCGCAAAAGGAAGCCAAAGCCGTTGAAGCCAATTCGATGAAGTTTATAAACGTTGCGTTGAGCAATTGGTTCAAGCCAAAAAAATCCGAAATGGATGAGATAATGACGTATGTAAACGATAAAGAAAATCAACCGGTTTTTGTGCACTGCAAAAGAGGTTCAGACCGAACCGGAACCGTGATTGCGGTTTATCGTATGCAATATCAGGGCTGGTTACCGACAAGGACGTTGGACGAAGCAAAAAAATACGGCATCGGTTGGTGGCAGGTTTGGATGAAGGATTTCATAAAAGATTACTATCGTGATTATATCGCGAAGCCTTTAAATCCTTCGCCGGAAAATCAATCGCGGTTTACCTCTCTCGATTCTGTTTCCACAACGGCATCCTTGTTTAGCACGCCATAAATATGCGGGTATATCTCGTTTTCGGTCGAAGCTTCTTCAACCAATTTTGCATCCAGCTTTTTTGAATCGATTGTTAAGACAATTACTGCTTTTTCGTTCTTAAAGTATCTTTCAATTACATCATCAAGCTGCGGTTCAAAGCTGCAATGTATAAACCCTTCAGTTACAACACTTTCCGGCTCCCAAAACTCCGATTCCTGATAATCAATCCATTGTGCGCTATCTAAAATGTGATAGATCAACATCTCTAAGAATTCTCTCCTTAATACTGAACTTCTAAAAGCGTCAAACCGTTAGCGGGGGCGGTAACGCCCGCCATATCACGATTTCTGCTGATTATTGCTTCTTGAATCGAATCACCTTCGCGCTCGCATCTTCCAACCTCTAAAAGTGTGCCAACCATTGAACGCACCATATATCGTAAAAACCCGTTACCCGTAATTCTAAATTCAACAATTGCACTTCGCGAACGCGTATCCCAAACCGATGTTACTTCGAACGAACTTATGGTTCTAACTTTGTTATCCGAATCGGATTGTGCATTGGAAAATGCCGTCCAATCGTGCTCACCCAAAAACAAGCGGGCGTTTTCGTTCATTCTAGAAACATCAAGGGGACGCATTTCGTGATGGGCATATCTCGCCCAAAAAGGCGAAATTACCGGGGAATTTACGATTCGGTAAAGATAAGTTTTTCCGCGGGCGGAAAAACGCGCGTGGAAATCATCTTCAACCTCGATTGCTTCAATTATGCGTAAATCACCACGAAGATTTCCATTAATTGCTGCCCGCAGTTTTTGTGGTCTAAATTCCCGAAGAAGTTTCACGTTTGCAACTTGTCCTTCTGCATGCACGCCCGCATCCGTTCTTCCGGAACCAGAAACATTTACGTTTGTTCCTTCAATTAAAGAAAGCACGCGTTCAAGTTCACCCTGCACCGTTCGCTGATTATTCTGAACCTGCCAACCGTGAAAATCGGTACCATCATATTGAATAACTAGTTTGTAATTCATTCGTGAATTATTAAACCACAATCGAAGGTGGAAATGTAGAAGGTTTGCCAACCTGTGAATAAAACCGAGAAGCAGAACCAAAGGCATAAAAGAAGTGCTACGTAAAAAGCATTTGCTTCGTAAATGCCTTCGCAAAGAAATCCGGTGCGGCAGGGTCTGTTCTAAAATAAAGTGCCGGTTCAATTAGCTCGAGTTCCATCAAGGCAAATTTATTTTCAGAAGTTCGAACCAAATCGACACGGGCGTAAAGAAGTTCAACTTGAAGTTTCCCCAATACAAAATCACTTGTTTTTCGCATCGCGGCAGTTGGCTCAATCGCAGTAATATTGCCACCCCATTCTTCTTGAACACGAAAATCACCACGTTTTGGCGATTTTAATATCGCATGGCTAAACTTTCCGCCAAAATAAAAAAGCGAATATTCCCCTTCATCAATTACTGAATGAATTAACGGCTGCACCATATATTCACGTTTAAAAAACACTGTGTTAAGTTTTGGGTGAAAGCAGTTCACGCGAAAAGTATCTTCGGCAGTGGCACTTACAACAGGCTTAATTATTAATTCTTCGGTTCCGAATTCCGTTTGTTGTCGCTTAATAAATTCCGGGTCAATTGGTGCGACTGAAAAATGCGTGGGAACAATCAGCACTCCCAAATTTTGAAGCTCTTGAAGATAAGTTTTCTTAAGATTCCAGCGAACTATTTCTAACGGATTAGCGAGCTTTGTTTGGCTTTCAATAATTGATAAAGTCGATAAGAATTCTTTCCGGTGCTTTTGATAATCCCATGTTGAACGAATAATTACACAGCTAAATTCTTTCCACACAACATTTCGCGCACGCCAAGAAATTGTTTCCGTTTGCCAGCCTGCTTTTTGCAGTGGTTCAATCGCCAGTTCATCATCGCAAACATACCCGTTGAGGTTATTCATTGAAAGAAAGCAAATCTTTTGCATAAACCAACTAATTTTCGCGGCTCCCGGGTTTTACGGGAGTGCTTCCCTCAGCACACATCGGACAATCTTCGGCGGTGTACGTTGGAACTTTCATTTGCAAGAGCGAAAATCTTTGAACTCCGATATCAGCTTCGCCGTCGGAGCGATCAACAATGGATGCACCGAAAACAACTTCGGCGCCTTGATTTTTCAAAACTTGGATACATTCCTTCACTGAACCACCGGTGGTTATAACGTCTTCCACAACTAAAACACGTTCGTTTTTGTTTACTGAAAATCCTCTTCGTAAAGTCATTTCACCGTTTTGGCGCTCCGTCCAAAGAAAACGCGCATTGAGTGCTTGCGCAACTGCGAAGCCGATTACCAAACCACCGATTGCCGGCGCTGCAACGGTTGCAATATTCTTGGCGGTAAACTGTTTTGCGATTGCGCGTCCGTAATTTTTTGCGTCAATCGGGTTTTGTAATGCAAGCGCACATTGAAGATAATTTGCGCTGTGTAAACCGCTTGAAAGAATGAAATGCCCTTCAAGAAGCGCATTGGATTCGCGAAATTGTTTAAGTATTTTGTTCTCTTCCATAGATGTTTTCTATTTTTGGACAGATTCAATGCGACGATTCCTGATTGTTCGCGTATAAAACAAAAAATTCGATTGCTTCAAACATTAATTACCAAGTGTGTTTGCCAAAAAAAACTTTGCCGATACAATCATTTTGATGCCTCAGTATCCTAACCTAATTTCGGACTCGTTGCTTGTCAATGAAACAATTTCATTGCTTGAATCTACCGGCGGATCTGCATCGGCTGTTTGCGTTGTCAATCGCGTGATGAATATTTCTTCACCACCGGAAGAACTTGCAAAGATGCTTGTCTCGGATTTGATTGATTCCGATCCGCGATTACGTATGGTTGATGACACCGTAGAACTTATTACGCCCGAAAACGAAAACCGCATATTTGATGAAACCGAATTTGTAGTATTGGATTTTGAAACAACGGGGGCGAAGGCACCGCCGTGTCGCGTGACCGAAGTGGGTGCATATAAAGTAAAAAACAAGGAAATTATTGATGAATTTCAAACGTTGGTAAACCCGGAAACACCAATACCTGAATTTATTGAGAATCTTACAAAAATCACCGATGATATGGTGAAAACCGCGCCGAAATTTTCTGAAATTATTGACGAATTACTGGAATTTATAGGCAATGCGGTATTGGTGGCGCACAATTCACCGTTTGATATTGGCTTTCTTAATTATGAAGTTGGGCGCGTATATGAAAACTACCGAGTTGCCAATCCGGATTTATGCACCGTAAGGCTTTCCCGAAAGTTGATTGATGGTATTGAAAATCATCGTCTCGCAACTGTTGCAAACTACTATTCAATTGATCTAACAAACCATCACCGCGCGGCGGCGGATTCGCTTGCAACCGCAAAAATTTTCATAAATTTGTTGGAACTTTTGGAAGAAAGAGGAATAAGCGATTTAAAGGGAACCAGAAAATTTTTGAAGAAAAAGAAATAGCATCAGCCGAATAATTTCTTGTCTTTTTTGAAACGTTTTATAATCATTTCACGTCTGGCTTTTGGAAGATGATCAATAAATAACAACCCGTTGCAATGATCGATTTCATGTTGAAAACATCTTGCCGCCAAACCTTCTGCTTCAATTTCAAACCACTCACCGCGTAAATTTTGCGCACGAAGCCTTGCGCGATGCGCTCTTTTTAAAACCGCTGGAACTTTTCCCACTGAAAGGCACCCTTCTTGTGAACTTTCTTCGCCGGTTATTTCCAAAATCTCGGGGTTTGCCGCAACAAGTTTTATGCCTTCACAATCCATCACAAAAAGCCTGAGGGATAAACCAATTTGCGGCGCCGCTAATCCAACGCCTTCCGCATCATACATTGTTTCAAACATATCTTCGGAAAGTTCCGCCAGCGATTTGTCAAAATTCGTAACCGGTTCACCGGTAACCGCCAGAACCGCGTTCGGATATTCGGTTATTGTACGTAAAGCCATTTTAATTATCTTGGTATTACGCCTCGGCGTGAAGTGCGGGTAAATGTTCGTTTTGCGTTGAAATTCTTTTCGTCGCGCATTTGGCATTCCCAACAAACTATTCTTTTTTCGTTTGTTGGGCTAATAAATGTATAGAAATGTTCGGTTTCGCGATCGCATTCTGTGCATCGTGCAGTTGGTTTTTTATCTTCGGTTTTTGTCATATCAGTCCTGTATCGTAAACACGTTTTCCACCACAATTTTAATTTACGAACTTATTATTTTCCAGTTTTTACGACAGTTTTATCGATTTCATAAACTCTTACTTTTCCAAACTTTTGTAAAACTTTGTACGAATAAACGCTTTCCGTTATCAGTATCCTCGCGTTGTATTCTTTTGAAAGCGAGTGCATTTTATTTGTCGAAATTGAATAATAAAACGACTTTAGGTTATCCGGATTTCGATATCCGCCGTAAAGATCTGCCGCACCCGTAAATTCGTTAAGACGCGAAACCCAAAGGTTCAAATTGCTGTCAATCGCTTTATCGTAACTAACAGGTATTGCACGGTTGGCATAATACCAAAAATCTTCACGCCACGGTGGCGCGATGATTGTTGCATCTTCTGGCGTGTTGTTTCGTATCCAAACAAACGCCTTCTGCATGTCGTCAGGCGGTTTTTGCCAACTGTTTACCGTCAGCACAATTCGCTCAACCGGGCGTTCATACAAATGCGCCCAGAAAAGCCCAAACGCTAACAGCGCTATAAGTGTTGCAATTGCAGGTTTTAGATAATGTTTTTCATAAATTGCCTTACCAAGGAAAAACAAGAAGAAAAGTAAAACGAAAATGGTATAAATACGCGTAGGCATAAAAACCATCAAGTGCACGAGTTCGAAAAATCTTAAAACAAATCCCGAAATATAAAACAGAAAAAGCGTAGAAAGAAAAGCAATCAGAAAAGTAGAAGCAACATTTCGTTTTGAATAAAAATAAACTACTAGGCAAAACAAAAACATCAATACTGAAACGGCGATTTCACTGCGCGACCACGAAAACGGATCGCAATGAAACGGAAACCTAACATAAAGAAAGTATTTTAACGAATCAGTTGAAGGCGCGACCGATTCAATGCGCATAAGCAAAAGTGGGACGAGCCCGATTGTCGAAAACAAGCATGCGATTGCGGTTATTTTCGCCGTGCCCAAAATGCTACGTTTTGTAACCAAATGTGCAACCAACGCACCCAATAGCGCCCACATTCCAATTAACGGATGAAATGAAAACGCCAGCCCTAAAAGAATCGCCGCAAACATATCCCGCCCCTTACAAATCCGTTCCAGCGCGAAAAAAACAAGTATGTAAGCTACGCATTTTGCCTCAAATGTTCCGATCACCCATTCATCCGCAATTATCGATTGTCCCAGCAAAATCCATATTATGATTCCGCCCGTAACAATCCATTCCGGAATTTCCCAACGCAAAGAAAGCTTACGAATCGCATAAATCGAAACAACCCAACACAGAATTCTTCCCGCCCAACCGATTACTTCAAACGAAAGAAAAAACGTAAAAAGCCCAAAGACGTGGTCAAAAAGCCAATATTCGTTTGAAGGCGTTGAAAAGGTAATGTCGTGAGCCAAAAAGTCCGGAAAATAAGCCTTCTTCAGACGAAGCAAATAACTGAATTCGTTGCTGTAAGGTACCGGATGTGCGACAACAAAAACTACTACGACCAAAATAATAATCGCATGCAGATCATAAAATTTGCTGAATCTTTGTGCTGCTTTTTGACGAATCATAAATGAAGGATGAAACGCAGAACAGCCATAGTATAATAAAACCGAATAAAAGTTGCGATTCGCCGCGGCACTCAAACGTAAATTCTAAACAAGAATCACTTTTGTGCGTTAGTCTTTTATTTTCTACACGTCATCTGTACGACTGCTAATTCGGTAAACTTTTCAGAAATCTCAAATACGTAATAATTTACAGGGTAAATTCGCAAAACATATTGATACTTTTTCAAGAAACGAAGAGTGTTTAATGACTCTTTTTATAAATCACCCAAAACAAGTCTTCGGAAGGATACGGAATTTTCCACTTACTCGGAAATATTTCGAATAATTTTGAAAAAAATGAATTAACGCCGTATTTATGGATGATTAAAGATCTCGCATGTCCAACGCTAATCCACTTTGAAGGGCGCCCGGAGGCAACATGCTCGAAACCTCGTTCGAAGGCAAGTTTGTTCAAACTTTCGTCACTGAAAAATTGAAGAACGCTTGGTGGCGAATACTCATGCCACTTTGTGCCGAAAATCTTTTCGGAATAACTATTGCGGTTCCAGGTTTCTATTAAGAGAAAACCGTTTGTTTTTAGCATATCGGAAACGTGGATAAGAACTTCACGCGGGTTCTTGAAATGCGCCATTACCTGAATCATGGTTACTAGGTCAAAGCGTTCAGGTGAGTTGTATGTTTCTACACTGGAGGTTTCAATATTGAGATTTAAGTTTTTTCTGCCAAATTCAGCCATGGTTCGGTTTGGCTCAACGCCCGTGCCTTTCCAGCCTTTTTCAGTCAAACCTTTTAACAAAAAGCCTGCGGCTGCGCCCACATCAAGAACTTTTCCGGTTTCAACATAGTCGGAAACGAGTTTTGCATACCACTCGCCGCGTTTTATAAGAAGATCTTTTTCCGCAAGATAATCTGCATATCCCGCACCACCACCATTGAAATAAGAATCGTCATAAATTTCTTCAATGTGGTTATCGTTAGGTAATAGCTCAGTAAAACGGTGATCGCAGCTGAGACAATCACGTATCCAATAGTTCTTTACTTCAAACTTTCTTTGGGAATCTGAACTGCAAATCGGACATTTCATCTTAAAGTTTACTTAGGTGCTACGACCAAATTTTCTCGTCCAGTTTTGATTTGCCCACTTCAGCAGCGTGCCGTCGCATATTAAGAATTTCAAAATTTTGCGCATAAGTTTCTAAAATCGCACTTACGCGTTCGAGTTTTTTTTGAAGCGGCATATCCATCGCGGGAAAGAATCTTAGTTCGGGCGCATCCTCGCCGGAAAGAAAATCTAGCGGATGAAGCAACAACGAGGGCTGAATTTTAGCTATCTTGCACATTGTAAGTGCTGATTTCCAGTAGCTTTTTGATGCAAAATTTGAAAACGTTGAAAGGTAAATTAAATAGCTTGCATGAATTGGAACCTTAAAAATCGGCATGGTTGTAACAGGAATTTCAATCAAGGTTCTATTATCAACCTTCCAACGATAACTTTTAAGCGACTGTAAGCCATCAGAAAACTTTCCGAACAATTTCTTACGTTTTTCTTTTTCGTCAATGCTCATATTTGGCGATGCCAGAAAATAATATGCACGCGCTAGGGGTCCAATATAGGTGGGCAATGTTGAGCAATCATATTCATATCCGCGTTCTGCCAAAACCCGTAAAACCGTTGGGCTCAATGAATATCCGGGACCCCGAAAGCCAACTGGCGTGCAACCGGTAGCTTGTTCAATTGCAATTTCAGTTTTCTCAAACTCTTCTGTAAGTTGTTGTTTTGTATAGAGATGCAACCAAGGTTCATGGTTAAAGGAATGATTTCCAATTTCGTGTCCGGCTGCCGAAATTTGCGCTAATGCATTGTGGTTCTTTTCAAGCGCCGCATCCTGCCCTACCACAAAAAATGTTATTTTTAGGTTCCTTTCTTCAAGAAACTTTATGGCTCTTGGCACAACAATATCCAAATACGACGGAAATTCTTCCCAGCCGGCATCGCCATGGGTTTTCATATACGACCATTTATTGTCTAAATCAAGTGAAAGGCTTGCGTACATTAAGAAATCGAGAAATGAATCAAAGAAGCACTTTTGACGGAAATTACTTTACCACGTTCTAATAATTCTGTGCCGATTGCGCAAAAAGAATCGCGCAAGAATTCGTCACAAATACAGTATAACAGGTTGGCAAAGATTGCTTCAACAATGTTGTTTGGTTGGTATATTAAGGCAACAATATAACTTGCGACCGCTTTAAAACCATTCTTTGATGAATTCTTCAGCGCACCGGATAGTTTCGTTTACGTTCAACGTTCCATTGGTGATTTGTGCAGAATTCAAAATAAACATGTTGGGTATTGAAGTTTCGACCGAAGGAACTGCTTCGGAATAATTCAACGTTGGTAACGGAAAAACTTGCCGCACACGCGAAACCTTAAAATCTTTTACATCATCACGCGAAAAATGCGTATACATTCCTTCAAGTGCGGATAGAAATATCTCTTTGATCTCCGCTTCGGATTTTTCAAACAAATCATCGTTCGGTGTAATGTATTTCGGTAGGTAAATAAGTGCATTTTCGCCAAATTCGTTTTTATCAACCAACGCGGACATTTCAATAATTCCAGTAAATGGCGTTTTATCCGTAATGTTGGTAACGTAATACGGAGAGAGAGAATGCTTGGTTAAGAGTGACGCGCAAACAATGCCTTGATACTTTATTTTATTGAGTTTTTGTTTTTCTGATTCGGTTAGTTGCGGACAAATACTTTCGGCAATGTTTGATGGTGTGGTGATTATAACCTTGTCAAAAATTTCGATTTTCGTTTCTTTCACATCTCCGCGTTTTGAAAAAGTAACACTCAATTCTTCTTTGTTCATCGGGCGCTCTACGGCTAACACTGGTGAATTTAGCTTAACTACAACGCCATTAGATTCTAAAACTACGGCAAACCTTTTCAAAACGGTTGCGTAACCACCGCGTACATAGCCAAACATTTCTTTCTTTAAGCCCGAATTGCGCGCTGCGTACATCCGTTGAATTGTAGCCCAAATAAATGCGGCGGAAGTTTCTTTGTAAGCCTCACCAAGCTTTGCTTTTAGTAATGGCTTCCACATTTTTTCAAAGGTACGTTTACCGGAAAGCCTTGTTAACCAATCTTCTACACTAATTTTTTCAAGCTTTTTCCAGTTCTTAACGCGCGATGCAAAGAATATTGTGCCACCTAAACGCAGCTTGCTTAATAAACCAAGCGGTGGAAACTTTAGGAATTCCATCGTGTTTGACATCGAAACAAGTTTTCCATCGGTATAAAAACCGGTTCTTGTTTCGACCCACTCAAATTCATCTTCCAAGCCCAGTTCACCAACAATTTTCCGCGTATATGAATCAGAGAGTAGCGTTACGTGATAATGTTTGTCCCAAGTTGTATCGCCGATTTGCCACGCGCTCGCAAGCCCGCCGATTTCTTCGGCAGATTCAAAAATGGTTACTGCGTTTCCTTGTTGGGCAAGTCGCAAAGCAAGCGTTAAACCCAAAAAGCCTGAACCAACTATGGCAATTTTTGAAGTCATCAATAATTTGGAAAAAGAGGTAAACTTCGCTTTCAGGAGTGAAAATCGAGCATTTCAAAACGGATAAAAGTGCTTAAAGCATACGCTAATTTCAAGCACATCAATATCTTAGCATTTTGAGCCGGTTTTTTCAGAAAAATATGGGTATTGTGCTAGTTTCGGTCATAATGTAGCGCGTGGTTTAGGTTTCATTCAGGTATTGTTTTGATAATTCAAGCGCATGATAAATATCATTCGCTATATTTTTACTGCCAATCTTTTCAATGAAACCACTTTTTTGCATGAGTTCATACGGCTTCTTAGAAACTGCGGAAAGTATTAGGCGACAATTGTTTTCATTCATATTTCCCAGTAGTTCTTCTAACGAATGAAGACCGCTGGCATCGAGCGAGTTTACATCACGCATACGCAAAATCAAGACCCTGGGCTTATCGCCAATCGCCCGCATTGCCTCATTAAAATGTTCAACTGCGCCGAAAAACAGCGAACCATAAATCTCAAACACTTTTACGCCTTCCGGAATGTCTAAATTCGTCGTCTCTCTTGCTTCGGCATCATCGCCACTGCGTAAGGCTTCCGTAATTTGGTTGAACTCAGTTTGTTTTGAAATTCTTTGAAGAAATAGAAACGCCGCCAGCAGAACGCCAACTTGAATTGCCGTGGTTAGCTCGATAAATACGGTAAGCAGAAAGGTTACTATCAAAACAATTGAATCGCTTTTGGTTGTTTTTAGAAGGCTTCTAAATTCACGCCACTCGCTCATATTGTAGGCAACTACAATCAAAACAGCTGCCAGGGTTGTCATTGGAATCAATGCAGCCCAACGACCAAAAAACACCAATACCAAAAGTAAAACAGCGCAATGAACAATTGATGCAATCGGCGTTTTTGCGCCATTTTTTATGTTGGTTGCTGTTCGGGCAATTGCGCCGGTTGCGGGAATTCCCGCAAATAAAACCGATGCCATATTTCCGGCGCCTTGTGCCACTAGTTCCATATTTGAACGATGCCTAGTGCCAAGCATTCCATCTGCAACCACCGCAGAAAGTAATGATTCTAAAGCTGCCAAAAGCGCAAGTGTAACGGCAGGCGAAAACATTTGCCGAAACATTTCCCAGCTAATCGCCGGAAAGTGGGGAGCCGGCAATGAATTTGGCACTGCACCAAATTTGCTTTGAATAGTATCAACCGGAATTTGAAAAATATATACAACAGCGGTCATTAAGATTATTGCAACAAGCTGCCCAGGTATTTTTCGGGTAATCTTTGACCAAAAAATAATTATGAACAGTGAGGCTGCACCAACCGCGAGCGAATAAAGATTGGCAGAATTGAAATATTTGAAATACTCAATCCATTCCCCAATAAAATCAGCCGGAACCTTTTCAATCGGCAAGCCGAAAAAATCACGTATTTGCGAAGAAAAAATGATAACTGCAATTCCGGAAGTGAAACCAACGGTTACCGGAAACGGCACGAACTTTAGCAAGCCTCCCATTCGCGCTAAACCCATTATTACCAAAAGAATGCCTGCGATGAATGTTGCAGTTGCTAACCCCTGATAGCCATATTGCTGCACAATGCCGTAAACAATTACGATAAACGCACCTGTGGGACCGCTGATCTGTACGCGGCTACCGCCAAGAATCGCGATTACAAAGCCGGCAATTATCGCGGTGTAAAGTCCCTGTTCAGGCTTTACGCCCGATGCAATGGCAAGCGCGATTGAAAGCGGTAGAGCTACAATGCCGACCGTTATGCCTGCAGAAAGATCTCCGTAAAAATCTTTGAGAGAATAGCCGTTTCGTAAAACTGTAAAAAGTTCAGGTTCTAAACGTTTGTGCATTTTTATTTTACAAATTCACTGAAATCTAAACATTCAAATAACGGAAATTGAGAAAATACGAAATCGGGTTCTTAGTGTCAATAGCAAATCTTTTCGCGGCAACATCGCATAATTTGTTCAACGTATTTTGTGGAGTTACTTGTAAAAAAGCCGGTGCTTGCGAAACGATTTAGGGCGGAAATAAAAACGAAGTTTACCAAAATTTACGCGTGATTTCTTAGAATACAAACTAGATAAACGAATGAAAAAACCCGGGAAGGAATCGGGGGCAGAGCGAACGAACTATACAATTTTCTATTATTTCGTGGCTTTACAAATCAATTTCTTTTACGCGCTGATTTTCAACAACATATTTCAATCCGCATTCACAAGCAACTCCATGTTCTTCGGAATTGTTGCCAAATTTATAAAAGAGCTGACCGCATTTACAGACCGCGCCGATAGAACGTGCGGGAGCACCGATTGCAAGATGAAAATCAGGTATAGATTTTGTAACGAGCGAGCCCATTCCAACCATCGCCCAGCGTCCGATTTCAAGATTATTGCCGATTGTGCAAGCCGCGCCGATTGTTGCACCTTCACGAACAAGCGTTTTTAACGTATGTTCATCGGGTTCGGAAGGGCGCAGTGTTTTGAGATCCGGAAATGTGGCACGCGGGAAACGATCGTTTGTAAAGGTTGTGGAGGCAGAAATCATCACGCCATCTTCGATTGTTACTTCAGCGCATATATAAACCATCGCATTAATTTTTACGCGGTTTCCAATTTTTACATCGTAGGCAATGTAAGATTTTTCACCGATTATGCATTCTTCGCCGATTTGTGCGCCATGCCGTATGTGAACGTTGTCCCAAACGCAGGTATCAACGCCAATTTGTACGCCATCTTCAATTAAGGCAGTAGGATGAATTTTAGGCATAAAAATTTAGTGATTGCATTGACTCGGAACAAAAATAGAACGAGTTAAATCTATTTGAAACACAATTTAGCCCCAAAATATGGTTATAGCGATATAGATGCAAAATCAAGTTCCGGCGGTTTCACTTTTTTCTGTAACCTTTTGCCATAAGTTTTGATTTAATGATTTATAAGCAGCTTCTATTACTTCAACCGATGCCAACGCGTCAGCAGGTTTTATCAAGAGTTCTTCAGTTCCTAAAATTGCGTTACGAAAATTCTCAATCTTCGATTTAAACGCTTGAACCTTATCGTAGCCTGTTCCGAGAATTGTCCAATTCGGGTTTGAGTTGAGTTTATATTTTGATTCGCCCCAGCCTACGTGTAATGTACCGTTTGTGCCATAAATGCTAATAAAATGTGGTAATTGTTTATTTATTCCCCACGTCAGATCAACGCTAGCGGTGATGCCACTTTCGGTTTTTGCGAGCATCTTTACGTTTTCATCAACGCTTAAATTTTGCGTAGAACCCGCATCAACTGCAAGAACATCCGAAACTGTTCCAAGAAAATAGCGAATGATATCAACTGAATGAGTTCCATTATCGATTAAGACGCCACCGCCACCGATTTCAGCATTAGAATTCCAGCGTTTTGTCATATCAACATCCGCCGTAAACGCATTTTCAAATTGAATTACATCACCTAAAACGCCTGATGCGACCAATGATTTTGCCTTTATCACATCTTTAACATAACGGAATTTTGAAGCCATCGTAAACTTTACGCCCGCTTTTTCAGCGGTTTCAATCATCTTTACGGCTTCTGCGGATGAAAGGCACAAAGGCTTTTCACACAAAACGTGCTTTCCGCGCGCCATGAAGAATTCGGCGATTTCCGGATGCGTATTTGGTGGAGTTGCAATTATTACTGCGTCGAAAGTTGAGTTTTCTTCTAGCGAGGCAAAGCTATCAAAAAACTTTGCATTGAAAGGTTCTGCGAACGCCGCCGCCGCCGCTTTGTTAATGTCAGCTACCGCAACAAGTTCGCAACAATCAGAAGTTTGAAACGCTTGAGCGTATGTTTGGGCAATACCACCTGTTCCGATAAGTGCAAAATTTAACTTACTCATAATCTTGTTAATAAATACAACTGCTAATGCCAGTTGGGTCTTGAATCTATTTTCTGACGGCTTCTACTGCTTCGCGAATTGAAGAGGCTAAGTATTCAATATGTTCTTCTGTATATTTTTCGTTTATTGGCAGCACAAGCACATCGTGCAAACCCTTTAGCGTGCCTTTAAAGTTTTCGTCAGAGTAATCAACCGCTTCAGGGCGCGCAAGATTAAACGGAAAATGTGATTCGCCAAAAGTGTTTTGATCACGAAAAACCATGCATTTGTATGCAGGTTTTACTACATAGCGTGGCGCAGAAGCCACATCGTATGTTTTTAACGCTTTAGCCAAACCAACTGAGCCATCATTGATCTTTTCATCATCAACCCGCAGGCAAAACTTCCAATATGTCATTGTTGAGCCATTTGCCGGTTTGTATGATTCAATTCCGTCAATATCTGCGATTCTTTCATCCAAAAGTGCAGCCATCTTCTGCCGCTGAGAAACGGAATAATCAAGCTTTTTAAGCTGTTCATAAGCAACTGCCGCCTGAAGCTCCGTCATACGATAATTCAGCGCGATAAAGTAATGATCCGGATTTTCATCGCCATATCCCCAAGCCTTGTTAATGCATAAATAGAGCCTACGCGCGAGTTCGTCGTCATTTGTTACAACAATTCCACCTTCGCCGCACGTCATTTGCTTTCCTTGCTGAAATGAGAACGCACCGATTGCGCCAATCGTTCCCGCGTATTTTCCGTCAACGGTTGCCAAAAAGGATTGGGCGGTATCTTCAATAACGGGTATTCCGCGTGAATTTGCAAGATTCATTATTGCTTCCATCTCGCAAGGATTACCAAACAAATGAGTTACAATTATCGCTTTCGTTTTGTCAGATAGTGCCTTTTCTATTGTTTCTGCGGTAACGTTTAGCGTTTTGGGGTCAACATCCGCAAAAACGGGAATTGCACCCTGGTACACTATCGGCGTTAGTGCGCCCATGTCCGTTATCGATGTTGTAACAATCTCATCTCCGGGATTTGGATTAACTGCCGCGATTGCAACGTGAACCGCCGCGGAACCCGAATTGCATGCAAAGGCGTGCTTTACACCCAATTTTTCGGCAAAGGCTTCTTCAAGCTTTTTACCGTAGGTGCCTTTTGTCGTGATCAGCGTACCTGAATCCAAAACCTTCTTGATTGCTGAAAGTTCTTCATCGGCAAATGTTCTACCGGAAATATCTTGATCATTTGGCAGTGAAATGCGTTTTGTTTCTGTGCTCATGGTTTTGTTAGTTTATTTGGGGTAGTTTGAAATAGAATTGGGGATTAGCTCCGCAGTATCGTTCAAATTGTTTAGTTTGCTTCGTTCTTCTCGTTTAAAGAAGACTTAATTGCTACGTTTTTCCGCAAGAATCGCTCTGAAGCAAGTAGTTTGAGAAGTTTTACATGCCCGAAAATGGTTTTCACAGTTTTCATTTTTGAAAAGCCGAAAAGCCGAACTTCAAGAATAGCGGGGTATTCAACTATCTTACCACCTATAAGATCGAGCTTGCCGAGCATTTCCGCCACACCCAAGAAACCGTTTTCGGTAGTTTCGATATTTTCAAATGAGCTTTTTCTGTAAACCCGGAAACAACTCGTATAGGTAGCAAGTTTTGTTTTGAGCGTTCTACGGTAAAGCCACGACGCACCTTTTGAAAGAAAAAGCCGCCATGCAGGAACATTTCGAACGCCTCCTTCACTGTGGTAAGGAGATGCCGTTACCAAATCAACATCTCTTGCCAAAAGGGGAATCATATTTACCAGTTCAAGTGGATCGTAAGTGCAATCACAATCCATTGAGCAAACAATCTCACTTTTTGCGGCTAGCAAACCCGTGCGTATTCCTGCCGCAACGCCCTTATTGGTTTTGTGGGAAAGAACGGTTACATTTGGGTACGAATCGAAAATAGTATGTAGTTTTTCAAGGGTATTATCCGTGCTGCAGTCATCAACAAAACAAAACCGCGGTGCGTAATTTCTTGTTTTCATTTCAGTTTGAAGCTTGGCGAGAACACTAGCTAAATAAGTTAGCGCTTCTGCTTCGTTAAAGCACGGAATTACAACAGTTACGGGGATTTGCTCGATTCTCGAATCTTGGTCACGTGATAGCTGAACTTGCGTAATAAGTTTTGGTTCGATAACTTCCAACTCGCTTAAACCAAGATGCGCGGAAATTGAAGAAAATTCGTATTTGGCGAGAATTTCGTTTAAAACCCATTCCATTTTATCCAGTTTGCGATAGTGTCTAACGCGGTTATACCGTGATGCGGCAGAAATTCGCGGCTGTTCCGGGTCTAATTCCCAAACGTGAAAATAAAATAGAAACGGTTCCGAATACCGATTTATCCAATCCTGCACGGCGTGCCTTAAAATTGTATAGGGAATTTGGCGTACGTAATTACCGCCGGAAATAGGTAGCAAGCCGACGCCAAGATTTCGGGTGCAGAACGGAAATTCCCAAATGACGCTGCTCTTGGTATGAACTTGATGTGTAAAACGTTTTTTCTTCGACGTGCGCGAACCGGGCATAAAAGAAGCGTCATATACTGCTCCTTCTTCAGCTAAAAGTTCCAAAACATTTTCATGTTTTTCAAACGAAAGTTTATCGGCGGAACGATACCCAAGCACTTTTTGCAAACCGGCAGATTCAATAGCATCTCTTGCCCTTTTGAAATCTGACTTAAACTCTTCCGCCGTAAGCTGTTCAATTGAACGATGATAGAAACCCCGTGAAGCTACCTCGTGTCCGCGCGAAACAATTTCACGAATAAGTTTTGGGTTTTGCTCCGCAATCCAACCAAGCACAAAAAAAGTAGCTTTTGCCCTGTGTTTATCAAGCAAATCGAGGGCTTTATGGGTATTTCTTTCGTAGCGCGGTTCAAAGTGTTCCCAGTTTCTACGCTGAATTAGTTCATCAAAGGCTTCAACGTGAAAATAGTCTTCAACCAAAACCGTCATTAAGTTTTTTTGGCTTTGAAAATGGGTCTGCATTCAGAAATTCGGGTAAAAAATCCCGAAGAAATGTCGACATTTGAATATACATGGCACCTGCCGATGGTTGCCAAATATCATTGTAATTGATTTGACTGGAAAAAATCCAGTTTTTTGGATTAGTTGAAAAAAAAGAACCACCGTTAAAATTGATGATTCTCTTTAATATTTATTTAAGCGGGCGTTAACTTTCCGGCGGTCCGTCACATTTTTCACCCATTAGCGCCGGTTTTTTGGTGCTTATAATCGGATAATTTTCAGCTTCCGCGTTTTTTTCTATCCAATCGGCAAATTCTTCGGGATATGACATATCCGAATAAATTGCCTCAACCGGACACTCCGGCAAACATGCATCGCAATCGATACATACATCCGGATTTATCAAAAGCCGATCCGGTGTTTCATGAAACGCTTCAACCGGACACACCGCGGCACAATCCGTATATTTACAATCAATGCACCCTTCAGTAACAATATAAGTCATTTATAAAAATCTCCTAGCAATAATGCCAAAACAACGATAAAAATTTAATACGGCTTGTGGTACTTGTCAAAGCAGGTTAGGAAAGTGATAAAATGCGTTTATTCACGCTTTACATTAACCAATATTTCTCGTTTTTAACGGATTATGAAGAATATGATGAAATCAGATGAACTTGCACTAGATTTTTTGCGTGTGGCTGAGGCGGCGGCAATAGAATCAGCTCGTACAATGGGACAGGGCGATAGAAAACACTCTGATCATGTAGCTGTTGAGGCGATGCGCGAAGTAATGGATACGGTTCCGATGCGCGGACGTATCGTTATTGGCGAAGGCGAAAGAGATGAGGCTCCGATGCTTTATATCGGTGAAGAACTCGGCGGAAGGGGCTATGGTGATGAAGTTCGCTCTTCGTTTCCCGAAATAGACATCGCTGTTGACCCACTTGAAGGAACAAACCTCTGCGCATTGGGTGCAAATAACGCGATTGCCGTGCTCGCTGCTTCGGAACGTGGTGGATTGCTCAACGCGCCCGATATTTATATGGACAAGATTGTTGTAGGACCTTCTTGCAAAGGCGCAGTTGATATTGAAGCACCCGTAAAATATAACTTAAAAGCGATTGCAAAATCATTGGACCGAGACGTTGAGGATTTAACCATAATCGTGCTTGATCGCCCGCGACACAAAGCGCTTGTGGATGAAATTCGAGGCTCGGGTGCGCGAATTCGTCTAATAGGCGACGGTGATTTATCTGCCGGAATTTCTGCCGCTGTTGCCGGAACAAATATTCATGCCCTTATGGGAATCGGTGGCGCACCCGAAGGAGTGTTGACCGCAGCCGCAATGAAATGTTTGAACGGAGAAATTCAGGCAAGAATGGTTTACGATGCAGTGCGTTTGGGGGTTGATGGTTCAAAGGTTCCGCCGAAGGAAGAAGTTGTTGAAAGAATGCAACAAATGGGGATTGATGATCCTGACAAGGTTTACGGCACGGACGATTTAGCGCCCGGCGAAAGAATAATTTTCGCCGCAACGGGCGTGACTGATGGCGCGCTCCTTCGTGGTGTCAGATTTTTTGGCGAAGGGAAACGAACACATTCCGTTGTTATGACAACGGATACGCGAAACATTAGGTTTGTTGATACAGTTCACGTAGAAGGCGGTCCGCAGGCGGTAATTCGGTTTTAATCGATTGAATTAGCAAGTTAATTTAGAGTTTTCAAAAATGCTTGAAAATGCAAATAGTTATTTATCGGTTTCAGATCGACAAGAAAATCGCAAAACTGCAATAAAGATTTGGGTTTCCGCAAGTCTAATTACCGGTTTATGGGTGCTTGCAATAGTTATGGCACCTGTTTTTCGTTTTGAAAATTTTGATGTTGCCGCAAATACCTTATATGGGTTTTACGGCTATATCTGTCACCAAATGCCTTCAAGATCATTTTTTTTGTTTGGCAATCAATTTGCAGTTTGTTCGCGCTGTTTCGGCGTTTATTTCGGGTTGTTTACGGGCTTTCTTTTTTGTCCCCTATTTCGTGACATTTCAGACATTTCGCCTTTAAATCGTATATGGCTTTTTGCCGCTTGCGTTCCAATGTTAATCGATTGGAGCCTTACAGCATTCGGTATTTGGGAAAACACGTTCTTAACACGGTTTTTGACCGGGTTGCTGCTTGGCGTGGTTTGTTCAATCTTTCTTATGCCGGCACTGGTTGAAATCTTTGAACTATCGATTTTCCAAAATCGTAAAATAGCAAAGAACCAATAGCATCGAATATCGAATCTTGTTGGGTAAAATTTTCTTTGACTATTGTCACATGCGACGGCATCATAAAGTTAAAAGGTAATTGCTATGAGTTTTGACAAAGAAAGCGCAACAGCACGAGCAACACAAGATCTTTCGGGACGCTTGGGTGTTGCGACAAAAGGTATTGAAACGATTTCTGTTAAGGAAAAGGATTTTCCGGATATGGCGTTAGGAGCGCCGATTGACGATGAAATGTCCGCACAGATGATTTCAAGTGGGTGGGAAATCACACTAAAGGCGAATGGAAAATTTTTTGAATATCGAGCGGATAAGTATCAACTTAGGTTATTTAATTTTAACGGTGCCAACTACATTGTAGTTTCATAAAACGTTAAAATATATGGCTAAGGAGCGGAACAATGAATAAGAAGAATATTTGGCTACACATCGGGTTGGCGGCATTAGTAGTTACTTTAGCCGCAATCGCAGGGCAATTTAATAGAATTAAGGAAAGCAGTTCGATTGTTTATTCGAAAAAAGACGTGCCGTTTGCCACCCAAGAAGATAGAGACGCCGAAGTTCCCGAAGTTTTGATTAAGTTTCGTGAAGGCGTTACAAACGAACAAATTCAGAATATAACTTCGGGAATGAACGACCGAATCGAAGATCAAATTGAAAGTGTCCCCGGGCTTTATTCAATTGATGATTTGGATGATCGCGCCGAAACGTTTGTAGCGAGCCAATATGAAGATTTATCGGATTTGGTTGAATATGCAGAACCAAATACCGAGCTATTTCTTGATGACCCCGTTCAGGAATCGTCTCAGGCAAGTAAACCGGCTGAACTTACCAACGACGAAAATCTGCCGAATGACCCAATGCTTTCGGAACAATGGGCTCTGAACAACGATGGTCAAAACGGCGGAAAAGCCAACGCGGATTTGGGTGCGTTTAAAGCTTGGAAAAAAAACCACGGAACTGATGAAGTGGTTGTAGCGGTTTTGGATAGCGGCGTTGATTATGCGCATGAAGATTTAGTCGAAAATATCTGGTTCAGACCCGATAATATTCCCGTTTATCAAGATGAAGAACTTGGGGTTATTGATGATGAACACGGCTATAACGCCGTGGAAAATTCAGGTGACCCGATGGACCAAAACGGGCACGGAACCCATTGTGCGGGCGTAATTGGCGCGCGAGGCAATAACGAAATAGGTGTTTCAGGTATAAATTGGCAAGTACAAATTATGCCGCTCAAGTTTATGGGGCGCGGTGGGTTTGGAACAACAAAAGACGCAATTGAAGCGATAAACTACGCGATTGAAAGAAAAAAGGCGGGCATAAATGTTCGTGTAATTAATGCAAGTTGGGGCTCCACACAGTATTCAAAGGCGCTTGAAGATTCAATTCGTGCGGCAGGCAAAGAAGGAATTTTGTTTGTTGCCGCTGCAGGAAATAACAGTACGGATAACGATAAACGCGCGCATTATCCTTCAAACTATAATCTTCCAAACGTCGTAAGTGTTGCCGCGCTTGATAGGTCAGATAGTCTTGCAGGATTTTCAAATTACGGAGCAAAAACGGTACACATTGCTGCACCGGGCAAGGATATTCTAAGTACCTGGCTGGATAATCAATATCGTGAAGCATCAGGAACTTCAATGGCAGCACCGCAGGTTGCAGGCGTTGCAGCACTGATTGTTGCGGAAAATCCGGATATTTCGGTAGAGAATCTTCGTGCAAAATTGGTTTCTTCTGTGGATAAACTTGAGTTCCTTAAAGGCAAGGTTGAAAGCGGTGGAAGGTTGAATGCTGCTAAGGCATTACAGTAAAATAAGTTATAGGTTTAATAGCACTTTGGGCTTTGCGACTGCAACTATTGTCTTGCCGAATTCGCCTAAAGATTGGTAATATTGGTATCCCTCGGGGGCGACAGGCTTCGACAGGGGATTGTATAGATCTTTGGATGCACGTCGGGCGCGCTTTTGGTAGCTCGTTAATAATTCCGAAAGAAACACAAATGCTAACTCTAATCAAGAATTAGCCTTAGCTGCTTAATTGCAGCTAATGTCTTGCGGCAAGTTTGCTTGTTGCGCGTCGTATAGGCATAACACAGTTCAAGCTAGCGCATAACCTAAGTCTGCGGTTTTACGCGAAATTTAAGCCGGACTAGTTATTTTTGAGGTCTTGTCTGTTCACATACTCAAAAATAATGAAATTTGAGTGAAAAGACTAAACGTGTAGAGTCTACTGGTCGCAACCTTTGGATGCGAGTTCAATTCTCGCCGCCTCCACCAATTTATTTTGCCATATTGTGTTCTAAGTTTTTTGAGTGGATCAAACCAAACCTTCTAACAAAAACTAATCGCAAATTAGGTTCTTCACATTTTCAACCTTTCGAATCTGAAATGGTTGGAAAAAGTAATCTGCCGGCAAACCGGCTAAACGTATAAAGTCGCGTGAGGAAGTCGCAGCCAAACTGAGCTCGATTTTTAACACCCTTGACGAGCAAGAGGTGAACACCCGTTACGTCCACCTTCCCCAACTAGGCATCTCTGGAGAGGCTGGTCGGCGCGCTCTTGATGAAAACTGACGAGGAGTGGCAATTGCAACACCGCCACCTCGATAGGTCACTTTTAAGAACCTAACCCAACGAATTTACAGAAAGTTTATTGCTTTATCTTTATGAAATTGAATGGGCTCGATTCCGTGCTTCTGACAAACATACCAAACCGGAATCTTCTCTAACAAATGCTCTTTCAGAATCGCTACCTTAGACTACCTAAAATAGGCTATATTCCGCGTTCAAATAAACTATAATAGTCGGATTATTAAATTTGAATAATCACAAAACTTTATTTAAGGTAGCCGTGTGATGTTGATTAAAAATAACACTTGAGACACCTTTCCAATATTTGGGATACAATACTATTCACAGCTATGAAATTTGAAGAAGTATCATTCGACCTTGACGATAAGAACTTATTCTTAGTAGATGACTTGAAATTAAAAGCAGACGCTATTCGACACTCGATTGTGCCGAAAATAGAAATCATAACCAATGAAACGATTTCGATTTTAACCAATGTTTTTGATACGGATCCGTTAGAATTAAATACGATATTAAAATTTCCAAACTTCCGTAGAAAAAGAAACACCGAATTCACAGTTGACTATCCAGAAGCTCAAGCCGGACTTGGTCCAAAAAGAAGCAGAACTCTATGGACTGAAGTAAAACGTATTAATGACAAACATCCGATGATCCTACCGCTTTCTCTGACTTATTGTTTAGGTGAATCTGGATTATGTTTCTATTTTACAACGACGAGATATGGAATAAGTTTGAAAGACTATAGTCTATTTCATTCATATCATCTGAAGTATAAAGAAAAAATAGATATGTTAGTAATGGAAAGCAACACGAGTCTTTCAATAACTTTTGAAGACTATAAAAAGTTTGCTTTGAAACCGAGAAAGAAATTATTCGATGCAATGTTAAATGACAACTGTTGGGACATAGTTTACTTCTCGAAGATGTTAGAATATCCAATTGACAATGAAAGCATTTCTAATCTTGTACGCGATTATGTCACTTTCTACCCGGTGTATGCGAATTACGTTAAGATTGCGAGCGGCAACCCCTTTAACTTTAACCATCAGTTGAACTTATTAAGAAAGTATTTGATTCAATACGAAGAATCCGCAATTGAAACTTCGGATGAAGATGTAGATCAAACAGAAACGTTCTCGGAGCAGCACCTATTAGCAATTGCAGAGAAGAAAATAAGAGTAATGCCGGCAATGCGTTGGCAAGTTTTTCAACGGGACAATTGGAAGTGTGTTGCGTGCGGACGGAATTCGAAAAATGGCGTGATTTTACATATTGACCATATCATTCCCAGGTCAAAAGGAGGGATGGATAAATTGGATAATTACCAAACATTATGTGAAACCTGCAACATTGGAAAAGGCAATCGAGACCAAACGGATTTACGAACTAAGTAATTAGTAAACAAACTGATACCCAGTTTTTACTTCATGTCCCAACGATGCAGGTGAATTAGTGAAACTGCGATTCTCACAGCAATCGCTAATTTACTAAACAACCTCGGTGCCGCGGTTTTTAGCGTGAATCTCCTAACGTGCGGATCGAGGGCTTCAATTGAATTCCACAAACACATTGAATACTACTAGGGCAACGCTCTTTGCCTTACTTCATTGAGGAAAAAGTGCGCCAATTGTTCTGAAATTAGCTTCGCGAAGTAGTACTCGAGATAATATTCAAAATCGATGGAAACCGTCATCGCCGAGTTTTGTCTTTCAAAAAGGATTTTATAATTCACCAAACAACCAAAACTCAGAACAAAATATATTTTAGATATTCTTCGTTTTGCCGTTTATTGGTGTGTTACAATTCGATTGTTCAAACACAATATAAAGCGCATCAGAAAGTCGTATAGATGCCGGTACGTCGTGCGTTTGCAAATTCCGTAAATCTTAAGTTACTAACTTACATTTGGGTAAATGTAAAAATGCCGGTTTTATGAACCACTTGCGCATTGTTTTATTTCGTTTGAAAAACTCAGAATGCAGGAATATCTTGCTCATACAGAAAATTCCGGTGGTACATTTCATCTCTTACGCGAACATCTCTTAGCCGTAGGGGAATTGAGTGCAAGGTTTGTATCGCAAATTAGTCCGGAAATAACAGAGCCGGCTAAATGGGCGGGCTTGCTTCACGATCTTGGAAAGTATCGCGATGAATTTCAGGCTTATCTGATCGGCGAAAAGGAAGGCTCAAAAGAAACGCATCACGCGGTTTACGGGGCTGCCGTTGCATTTCAAAAATTCTCAGAAACTCGTAATCCAATGTGGATTGCGGTTGCATTTTGTGTTGCGGGGCATCACGCCGGGCTTCATAACAAGCATTCGCTTCCTGAGCTTTTCGCAAAATATGAAACTTCTGAACGAATAGCGCCTTTGATAAGACATTTTGAAGCCGAGCTTTTTAATATCGTTGAAGATCTTCCGGCATGTAAATTATCAGCTTCGCCTGATGGTTTTGAATTCGGAATCAGAATGATCTTCTCTGCCTTGATAGATTCCGATCGTTTGGATACCGCCGCACATGCAAACAATAGCGAGATTTCAAAAGGCAAAGCATTTGAACCGGATGAATTGTTGGCGAAGATTGAACGCACGCGCAAACAAAAAGCAGAATCAGCGGTTAAAAACGGGGTTGATAAAAATTTGATTCGCATTAGAAATCAAATCTTTCAAAACTGTATTTCTGCGGCAAAAAACGCGCCGGGTTTTTTTAGTCTTACGGTTCCAACAGGCGGCGGCAAAACGCTTTCGTCAATGGCTTTTGCGCTCGAACACGCACGGCTTTATAAACAACAACGCATAATTGTCGTAATTCCTTATCTTTCAATAATCGAACAAAACGCGAAAGTTTACAGAGAAATTTTCGGCGAAAATGTTGTACTCGAAAATCATTCCGGCGTGAATATTTTTGAAAGCGATAGCGATGATGAAGATGACCGCAATTTTTTGACGTTAATAACCGAAAATTGGGATGCGCCAATAGTGGTAACCACAAGTGTGCAATTTATTGAATCGTTATTTGCGGCAAAGCCCTCAAAATGCCGAAAGCTGCACAACATAGCAAATTCGGTTGTTATTTTTGATGAAGTTCAAACCTTGCCGCAACATTTGCTTGAACCGCTCTTCAATATCTGGCGCGAACTAAAAGAAACTTACGGCACATCTTTTGTGTTCTCAACAGCTACTCAGCCGGCGTTTCGAAAGAACCAAATAAACTTTGAAAACGGATTCGAGCCCGGTGAATTGTGTGAAATAACCGAAAACACCAAAGAAATTTTTGCCGCCCTCAACCGTGTTGAGTACGAGCTCAATGAATTTCAACACCCGAAGAGCGTGGATGAAATCGCCGAATTGATGCTTAAAGAAGATGCGGTACTGTGCGTAGTAAACACACGCAAACAGGCTTTCGAAATTTGGGATTCTCTTGCCGGCAAACTTGCCGAACGGCTCGAACCACCTCCGTTTCATTTATCATCATCAATGTGCCCAAAACATCGGCTGGATGTTATTGAAGAAATCAAGCGTATGCGTGATGAAGATAAGATTTGCAGAGTTGTTTCAACGCAGTTGGTTGAAGCAGGCGTTGATCTTGATTTTCCGATAGTTTTACGCGCCGTTGCTCCGCTTGATTCTATCGTTCAAGCAGCCGGGCGTTGCAATCGGGAAGGGAAACTTAAGCGCGGAAGAGTTCAAATTTTTACACCTGAAGAAAATCGTTTACCCGGTGGAATTTACAAATCTTCTACGGAACTTTCGATGACATTGTTGAATAATCTTGAGCCTGAAACGCTTGCAGAAGATTTCGATGTGTTTGCGGAGTATTTTTCGCGCGTTTATTCGTTGGCAGAAACCGGCGGCGAAATTCAAACAGAGCGCATGGCTCTGAACTTTAGAAGCGTCGCAAAATTGGCGAATGTTATTAAGGAAAAAGGCATTGGCGTAATCGCGCCATATGGTGAGGCAATTTCGATTATTGAAGAAATTCGCATGCGCGGCATCAATCTAAGTCGCACAACTGATGCAATTGATTTCACTTTGCAGGATATACGCCGCCTTCAGCCATTTATGGTTAACCTTTATCAAAGCGATTTCAACACGTTGCTTTCAATGGGGCAATTGCGCCCGCTTTTAAATGATTACAAAGAGCTTGAGCTTTTTGTGGTTGATGAAGGTTCTTACAGCGAGGCGTTGGGCGTGTTAAAAGCCAAACGCCCAACAAGCGAAGTGTTTGTTTTTTCAAGGGTGGTTGCAATAAGCCATCCAAATTTTTCACATATAGGAGGCAAAGTTTATGGATGAAGATTTAGTTCATATTCGAGTTTGGGGTGATTTTGCGTGCTTCACAAGACCGGAGATGAAGGTAGAGCGCGTTTCGTATCCGTTGGTTACCCCATCCGCTGCGCGCGGAATCTTGGAAGCGATATTTTGGAAACCCGAAATGTATTACGTTATAGTTTCCTTTCGTGTAATAAAAAAAGGTAAATGGACTTAAATCCGCAGGATCTAAGTTACAAAGAAAATTAGCCTTACAAAAGCAAAAAGCGCGATGAAAGGCAATGGCGAGGTTCCGTTGATTGCAGCAGGCGGTGGCGCGGCTGATGCAACACAACGAAATATGCTGGCGCTGCA
>JBKEBT010000099.1:0-13637 GCA_047973305.1 Pyrinomonadaceae bacterium
ATAAGAAATCGGAGCATTGGAGGGAATATTAAAGAAGAAGATGTAAGGTGTCAATAAACAAACAATATTTCAAAAGCGTTCTAAATAAATGATTTATATAAGTATGAAGTGGTGCACCCGGCATGATTCGAACATGCGACCCCTTGATTCGTAGTCAAGTACTCTATCCAGCTGAGCTACGGGTGCGAAAAGCGAATAATTAGTCTAGAAACTGGCGCATTCGATGTCAAGCATCGGAACTGTGTGTAGAGTTTATGGAGGTGTGTTTGAATTCGAAACCAACACGCACTTCCAGCGTTAACGTACAAGTGGTTGCAAATTTAAAATTGTCTTGCATAAAGGCAACTCTTAATCAGAACGGTTTGGTTAATGTTTTAGGAAAAGCGCGATTGTTAAATGTGTATAATTGCAACCAAGAATCGAAGTTAAACCGGATTATTTCGGAAAATAACCGGGACGCGTGCGTGCAATTAATTCCGGGTTTCGCACTTCCACGCGAATCTCTCGCCATTTCCCATCATTTTTTTCATTAGAAGGCTGATATTCAATGGTATAAAGCGATCGAATATCGGCTGCTACTTCGGCATAAAATCTTCCCATTTCTTCGAGGCGGTTGATGGCATTTAGGGTGCCCCCCGTGCGTTGCGCTAAAATCTGAAGCCGTTCGCGCGCGGCGGTATACATCGCAACCTGAATCGGGAATGGATCCGGGAGTTTTGAAGGGTCACCGGAAGGCAGTGCAAGCGGATAAATTGTTGCCCCTAGAGAACTTGCACGGGAAAGAGTCGCGTTTAGTTCGGTGCTCTTTGAAGCATCTAGCGCGGTTTTCATTTCCAAATCAGAGAATTTTGAAAGAAATTCGCGGTCTTTATCTCTTTCGGGGGAATCAATTCCATCAGTCAAGATAATAATTGCCTTTCTACGATTTTTTTCCGATTCCAATTTCTTCAATGCAATGTTTAGCGCTTTGTAAAGTTCGGTTTTCCCACGCCCGTTAGCAGATTGAATTGAATGTAAAATAGTGCCTCTATTGGAAGTAAAATCATTTAGAACGTTAATTTTATTTGAAAATTCCATTACGGAAATCCGGTCATCCGGTGCAAGGGCATCCACAAATCTGAGCGCGGAAAGTTCTATTGTTTGGCGAAACCCGAGCGTTGAACCGCTCATATCCAAAATCATTACCAACGAAAACGGTGAAACAGTAGGCTCAAAGCCGGTAATTTGCTGCTTTACGCCGTCTTCATAAATCGAAAAGTCATTTTGGTGTAGATTAAGTATTGGGCTTCCGGAGCGGTTTACAACACCCACATTTAGGCGCACTAGTGATGAATCAATATTGATTACACCATCCTGCGCCGGCGCATTTACGGCAAAAAAAGAAATTGTTATAAAAACTGAAATCCAAAAATATCGCATTTATCGAAAATATCAGACGTAATAATACGAAAAACGGTTGTAAGAAATACAAACATAATTATCTTAACATCGGTTACATAATCGGTTATAATGCCAAGTTCGTATAGCATTTGCGTTTAACCTTTACAGTGGCTGAAGTTTAGTAGCCGTTTTGTCTCAAATATCGGGGAGATTGCGATGTACAGACCCTCATATTGCTGCGATTGTGGTGAAAAAATAGATCGCGCGAATTGGAATTTACTTACAAGCCGCAGATTTTGCGAGCTTTGCGAAACTGAGCATACGTTCGACACATTTTTGAATCGAAGTGTGGTTGGGTTTGCATTTATTGTTGGTTTGATTGGAATTGGCGCGTATATGCGTGTGGCGGATGTGCAGCCACAAGCGACTTTTTTGCAGCAAAATCCAAGCGAACAAACAAGCAAGGATTTTCGTAACCGAAATCAAGCAAAGAAGAGCGCAAGCTCGGCGAAAATGGTTGCGCCTTTATCTGAGCAGGAAAGCGTTGAAAGGAGTTCGGTTGACGAAACAGTAGTAAATGATGGTGTTAAGCCGAAGACGCACCGTGAAGATTTAGAACCGGTAACTGAAAGCGAAAGCGAGCCGTTTTATTTTTGCGGAGCGCGTACAAAGAAAGGAAAGCCGTGTTCAAGGCGCGTGAAAGGTGGTGGAAGGTGCTGGCAACACAAAGGACAAAAGGCGATGGTGCCGGAAGATAAGTTGCGCATCGAATAATTAAAGGAATTCTTATAGACTAGTTTAAGATGAAACATTTAGCCCCGAAAACAGTTTTACAATCCCGGTACCGCATCGAGAAGCTCATCGGTAAAGGCGGAATGGGAGAAGTTTATTTGGCATCGGATACGCGCCTTGGGCATTCGGTTGCACTAAAACGCACCACCGTAGGCGACGATCCAATTTTTTATGATGCGTTTGAGCGTGAAGCCAGGACATTGGCGCAATTGCGGCATCCGGTGTTGCCAAAAGTAAGCGACCACTTCGTTGAAAATAACGAACAGTTTCTTATAATGGAATACATCGACGGCGAGGATCTAGCAAAGCGTTTGAAGACACAAACTTCGCCGTTTCCGTTAAATTGGGTGATGTTTTGGGCTGATCAACTTTTGGGAGCTCTGGAGTATCTGCACAAGCATAATCCGCCGATAATCCACCGGGATATTAAGCCTCAAAATTTAAAACTAACAACCGATAACCAAATAATTCTGCTTGATTTCGGACTTTCAAAGCGTTCGGTAGGTGAAACGAGAATTACGAGTTCGGGAAGTGTAGTGGGTTACACGCCGCACTACGCGCCGATGGAGCAAATACGTGGCACGGGCACAAACGCAACAAGCGATTTATATGCGCTTTCCGCCACGCTTTATCACCTGCTATCGGGAACTGTACCGCCTGATGCCTTGCGGCGCGCGGATAACCTCATCGCAGGTGGTGCCGATCCGCTTGAGCCGTTAATGATATACAATCCGGAAATTTCAAAAAATATTTCGGACATAATCATTCGCGGAATGAATTTGAGCCAAGAAAATCGTTATCAGAATGCGCGTGAAATGCAAAAGGATCTACGCATTGCGTTTAACGATTTGCAGAAGAATAAGTCTTCGGAATCCTTTTCGGTTGAGGCAGATAAGCCAAGCATAACCGAAGATAAAACGGTGGCGTTTTCATCAGAAACTTTTCCACAAGATGTTTCCGGCAACGACCTCGCTGAATCTGATTATCTGAACACAGAAATTGATGTTAACCGTAGCGATATGAGCGGCGAAAAAACGGAAGTTTTCAACGTTTCGGATGTTGACCCGCACCGAGATTCAAGCTCTTCTGCTGAGGTTGCTTCGCCACCGCCGGTTGCGGATGAAACATTGATGTTTTCTGAAGTCGACGCTTCTTCTGCCGATTCTTTTACTAGTTCAAGCCCAAACGAAAGTTTAGATAATTCGCAGTTGACGAACTATTCGGCAGAAGAAACTTCTGCTTCGTTTGGCGATGTTGATGCGTCTGATTCCACTTCCTCGGCACAATTTGATACATACGGCGGGGGAGGATTGCCGCCATTGCCGGTTGAGGATTCGGCGAATGAGTTCGAATCAAATAGCGAAGCTGTAGAAGATGTAAGCGACTTTGATTCGGACAATTCGCAGCCTGCTGAACACGATTCGAAAGATTCAAAGCCAACAGTTGCTCCAAAATCGGAAAAACAGGCTTCGGGTAAGAAATATGCGGCGATTTTGGGAGGGCTCGGACTTCTACTTTTGGTGGTTGTAGGGGTTGTTGGTGGAGGAGTTTGGTACGCATCGTCAAACAACCTTTTTGGCGGCGAACCCACGCCAACAATTACGCCTCCACCAACGCCGATGCCAACTCCGACAGAAACACCTTTAGAAACAACGTTGCCGGATGAAAATTTGAATGCGAACAGCAATGAAAATGCGGATGTTGATGTAAATGGCACTTCCGTAGTTGAAACTCCGAATCCTGAGGTGCCCGCAGGTGAAGTAAAATCGACCCCGGCGAATAGCTCAAAAAACACTGGCACGGTTACACCGACACCGTTTAAAAAGACAACGCCGAAGCCTGTAAAAACATCGACTCCTAAGCCGGTTGTTCGAACGCCGACACCGCGTCCCCAGCCGACAAAGGCAAAAGGAGGAAAAGAACCGGTAATATTGCAATAACAGAGCTTATTATGAAATTGAAAAAAACCGCGATAATTTTATTTGCGTTGGCGCTATCAACATTTGCCGTATCCGCGCAAACCAAAGCAGATAAGGCTGCGGCGCGAGATGCAGCCACGCAAGGTGATGCGTTTTTCCGGCAACAAAATTACACTGATGCTATTTCAAAATACACTGAAGCAATAGCGCGGCTTCCCGAATATCCATTCGCATATTATTCGCGCGGTTGGTCGCATTACAACTTAAAGCAATATGACGATGCATTGAAAGATTTTACAACCGCGCTTGGGCAGGGATATAAGCCGATTGAAATTTACACAATTCGTTGGCAGGTTTATTTGCTTAAATCACAGCCTGAAGATGCGCTGAAAGACATTGAATCGGGAAAGAAGCTAGACCCTTCAAATTCTTATTTTACAATTGCGGAAGGTCAGGTTTATCAAGAAAAGGGTGATCATAAAAAAGCTGTAGAATTGTTCAAAAGAGCAATTGACAGCGGATCGCGCGATGCAGACGTAAATTTCTATCTCGCTCGTGCTTATTCGAACGTGGGCGAATATCAAAACCAAGTTGATGCGGCGCGTGTGGCGCTAGGAACCGGAACGCATTTTGCCGGTGATTGCTGGTATTTGATAGGAGACGGTTATTATCGCTTACGTAAATATCCGGAAGCAATACGCGCGTTTGAAACCGCACTTGCAACACGACCCGATTTTTATGATGCATACATTAGTTTGGCTGATTCGTATCGAAACCTAAATGAATTCGCAAAAGCGATAAAAGCCGCGCAAGCTGGCGTGCGTGCCTATCCGGAAGATGCCGGTTTGTATGTAAGTTTGGCTTGGTATTATTCGCTTGGAGATCAGCACGCAAACGCGGTGGCGGCGGCAAAACGCGCTATTGAACTTGATGCAAAGGATTCAATGGCATACACAAATCTTTGCCGTGCTTATAATGATTTGAAGCAATATCAACAGGCGATTACTACCTGTAAAAAAGCGCTGGAATTAAAACCCGGCGATGGCGAAACCAATTTCTATCTCGGAAGAAGTTATCAAATTCTTGGTGATAACAAGGTATCTGCAAAATATTATGCAGATGCGGTTACCGGGCTTGAAAAATTCGCCGCTGAAAATCCCAATTATTCAGATGGTCTTTATCTGTTGGGCAATGCGTATTTCGCTGTAGGTGAAAAAGAAAAAGCAATTCAAGCTTACCGCAGGTGTCTTGAAATTGCGCCGCGTTTTGCGAAGGCACGTTTTAATTTGGGCGTAGCTTACAAACAAACGGGTAATGCGGATGCTGCACAGGAGCAGTATGAGCACCTTAAGTCAATTGATTCCGGCTTGGCAGCCAAACTAAAAGAAGCTATTAGCTGAGACGAAACTGAAGCCGTTGTTTTTAAAAGGTCTGCCCACAAATGCAGACCCTTTTTTCGTTTGGCAATAGGCAAATTGAGTTTGAAACAATGCAATTCGAAAATTGACGGAAAATCTCGCTTTTAGGTTTTTCTCACGCCACGTTAGAAAAAGGGCTTTAAATCCGGTGAGAGACTTTGATTTTTTTGAAGCCGAGAATGTTTTATATTTCTGTATGGCTTTTGTTTGCGACACGTTCGAAGGGTTAAAATCTATAAAATCTCAATTTATGCAATAGGGGGCAATTCTTTCAATGGAGCTTATCGAACATCCAAAAATAACCGAAAAAAAGGAAGAAATTGCAGCGCTTAAAAATTTGTTGGCGAAGTATATCGAAGAATATGAAAACCTTCGAGTTGTGCAAATTCCGCTTGTTAAGGCAGCATATTTTGCAAGATTTGGAGAGCTTCTTCGCGCTATTTTGGTAATGAAGTTTGAAGCGGCGGCAATGAAACGCAGAATCGAAATGGTACGCGCAGCTTTGGTTGTTGGCAAGGATATCGATTCAGACGAAATCGAAAGTAGGATAAAAAAAGAATTAGGCGAAGAACTAAAGGCAATTAAAAAGGCGGAAAAGCGCCTCAACGATGCTTTGAAACTAATGGATTCTCAGGAATTGACGACTGAAGAAAACGAGCGTTTGAGACGCGCTTATCGGAACTTGGCAAAGAAACTTCATCCTGATTTAAATGCGGTACAAGACGAAAAGACAAAAAATTTGTGGCTTATCGTAACTGAAGCTTATCAAAATGGTGATTATTTAAAGCTCGAAGAACTAGAGCTTGTGATTGACGAAATTCCGGATGAGGCTTTGAACAATAAAGAATCGAATTCGCTTAATAAGTTAACACAGATTGCAAAGAAGGTCAGGAAGATGGTAGAAGCTAAAGTGTTGCAATCGTTAAAGTTAAAAGAAAACGAACACTTAGACGAATATGATATTTTAGATGATGAAATCGCGGTTAGTTCACGCGAAGCAGAGCTTAATGAAAGACTTGAAAAATACACGGATTTGTTTGACAGTCGCGTTGCGGTCTTTCAAAATTTGCTGAAAAGCATCGGGTTCGATAATCAGACACAAATTTTCAAAGAAGAATCGGATGACCTCATTGGATAAAATGGAAGAAAATCTCGAAAATTCGCTAATCAAAACGTCGAAAACACTGCTAACTATTTGGCAGGCGACCGAATCAATTGAACCTTTACGCCAAAGAATTCTACTTCTTAAAACCGTTGTGGCGGGTACGTATTTCGCCAATGCAAAAGATGTTATTCCCGAAAATTCAAAAAAGCCCGTTGCTGTAAAATTAAAACGCGAACCGGAAAATAAGTATGATTCCCTTGCAATTTTGGTTTTGACGGAAGAGGGGCAGAAGCTGGGCTACGTGCCTAAAATAAAAAATGAGATACTTGCGCGGTTATTGGATGCCGGAAAGCATATTGATGCCGATCTTGTAAGGTACACACATTATGCGGATGGAATAGAAATCGAAATCGAAATTTACTTTTCCGAAGATTGATATTCTTTGGTTATCAATCAGAACACATAACCCGTTGGAATAAGGTTTTAAGCAGATTTCAAGAAGAATGGTTTACGAATAATTTTCTTCGGCAATTATTTTGCGAAGTTTCGCGGTTTGTTCGCGAATGAAGGTCTGTGAATCCTTGTTTTCCGCGGGAGCGGGAATTCGGTACGGGGAATGATATGTAATAGTGATTTTGCCGAGTCGCGGATAGCGGTCTTCTTTTGACCAAACGCGGTTTCCGCCTTTTATGGTTACCGGCAATAATTGCGAATTTGTTTCAGTCGCAAGTCGAACGGCGCCGGTTTTAAACGGCAACATTTTGCCATCGGAATTTTCACGCGAGGCTTCGGGAAAGATTATCACTGCCATTCCGTCATTGAGAAGTTTGATTGAATGTCTAAGTGAAGAAGGCGTGCCGCCCCTACCTAAGCTCATTGGAAACGCACCTAGTTTGCCGATACATTTGCCTACAATTTTCCATTCAAAGGCTTTATCCCAAGCCATAAATCGCAAATCCTTATAAATTGGCACGCAAATCAAGAACGGGTCAAGATAGGTTTGATGGTTTGAAGCAATTATCAACCCCCCGGCTTCAAGATTTTCAAGATGTTTTGTGCCCAGATATTCAATTTGAAACAGCAGCCTTCCCGTAAAACGCGTTACAACCCTTAAAATCGAAATAATCGTTTTTGAAGGCGTGTTTGGAGTGTAATTATTAAGGTTATTTGGAATGTGTTTCTTCAAGATTCAACACCTTCCAAAGGAAAATGTCCGTTTGTAAATTCAACATGAATTCGCGGCAAACCGTCATCTCCCAAACGTTTTGCACGTACAACCGCATTCAAAACAACATTGTATTGATCACTGTTTACCACTACACGCGAACCTACATCCAAATTCAACGATGAAAATATTGATGCGCCGCCCCGACTTACGTTTTCCATTACGGTAGTTTCAACCGATTCTATTTCTGAACCGCTAATCACATTTAATACAACACTTACAGGAACTGCTAACCTTGAGTGCCTTCTTTCGACTAAATCGTTTTTTCCCTCTTCTTCATCGGCTAATACGCGCAACCTAATGCCCCCAAGTGAAAGGTTTCCGCTCGAAGGTTCGTACCGTGTAGTTTGACGATCCGAACCTTTATATATTTCATATCGCAAGCTCGGATTTTTTACATAATCAGGTGGTGGGTTTCTGCCGATAAATGCAACTCCGTATGAAAATTTCTTTTTCACGACTACGGAGTTCGCAACGGATGAAACTATAGCCCATACGTTATATTGATTTTCCAACAAATCATAGTTTCGCAGTTTTTGCGGCATCGGCATAACAAGTTTAATAACCCTTCCGATTTCCAAAGTGTTATCAGAGAGTATTTTTGCGCCGTTTGAAGAAAGATCAAAAGTGGTCGAAATTTCCGACCATTCATCACCATTTGATTCTTTGCAGATTATGCGTACCGGAATGCTGACACTAAGACGCCTTACTCGTTCATCTCGTTGTTGTTCATTTTTAGAATCCCGCATATAAATTTCCTGCTTTTCAGGTTGTTTTCTCTTTTTTCAATTTCCGTAAAATTCAATGAAATTCAAAGTTTTTACGGGTTTAGTCGGGTTGCGGTAAGTGCTTTTAATCTATAAAATTATAGCTAATTGGAATTAAATTATCATATCCGAAATAATTCTAGAAAATCAGCCCGATAAAGAACACCAAACTTTCTGAGGAATATAAATATAACATATTTTTATGGATCAAATTGACAAGGATCAAATAAACATTGAAGACGAGATGCGACGCTCCTATTTGGATTACGCGATGAGCGTAATTATTGGGCGTGCGCTGCCTGATGTGCGAGATGGCTTAAAGCCCGTACACAGGCGCGTTTTGTGGGCGATGCAAGAATTGGGCAACACTTACAATAAACCTTACAAGAAATCCGCGCGAATCGTCGGAGATTGCATCGGTAAATATCACCCGCACGGAGACACGGCGGTTTACGATACAGTGGTTCGTTTGGCGCAAGAGTTTTCCATGCGTTATCCGCTGGTTGACGGACAGGGAAATTTCGGTTCCGTGGATGGTGATTCGGCGGCAGCTATGCGATATACGGAAGTTCGTATGCAGCGCTTGACGAATGAAGTGCTTGCCGATATTGAAAAAGAAACTGTCGATTTTCAAACAAATTACGATGAATCGCTTTCCGAACCCACCGTTTTACCTACAAAAATTCCTAATCTCTTAGTAAACGGTTCTGAAGGAATTGCCGTTGGAATGGCGACAAAAATTCCGCCTCACAATCTTACGGAAGTTATTAATGGTGCCATTGCACTATTGAAAAATTCGGATATTTCAGCCGATGAACTAATTAAAATCATTCCCGGACCCGATTTTCCAACCGGAGGTTTTATCTACGGCAGGGAAGAAATCCACAAGGCGTACAAGGAAGGGCGCGGCATTATTAAGATGCGCGCGAAGGCAAATATTGACTTAATCGGACGCGGAAACCGCGAGCGCAATGCGATTGTGATCACGGAAATTCCATATCAACTTAACAAAGCGCGTTTGATTGAAAAAATAGCACAGCTTGTAAACGCAAAGAAACTTGACGGAATTTCGGAAATTCGCGATGAATCAAGTCGCGAAGGTATGCGGATTGTAATTGAATTAAAACGTGATTCAGTTCCGCAAGTTGTTCTAAACAAACTGTTTAAGCTTACGCCGTTGCAGATGTCGTTTGGTATAATAAATCTCGCGATTGTTGATGGACAGCCAAAGATTTTAACGCTGAAGCAAATGCTTGAAGCGTTTGTGGATTTCAGACGCGAAGTTGTACGCAGGCGAACGGAATTTGATCTCAGAAAGGCGCAGGCGCGCGCGCATATTTTAGAAGGGCTAAACAAGGCAATTGATGCTCTTGATTATATTATTCCGTTAATCAGAAATTCAGGTTCCGTTGATGAGGCACGCAACTGGTTAACCGGAAAATTTGCCACTCTTCGCGAACGACAAAACTGGCGCGGGGTGCCGACGGATATTGCACTTCCGAAGTTTTTGGATAAGCTTGAAAAAGTTATCGGTAGCTTGGAATTTTCAGATATTCAAGCGCAGGCAATTCTTGATCTTCAGCTACGTAGGCTTTCCGCACTTGAAAGACAAAAAATTCTGGATGAATATGAAGAAATCATCAAATACATTGCCGAACTTGAGAATATTCTGAATAATGAACCCGTTTTGCGACAGGTTATTGTTGATGAACTTACCGAGATTAGAGATAAGTTCGGTGATGACCGTCGCACCACGATTGTTGATGCCGGGGTTGAACTCGATATTGAAGATTTAATTCCTGATGAAGAAGTTGCAATAACGGTAACGAAGGCGGGGTATGTTAAACGTACGCCGATTGCAACTTACACTACTCAAGGACGTGGCGGAAAAGGGCGTATGGGCGCAACCGCCAAGAACGAAGATTTCGTACGCCACCTTTTTGTGGCATCTACGCACGATTATTTGATGGTGTTTACGGATGACGGGCAAGTTTACAAATTGCGCGTTCACGAAATTCCGGATGCCCTACCTTCCGCACGCGGCAAGGCAGTTGTAAACCTTGTAAGCATTCCTTCCGCAAGAAAGTTGGTTGGCGTGCTTTCGGTTCGAGATTTTAACGATGATGTTTATGTAACAATGGTTACGCGTCGCGGAACAATCAAGAAAACTTCGCTTTCCGATTATCAAAACATACGCGTAAACGGAATAAACGCTATAAATATCGATGAAGGCGATGAGCTTTTGGATATTATTCAAACCAATGGCAATTGCCAAATTTTGATTGCTACGCACGCGGGAATGGCTATAAAGTTTGATGAAAACGACGTTCGACCGATGGGACGCGCAGCGCGTGGTGTGCGGGGCATCAAACTTAAAAAGAACGATTACGTAATCGGTATGTGTGCCGTTTCAAAAGAAGGCGGTGAAAAGATTCTTACCGTTTCTGAACAAGGCTTTGGCAAACGTACCGAGGTTGAAAACTATCGTTTAACAAAACGAGGCGGCAAAGGCGTAATAAATATGAAAACGACCGATAAAACCGGAAACGTTGTGGCAACTTTCCCGGTTGATGACGATTCGGAAATTATGATTATTACGCGGCAAGCCAAGCTAATTAGAATAGGCGTTGAAAACGTACGCGAAACGGGAAGATCCGCGCAAGGCGTGACTTTGATAAAGACGGATGGCGATGATTCGGTGGTAAGCGCATCGTTACTCGCTTCCAGTGAAGAAGTAGGCGACGACGAATAAAATAAAGGCGGATTCCCAACTCTGGTGAAGCCGCCTTCTCATTTTCATTCTCAATGAATTTATTGTTTTCTAATTAACTCTACGCGCCTGTTTTGTGCGCGTCCAAGTTCAGTTTTATTGTCCGCAATCGGTCTACTTTCGCCAAAACCAACCGGGTTTAGACGGCTTGCGGCGATTCCAGCTCGAACCAAGTAGTCTTTTACGGAATTTGCGCGACGCTCCGAAAGGTTTTGGTTATATTTATCATTTGCAATCGAATCCGTATGCCCTTCAATATCAAATTTCCACGTCGGTTGTGAATTAGCAAGCGCGATTATTTGATCTAGCGCGGTTTTTGATTCGGGCTTTATTCGTTCGGAATCCGTGTCAAAAAATATCCCGTAAAGCACTAATCGTTCGGTTGCTTTTATTTCATCCGCCATCTTGATTTCCGGTTTGTCCCAATTAGGACATTTTCCAACTTCATTGCTTACTTTCTTGCCAAGCGTTAACTCTTGGTTGAAGATATCTTCCGGGTTGGATTTGTCCTTAATTATTCGCGAATAAAACTGCTTATAATCAGGGCTAAACACCATTATTGCAGAAAAGGAACCATAAATTGTTCCATCGATATTCAACGTATTTTGGGTAAATGTGATTAAGGCGCTGTTTATCACACCGCCGTTACTTAAAAGTTGCTGTACCGCTTTAGATTTATCCGAAGGATTTTCGTAAACCACGCAGCCACTAATCGAGACACCCGTTTGTTTTAAATAAATTTTCGCGCCCTCATAGCCGTAATACATATTTGCGACGTAAGTTCCCGTAAGATCTTTTGCCGGTATGGCGGCATCGCGTTGTCCGTAACCGCGAATTTCTGTGAGGCTTACTTGGCTGCCACCGTAATTGCTCTTGAATATCACTTTTACCCAGCTTCCGGCAGCCTTTTTCGAAACGCGCAAAACTTGCGGTAAATTCGCTGGATTGTTTTTTAATTTTGCCGACAGAATCGTAACAAAACCAGTTTCCGATGAAGTATCAGAAACCTGGATTTCGATATCCTTCGCGTTTGTATCATCGCCGGGGGCGTCGTGTCCCCAAAATTCCAGCGTGTCTAGAGTTGTTTTTCCGGGTAAGGCAATAACATATTCGGCATAGGTATCGCCCTCTTTGCTGATTTGCCCCCCGTATGAACCGGTCAAATCGTTTATCAACTTGAACGGTGCAAGATCAGACTCTTTTGAGGAAGCCTTAACAATAAAGGCGCCGCTTGAAAGCGACAGCAAATTTTCGCGCGCCGGGTTTGGTTGCGTTCGGAATTGGTTTAATGGCGAATTGGTTCGCGAAAATTTCGAATAACCAACTGCGCGTTGAACTACAAGGAACGATCCGCACAAACACAACAGCACGACATAAGTTTTTGTTTTCATATTATTTTTCCACCAAATTTTAAGTTGCTTGAATAATATGTAATGGACGTTGAACGTAGTTGCGTTTGCCACTTTCACACCGGAATTTTGATGCTAATTTGATTTCAAGATAGGGCTGAAACGCGACAGCGCTAGAGGCGGTAAGAAAAAAATGTGTTCACAATCTTTCACCCCGATTTAAGACGGTTTCCGTAAATCAACAAACGTTCTTACCGGCTAAATAAATCTTGCTGTCGTTTTTCTTCAATGAGTGTTTCGAGACCGAAATGTTGATAAGCGAGGCGCGTTGTCATACGTCCGCGGGGTGTACGATTCAGAAAGCCGATTTGAATCAAATAAGGTTCGATAATTTCTTCAATTGAATCTTTCTCTTCGTTTATTGCCGCTGAGATTGTACCCAAACCCACAGGTCCGCCTTCAAATTTTTCGATAATCGAAAGCAGCAATTTTCTATCTATTTCATCCAAACCGTAGGTATCTACTTCCATACGGTTAAGCGCATCAATCGAAACTTCATCTGTGATTCTTCCGTCGTAATCCACCTCGGCAAAATCGCGAACCCGACGAAGCAGCCGATTTGCGATGCGCGGTGTGCCACGGGCTCGTTTTGCGATTTCCAGCGCGCCCGAAGTTTCAATTTCAACGCCTAAAATATCTGCGGAACGACGCACAATAGTTTCCAGATCTTTTACCGCGTAAAAATCCAAGTTGAAAATTATGCCAAAACGCCCGCGTAAAGGCGCCGTAATCAAACCCGGACGCGTGGTTGCCCCAACAAGCGTAAATTTTGGCAATTCAAGTTTTATCGAACGCGCGGCGGTGCCTTGCCCAATCATTAAATCAAGATTGTAATCCTCCATCGCCGGGTAC
>JBKEBT010000010.1:0-31266 GCA_047973305.1 Pyrinomonadaceae bacterium
AAATATCTTCCATTGTCGAAAGCTTAAACCCTGTGTAATTTGCCAAACCTTCTAAGGTTTCAAGCTCTAATTCTTTTTCAAGAAATACTTTGTATTTTGTTTGTCTTAATTTTCGGTACCTCAACGCATCTTCCAAATATTGCGATATTTCCGATTTCTTTTTCTTGTGATCAATCGCATCTAAACAATTTCGCAAAGCTTGAAATTCAAGACGAAGCCATTCTCTTGCGTCATAATTGTCTAGATATTTCACTGCCGTGCCGTCAAATTTCGCATATTTAAATTGCAAAACATGAAAAAGTTCGTGAATTATTGTTGCCGAATCATCATTAATATAGTTTGAAAGCACAACCGCATAATCTTCGCCTTTGTATTTTTGCACCGTATTTACAAAAACAAATGTATCTTTTGGAACCTTCGCAAAATATAATTTTCCATCGTCGGTTTTGCTATCGGGAAACTGCGAAATGCTGTAAATCGTATTGTCGTAATCAAGTATAAGAATCTTGTCTGTCCAAATTTTGTCATTCCAAAGTTTCCCGTTATCCTTTTGCAAAATCCTTTTGGCTTTTACCAATTCATTGTAAATGCGCGATAACTTCGTGGATTCATAACTTTCAAAATTGGCTTTTACGCTTTTGAGAATCGCATTCCATTCGGGCGCGGAATGCAGATTTTTCAGGTCTGAATCCGTAGAGATATGTGAGAAGTTGGAATAACCACGTTCATTTGCCAAAATCGTTAGCATTTTCAACGCCTTTTGTCGTTCGTCGTTCAACGAAAAAATACAGGCGCCATCGTAAAGTTTCCGATCAGAAAGTTTTAGATTTGTAATCTTATCAAATTCCTTTGCCGAGCTTGCATAATCCTTTGCGTTATACAATCTTATTGCCTTCCGATAAATTCCTTCCGGGCTGCTTTGCGCAAAAACGCTGGTTGAAAATAGAAATAATAGAAAAATCTTAAATAATTTCATAACTCAAATTCTTAAACGCGAAACACAGTTCAAACGTGGTAGCGAAGGTTAAAAACATCGAACGTCAATTAATTCATCAGTAAAATTTTAGAATCAATATCCAAGAACAAGACACCGCGGGCGGAACTTTTGTGACGGTTGTTGAAAAAACGAGGGGTGAATTTGCTTAAGTGTGAGGATTAAGATTAGTTTTGCGCGCTAAATGTAGGGGGTAGTGATTAGCGACTCATACCCACAAAAGGAAACAAACAATTTGCTCTTCTTAGCCTGTTAATTCGCAATCACCACTTTTGCGATACTAGATTAAATGCCGAATCCTTTTCAACCCAATAAATATCTCTAGAACGCGCTACAAATTAATTTCCGCCAAAACCTGAAATTCGTCATTGCTTACGCCACTCAGGGTTCCATCGGCGCCGACAAAAAGAAATGTATAGTGAATTGTATTGCTGTCCGTAAACGTTGAATAAGACATGTTTTTCGCGCTCGCAGCCGGGAAAACAAAAGTTGAAATTTCACCCGGTGAGATTTTTCCGCCTTCGGAAGTTTCGTTCCTCCAATTGCTTCCGAGCGCGACATCAAGAATTTGATCTAACCTTCCCGGTGCTAGTTTCGTTTCCGAAATCCACGTATTTGGAATCAGTGCGTAGATTCCGGTATCGTAAGTTACTTGCCGAAAACCAACATCCGGTAAATCAATACCGAGTCGGAAACCAACCATTAAAACGGAATATTGATCAGGATTCGCACCGCGTGATTCAATTCTAAGCTCGCCAATTCGTTCAAAACTGCCATAAAACCCACCGTCCTTTGCATCCGCGTTAAACCAAATTCCGTAGTACCCGCTTTGTCTCAACCCTTCAAGATATGACTCATTTGCTTCGGTTGGAATCGTAATAATTTGGTCTTGTTTATCAATTCCGGCAAGTGAAGTGTTTTTCACAAAATCCCCACAGCGTTGAATGTCTGTAAAGGCTAAAACTAAAGGCTGATTATCTGCAATATCTTTTAAGGGTGTCGCAAAAGGGTAAATGTCCGGAACACTTCCTTTTGCGATAAACGCCCATGTTTGCAGACTGAATACAGCCTTCCAAAGTTCTAATAACCCTTTAGGATTGTAAGAAGAATAGGCGATTTCGGTAAGCGAATCGAAATCGGGTTCTGAATGTCGTCCGTCAAAATTTTCCATATTACTATTAGACAAATTGAAAAAAGTGTTTCAACTTAGCCATAAAAATTCGCAATCGACTGCGAAAAGTCTGTCGCAATTTCGCAAGGGTTCAGCTTAATCTGAATCAATCAGCGAATTCGCAGGCAAAAAATAAAAACGGTAAAAGGAAAAAATTGTGTAAAGAATTTGGGTTTTTTCATCAGTGCTAAGGGGAACCCCTTTAGCGCGACGATGTTTTGCTTGAAACATAAAATTTTCGGCGCAATTTCGTTGCCATCTTATTAAACCGAAGTTGGCTTGGAACAATCTTTAAAATTTGGGCGCCCACAATAGCAACAAGTTTTTCGCAAATCTTTCAGGCTAAAGCGTTTTACGTTTGAGAGACATTAAGTATCTAAACCTGAAACCGCATCAATTGTGGCGACAATCGATTTTCTCATTTTTGGTTTCATCAAAATTAGATATGCAAATCCCGCGATTCCAAAGGTTACAAACCATGCATAATTGTAAATTGTGTCGAAAAAACCGGGGTTTTGAACTATCCCGTTTGGCGTGGTTGCGGCACGAATAAAGCCATAAGTTACAGGCAATACCGCAACGGCAAATGCAGCAAACGCACGCCAATTTACGCCGTTTGAATACGAATAAATTCCGTTTTCATTATAAAGTTCGGCAAGGTTTAGGTTTCGCTTTCGTAAAACAAAATAATCGCAAATCAAAATTCCGCCAATTGCACCCATCAAGCCTGAATAACCAATAAGCCAAGTAAAAATATACGCTCCCATTGAGCTCATAAGTTGCCAAGGCATCATCAAAATACCAATTACGGCTGTTATCAAACCACCGGTAACATAGGAAATTTTTCGCGGATTTAGATTCGAAAAATCATTTGAAGGCGAAACAACATTTGCAGCCATATTGGTAGTTAGCTGTGCAATAAAAATTACAACCATTGCAAATAAGATAACTGCGCGGCTATCAAACTCTTGAATAAGCTTTACCGGATCAGCAATCGCCTCGCCGTAAATTATTACCGTTGCTGAAGTTACAGCAACACCGATGAAAGCAAATGCCGTCATCGTTAAAGGTAAGCCCAATGCCTGCCCAAGCATCTGCGATTTTTGCGATTTCGCATATCGCGTAAAATCCGGAATATTTAAGCTAAGCGTTGCCCAATATCCAACTGAAGCCGTCAACGCACCGGGAAAAATCACCCAGAAACTGTTCGCTTCTTTTTGCAGTGCCGTAGAGCCGGTTAAAACATTTCCAATTCCGCCGGCGCGTGTTGAAGCCCAAGCCAAAAGTGCGAGCCCGCCAAGCAACAAAAGGGGTGCCGCCCACGATTCTAAGTATTTTATTCCCTCAATTCCTTTTAGGATAATTACTACTTGAATAAGCCAAAAGGCAAAGAATGAAATCCAAAGATGAAGCGGATTGCCAAGAATCGAAGCATCTAAACTCGCCCATCCAGCCCAAATCGCAGTCAACAGCGCATCAATCGCCTGTCCACCAATCCAGGTTTGAATTCCAAACCAACCGCAAGCAACAATTGCCCGCAAAACCGCCGGAATGTTTGCTCCCTTCGTTCCAAAGCCGGCACGACACAACACCGGAAACGAAATGCCGTATTTTGTTCCGGCATGAGCATTTAAAACCATTGGAATCAATACAATGCAGTTTCCCAAAAGGATGGTAAGCATCGCCTGCCACCAATTCATTCCGGCTTCGATAAATCCACCGGCGAGCGTGTATGTGGTGATAACAACGCTCATCCCAATCCAAAGCGCGGCGATGTTCCATGTTGACCAAGTTCGCTCTTTTATTGTGGTCGGCGCAAGATCGTGATTCCACAATTTTGATTCGGAAACATCTTCAGCTAGTTCAACAAAATCGTGCTTTCTTTCGGTCATATTTTCTCCCAAATAGGTTGATTAAGTTTCACTGATCAACTTTAACAATTCATCCGCCGAAATTTTTCCGCTAGTGTCAGTTCCTTCAAGAAGTGAATCAGCCAAATCACGCTTGGTTTCATGCATTTTCACAATTTTCTCTTCAACTGTATCTTCTGTAACTAGCCTGTAAACGGTAACCGGACGTTTCTGACCGATTCGATGAACCCGCGCTGATGCTTGATCTTCTACCGCCGGATTCCACCACGGATCAAGGTGAATTGCATAATCCGCCGCGGTTAAGTTCAACCCCGTTCCGCCTGCTTTCAAGCTGATCAAAAACACCTCGCCATCGCCACGCTGAAATGCATCAATTCGTTGCTGACGGATTTTAGCAGATGTGCTTCCATCCAAATAATGATACTTAATGCCTTTAGATTTCAGATACTCTTCAATTATGGCTAGATGTTTGACGAATTGACTAAAAACCAGTGCTTTATGCCGGTTTTCTAAGAGTTCAGAGAGTATTTCTCCAAAAAGTTCAAGCTTGCTGCTTCCTAAATTGATTTTGTCGTTGACCAATTTTGGATGACAACACGCAAGTCTCAGTTTTGTAAGTTCAGCCAAAATTCTAAATCGTTTGTCGTTTGCACCGCCTTCCTGCGCCTCGATCTTTTCCAACGCTTCTCGCCTTGTTGCTTCATAAAACGCACGTTGCTCAGTTGACATTTCAACGGTTAAAACAATCTCTGTTTTCTCCGGCAAGTCATCCAAAACTTGATTTTTACGGCGACGCAATACAAAAGGCTTAATCAATCTTTGCAGGGTTTTACGGGCAACTGTGTCTTCATATTTCTCAATAGGAATCGCAAATTTTTCGTTGAAAAAATCGTGGCTCCCCAACAAGCCGGGGTTAATAAAATTAAACAAATTCCACAATTCACCCAGATGATTTTCAATTGGCGTTCCGGTTGTGATTAAGCGAAAATCGCCCTGCAGATTCATAACGGTTTTTGAACGCTTTGTATTACGATTTTTGATTGCTTGGGCTTCATCTAAAATAATTGTGGCAAATTTATTTTTAGTAAATAACTCTTCTTCGATTTGCAAAAGATTGTAGCTCACCACCAAAACATCGTATTTTCCAAGAGATTCAACCTGCTTTTTACGGTCATCTTCACCAAATATTTGGAAATTCAAGGTCGGCGCAAATCTACGCGCTTCTCTAACCCAGTTTCGCGTAACGCTAACAGGCGCAACAATTAATCCTGAACCTTTTTCTGCACGTTCTACCAACAAAGCCAAGGCTTGTATAGTTTTTCCCAAACCCATGTCATCCGCCAAACAAGCACCAACTCCCCAGTTGGCAAGGCGCGAAAGCCATTCAAAACCCTCTTTTTGGTATGGACGCAACTCGGCTTGAAATACCGAAGGCACTTCAGGAACAAACTCTTCGGCAGATCTTATTTTCTTTATGTGCGCCTTCCAACCTTTATCCGTCTTAAAATCTTTAAGTTCGTATGCAAAATCTTCAATTATTCCGCTGTTTAATTTATGCAGACGATTTTTGCTATCCACAACGGCGTTTAAGGATTGAAGATGCTTGCGTAATTTTTCAGTTATGGCAATGAACTGCCCATCGGAAAGCTCAATAAAGTTTGTTTCCGTTCCGCGTAGAAACTTAGACAATTCACGAAATGTAAGAACCAAATCTTCATTAATCTTTGCTTTTCCATCAACTTCAAACCAGTGGTTTGATTGCTTTACGGAAAACGAAAAATTGTCAAAATTAACACTACCTAGTAATTTTAGTTTTTGATCTTTTCCCCATTCAATCACTAGATTTCCTTTGCTTCGCGGCACTTCAAATTCAGATAAAACGGTTAAACATTCTTCGGCATCAGCCAAATTCCATTCGTAATTTGCGTTTTCAAATTTAAGAAGTAGCGGACAATAATCGAGTACATCGGATAGCGACTTTTCTTCTTTACCAAACGCCCGTTTTGTTCTAGTCTGTACACCTCCCACATCTGCAACAACCGATTTTGCGCCTTTTCCGGGCTTGAAATACGGCGGAACCTCACCAAAAGGCTTTACAAAAAGTTCAAGATGAAACCCTGAACCGGTGGGAGAGATGAGTGCGTAAATTCGCGAATCTGCTTCAAGCGAAGGCAGATTTTCGTAATGCTCTTCCAAATCCGATTGCACCGTGATTGTTTGAGCCAGAGGTTGAATAATTGTTTGAAGCCTTTCGCGCGCTCGTTTGGGTATCCGCAAACTTCCGTTATTAAAAGTGTTGGCAATCTCTTCGTGTTGTGTTGAAATTTTTATAACCCTAAAGCGGGTTTCAGTTTCTTCTTCAACCTTTATTCCCTTTTTCACAAATTCCGTATCAAAGGTAATTTCCAATTCATCGCCAATATCCTTTATCACCAATACAGGTTCACTTCTTATAAGCGTAATCGGCTGCGATGGTTCACCTATGCTAAACAGCAAGGGATGATCCACTAAATTATCAATCGCGTTTTCCCAATCGAATTCATAATAAGAATTCCTTCCATAAGAACCGACATATTGATTTAGGGAGCTTTGAATTACGCGTATATCTTGATCGCTAAGTGCTTTTACTTTCAAATCTTTCATCCGTTTAAGCGAAACATTGCGTCCTTCTGTCCAACGTTGCTTAGAATATTTTTGCTCAACCGGTTGAACATATAGATATTTCACGTCAATTTTCCATGCAATTCTTGAATCAAGTTTACTTACAACAGATTTGCTTTTCGGCTTAGATTTTTCTGAAATCGCTTGAAGTAGGTTTAACGAGCGTTCCCAATCTTTTGAAACCGGAATCGTATTACCTGCCGGCTCAAAGCCCAGCCTATCCCGAAGCATAATTAGCTCTTCTTCTAAGCCGGATTCTCCTTTTTTGTTCAAAAGAGTAAGAGTTTCAATAAGTGCCCAATCGTAACCCAATTTGCGCACTTTGTCTCGAAATGGCTTTGCAACTTCCGGCAAAGGAATTTTTGGAATTATTGAAGCGGCAATTAACTGAATAAACGCCGTTTTAAAATCAAATTCGTAAATTCGTGAAATGGCAAGTTCCGCAGCATCATCGTTATTTTGCAAATACTCAGAAATCGCCATTAGAGCAAGGTGAAACCACTGTTCAGGATAGTTTTTTGAAGAAAATCGGTAGTAATCTTTCGCAAACTTATGTACCTTTTTCTCATCCGTTTTGTAGAGTGCCAACCCGTAAAAGAACATTTCCCAGCCCGCGGGATAGCCGCTTCGCTTAGAAACTTCTTTTCGCCACAATTTTATTGAAGAATTAAAAAGCGCTACCGAATTTAAAAACTCTCCATTCAAAAACGCTATTACGGCGGCGGAATTTAGAACCTGATAATCGCTATCATCAATTAACAATTTTTCAGCTTGAGCGAGCTTTCCGCGAAAAATCAATTCTTCGATTTTAAAATTTCGCAATAGCGAATCAGATTCAAGTTGTTTTTCTTTGACAAACTCCCAAATTTCCTCGGTTGGTTGGTATTCAGAATGTGCTTCGAGGATTACAATCGCTAAGACACGTTGTTGAAATTCTGAATCAAACGAACTTAAAAATTGACCTTGAAATGGGTTACCAAAGATATCGCCCTCTAGTGAAATCAAATGTCCAAGAAAATCGCGACTCACGATTTCATCAAACAAACGCTTCATTTCGTGGGTTTGACCCAAGTAAATACTTAAACGATAATCGCGCAGCAGACGTAGGGTTATATTTTCAAATTCGTAATATCCAAATTTTGGAATAACTAACGGAAACGCAATCTTAATTTCTTCAACTACATCATCAAACCAATGCTCATCCTTAATTTCTCTTACCAACTTTTCCTTAAGAGAACCATCAGCAATTTGGTAACCGCTTCCGAAACCCCACCTTTGATATTCAACAATTCCGGCTTCAATTAACTCCTCGCGAATTTCTTTAATTTCGGAAATAGTAACTATTTTTCCACCACTCTTTCTAACGCCAACCGTTCTTACCAGTTTTTGTAGGTTTGTAGTTGAAATCGGCTCCCAATAGATTGCCAAGATGTATTGAATAATAGCTTCAATGCGCTCTACATTTTCAAAATTTCGTCCAAGGTCAAACATTTTGTGTCAAATTTTTTCTAGATTAAATCCAAAAGTTTGCGGATTAACACTGCTCTTAGTTTCAAACAAAGAACAAATAGATATTTGGATAGTAATCAACACAATATTATCCAAAGCACAAAAGCAATGCTTAAATATTTTAGCTGATCTTTAGCGTTGTTAGTTACCAAATGCCGGCAATAAATTCCTAATAAGCGCGCACCATTGGCACAATCTCGCTGATTGTAAACGGCTCTTTCAAAAAAACGGATCCTACAAACTTAGTTTATATTCATTAAATCTTGTTTCAAGGCAATCTTAAATCTTCGCGCATTTGCCGCTGCCTTTTTCTGCCAAACATTCGCCGTTTTCGATGATGCTCATTCAGGAAAGGCAAGACGGTTCAATCTGTTGATCAAATCTTGCAAATATTTGCTTAATTCAGTGGCTGAAATATCAAAGGGCATTTGAATGTCATCGCCAAATTTTATCTGATTAAGAACCCAAGCAAGTTGTGCAGGCGTTAGCCCCGAATCTTTTTTTTCTGCGGATACAAGTGCGGTTTCCAAATCGAATCCGGCTTTTTCTAACTCTCTAACATCAATCAAATCACGAACTTCCGAACGCGAAAGCAACGCACAAAGTTTGTTCGCCAATATCTCTTCGGGTGAATCAATGCGGATTCCGTTGATTATCGGCTTTTCAATCTGAATCTGAAAAACATATTCCCGAATCAAGTCAACGACAATCGCTTCCTCATTTCGCTTGACCAAAATCCGGCGAAAATCGGGCGAAGTTTGAATTGCTTCAACCGTTGCATTTAATTCCTTCGCAACCTCTTTAACAAGCCGAAAGCCATTTTCGATTTCATTTTCAAGCGTGAACAAATCAAGGTCGAGCGTCTCCCGATGCCCAAAATAAAACCCAACCAACGCCGCTCCGCCGGAAAGAAAAAAACGATTCTCACGAGCAAAAAATGCTTGCAAAAATTCGTTTTGCAAATTACCTAAAGCAACCTTAGCCAAGCAAACCTTCCTTTTCCCATGAATCCAACAAAAACCGCCAAAACTCTCTTCGCCGTCCGAGATATTTTTCCAAGTCGTTCCAATGCTCCCAAACAAATTTCGGCGTAGTGAATTTCCAAACATCAGTATCTTTCGCTTCACGCAAAACTTTCCCCAACAAGCGATTTCTTTCTTCGGTTGAACCCATATCAATTTTTTGCTTCAATTCAAAAACTGTCATCGGCTCATCCCACAAAAAATATGGAATCGCAGAACGAGAATTTAGGTTTGTAGATAACTGATTGGACATAAAATTAAATCTTCACGCATTCGCCGCGTTTGATAAATTCGCCGTTTGATTACCAAACGCCCGTGAGACAAAGCAGTTTAGACTTTGTATTCGACGTTTTCTTAGGCGATTTGCAAAGCATCAGTCAGTTCTTCTTCGGGTTCGCTTTGTTCTATCGAAACAATGATTTTACGCTTTTCTTCGGCTTGTCTTCGGCGAACGTCGGCACAAATCGCAGAAATATCGTAGTTAAACTTTTCAGCGTTTTCTTGTCGCACGCGGCGGACATCTTCGACAATTTCATCATTCCAAGTCATATTTTTCCTCCAAGTAATTCTTCCGGTGTGCAAATTCTCGGAAACTTGCAACCGTGTTTTTCGCATACGTTTTTGATGGCATTTTGCATTTCGGCGTTGGCGATGTGTTTGCAATTCCAACTCAGCAAATAGTCAACTCCGTGAACCGCCGCTACTGCAATGTGAAGTGCATCCGTGACAGACTTTTCCGGCACTGCTTTTTCGGAAACCAAACTTTTCGCTAGATTCTCAACTTCCAAATTCACATCCAACAAGGCAATTCCTTCTAATGCCGCAAGGCGTTCTTCAGCCGCTTCCAAATCGCCCGCTGATGATTCAATTATCACAAATTCCGAAACAAAAATCTCAAAATCATTTCGCCGATTATGCCACCATTCTTGCGTAATTTGCTGATGAGCGGCTCGAATCAAATCACGACTAAGCCACGCCGTCAGATAGCTTATGACGGTTGTTTCGATATAAACCGTTTCCGTTTTGCTCATAACATCAAATCTTCACGCGTTCGCCACGCTTGATAAATTCTCCGCTTCCTTTTTCGACCAAGCATTAGCGGAACGGCTGAATTTGGCTTGTAAATCTCTTTTGGCTACTCTGAATTTCATTATGACAATACCTTAAGTTCAATAAAAAAGTTTAATAGGATTTAAGTGTTAAAGTTTTCGCCTAATGTTACAAGAAAGGAAGTTGGCTTAAGAACTAACTTATTTTCCATCAAAAGTTTTTTGGGGTTTTGAATTTTTAATATTTGGGGATTGTCTGTTTCTATTTTAGTGACTCTATAAATCCAATAATCCTCACCCATGTTTTCAGCCATAGAAAGTTCATTTGCAGTTAATTCAAATCTATTGTGTTGTTGAACTGTAGTTTTTACTTCAATAAACTTTTCATTTCCTTCATCAGTAAATGAAAGAATGTCATACCCTGCCGCAACATTTTCTCTGCAAACCATTCTAACTTTATCAGCTAATTCTTTTTATTATTTTCAGTAAGAAACAATACCTCACATTGATAAACATAATCTTCACCAAGTTTTCCTATCTCTTCTTTTCTCTTCTTTTCTCTTCTTTTGTTGTTCAAAATTTTCAGGAGAAATTATTGATTCTTTATCTAAAATACTTGCTCCAACTCTTTTGTTTTCTATTGCATTAATTTGAGCCAATCCTAAATCTGTAATCTGCCAAATACCATGTGTTGGAGAATCAAGAAATTCCTTTTTTCTCAAATCATTTCGTGTCCATCTAACCATGTTATTCCACTTTTAACGCGGAGTTCCGTTTGCCTCATATATAGTTTTACCATCTAAGTTTTGTTCTGATGGTCGAGACCTTCCTCCTCGTTTTCTCAACTCACAAAGTAAAGGAATTTGTAATTCTTCATATTTAGGAAACATAATTTTATTCTCTCGCTATTTCTATATTTGAGGTTTATCTAAATCTTCACGCATTCGCCGCGTTTGATAAATTCGCCGCTACCTTTTTCTACCAAACATTCGCCGTTTTCAATCACCACTCGTCCGCGTGAGAGAACGGTTTCGACCTTGCCTTTGATTTTTTTGCCTTCGTAGGTGCAGTAATCTACGTTCATATGCTGATTTTCGAGCGAAAGTGTGTGTTCTTTTTCCGTGTCGAAAATTACGATGTCTGCATCTGAACCAACTGCGATAGTGCCTTTTTTCGGGAACATTCCAAACATTTTCGCAGCCGCGGTTGAAGTGAGTTCAACAAACCGGTTGAGGGAAATACTATTTTCAACAACGCCACCGTTATAGATTAGCTCCATCCGATATTCTACGCCCGGCGCGCCGTTTGGAATCAACGAAAAATCATCTTTACCCAGCTCTTTTTGTTCTTTCATGCAAAACGGGCAATGATCGGTTGAAATTACCTGTAAATCATCCATTTTCAACCCTTTCCACAATTCGCCGTGATTATGCGCTTCGCGCAGCGGGGGTGTCATAACATATTTTGCGCCGTCCCATCCATCGCCGTAGTCTTCAATCGACAAAAACAAATATTGCGGACACGTTTCCGCAAACGCGGGAATGCCTCGGTCGCGCGCTTCACGAACTTGATTAAGAGCATCAGTGCAGCTCAAATGAACTATATAGACAGGTGTTTCAGCCATTTCGGCGATTGCGATTGCGCGATGAACGCCCTCCGCCTCCGCAACAGTAGGACGCGTAAGCGCATGATATTTGGGGGCGGTTCTGCCTTCTGCCAAAAACTTCTTTATAATCTCATTGATAACAATGCCATTTTCAGCATGCATACAAACCAATCCGCCGCGTTCACCAGCTGCCCCCATCGCGCGGTAAATTGTTGCGTCATCAGACAAAAACACACCCGGATAAGCCATAAAAAGCGTAAAACTAGTGATACCTTCATCCATTAACTTATACATTTCGGGTTTATTTTTATCTTCAAAATCGGTTGTGATAAGGTGAAATCCGTAGTCGATAACGGCTTTGCCTTCCGCTTTTTCGTGCCATTTATCGGCACCAAGCAGCATCGATTCACCCTTATTTTGCACCGCAAAATCAATTATTGAAGTGGTTCCGCCAAACGCGGCGGCACGTGTGCCGGTAAAAAAATCATCTGAACTTTCAGTTCCGCCAAACGGAAGTTCCATATGCGTGTGCGGATCAATTCCACCGGGAATAACTATTTTTCCGGTCGCGTCAATTACATTTTCGGCTTCGATTTCCAAAGATTTTCCGATGATAGAAATCTGACCGTCTTCGATTAAAATATCTGCCGTGTAATTATCAACCGCAGTAACAATGCGTCCGTTTTTGATTAGTGTTTTCATACGACTCCCATTTGTTTTGATTCCGAAATATCAATTTTCTAAGTTGTCCCTAACCCTTGCCACTAGCTTTAGCTAGTGGATCTAATTCATAAAAAAGCTCCCGGCTTTAGCCGAATACTTCAATCGCTCATTTTGGCTAGCTCTCTCCAATAGCTGAAGCTAGTGGCAATTTTTGTCATAGTCTATTCGAAATTAAAGTGGAGCTCAATTTTAAAAGTCTTCGGAATATTGAATTTGGGTTGAAAATATTTAAGGAAACGATCTAATAGAAGTTATTCAACTGACGATTGATAGCCTATGCCAGAATGAACCCTACGAAAATTGAAGATTTTTACAAACCTGACGTTGCACGATTTTCTGAATTAAAGAAAATGAAAAGGACTTGAGTTTGAAGATTCTGCCGAAAACTTCTTTTAGTTCGGTAATGTTTTAGCCGAAGCTTACGACTTAGAACTTTTTCCGTAAAATCATCGGCAATTAATATGCGCTTTTTCGTTCAATTTTTACTATGAAAAACCTTCTTTTAATCGTGCTACTTTTTGTTGGTTTTGCCGGATTTGCAAACGGGCAAAATCTTGCTGAATTGGATAAGAGCCTTGCTGCAGATGCAAAAAAAGTTTCAGATTATTCTACGTATTCAGGCAATTATGATGATGCAAAATCAATTGATGCCAATAATGTATTAGAAGCAAAATTGTTAGACGTTGCGAGCAATGCCGATTCGCTAACCTATTCGTTTCCAAACCTTTCAAAGCAAATTCTAATTGCATCTTCCGAAGATAAAAAACTGAGAGTCTATTCGTGGGATAGCGGCTTAGGCGGCACAATGCACGATTATTTTAAGGTGTTTCAATTCATTGGAAACAACGGCGAAATAAACGCCTATTCAATGACAAATAGCGAAGAAGGCGGCGCGGGAAGTTTCGTTCTTGATATTTTTACTGTTAACGGAAAGAACGAAACCCTTTATTTGTTAACTTCGACCTTTATTGGAAGCACGCGAGATCATTTAGGAGATGTTACCGCATACCGAATCGTAAATAATCAGTTGGAAAAAGCCAAAGTTTTCAATACAAAAGAAGGTCTTAAAGAAAATATAAGTTTTGAATACGACGCCCTTTCTGTTGTAAATCGTCCGGAACGACCCGTTCAGTTGATTAAATATAATGGAAAAACGAAAACCGTGCGGATTCCGTTAGTTGTTGAAGACAAAGAATTTCCGTTAGGTAGGGTTACAGATCGATTCTTGAATTATAGATTTGACGGGAAAACTTTTCGATTTAAAAATAAATAAGCGTGCGAAAGAATTATTCATCCGGACAAAAATGGGAATCAATAGTAGGTTACTCACGCGCTGTAAAAAGCGGCAACCAAATTTTTGTTACTGGAACAACCGCAACAGATGAAAGTGGCGAAATAGTTGGCGAAGGTGATGCTTATGCTCAAGCCGTGCAGGTTATCAAGAACATCAAAAAGGCTTTGAATGCGTTAGACGCGAATCTAAAAGACGTTGTGCGCACGCGAATGTTTGTAACTGATATTTCACGTTGGGAAGAATTCGGACGCGCCCACCGCGAATTTTTTGGCGAAATACTTCCCGCAACATCGATGGTTGAAGTATCGCGGTTGATTGATGAAAGAATGCTGATTGAAATAGAGGCAGATGCGGTTATTTGAACGTTCCTTTGCCGGCTTACACCGTACATCTCTAAGTTCTTTCAAAATTACAGTTTCCGGTTACCGCGAAGTTATTCTTCCGACGTTTTAGTATGTACACGCAATCGACATATCCGAATTATATGTCGAAAAAAACGCAAAATTTCGACATATAATCTTGACATGTTTATCACGTGTACATATATTAGTTTTATGTCGAAAAACCTGCAAAATTCGTACACATCAAACTGGAATCCTACAAAACCATATTTAAACCTCCCAAATCTGCCACCAAAGGCAGATATTGAGACTATTCAAATTCTAAAAGAATGTATCAAAGCACGCGCCGAATTGGCAGAAGTAAAGCAGGCTGTTCAATTGATTCCCAACCCCCAAATCTTAATTAACACCCTTCCGTTGTTAGAAGCACGAGCAAGTTCCGAAATCGAAAATGTGGTAACCACCACTGACAAACTTTTTGCATATAAGACAAACGACGTAAATGCGGACCCCGCAACAAAGGAAGCCCTGCGGTACAGTCGCGCGATGTATCAAGGTTACCGCTTGTTGGAAAAAAAACCGCTTGGAACATCGATAGCAGAAGAAATTTGCAGTGTGATAAAAGGCACTGAAATACGTGTAAGAAAATCTTCAGACACTGCCTTAAGAAATGAATCAACCGGGAAGATTATTTATACGCCACCAAACGGAGAAACTTTTATAAGAGATTTATTGAAAAACTGGGAGCAATTTATTCATTCGAAAGATGATATAGACCCGCTTATTAAGTTGGCGGTTGCCCACTATCAATTTGAAGCAATTCATCCATTTACTGATGGAAACGGCAGAACCGGAAGAATAATCAACAGCTTGTTTCTAATAGAACAAGGCTTGCTTTCGCTACCAGTACTTTATCTAAGTCGTTATATATTAAGGCACCGAAGCAAATATAATCGAAGTTTATTGAAAATCACATCTGAAGGAAAATGGGAAGAATTTATTGTATTTTTGCTGAAAGGAATAAAAGAAACATCAATTTGGACACACGAAAAAATTAACGCGATTTTTAACCTAAAAGAAAAAACGGCGGGTTTTGTTCGCAAAGAGATGTCAAAAGTTTATAGTTACGAACTAATTACCTTGCTTTTTGAATTACCCTATTCGCGAATAAACGATCTCGTTGAAGCCGGTATTGCTCAAAGGCAAACCGCATCGCAATATTTAAATGATCTCGTTAGCTTAGGCGTTTTGGAAGAATACAGACCGTCTAAGGAAAAATTGTTTATAAATACGCGTTTAATGTACATTCTAAGCAACGACACAAACGAGTTTGCAGATTTTTAGAATCGCGTTTAATGGATACTTGAACCCGTCAGAAGCAAAGCAAACGTGGAAAACGGTGGAGAATTTCGAGCTTGTTTCGCCTAAGCGCAAAGGAATTTTAAGAATTGTTTATACTTTTAATTTTTTTAAATTTCATAAAGACAAGAGTTTAGAACCAAAAACTTGCTATAATTTCCAAAAAAGGTCGGAGAAACAAGTATCATGCCCATTCTTACAAACGAAGAATTTGAAAAGAACTTTGCGGATATAAATCCGCAAATGACAAAAGCAGAAGCGCGAGCGGAAGCAAACCGCTGCCTGTTTTGTTATGACGCGCCCTGCACAAATGCTTGTCCAACGCATATCGATGTTCCTGCGTTTATAAAAAAAATCGCAACGGAAAATCTAAAGGGCGCCGCAAAAACTATTTTTGACGCAAACCCAATTGGCGGAAGCTGTGCGCGGGTTTGTCCGGTTGAAGTTTTGTGCGAAGGTGCGTGTGTGGAAAAAACGCTTGTTGAAAAGCCAATTGAAATTGGAAGATTGCAGCGGTTTGCAACGGATTTCTTAATCGAAAAAGACGAAATTCCATTTTCAAAGGGCGAAGCTAATGGTAGATCCGTAGCGATAATTGGTTCGGGTCCGGCGGGTTTATCTGCCGCAACTTATTTAGCCCGTTTAGGTTACGCGGTTACAATCTACGAAAGAAAATCGCTTGCAGGTGGGTTGGATACTTATGGAATGGCAGAATATAAAATGACGCAAGCGGAATCTTTAGATGAAGTTCAGATGGTTGAACGGCTCGGAGTGAAGTTTGTGCTTGAAACGGAAATACTAGCCGAAGATGACGCAGAAAAAACAAACGCAATCGGTATTAGCGAACTTCGCAATTTGAATGACGCGGTTGTTTTGTGTGCGGGTTTGGGAAAAACACGCAACTTACAAATCAACGGCGAAAGTTTATCGGGCGTGTATGAATCCCTGGAATTTATTGAGAAAATCAAGACCAGAAATTGGCAGCAAATAAATGTGCCTGAAACGGTTTGTGTAATTGGCGCGGGAAACACCGCGATAGATTGCGTAACACAAGCAAAAAGACTTGGTGCAAAAACGGTTAAACTGGTTTACCGAAAAACCGAAAAAGAAATGAGCGCGTACGATTATGAGTATGAACTTGCTAAACAAGATGGCGTGGAATTTGTTTGGCAAACAACACCAATAGAAGTGATTGGCGAATCAAGCGTAGAAGCGTTGAAGTGCCGACGAACTGATGGTTCTGAAGAGGATTTTGAATTTCAATGCCAAATGGTTATAAAAGCGATTGGACAACAAAAACGGTTCAACTTTTTCGAGACAATCGGCGTTGAGTTGGATGAAAATGGACGTGTTTTGGTTAATGAAAACATGGAAACATCAATTGCCGGGGTGTTTGCTGCCGGAGATTGCGTAAACGGCGGTGGAGAAGCCGTTGAAGCTGCGCAGGCTGGAAAGCGCGCCGCATCGGGCATTCATAGGTTAATGTTTGGTAAAAGTGCAAAAATTCAGGGACTTTCAAGTTAAATTGAAAAACAATCATTTGGAAGGCGAGATGAATCGACATAGTAATTCAAGGCTGTTACAAATAAGTTCTTGGATAAATTCGATGTAAGTAAAGTCATCGAAAGGCTTTAGCAATATTAGTTTTCGGAAATTGCGTTTTCGCTTTTTGATTTAACCGCTGATTTGGTATCTGCACCAGAAATTCGCAGCCGTATGGGTTCAACGGTATATCCGCGTTCACGCAACAGTTCCACCACTCCGTTTTTTCCCGCTAAGTGTCCGGCTCCGAAAGCCGCAAAGCTCGGTTTTGCCTCAAATAACGAAATTAATTTCGGCACCCATGCGATATTTCGTTTGTCGAGCAAAGCAAAATAGGTAGCTTCTTCTTTTTTGTTTTCGGGTTTTAATGCCTCGGCAATTGCAGCTAAATCTTGGGCACGATAGGCGCCAACAACATTATTTAAGCTGTTTACGCTTGAATCAATATTGTCCACAAACTTGATAAACACTTTTCCGGGATCATTTTCCCCTTCATTTGAGCCAGCCAAATTTAATATAAGTGCAATTTGTTCGCTGTAAGTTTCCAAGCCCACCAGCGGTTTCTTTTCATTGTTTGTAATTGTTTGCAGAGATATTTCGTAAGAATCAAGTTTTTGGCAATTGTACAATTTTGGTTGCTGCATCAGCATTAACAACGCGATTCCTGTAGGTAGCGAACCGTAATCTTCAAGGTTAATTCCTGCCTTTCCCGCTACGATCTTAGAAGCGTGTTCAAATTCTTCGGTAGTTAAAGAACTTCGAAGACTCTTTAATTGATCCGGATTAGTTTTCGTTGCTTGCTTTGATTTTAATAATGATTCGGTAATTGCCTTTTTGTCGTTTAAATCAATTTCCATTACAACTTGATCGGTTTTACGAATGTAATTGCGAAGTTCATCAAGCCCGAATATTTTTTCCGAACAGATCAGATGGATGGTACCAAAAATGTACGAGGGTTTTTTTAGTCCGCCCCCGGAGACGCGAAATAGTATTCCATCTTTGGTTTCCGGCGTCCCAGCCAACTGCTGAGCATCAACCGTATACAAAAACGCAAAAGCGATTGCAACAAAAACCACAGTGAAAACTAGTATATTTCGTTTCAACAAAGAATTTTTAAGTTTCATAAAAGCACCTATACATATATGTGAAATATATTAAATCAAACAACTTACAGGGGTTTCTGTTTCTGAAGTAAGTTCGAATTGTGCATAAATTCAAGTTTGAAGTTAATGCGTGAAAATTTTACCAGCATTCTACCGTAATACTAAGTATTTTCTGATAAAAACAATACGCGTTAAGCGTTTTGGGATAAGGGGTGCAATGGTAAAATATAATTTCGAATAAAGCGGAGTAATTTCATGTTGGAAGAAAAAGAACTTATTGAAGATTTTGTTTCGAAAAGTAGAAAGCGGGAACGCATTAAAAAGCCGGAATGGCTAAAGATAAAAATCGGTGACCCATCGAATCAAAACAAGGTTTTAAGCTTGATTGACGGTCTAAACCTTCACACTGTTTGCCAGGAAGCGCGGTGTCCGAATATTTTTGAGTGTTGGACAGATAAGACTGCAACATTCATGCTTGGCGGTGATACCTGCACACGTCATTGCGGATTTTGCGCCGTAAACAAGGGCAAGCCAATGGAGCTTGACGCGGAAGAACCTCGGCACGTTGCAGAAGCAGTCAAACACTTAGGCTTGGAACACGCCGTAATTACATCTGTAAATCGAGACGATTTAGAAAATGGCGGGGCAGAACACTGGGCGGAAACAATCCGAAAGGTTCACGAATTAAACCCAAACTGTAAGGTTGAAGTTTTAATTCCTGATTTTCAGGGAAATGAAACCGCATTAAACATTGCGTTGGCGGCGCGTCCGGAAGTGTTAAATCATAATACTGAAACCATTTCTCGGCTTTATCGGCGCGTGCGTCCAGACGCGGTTTACGAACAATCGCTACAATTGCTTGAGCGCGCCGCTGCGTTTCGCGACCACCAATTTCCTACGATGTTTACAAAAAGCGGAATAATGGTAGGGCTTGGCGAAGAGTTTGATGAAGTTGTGGATTTGATGAAAGATTTGCGAAAGGTTTCGTGCGATATTATGACGATAGGACAATATCTACAGCCTTATGAAAAACGTTTGCCGGTTGAGCGATATGTAACGCCTGAAGAATTTGCTGAATGGAAGCGAATTGGCGAAGCAATGGGGTTTAAACACGTTGAATCATCACCACTTACACGAAGTTCGTATCATGCACGTGAACAAGCCGAAGGTGGCGTACAACAAGATTAACTTTATATATAATTTTTCCGGCACTGCGATAACATCAGAAAGCAAACCATTTATTAACAATCTGTTTGGAGATGAAGAAAGTTACCCTCAAAATTGAATCGGGCTATTTTAATGAAGAGCGCGATTTACAACAAGAATTGAGCATCGGGCGAACCGAGATGGCGAATCTTGTGTTGAACGACCCCGGACTTTCCCGCATCAATACAACTATTTTTCGGGATGAAAACGATGTTTTGGTAGTTGATGAAAACTCATCAAACGGCACATTTTTAAACGGCACGCGAATTGGATCTGAACCCGTTTTTTTAAACGATGGTGACAGATTAAAGCTCGGCAGTGATACAAGAATTGAAGTCTTGATTGGCGAAAGGGCGGTGCAGCCTGAAGCGTTTGCGGAAAAAAAAGATGAACCAAAGCACAGGGAGCCTGCAAAATCGAGCCCTTCCGAAAATACCACAAAACCCAAAGCAGCCAAACGAAATGAAAATCGACTTTTGCTAATTGCTGCGGGTGTATCTACGTTTGCGATTCTTTTGCTTGCCGGCATCGCACTTTTGCTTGCTTCCTATTTTCAAAACAAAAAAGAGAAACCGGTTGTGGCATCATCGGCGCCAATTCCTATTCGTGTAATTGACCCGCTCGGCGGGAAACAGCAGGCGGGGCTTGATCAACTTGAGCAGTATTGGGAAGTGCAGGAAAAGGATGTAACCGCCGGTGATCTTGCGGATACAAGTGGCACCGAAACCGTAGGGGGTGAAGCAGAAGATTTTAACGTAAGCGTTGATTACTGGAAGCAGCAACGTGCACGCGCACTTGAACCGCGAAACGCGCCTACGGGAAATGACCCGCCCGGAACAAAAGTTCCGAAGGAATTGTACGGAGACGGGGTTGTAAAACAGAAAGCAAAGATTAAGGAAATGCAACAGAAAGGCTATGTTATTCCAATGGATTTTGCGGATTTGGCGTTAAAACGCAAAAAAGGCGAACTGGTTGAATTAAAAATGGCAACTGAATATTGGGTAATAGAGGTTGGCGGCAGCTCAAACCCTGAACCGTTTACAACATTCAACTTTGAGAACGAACAAAATTCGCCGCCAATTTCTGCGGGTTCAAACGATTACAATATCCTTCTCGATCTCGCAAATAATTTTTCTGGAATGAAATACGATCTTCTAAACCCGGCTGATAGAAGACAAATGAAGATTCGTTTGCTTCGTATGTTTCACCCAAACGCAAAGCCGATTTTAATGCGGCTCGCACAAACCTATCATCAAAAGTTTAACCGCCCGTTGCGTGTAACTTCTTTGCAGCGTTCGATGGAATACCAAATAAGCCTAAATCGCACAAATCCGAACTCGTTTAAGGTTCGCGGCACCGGTAGTTTGCCACCGCATACATCGGGCTGTGCATTTGATTTAGGAAGAAAGAATATGACTGCAGAAGAGCAGAATTTCTTGATGGAAGAACTGGCACAAATGGAACGTGATGGCAAACTGGACGCCCTTCGCGAAGGGAACTTAAATGCTTGTTTTCACATTTTTATATATGATGACGGAGTTCCGCCAAGTGGATATTAAAGAAAGCAGTTCATAAATGTGCGTAGTTATTGGGAGTTTGGAACACATTCGATAACTTTAGCCGTTTTTATTCTTATTGGGTCTTTTGGAGTTTCGCCCTCGGCGGGCTTTTCGTTAATCGCTTTTACAACATCCATTCCTTCCGTTACGCGACCAAACGCTGCAAATTTGCCATCTAGATAATCTGCGGTTGTTAAAAGTATAAAGAAGTTTGTGGTAGCCGAATTCGGTTCATCACCGCGCGCCATAGAAATTACGCCGGGTTCGTGTTTGATTCCGTTTGGTTCATCGGGCAAAGTTTTTGCAGCGCGCCACTTAATTTTTTCCGTGGCGGCTTCATTTGTCCAGACATTGCCGCCTTGGATTATGAAATTTGGAACGGTGCGGCTAAAAGTTGTATTGTCCCAAGCACCAATCGCGGTTAAATTTAAAAAATTTCTTACGGTAAACGGTGCGACTTCCGGAAAAAATCCAAGAGTGATTTTTCCTTCGCCGGTTTCAAATACCACGCACTTTTTTGCCATTGCCTCTAAGGAAGTATCATCAAAAGGTTCTGAATCCGGTGCGGGCTTTTCAGGACGGGCGTTTGCTTTATTCGGAGTATTTTCGGGCGTAGCTTTTTGTTGAGGCAAAGCAATTTGGGTAATTGCAAATAGTGCAAAAATCAAAATGATGTGTTGTTTCTTTTTCATAACTGTCTTGCCGTAAAACCAAAGGCTTTGGGAATTCTAATTTTTGCACAGAAGAATATCAACCAAAATAATATCGTATGTGATTCAACTTCAGCATCTGGCGTGTTCACATACCGGTGCCATAATTTAAGAATCAATTCGGTTGGCAACGCACAGCTTTGCGTGGTAAAGAAATAATTCATAATATTGGCAGTATGGCAGAACAAACTCCGCAACCTCAGAGACAAAAAAAGCGCAATCTTCCCGGGCTTGCGCGAAAATTAAGTCGATTGCCTTCGGAGAAAAAGAAGGCTGCAATTGAAACAAGTGCTTCGCTTGCGGCTGTTTCGTTAAAAGTAAGCAAAGAATTTGTAGAAGCCGTTCCGAAGGCTTCAAAATTGCTTTCAGCGGAGGATTTAAGGGCTTGGGGAGAACTCGGACGAAAAATCGCGATGGCGGATGCCGATTTGGCGAGCGAATTTTTTAGAAATGGCATCGCAGATTTACGAAGGTTTCCACCAAAGGCGCGTTCGATGGTTTTTACACTATCTTCGCGACAGCTTATTTTGTCGAATTCTATTGCCATTGACACATTTAACACGTTGCCTGCGCTTGCGGAATCGCTCGATGACGATTTGCTTACGGAAATAGTTACACTTGCAGCCGAAATCGCAGGACGTTCGGCGCGTCATTCAGCTGATTTTTTGGATAAAACGCCCGCAGTGGCTAATGTTTTAGCGCAATTTGGAAAAGATCAAAGGCGTGTCGCATCTGCCGCTATTGAATTGGCGCGAGATTTTGCCACAAGGACCGGAGGAATGACAGCGGATTTGTGGGCAGCGCTTCCGAACAATCTGAAAATGCTGAATGCGGATGATGCCATACATTTGTTGTCGCGAAGTCGTCGTATTTTGGAATTTGGAGGAAGCGTAACTCTTCATTTTGTTTCTTCCGGAAGCATTGTGCTTGAAAAACTTCAGCCGGTTTTTGAATCGTGGTTTGAAACGGTTTTGGTTTTTGCTTCTCATGGCAATGCGGTTTTGATTTCGCTATTGCGCGCCGCACCAACATTTTTTTCGCGAATGGCAACCATAAAAAATATAAACGAAGCGGAAAAAATTTCATTACGTGTTTTTGAGCTGGTTCGCGAAATTGCTGAAACCGATTCTGAAAGCGGCTTGGCGGCATTTATTTCAAGCGCGAAGGCGTTAGAAAAGGTTTCGCTTGCACAGTTTGAGGAATGGGTTGAAACAGGGTTGCGCTCAAAGGAAGGCGCTAGCGCAAAAGCTCGCAGATCTTTTTTTGCATTGGAAACCAGAAGTTCAAATGAACTTTTGCAGGATGCGCAAGAGGGGTTAGCGCTTGAAAATATCCAAAACATTTTGCGAATTTACGTTGAGGGTTTAACGGGTAAGGAAATCGAAATTGCGCCGATTTCGGCAATGCCGCAAGAATCAAGAATTGGCGATGGCAAAACAATTTATCTTCCCGCAAAAATCAAAGAGTTTGACGATGATGAAATTGATTTTCGGCTGTTTAAGGTTCTTGCGGCGCATGGTGCCGGACAAATAGAATTCGGAACATTTGAGACGGGATCGAAAGAATTGAAAGCTGCCTATGTTGAAATGATGACGCGTTATGAAGCTTCTGCCGAACAACTTGATGCATTCTCACTCGCCGGTTACATTGAAGAAGTTCAAAAAGGCGAACGAGCTTTGACAGAAGAAGAATTTCGCAAGGAATTCGAAAAAAAACGAAAACGTGTACCGAAGAATGTGGGCTACCGTGACGTTATGCGCGTGTTTCCCGAACCCGGCTTGGCGCGCAAGATTTTCGGAACAATGGAAAACGCTCGTATTGATTTTCGGCTGCGCAACAAATATAAGGGCTTGATAAAGGACATAAACCTGATGGAGGAATTCTTGCGCGGTCGCAGACCCTATATTTTTGATTTGCCCATGCATCAGGTGCCGTTTGAACTATTGTTTCAAATTACGATGTGCGGTGGCGCCACGGAAGATGCGAAGCACTTTTACGGACAGGTTGTTACGGAAATAGAAACTGCAATCGAATCATTCCTACGTTCCGGCAAAAATTATCTTCCAACCGTTGCTGATTCAATAATGGCAGCCGGACGCGTTTACAATCTGTTTCAAAATATTTCGCCTGAACAGCAAAATGAAGAAGCCACACATTCGGAAGAAAAAGCCGAACTAGCAACGGAAGATGCCGAAGGCGAAGCCGTGACGGAATCACAAATAAAGCGCGAGGAACGGAAGAAGGAAACACAAGATGTAAGAGATTTGTTCAGCGCGTGGAACGCGGAAGAAGAGGAAACCGATTCACGAAGTTTTCATAGCGCCGAACAATGGGCGTTTAACGATATGCCCGAACAGGCGTTAGAGCCCGGTGATGAGGCGTTTTCGTACGATGAATGGGATAGAGAACTTGCAGATTTCCGTACAGGCTGGTGTCGTGTAATCGAAAAATCCGTGCGAAAGGGCGATAGAAATTTTGTGGAACTCGCCAGAAGTCGCTATCGAGGCGTAATTTCTTCGATCAGACATCAATTTCAACTGATGAAGCCCGAAAATCTGACAAAAATAAATCGTGAACTTGATGGTGAAGATTTTGATTTGAGCGCAGTAATTGATTACGTAATAGATCGGCGTGCCGACGGGCAACAATCGGAAAGGCTTTACACAAAACGTCTACGGCGCGAGCGTGATGTTGCGGTTTCGCTTTTGCTTGATCAATCTTCTTCAACCGCCCGTACAATCACGCGAAATCCACTTCAACCTTATACAAACCCCGGTAGGAGAATTATCGAAATCGAAAAAGAAGGCTTGGTATTGATGAGCGAAGCTTTGGAAGCGGTTGGCGATGTTTATTCGATAAACGGTTTTACCTCGGAGGGAAGGCGAAACGTAAAGTTCTATGTGGTAAAAGATTTTGACGAAAAATATTCCGATGAAATCGAACGTAAAATCGGCGGCATCACGTTTCAAAACAATACGCGTTTGGGTGCAGCGATTCGGCATGCCGCCGCAAAACTTCTTAAGCAGGAATCGCGCACAAAGTTGATGATAATTCTCACGGATGGAAGACCTTACGATCACGATTATGGTGATGCCAAGTATGCAAAAGATGACGTGCGTGAGGCGCTCACGGAAGCGCGAATCAACGGCATAACACCGTTCTGCATTACAATCGATAAAGACAGCGAACAGGAATTGCGCGATCTTTACGGCGAAGTTGGTTACACAATCATTGATGATGTGTTAAGCCTGCCGGAAAAATTGCCGAATATTTACCGGCGCTTGACGACGTAATCCGTTATTACTTCAAATTTAATTTTAGTTAAGTATAGCTAATTCTTTTGTTAAGAATTACTTAGATGTTTCTTTTGTCTTTTCAACTCGTTGATTTGCATTCTCAGCCTATATTTACTTGTAAATGAATTATACAATGGCAAGCATTCGTCAGATAACCCTCCGCGAAGTTGGAATATAAAATGAAGATACTTTTGTACAATCCGGATAACGGAATTACCCGGAATTTTATGCCGCATTTATGGATGTTTCTTTTGCAGGCGCTAACGCCGGAGGGACACGAGGTTTTACTTATTGACGGCAATGCGAAGGCAATGTCTGAGGAAGAGCTTGTGCAGTTTTGCCACGATGAAGACATAGGGCTTGTTGGAATAGGTGCGATGACAAGAATGGTTGCACGCGCTTACAAGGTTGCCGATGCAGTTCGTGCCGCCGGATTTAAGGTCGTGATGGGTGGTCCTCACGTTACGGAATGTCCGGATGAAGCACTTGGACGCGATGGCGGACCGCGACATGCCGATGCGGTTGCGCTGGGCGAAACGGATCAAACCTGGGGTTTGATAGTGGAAGACGCAGCGCGTGGCGAGCTTAAGGAAGTTTATATGCCACCGTTAGATGAAAAAGGAAATGATATAAAGCCCAGCCTTCAACCCTATCCATACATTCCGTGGGAAACTCTTGAACTCGAACAATTCAGCCTGCTGCCAAAACCCCTTCGTCCATTACTTTCGCGACTGGGAACCGGTTGGGGAAAGTTTTTTGTAGTGCCAATTGAAACCGGTAGGGGTTGCCCGTATGGTTGCGAATTTTGCACCGTTACCGGTTTTTTTGGTGATTCAATTCGCTTTCGTTCCAACGAAAGCGTAGTAGAAGAACTTTTGAGGTTAAAAGCACGTGCGCGTAAAGAAAAGGGGCAGATTTCCGTGTTCTTTATCGATGATAATCTCGCGATAAACAAGAAAAGGCTTAAGGGGTTGTTACGCGAGATAATAGATGCGGGCGCACAGCTTCCTTGGGTCGCGCAAATTAGCGCTAACCTTCTTAAAGATGATGAACTCGTAGATCTTATTTCCGAAGCGGGCGGAAAATGGATATTTATCGGGATGGAATCAATTGATGCCGCAAATATGGCATCGGTTAACAAGAACTTTTCGCGTCCTGAAGATTATAAAGATGTGCTTGAACGTTTATCAAAGCGCGGAATTTACGCAATAACTTCCTTTATTTTCGGTATGGATAACGATACCAAAGGAGTTGCAAAGCGCACCGTTGAGGAAATTGAAAGCTGGCAACCCGGTTTGCCCGTATTCGGACAACTTACGCCGTTTCCCGCAACACCGCTTTATGAACGCCTTGAAAAAGACGGGCGACTTGCCCGACCAAAGCATTGGCTTGAGTTTGCACCGTTCAGAATGGCACATGCACCCTTGAAGATGTCGATTGATGAAGCGGCAAGGGAAGTTGAATATGCGTGGTCGCGGTCATATTCGCCACGGCGAATCGCGGAGGTAATGGATCAAATAAAGGATGCGCCGGTCGAAATACGAATCAGTCATTTTGTATCGCGTATCTTCTTTCGCGGCATTTATTTTCCGCAGATGCGAAAGCGCGATTGGGCAAAGCTTTTACTCGCGAACCGCGCGACTATTTTTTCGCTAGCGCGTGAAGGAATAAATAAATGGCGAATGGCAAGCCGTGCGAAACGTAGACTTGCAGCAGAAGCTTTGAATGCCGAAATATAGTTCACCATTAATCAAGACCCAACTGAGAACTTGATTGACAAATAAGTGGCTATAAAGCTATATCAGTTAAACAAATGACAATATTACCCGAAGAGGTCACGGAAGAATTTTCCGTGGTTGAAGATTCCGCATTTGACCGTGCGCGACATAAGGCTGGCTTTTTTCTTGCGCCTATCGGGTTTTTATTTGTATATTTTTATCCTTTTAACTTAAAGCCGGAAGCACATTCGCTTGCCGCAATTATCATAGCGATAGTAATTCTTTGGATGTGCGAATCCATTGCGATGCCCGTTACCGCTTTGATGGGCGCTGCACTGTGCGTAATTTTCGGCGTTGCGCCGGCAAAGGAAGTTTTTGCGCCGTTTGCCGATCCGCTAATGTTTCTCTTCATTGGTTCGTTTATTCTCGCGCGCGGTATTTTTTTGCACGATCTGGATAAACGTTTTGCGTTCGGCGTGCTTTCTTTAAATTGGATAGGTGCGCGCCCTTCAAGAATCTTGTTCGCGTTTGGCGCGGTTACTGCCTTTTCATCTGCTTGGATTTCAAACACCGCAACAACGGCTATGATGTTTGCAATCGGGCTTTCAATTCTAAACTTTTTGTTCGCGCACGAAAAAGAAACCGGCACCAAAATAAATAGGAATTACGCAACCGCGTTAATGCTTATTACCTCATTCGCAGCATCAATCGGCGGATTGATGACACCAATCGGAACGCCGCCAAACGTAATCGGCTTAGGCTTTATCCGGCGCATTCTACATCACGAAATTCCCTTTTTTCAATGGATGATGATTGGTGTGCCGATTGTTATTGTTCTTTACGTGTTTCTTTATTTCTATTTGAACTTGCTCGCGCCCGCAGGGGTAAAGGAGCTAACCGGAAGCGCTGAAATGATTAAGCGTGAACGGGATTCATTGGGGAAATGGACACGTGGACAAAAATCTACGGCAATCGCGTTTTTAACTGCAATCATAATTTGGATTTTTGCGGGGTTTCTTGCGGTGTTTTTGGGGGATTCCAACCCGTTTTACAAATTTGTAAGCGAGCGATTTCCCGAAGCAGTGGGCGCAATGGTAGGTGCCGTGCTTTTATTCTTATTGCCGGGCGATAAGAAGGGAGATAAAGCCATTACGTGGGAAAAGGCGGTACAGATTGATTGGGGCGTTATTCTGCTTTACGGTGGTGGATTCGCCCTCGGAGTTCTTTCATTTAAGACCGGCTTAGCGGAACAAGTTGGAACCGCATTAACGGGGCTTTTGCCTATAAGTGGCGGCTTAGGGTTGTTGGTTGCAAGTGTTTTGGTGGCTGTTTTGATTTCCGAAACTACGTCAAACACCGCTTCGGCAAATATGGTTGTTCCCGTTGTGATTGCAATCGCACACGCACAAGGTGCAGATCCGTTTATTCCGGCGCTAGGAGCAACGTTTGGGGCAAGTCTCGGCTTTATGTTGCCGGTTTCAACCCCTTGCAACGCAATTGTTTACGGTTCGGGTTATATTCCGCTCATGAAAATGGTTAAATACGGCATACTTTTGGATATTGTCGGCGCAATTGTCATAATAGTAATGCTGAGTTTATTAAAGCCTTTCTTAATTTGAATCAGACAAGATAAGTATTCTATACGTATAAATTCTGTTAGTGGCTTTTTTGCCAAGACTTTGTTTAATGTTTAGGTCGCGAAAAAATCTTAAACTTGCAAATTTGTTTACGCTTGCAATTCTTTTGGCGGGAACCTGCTCTATTCTAAAAGCTCAAGACGTCGAAAAAAATAGGGAAAACAAAATTCGTCCCAAAGTTGGTCTTGTGCTAAGCGGTGGTGGCGCACGCGGGCTGGCACATATCGGAGTATTAAAAGTCTTGGAAGAAAATCACGTGCCTGTTGATTACATTTCAGGTGCCAGTATGGGGGCGCTTGTCGGCGCGATGTATGCAATGGGAAAATCGCCCGAAGAACTTGAGAAAATTGTAATGGGGCTGAATTGGGGGGAGCTTTTGCGCGGAAGAACGGCTTACAATGAACTTTCATTCAGAAGAAAGCAGGACAGAAGAGATATTCCCGGTGCTATTGTTGTAAGCGGAAAAGAGCCGAAAGATTTGAAGCTGCCGAACAGCTTGAACCCAGGGCACGAAATAGGCTTGCTAATCGATAATCTTACGTTTGATTACGGCACGATTTCCAACTTCAATGATTTTCCGATTCCCTTCAGATGTGTTGCGACCGATATGGTAAATGCTGAAACCATTGTGCTTAAGAGTGGCTCGATACAGCGTTCACTTCGCGCAACAATGGCAATTCCCGCGGTTTTTGCGCCCGTTGAAATTGACGGTAGAATTCTTGCGGATGGCGGAATACTAAACAACATTCCCGCGGAAGTGGTAAAGGAAATGGGTGCCGATATTGTCTTGGTGGTTGATATTGAAACGCAAATGGGTGACCGACGTTCGTTGGAAAGTTTGATTGGCGTATTGGGGCAAACGATTATGGTTGCAACAATAGAAAATTCGCGTCGAAGTTTGAAATTAGCAGATATTTTGTTGGCACCGGATCTTGAAGATCACACAACCGCGGATTTTGGCGCAAGCCGAGAAATAATCGATTTAGGTTACAAGGGCGCAAAAGCAAAGGAACAAATCTTAAAGTCACTTTCATTAAGCGATGAAGAATGGAACAAGCACCTAGCCGCCCGAAGGGCACGGATTTTGCCGGATACACCCAGGCGTGCCGATTTTATTGCGGTAAAGGGTACGGATTCGCATCGTGAAAAAGATTCGCTAGAAGCCGACATAACCGAAAAATTTGCCGGCAAAGACATTGTAAAGTCTGACGTTGAAAATGAGCTAACAAAAATTACGGGCACAGGACGTTTTGACAGGCTGGGCTATTCCATTGAAGTTAAAGACGGTGAAACCGGGTTGGTTGTAAGGGATTATGATCCGCTTGAACGCGCTAAGCGAAAGCAAAGCCTCGCTTTGGGGGTGGAGGTAAATAATTCACGAGCGGATGACGTTAATTTTAACCTTCGCGGAAGGTACACAATTTTTGACCCAAGTGGTTTTGGAAGCGAACTGCGAACCGATTTCAGTTTGGGTTCGCGAACATTTATCGGAACCGAATTTTATAAGCCGCTTGGAACTTCACGATTTTTCCTTGCGCCTGCGGCTTCGTATGAAAACCGCGCGGTTGGCATTTATGACGGCGATGAACGAATTGCAGAATATCGCTCTAAAACAGCTCAGGTGGGAATTGATCTTGGATTTGGAATCAGCCGTAAGGCAGAATCACGTGTTGGTTTTCGTCTGGGGTCGATGAATCTGACAAGAAAAATCGGTTCGCCTGAACTTGATGAAGGCTCCGGATTTTTTAGTGCCGCCGATTTGCAATTTCAATATGACAACACAAACGACGAACAAATTCCGATGCGCGGAATTCGCTTCCAAGGAAAGTTCAGCTACTTTTTTGATTCCCCAGAGTTAGATTACGGATTGCCAACGGCTGATTTTCACACTTTCGGTTCAAGTTCGCTAAATGCGCAAACATCATTGGTTTCATTTGCAAACTTCGGCACAACGTTTGGTAAAACCCCTGGATCGATGCAACAGTTTACGCTCGGCGGTTTGTTTAGACTAAGCGGATATAGAAGCGATGAATTTCGCGGAAGAAACTATCTTCACGGTGGCATAGGGTTCTTGCGTGAAACACCCTACGCGCCATCATACTTGTTGGGAAAGATTTATTTGGGCGGCTGGTATGAAGTCGGCAGCGCATTTGATAGGTTTTCAGATTCGCGTTTTCGTCAAAGTGTAAGCGGTGGTGTGATTTTTCGAACACCAATAGGACCCGTGTTTTTCGGCGGAAGCCTTGCGGAAGGGGGCAGGGGAAAGTTGCACTTTTCGCTCGGCAGAATTTTCTGAACGATTTTTCGAAGACTTAAGTTGATTGACACTATCATTCATTTGTAATACTCTCATCAAAGATGCTTAGACGCGCGAAATTATTGTTGGTTTTTACGTTGCTTTCCGTAAGCATCGCTTCCGGTGCGCCACTTGTTGGCGAAGGAATGGCGATGGGGAAAGGAATGTGCGCGATGAAATGCTGCAAAAATGCCGCGAAATCTAAAGAGAAAAAGCAAAGTAATTCAAACTTTTTGTGCATGGCGTTAAATTGTGGGCAAACCACGCCGACAAATGTTCCGGCTTCACAAACACAAACGGTTGTTCCATCGTTTATTGCATCGGAAAAACTCACGCTGAAAAGAATTATTTTTTCTACTTCACCTAAAGAAGCCGCCACGGCAAAGTTTAAACTTGAACCGCTCAAAGCTGCTTACACTTGCCCGATTTACATAACATTTCAAAGAATCCTAATCTAATTTAAAACCCGAATTGTGCTCGTTCTTAGGCGAATTGTGCCTAAAAATGGGTATTTGTGCGTTTTTAGGGCGATGAATTTTATAAAGGATTACGCAGTATCAGACTGCGCAACACGTTTGTTTATAACATTTAAGGAGATA
>JBKEBT010000100.1:0-15366 GCA_047973305.1 Pyrinomonadaceae bacterium
AACCGCTCTTGCTGGAAACAAAAAAAAGTGTTTTTTCAACTTCAATTTTTGCAGTAAGTGTCTTGATTTGTTGGGGATCGGTGGAATCGAGAATATGAAAATGTGTTTTGCCAAACGTTTTCGAAAGAACTTCAGGGCAAAGTGAGGAACCACCCATTCCCAAAAGCACTAGATATTCAAATTCTTCTGCTTCGCTTTTAATTGCCGAGTATTTTTCCGGTTCACCAAGTTCTTTTTCAATAACGTCCAACCAGCCGAGCCAATTTTCTTCGCCGGTTTCAGTCCAAACCGAGGCATCTTTGTTCCAGATTCTTGCAATCTTTTTGTTGTTCTTCCAATCTTCACGCTGATTTCGCAAGGCAGATTCCAAATCCTGCGGCAGCGAATATTTAAATGAATTTAACATTTTCACAATATATATGCGGAGTTGATCAAATCAATCAATTTCCTTTCTTAAAGTATTTTTTGCCGGCAAGTTTTTCGGGCAATAATGCTTCGCCTTCGTCCTTTCCGTATCCAAGGTCTTTCATCAACTTAGTTGGAGCATTTCGAAGTTTTAGCGGAACGGGTAAATTTCCAAAATTCTGCACATCTTTTAACGCCTGTGCGTAAGCATTGTATGCGCTGCGATCCTTTTTCGCGTTTGCCAAATAAGCGACACCGTGTGCTAGATTTAATACGCATTCCGGTAAGCCGATGGTTTCAACCGCCCTAAAGACCTCATTTGCAACAACAATTGCTGTTGGTTGTGCCAATCCAATATCTTCTGATGCAAAAATTACCATTCTGCGTGCGATAAATTTTGGGTCTTCGCCGGCGTCAATCATTCTTGCCAGATAGTAAATCGCCGCATCTGCATCTGAAGCGCGCATGGATTTAATAAATGCACTAATGGTGTTGTAATGCTCTTCGCCCTTTTTGTCGTAACGCAAAAACTTTGATTGCAAAGTGTTTTTTAGCGAATCAACCGTAACTTCATCATAAAGTTGCGCGGTGTTTTCGATCATCGTAATCGCCTGTCGCGCGTCACCATTTACCATTTCTATAAGCCATTCACGCGCATCGTCAGACATTGGAACACCGGTGCGTTCGATTATTTTCCCGATTTGTTTTGCATTTAACTCTTCTAAAGTAAAAACACGCAAACGCGAAAGAAGCGGTGAAATTACTTCAAAGCTCGGATTTTCCGTGGTGGCGCCAATAAGCACAAGTTCGCCGGTTTCCACAAACGGAAGTAAAAAATCTTGCTGAGCTTTATTAAAGCGGTGGATTTCATCCAAAAACAATACCTTTGGTTTTGAAGTTCCGCCTGAATCAGTTTTTGCGGGTTGCTCGATAATCTTTTTGATGTCCGGTTTGCCGGCAGTTACCGCGGAAAGTTCGAAAAGTTCGGCATTTATTGCATTTGAGTATATTCGGGCGAGGGAAGTTTTGCCTACTCCGGGAGGTCCCCACAGCAGAAACGAAAAGATGTGACCGTTTTCAATGGCGCGTTTTAGCGGTTTTTCATCGCCAACGAGATGTTCTTGTCCGATAAATTCATCTAAATTTGTCGGTCGAATTCTGCTCGCAAGCGGTTCCATAATTGAAATATAACAAACTCGCTTTCAATTGTCAGAATTCGGCGAACGTCAAAGCGGTGCTTTAGACAACTATGTACAATTAGCCCGATGGGAGATTCGGGCTAAGGGGCAAGGAAGTGAAAGCTTTACTAACTTAAATGCTTTCTTTTTGGCAAATGATTTGGCGCGTTAATTCTCGTAAATTAAATTTCCGCGTTTGTGTTTCGATTTAAATCCCAAACCCATCAACGCACCGATTCCGCTTCCAATACCTGCACCAACTACAGCCCCCAATACCGTAAACGTTGCACGTTCACCGGTTTCGTACACGTCTTTTGAAGCCGCAATTCCGCCGCCGATTGCAGCACCGACACCCGCGCCAATCAGCGCGCCTTTCGCGGTATTTCGTTTACCGGCAAAAAGCAATGCGCGCCAAATTTTCTTTACATTGTCTTTTTCAAATGTTTTCTCTTCATCCGAAAGTGCTTTTTCGCCGGCGAGCCGAATTGTTATTTGGCTTTCATCCGCCACTTTTACTTCGCCAAAAACTTTCTCTCCGTTTAAGGTTTCCAGTTTCACTTCCTTGCCAACCAGTTCCATTACATTTTCCCAGGTTCCCTGAGATTGTGCGTTTGAATTTAACGGCACAAAAAGAACTGCGGCGACAATTACAAAAATCATGGTTTTTAACATCGAAAAATCCTCTCGTTTTTCGGGAATTTTACGATGGTATTTACAGACTTTTGCGGGTGATTGTGACAGTTTCTGACGATAAAAAGTTTAGTTGAAACAATTCGACAAAAAATGGAAGGGTTCGCGTTTAGTTATATAACGCTATTCAAATTTTGAGCTCAACAATTGTCGCGCCGTTTCCGCCCTCATTTTGCGCGGCAAAGCCATACGATGAAACGTGCGGGTTACTTTTTAGAGTTTGATGCACCGCGTTTTTCAACGCGCCCGTGCCAAATCCGTGAATGATACGCACGCGCGGAAGATGTGCCATATATGCTTGATCGAGGTATCTTTCTACTTCCATTTGTGCATCGAACGCAGTTTGCCCGATCAAGTTAAGTTCAGAATCCGCATCGGTTGCGGCGAGTTCAAGCGGTGAACTTTTTGCGCTGCGTTTTAGTTTTTGTCCGATTGATTCTTCCGATTTTGAAAGGTTTGAAAGAAGTTCCAAATCATCAATCGGCACACGCATTCGCATTGCGCCTATTAGCACTTCCGCCCGCTCGCCATCAATTTTATCAACTTTTCCTTCTGAGCCCATTGTTTTCAAACGCACGTTTGAACCCGCTTTTAATTCTGCATCAACCGGTGGCGATTCTGTTTTGGTTTTTTCGGTTTCTTTTGGCGTATTCTCAACGGAAACTTGTTCGGGTTCGTTTTTAAACGTGGATGCACGTTCGGCAACACGCGCAAAAGCTTGTCGTTTCAATTCGGCTCTGTTTGCCGCAAGTTCTTTTTCAAATTTCTTTCGTTCTTTTTTGTCGTCAACAGATTTCAAAAATGTGCGCGATTTTTTTTCAAAATCATCAATCGCATTTGTTAAAACGCCTTCGAATTCGCGTTTTCTTGTTTGTTCACGCTTTCTGAATTCAACATCAAGTTTTGCATATCGTTGCGCTGTTGCTTCGCGTTCTTCTTCCAACGCACGCCTTAGATCTTCCGCAAGTTTTGTTTCGGTTTGAAGCTTTTGAAGGTAATCTTCCGAGACACGCGAAGCCGAATCAAGATTTTTACGCGCGGCATCAATAACATCATCGCGAATTCCAAAGCGCTTGGCGATTTCAATTCCTGAAGACGCTCCGGCAAGCCCTTGAATCAAATGATATGTAGGCACAAGCGTTTTTTCATCAAATTCCACGCTGGCGTTTATTACGTCATCATCATTTGCTGCATAGATCTTTAAGCCCTTGTAGTGCGTAGAAGCAATTACTTGCGCACCGGCGTTTCTGAAATAATCAACAGCGGCAACACCAAGCGCGGAGCCTTCATCGGGGTCGGTTCCTGTCCCCACTTCATCAAGCAGTACAAGTGCGGGCGTGTGAAGTTCGCGCATCATTTCCGCGATGTTTGAAATGTGCGAAGAAAATGTGGAAAGGTTGGCGGCAAGCGATTGATGATCGCCAATATCCGCAAGAATTGAGGCGTAAAACGGCACGCGCGCGCGTTTTGCCGGAACCGCCAAGCCGGAAACAGCCATCAGCGCGAGCAGACCCGCGGTTTTTAGCACAACGGTTTTACCCCCCGCATTTGCGCCCGAAATTATCATTACCGAATTTTTCGCATTTAGCGAAAATGAAACAGGCACTACTTCAGCAGATTTTTCGCGAAGATTTTCTTCTAGAACCGGGTGGCGCGCATCCGTAAATTCAAGTGAATATTCACTGTTGATTTCCGGCACGACAGCCGAAAATTTCTGAGCAAACCTAAACTTTGCACGAACCAAATCAAGCAGCGCGATTGCTTCAATCAGTGCTTCAAGTTGTGGAACGTTTTCCCGAAGTGCATCGGCAAGTGAAAAAAGAATTCGTGCAATTTCCGCGGTTTCCTTTACCTTAAGTGTTTGAAGTTCGTTGTTTGCTTCAATAGAATCAAGCGGTTCAACAAAAACGGTAGCTCCCGATGAAGATGCACCGTGCGCCACGCCTTTTATTTTCCCACCAAAACCCGATTTTACCGGAATCACAAATCGATCGTTTCTTACCGTAACGATTTCGTCTTGAACCGCATCCGGTTTTGCACGCATAAGCTTTTCGAGGGTTTTTGTGATGTTTGCGCGTTGCGTGTTTAATTCCCTGCGTATTCTTCTAAGTTCTGTTGAGGCATCATCACTTATTTCCCCACTTGGCAGAATCTTCTTCTTAATAATTTCCGCAACTGTTTCGAGCGCTTTTGGCAAAGGTTCTACGATATTCCAAAGTTCGGGCGCGAAGGCTTTTCCGCCGCCGATTGCTGCTTTTGCGGATAACGCTTGTGAAATTGTACGTGAAAATTCCAAAAGTACCGTAGGTTCCAGCGCCGAATCCTTTACTCTTAAGTATGCGAGATGCGCCGAAAGATCTTTCAAATCCGAAAAAGACCAAGTGATTTCTTCTTCGCCAAGCTTTCGCGCTTCGTTCAACAAATCCAAATCGCGTTGAAGCTCAAGCGGCGAAGTGTGTGGTGCGATTTCCGCGATTAGGTCAATACCCATGGGTGTTTGTGCGTGAAGCGCAACAAGTCGCAGCAACTCTTCAAATTGTAGTGTTTCTATCGAAAACATAACTCGCTTCGGCTGTTTAAGCCAGAAAACGCGCGCGCGCTTCCGGCGTTGGAATCATACATTGTTCTTTTTTGCCAAAAAATTTATATCGGTTTTTCGCAAACGCCCTATAAAAATAATCGCGAACGGGTTTCGGCAAAACGACAAACGCGTAAAACAATTTCCACCCGCCACTCAACTTTTTGGCGATACGCAATGCCGCCGTTGAATAAACAAACACCTTGCCGTTTTCAATCAAAACAATTGAATCGGTTTGTTTTGAATCGAACTCAAGATTACCGAGAATTTCTATCGCGGTTTCAGATTGAAGCGGAGCAAAGCTAAAGTAGGCTTTAGGGTCTCGGGCGATTATAAAATTTACCGAACCGTTGCAAAAATTACATACTCCATCAAAAAGCACAAGTGCTTGCGGATGCGAATTCATTTATGAATTTTAACCTAAATTGCACGCAGAGCTAACTTGAAGATTCATTCAAATACCTTTTTTTGTTGTTTGCATAAAGCACGTGGCAATTCTTCGCGCACGAAACCTTTTAAGGTAAAATCACGTACTGCTTAAAATTTAACAATAACGATTTTTACTTTTATTAAGGCGAGATCTATGAACAAACATTCACCGCGAACTGTTTTTGCTTTTTTTGTTTTCTTACTGACTTCGGTTGTTGTTGTCGCGCAGCCGGGAACATACGCCATAAAAGATGCACGCATCGTTACCGTTTCGGGGGTTGAAATTCCTAACGGCACGGTTGTTGTGCGAGGTGGATTGATCGAATCGGTTGGCGCAAATGCAAAAATTCCGGCGGACGCAACAATAATCGAAGGAAAAGGACTTGTGGTTTACCCGGGTTTTATCGATACCTACTCAAGCTATGGGCTGCCATTGGCATCACAGAGTGGAAACAGAAGCCGCGGAACGGGTGCAGTTTCAGAAAGTTCAAATTCAAATTATACTGATGGGCTTCGCCCAGATGATTACGCGGGCGACACGCTAAAAGCCGGTGACGCGCAGTTTGAAAACCAGCGAAACAATGGATTTACAACCGCGTTAACCGTAAAGGATGACGGCATTTTCAACGGGTATTCGGCGGTAATAAATCTTGCCGGTGATTCGGTTTCAAGAATGATTATAAGCCCTTACTTTGCCGAGCATGTTTCATATCGAACGGAGCGTGGCTTTAACTTTCCCACATCTTTGATGGGAACTTTTGCGGCGATTCGTCAAATGTTTTACGACGCAAAACGGCTGGACGAAATCAAAGCCCAATATGCGAAAGACCCGAAAGGGATTAAACGCCCCGAGGCTGATCCGGCTTTGGAAGCGCTTATTCCAATTGTTCGCGGCGAAAAGCCGATAGTTTTTAATGCGAATTCCGAGCGGGAAATAATAAGAACGCTTGATTTAGCAAAGGAATTCGGCTTGAAGGCGGTGATAGCGGGCGGCGAGGAAGCCGGCAATGTTGCTGAACGTTTGAAGGCGGCAAATGTGCCGGTTTTGCTTGGGCTTGATTTTCCGACGCGAACCGAACCGGAAAGCGCGGATGCCGAACCGGAACCAATGCGTTTGTTGCGGCTTCGCGCCGAAGTGCCGAAGGTAGCGGGTAAATTAAAGGCGGCGGGCGTAAGGTTTGCGTTCCAAACAGGTGGCGCAAAAGATTTAAAGAAGGTGTTTGATAATGCGGAATCAACCACAAAATTCGGCATTACAAAAGCAGACGTAGTTCGTGCGTTTACGCTTGATGCTGCAACACTTTTAGGAGTTGACAGTGTGCTCGGTTCGGTTGAACAAGGTAAGATTGCAAATCTCGTTGTGATGAACGGCGAACTTTTTGCGAAGAATAATTCGATTCATTACGTGTTTGTTGACGGCACGATGTTTGAATTGCCGACAAAGCAAAATAAGCCGGAAAAAACTGAAGGCAAGGAAATTTCAGCGCAAAATCTGTCAGGCGAATGGAATATTACGGTTTCGGCGCCGGAGCAAAACATTGAAATCATACTAAAGCTCGAACAAAGCGGAAATTTGCTGAGCGGAACCATGAATTCGGCACTGTTTGGATCAATTCCAATCAAAAACGGAAAAGCAACCGCCGAAGGTTTTACTTTTGACGCCGACGTTCCGTTTGGCGGAGTAACTATGAACGTTACCTGTATCGGTAAAGTTAGCGGAGATAAAGTTGAAGGTTCAGCAGGTACCAATCAAGGCTCGATTCCGTTTTCCGGGAAAAGACTTCCCACAAAAAAGGGGGGACGCGTAAAATGAAACGAATTCTATTCTTAGCATTTTTGGCGACGTTTGGTTTTGCGTCAGCGGTGTTTGCACAGAGTGAAGTGCTGATAAAAAACGCAACCGTTATGACAGCCGTGCGCGGCACCCTTGAAAACACGGATATTCTTATTAAGAACGGAAAAATTGCCAAAATCGGAAAAAACTTAAAAGCTTCCGGCGCAAAGGTAATAGATGCAAGCGGATTTTATGTTTCGCCCGGAATTATTGATGCGCATTCACATATGATGTTGGATGCAATCAACGAAATTTCTGCTGCGGTTACATCTTTCGCACATACACGCGACGTCTTAAACAATACCGATTCGGAAATATATCAAGCGCTTGCCGGTGGCGTAACTGCGGCAAATCTTTTGCACGGTTCGGCAAATCCAATCGGAGGCTTGAATACAGTTGTGAAATTAAAATGGGGACATCCGGTCGAAGACTTCATCTTTCCCGGCGCACCGCCCGGAATTAAATTTGCGATGGGTGAAAACGTAAAACGTTCGCGACAAATGCCCGATGGAAGCAGGCGCTACCCTGCCACACGTATGGGCACGCTGGAAGTTATGCGTGATGCGTTTGTGCGCGCGCGTGATTACAAACGCGCTTGGGATGATTATCGTGCCGGAAAAACAAAGGTTCAGCCAAAATACAGTTTGGAACTTGCGCCTTTGGTTGAGGTGCTTGAAGGAAAAAGACTTGTGCACGCGCACGGCTATCGCGCCGATGAACACTTGAATCTTTTGAAGCTGGCTGATGAATTTGGTTTTAAGATCGCGACTCTTCAGCACGGTTTGGAGGCGTATAAGATCGCGCCCGAAATCAAGAAGTATGGCGCCGGAGTTTCAATATTCGTAGATTATTGGGGATATAAGTTGGAAGCCTATGATGCGATTCCTTACAACGCCTATATTTTATGGAAGAACGGCGTGCTAGTTTCAATAAATTCTGATTCGGGCGAGCGCATTCGCCGTCTAAATTTGGATGCCGCGAAGGTTATGAAATTCGGTGGAATTCCGGAAGAAGAAGCGCTGAAAATGGTGACAATCAACCCGGCAAAACAACTCGGAATCGATAAACAAACGGGTTCAATTGAAGTAGGAAAAGATGCGGACATTGCAATCTGGAGCGAAAATCCGCTGAGTGTTTATACTCGTTGCGAAATGACACTGGTTGATGGTGAAGTTGTATTTGATAGAAAACTCGACGCCGAATTGAGGCTAAAACGCGAAGCAGAACGCAAAGCGCTCGAAAAATTGCCGCAGAATCAACCGCCAAACAAACGCGTTGATTCTTCTTCAAAAACAAGCGAAGGGGGTGCTCAATAATGAAAGAAATAAAATTTATCGTCTTTACAATTTTGGCACTTTCTTTTGTAAATGTTTTTGCACAGAACGGCGGAACGCAGCAAAACCGGATTGGACGCGCAGGAACTTTTGCGATTACAAACGCGCGAATAGTAACGGTTTCGGGTGCTGAAATTCCAAACGGCACGCTAATAATCAAGAACGGAAAAATCGCGGCGTTGGGCGCGGGAATCGTAGTTCCGGCTGATGCTGAAAAGATAGATGGAACCGGTTTAAGCGTTTATCCGGGAATGATAGATGCCGGAACAAATATGGGTTTGCTTGAAATTGGCGGCGGTGCGGAAGGAACGGTTGACGTTGCGGAAACGGGTGATTTTAATGCAAACGCAAAAGCGATTTTAGGCTTAAACCCAAACACATCACACATAAACGTCACGCGCGTAAGCGGTGTAACCACAACGCAATCGCTTCCGGTGGGGTCACTAATCGCGGGGCAATCCGCAATCATCAATCTAAACGGTGAAACACAGGATGAAATGGCACTTGTAAAGGAATTCGCGCTTGTAGTGAACTTTCCGGTGATAAGCACATTTGGTGGTTTTAGTCCGTTAACAGGCAGGCAAACGCTCACGTTTTCGCAGGCGGTAAAACGCAGGGATGAACGTTTGAAGAAGTTGAAAGAGCAGTTTGAAGCGGGCGCGAAATATGCAACCGTTAAGGATGCCGAAACCACCGATGCCTCATTGCCAAAACAAAATACCGATCTTTGGCTAGAGGCTTTGACACCGTTTGTGCGCGGAGAAAAACCCGTGATTTTTGTGGCTCAAAATGCAGCCGAAATTCGGGGTGCCGTAAAACTTGCGGAAGAATTAAAACTGAAAGCCATTATTTACGGCGGTGGCGAAGCGTGGAAAGAAGCCGAACTTTTAAGCAAGCAAAAAGTTCCCGTAATTTTTACCCGAATCTATTCAAATCCCGGCGAAGATGATGCTTACGATGAATTTTTTGCGGCGCCGGCGCTAATGAAAAAAGCAGGCGTAACATTTTGTATTTCAACGGGCGATGATGGTGCAAACGTTCGTGAATTGCCGATTCAAGCCGGAATGGCTTCTGCCTACGGGTTGTCAAAAGATGATGCGCTAAAATCCGTAACGCTTTATCCGGCGCAAATCTTGGGAATCGCAGATCGTGTTGGTTCGCTTGAAGTTGGCAAAGATGCAAACGTTGTTGTGACTGATGGCGACTTGCTGGAAATAAAAACGGGCGTGAAATATTTGTTTATTGGCGGGCGTTTGCTTCCGTTGACAAGCCGGCACACTGAACTGTTCGATTCGTTTAAAGATCGGACATTGCCAAAAACAAACTAATACTTTTTCGCAAATCTAACGGCGTTTGCTAAGAAATTTGCGTGCGCCGTTTTCTTTTGGTGCAAGGTTTAAAAGACAAGTTTCTCTTTAATCGCTCGTTGCGGTAAACTATGCTGATTGATGAACTTAACGCAGCAAAAAGAGATTGAAGAACTTAACGCACATTTGGTTGAAAACTGGCAGGCTAATACCGCTGAAGTTGAAAAATTGTTTGATGCTCAAAAAGAGTTGGGGCTAACTTTTGACGATAGAGCTACGTGTCCGTTCTTGCGTCCGCATTTTGTGGGACGTGAGTTGTATGAGGAAATTGTGGATGCCGCGCAAAAAATTGCGTTGGCGGAAGAAACACTTACGCATGCGGCGCTGGAAAATGATGAACTGTTGGAATTTCTCGATCTCACACCGGCGGAAAAACGTTTGGCAAAAATTGAACCCGGCTACGCAAAAGTGTGTAATTCCAGCCGGTTTGACACATTTATAGGCAACGAGGGTTTCAAGTTTTTGGAATATAACGCCGAAACGCCGGCAGGCGTTGGTGATCAAAAGCCGCTTGAAACGGTTTTGGGAATGATTCCGGAAGTGCGCAAGTTTTTGGCTGAAAACGAACATTGGTGCCCGAAGCCACATCAAAAATTGTTGGGCTCGTTGTTTGCATCTTACAGGGAATTTGGCGGGAAAAAATCTAAACCAAATATTGCAATAATCGATTGGGAAGGAGTTTCAACGGGTTCGGAATTTGAAATTTTGCGAGATTATTTTGAATCCAACGGATTCCGTACGCTAATTGTTGACCCATCTGAAGTTGAATACGACGGAAAAATGCTTCGCGCAGGCACCTTTGAAATCGATATTTTATACAAGCGAGTATTGATTCATGAGTTTCTCGAACGCTGCGCCACTGATCATCCGCTTCTAAAGGCTTATGAAGACGGGAACCTCTGTATGTGTAATTCATTTCGCGTAAAAATTCCGCACAAAAAAGCGAGCTTTGCAATTCTTTCGGATGAAAAATATGCGGCAATGTTTACCGCACAAGAACTTGACGCAATTAAAAAACACATTCCTTGGACAAGAAAAGTTATGGAGTGTGAAACCGAATATGATGGCACAAAGGTTGAGTTGACCAAATTTTTACGCGCCGAACGCGAAACGCTTTTGATGAAGCCAAATGATGATTACGGCGGAAAGGGAATAGTGCTCGGCTGGGAAGCTACGGAAAGTGAATGGGATGCGGCGATTGCAGAAGCCTTGGATGATTCTTTTATTGTGCAGAAGCGTGCGCCGATTCAAAAACACACGTTTCCGGTAATCGCAGAAAAAATAAAGCTTGAGGAACTTTTGGTAGATTTCGATCCCTTTCTTTTTCAAAATAAGGTAGAAGGCGGAATGGTGCGGCTTTCTGCATCTTCTTTGGTAAATGTTACACAAGGGGGCGGACAAACGGCATTAGTCGTTTTGGAATAGCGCGAAATTTATTAATGTCAAAACTTTCCTTAGTTATTTTGGCTGCGGGGCTTGGCAGCCGTTACGGTGGCGTTAAACAATTGGAACCGGTTTCTGAAAGCGGCGCAACAATTATTGAACACTCTATTTTTGATGCCCTAAACGCGGGTTTTGCAAAGTTTGTTTTTGTAACGCGTCCGGAACTTCGCAACGAGTTCGAACAGCGCTTTGTTTCACGTTTGCGACGGCAGGCGGAAGTTGAATATGTTTATCAAGAATTAGATGACCTTCCAAACGGCTTTAGCGCCAAAGGCAGAACAAAACCGTGGGGAACCGCGCACGCGGTTTATTGCGCGCGAAATTCCGTAAACGAAAATTTTGCTGTAATCAATGCGGATGATTTTTATGGTTCGGAATCATTTACACGGCTCGGTAACTACCTTAGCCAAACAAAGCCCGATTCATATGATTTTTCGATGGTCGGCTTCAAGATCGAAAATACGCTTTCAGATTCCGGATCGGTTTCGCGCGGAATTTGTAAGCTGGATGCAACCGGCGATTTGCAAACCGTTGTTGAGACAACGAAAATTTCACGGGTTGGCGATAAAATTATCGCGCAAGGCGCAGATGGCAACGATGAGGAAATTTCAACGGGAACAACCGTTTCAATGAATTTTTGGGGGTTTACGCGTCAATTGTTTTCGTTGCTTGCAAGCGATTTAGCCAATTTCTTAAATGCGCCCGATTATTTATCAAAAGAATTTTTCCTGCCATATACGGTTGATGAAGCGATTTCAAAAGGAATTTGTAACGTAAAAGTTTTGCAAAGCGCGGAGCGTTGGTGGGGAATAACTTATAAAGAAGATCGCGCAGATGTGATTTCCGGCATTAAAAATCTTGAGTATCCGGAAGTGCTTTTTTGATGAATAACCTAAAGGAAATTTTTGAACAATTCGATTCCGGCGCGAAATTTGTTTCGGTGCGCGAGCTGCGTTCCGGGCATATAAATCAAACATTTATAATCCATACCGAATCATCACCGGGATTCATTTTACAGCGCATTAACCACAACGTTTTTCCAAACGTGCCCGCACTAATACGAAACAAGGTTATGATAAGCGAACACCTTCGCAAGAAACTTTCCGAACTTTCACCCGAAGAACTTTTTACTCGTGTACTTACGTTTGTGCCGGCAGCTAGTGGCGAAAATTACGTGCGTGACAAAGAAGGGAATTATTGGAATCTTACGGTTTTTATCGAAGAATCAAAAAACTATTTAAAGGTAGAAAATGAAAGGGTTGCGCAGGAAGGTGGCAGATTATTTGGCGAATTTTTGCGGCTTACGCGTGATTTTGATTCAACCGAACTATTCGAAGTTATTCCAAACTTCCACTCAATGTCGTTTCGTTTTTCACAGTTTGATGCTGCGTTCGGTAAAGCCGATCCGTCGCGAATTGAACACGCAATCAGCCTTATCGAATTTGCAAATACGCGACGCGAAGAAATGCACGTTCTTGAAAATCTAATCAAAAATGGCGAACTGCCGTTGCGCGTTACACACAACGACACAAAAATCTCAAACGCGTTATTTTCAGCCGATGATGAGGGACTTTGCGTAATAGATACTGATACCGTGATGCCCGGAATTATTCACTTTGATTTTGGCGATGCGGTGCGAACCATTTGCAACACTTCAGATGAAGATGAACGCGTTGTGGAAAAAGTGGGTTTTCAAATGGATTATTTCAAGGCTTTTTCCAAAGGCTTTATCGGCGGACTTGGCGAAGGACTTTCAGCGCGCGAAGCCGAATATCTTTCCGAAAGTGGTAGAAATATAACCTTTATAATCGGCTTACGATTTTTGACCGATTATCTTTCAAACGATAAGTATTTTCATATTGAGTATGACGAACATAACCTTGTGCGCGCACGTGCGCAGTTCAAACTGGTTGCCGAAATCGAAAATGCTTTACCCGAAATGCAAGAATATATAGAAACCCTCGTTGCAGGTTAGGTTTGCCTCCGTACCTTTCAATATCAGCCGGTTAGCTTTAATTTATCTTCCATCAATTCAAAGTTCGCAAACGCTTCAATCAATTGAATTTATATTTATCTTTTTAAGCGTAAACTCACAAAGAAGAATGCAAGAGTTTTGAAAAAGAGCAGTTCGTTTTATCTGCGCTCTTAAACGAAGCTCGGACACTGGCAAACCTAAATTGATATTTTTTCACCGTGCCTTGAAGTGATAGTTCACTTTTCTGCCACAAGCATTTTCCAACAGACTTATCGATAAACCTCGGCAAGTTTGCCGAAGCGTTTTATTGAATTATATCCAAGTAAGATATTCCACGTTGAATGCAGGAAACTGAAAATGAACAAAAAGAGACAATTCATTTGAGTTTTACCGTAATGTCGAAAGTCTATTCGCAACCGTGTTAATTGGGGGGACTATATGACATGACTTTTTCGATAAACTTTTGTACTTGTGTAAAAGTGTGCTAAAAATGTAGTAATCAAATAACTAGAAAATATAATGACTCGAAGGCTTGCGCCTTCTCACCGGCAATATGGAAGAAAGACTATTAGTTTCGATATCTATCGGACCCGTTCAAGATTTTATTGCGACTGCACGAAGAAGCCATGATTTATGGTTTGGTTCGCATCTTCTAAGCGAACTTTCTAAAGCCGTCGCTTTAGAATTCGGTAAAGAGAATTTAATTTTTCCTGCGATTTCTGATGAATCGCAGTTGGTTGAGAATTCCGAATACAATGTTGTGAATAAGATTCTGGTGGTTACTGACAAAATTGATCGGGAAAGCCTGGATCGCAAATTGCGCCAAATTATTGAAGCAAGATTGGTGAAATTTTACGAGCCGATTTTTAGCGAAATCGAAAAGGAGTTGTCCAAAAATAACTCCGGCTTTAAGTTCTATAAAGACATTGCAAAAGCCCAGATTGATGATTTAGCGGAGCTCTTCTGGGCGGCTGTACCATACAATACCGAAAATTTTAATGAATGTCGGAACAAAGTAGAGCTTTTACTGAACGCCCGAAAATCGACTCGAAATTTTAATCCCGTAACTTGGGGAAGCAATTCTCCAAAATCTTCATTAGATGGAAATCGCGAATCTGTAATTCAGGATAAAGCGTATGACAAGAAAGTAGATCTAAATAAGATTCAAAGAGTTTTTCATTTAAGAGGCAATGAAAGGCTGAGTGGCGTTGACGTGTTAAAAAGGCTCGGTGCGGAAGATCAAGCAGATAGGTTTTTAAGCACATCGCATCTTGCAAGCTTGCCTTTTATTCAAGGAGCGGGTAAAGAAAATTTTAAGAGTTATGTAGAAAAACTAACTATAATTGCCGAATCGGGCTTCAATCGCAAAGATGGACAGGTTATTTATAAATCAAGACTCAAAGATTATGTTTCCGAAGATAAACTGGTAGAAGCAAAAGGGCTTCTTGATAAGTTTCTGAGAGAGAACCCTCATTCAAAAAATCCAACGCCTTATTTTGCTCTGCTTCAAGCAGACGGCGACCGAATGGGAGCTGTAATCGATAATCAAAACAATTTAGAAGACTACAAGCAAATTTCCAAGGCATTAAGTGAATTTGCCGGAAGTGTTAAAGAAATCGTCGAAAAGTATCGAGGCTGTCTGATTTATTCGGGCGGCGATGATGTTTTGGCAATGCTTCCACTTCATACCGTATTGGAATGTACAAGAAAATTGGCGGATAAATTTGCGGTAGATTTGAAAGGCTTCAAAGATGACAAAGATAATTCACCGACACTTTCCGCCGGAATTGCGATTGTTCATCACACCGAACCTTTGCAGGAATCTCTGGAAACTATGCGACGAGCTGAAAAAGAAGCGAAATCGGTTGACGGTAAAAACGCTTTGGCAATCACATTAAGTAAGCGAAGCGGTTCAGACACAACAATCAAAGGAAGTTGGGAAAATGATCGGAATACTAAGATGTCATTTGACGAGCGCTTTAAATGGTTGATTCAGCTACAAACAGATGAAGCACTGCCTCACGGTGTTGCATACGAATTAAGAGATCTGTGGCTGAAACTCGGAAGTGTCCCGAGTCTTGAAGAAGTAATGAAAGCTGATGCAAGCCGAATCTTAATAAGAAAGGATGCCAA
>JBKEBT010000101.1:0-6661 GCA_047973305.1 Pyrinomonadaceae bacterium
ACCGTTCAGTGGTTCTTCAAATCGCTGGATCGGACTCGAAGGCGGATATTGGGCTACCCCTGAACTCCGCATCGGCGTTGGATACAATTTTAGACAAACGGTCGAATCATACGGTTTTCAAGAAAACCAAGTGTTTAACCGCGGTGGATTCTACTTTACCGTTACAACGAAGATCTCCAAGTTGTTCGATCTATTCGGTACAACTCAAAACGGATTGGAAACAGAAGCGGAAAAAAGAACATCCTCTGATTCGGCAAGAAATACAAGCGGAAACTAAAACTTTTCAAGTTTCAGAAACCGAACAAAAACGGCTGCAAGTTGTAAAAACATGCAGCCGTTTTTATTTTACGCGACAATTACAAAATGATTTCTGTTACATCAGCCAATTCTTTTATTCGCCCGATATTTACATCAAAACCAATCCCCGCCCCCATTGGTGCGGTTATTGTTCCGGTCTCGGACACCTCAACTTCGGGTGTGATGATGTCCTCATGCCAATATCGTTTGCTTGCGGAAACATCACCCGGCATCGTATAACCGCGCAACGTGGAAATAGCAATGTTATGTGCTCGTCCGATTCCTGCTTCAAGCATTCCACCACACCAAAGCGGAAGTTCGGATTCCCTGCAAATTTCTTCTATTCTTTTCGATTCGCTGTGTCCGCCAACACGACCGTTTTTCAAATTTATTATCTTTCCGGAACCAAGTTCAATGGCTTTTCGCGCGTCTTCCGCAGAATGAATCGGTTCATCCAAACAAATCGGTGTATTTATTTCTCTCTGAAGAACGGCGTGGTCGAGAATATCATCGTGTGAAAGTGGCTGTTCAAGCATCATTAAATTGAATTCGTCAAAACTCTTTAGCCTTTCAATGTCATCTAGCGAATACGCAGAGTTTGCATCACCCATCAATTGAATATCGCCAAATTCGCGCCTTACTTCTTTAATCACTTCATAATCCCAGTTTGGCGAAATCTTGATTTTTATTCGCTGATAGCCTGCTTCAAGTTCGGTTCGAATTTTATCCAAAAGCTGCGGAATGTTATCTTGAATTCCAATTGAAACCCCACAAGAAATTTCTCGATTTACTCCGCCAAGATGTTGCCAAAGCGGAACATCAAGCGATTTTGCCTCTAGATCCCAACAAGCGGTTTCAATCGCAGACTTTGCCATTCGATTTCCGCGCACGTTTTCCATTAAACTCCATATTTGCGCCGCATTTAAAACCGATTTATCCAAAACGGCAGGTGCAAGAATTTCTTTCATAGTTACCCACGCACTTCCCGTCCATTCTTCAGAATAACCGGGTGCTTCGCCACACGTGCATTCGCCCCAACCTTCACCGCCGGCTTCATCAAAAACACGCACAAGAATTATTCTGCGCTTATATGTTCTTCCAAAGCTTGTTTCAAAAAAATGCACTAAGGGCATTGTTATCAGGTTTAGTTCTATTTTTGTAATCTTCATTTTCGTTTGACAATTTTGTGATTTTCGCAACCTGTTATTACGGAACGCCGGAAATATGATTGAATCGAACCTCTGCTGATTCTAATAACTTGAATTGTAATGTTTGCGGTTCGAAAATTCGAATAATGATTACATTAATTTCGCTGGCGAAACTTCTATGGCATTTCGATTTCTAAAAGCGCAAGTCCGCCTTTTTGATTGGAGTCAGCCTTACCGATCCCACAAACCAACCGCTTTTCATAATTTGGCAACGGTGAAAGCACACCGAATGCCTCAAACACTTTTCCCTTTTGATTCGTCGAATCAAGTTCTAAATCTTTTACTTCGGTCGGCTTTCGCGCCTGAACCATAATCTGCCCGTTTCCTTCACCCATATCTATCAAAACCGTACCGGAGGGAAACGGAAATTTCGACTCGTCTTTTCCAAATAATCCACACTTTGCTAATTCTCTCACCATTATCCCTTGCACGCGAATAATTCCCCGTTGAAATTCCGGATGAGCCTTTAGCCCCCCCTTAAAGGTGTGTTCGTTTACAACCGGTGCACGTAACTTCGGAAACACATTTGCATTTAGGTAATTGTACGAAAGAAATCCAAACAGTGGCAACGAAACCACCCACCACATTATTAATTGTTCGATTGGCGGTTTTATAGCCATCGCGCGAATTTTTATCTTCAAAACATACCATGCAAAAACTCTTAAAAGTGGAAACGAAAGTGCAAGAATGAAAACTACCCAGCCTTCTGCCCATTGATTGCTTAATCGGCATAACGATTCAGATCTGCCACCTTGAAACAGCGCAATGGCTGGCAAAAAGAATGTTGCATCTATAAAGACATAAGAAGGGTGTGTGGAATAAAACGGAATACTTACATCCGTTGGGTTTAGCGCAAGCTTTTTGTTAACAACTTGCATCCAGATGCTTGGGTGCAAAATATAATAAAGCGCGATTGAAAGAAAAAATACGGCAATTGCAACAATTAACCAAGTATAAGGTGTTTGAAAATCCAAATCGGGCGGACAACCGTGAACGCCATACGCTCGCGCCAAAAGTCCACCGGCATAAGCACAAAATGCATAAGCCAATGCTTGAATTCCTGCAATTCGAAAAACATTCAGAAGCTTCCAGCAGTTTCTTAAGATTATTCTCGCGTCCATCTATTCACAAAATGGGGGCAATTTTGATATATATTTCTCGGTTTATGCTCCGTCGCTTATTCGTTCAAACGCAAATCCAGCGTTGCGGCAATCATTTCCGCCCTCTTTTTTGCGTGCTCCGCAATATCACCTTCAAACATCCGGTCCACGGTTTGCTTAAATATCTCAATCCACCTCGAAAAATGCTCAGTTTTTAGCGGCGCTTTTAAGTGTAACGCTCGATGAACAACCAACGGATTTCCAAAATAGACGGGATTTCCAAGCAAAACCTTTTCCCAAAAATTGCCGATTACCGGCAGGTGGCGTTCTAAATTCATCTCCACAAAATGATGCCCTATTAATTCATCGCGCAAGGCTGTACCGTAAAACGATTTCATCAGCACGTCAATATCTTCGCGTTTCGTAATGTCTGCTTTTGCCATTCAAAAACCTATTCCGTTGAAACCTCTTTCTCTTCGTGAAGAGCTGAATTAACGGTGTGCCAGCTGAGACTCGCACATTTCACGCGCGCCGGAAATTCCAAAACGCCCGAAAAAATCTTAAGTTTTCCCAATGAATTATCTTCGGTTTCAATGTCCAATTCACCGGTTACCATCTTATGAAATTCCCCAAAAAGCTCTTCGGCTTCGCCTATGGTTTTTCCTTTTAGTTCTTGCGTCATCATTGATGCTGATGCCTTTGAAATAGCACAGCCTGAGCCGGTAAAGGAAATATCTTCGATTTTTTCTCCATTCAGCGTCACAAAAACCTGCAATTTATCACCGCATAGCGGATTATTTCCGTCCGCGTGTCTATCGGCATTTTCGATTTCACGAAAATTACGCGGGTTTTTGTTATGGTCTAAAATAACTTCTTGGTATAGTTCGCTAAGTTCTGACATATAATTTTACAACTCTGATTTTTTGCAACGTACCGTAAATTCTAATATGCCTGCAAAAACAGACACAATAAAAATAGAACTTTCTAATGTCTTGTATATTACTTTTTTTGGCGCGGTATCGCCATTGGGTATTGGAACCAAAAAAGGTCGAAATGCCATTTCGCAAATAGTTTATGTCAGCCAATATAGCGGTAAAACTGCCATTAGAAGTACAAAAAGAATTAAAGTTAAAGGAACGCCAACTTTTCTGAAATCGCGAAAATTATAGCCGCCGGGGCTCATCACAAGAATGTTTACGGGGTGTCCGAGCGGTGTCATAAACGTCATGGAAGTTGCAATAGCAACACCCATAGCAAATGCGCGTGGGTCAAAATTAGCTTGCTGAGCCACTTGAATCGCAATCGGACCCATCAACGCAGCTACCACAGCACCGTTTATCGCCTGCACCATAAAAATCGTAATTACAACCAACCCGCCCAATAGTGGTACCGCGCCGTATTGACCCAAAATTTCCGTTACTTTGCCCGCAATTAAGGCTGCACCGTTTGTTTTTGTAAGCGCGATTCCCAACGGAAGCATACCCGTAATAAGAAAAACGCTTTTCCAGCCAATTGCTCTATACGCTTGATCTGATGTAAGAATGCCACTCAAAACCATCGCACAAGCACCACCAATCATAATCGCACCGGTAAGGTTTGGAAACGCCATTGCGAAAACCAGCGTTGCGATAAATATCATCAACGCTGCGCGCCCCTTTTCCGGAACGGTTATTTCGGTATTTTCCTTTTCCTTCAATAGTATCAGATCATTGTCATCAGCCAATATCTTCAAACGGTTTCGCGGACCTTGAAGCAAAAGCGCGTCACCAAATTCTAGCGGGATATCGCTAAAATCAACGGTTATTTCTTTGTCAGCACGCCAAAGTGCAAGCACGGTCATTCCGTATCTTTCGCGAAAATGTGATGACCGAAGTGTGTTTGCAATAAGTCGCGAACGCGGCGCAAGCATTGCTTCAACCACTTCAACCGCGTTTGAACTTATATGCGTTGAACTCCACTCCGAACGTGGAATAAATTCCATATAAGGTTGTGCATCTCGCTTTCTGAAATCAGCCTCTTCGCCTTCAAGAATCAGTACATCGCCTTCCACGATTACAGTATTCGGCGTAACATCGGCAATCGTTTCGCCCTTGCGTTCAATCGCAACAATGCTAACATCATACTTTTCACGCATTTTGCAATTTAGAATTTCCTTACCAATTAGATTTGAATCTTCAGCAACCCGTGCCCGAAAAAGGTTATCCTCAAGCTTATAAGTTTTTATTAAATCTTCGTCACGGTTTGGAATAGCGGTTCGTTCCAGTGTTTCATCAGTGGGAAGTTTACCTCTTCCCCAAACAGCCATATAAATCACGCCGGCTACACAAAGCGGAATCCCCACGGGAGCAAAATCCGTTAACGTAAATCCGTTGATGTTTGCATCGTGAAGCAGCGAATTCATTACAATGTTTGAAGTTGTGAGAAGCGTAGCCATACCGCCGAGAATTGTCCCAAATGCAAGCGGCATCATTAATCTGGAATTTGGAACCGAGGCTTTCTTTGCAGCGCCGGAAATTGCCGGAAGCAAAACTGATGCGGCTGCAATGTTGTTCATAAACAATGAAAGAAACGCACCAGCTGCCATTACAACAATTACCAGCCGCTTTTCTCCGTTTCCGCCAATCTTAATAATGATGTTTCCAACTTGTTTCGTAACGCCTGTGCGCTGAAGAGCTTCTGCGAGAATAAAGATTGCAACAATCGTAACTACTGCCGAACGGCTAAAGCCCGAAAATGTTTCTTCCGGGGTTAAAACGCCGGTGACCGCAAGCGTTACGGCAGCAATCATCGCAACCAAATCGGATGGAAACCTATCCGTTAGCAGAAGAATTATTGTTGCCGCTAAAACTACAAACGTGATGACAAGATTGGTGTCCATCGTTAAAACGACAATTATAATGCGTTAGTTTTGTTTAGGAATCAAGCACTTAGTATTTCCGGTTTAAGTTTCAAAATAATTCTCAAATATTAAAATAGAGCCGCTCTCGTTTCTATTCAAATAAGATTCTCTAACACATATCTCATTAAACCCTATGTCTTTTTCTTGCGGTAAAAAAAAGATGTGGTTTTACTCGTTTTTTATGTTGTTAACCGGCAGGTTAGAAAAGCTCAGGAATTTAATGCCTGTCGTTTTTTGTTATGATTCGAAGCCCCATGCTTGACCATTCACTCCAAGATCCGACATATAAATTTGGTAGCGGAAGCCCTGCGATTTCAAATGCCAAAATTGTGTGGCAAGCGGTTATGCCTGATCCGCAATGTACGATTGTTTGCCGTGATTCGACACCATCTTGCGCATTAAGATATTTCTTTCGCAAAAGTTCGGGCGAAAGGTATTTTCCATCATCATCCATATTTTCACTAAACGGAATATTAATGGCTCCCGGAATATGTCCAGCGATTTTATCAAATGGCTCGGTTTCACCACGAAAACGTGAGGCTTCGCGCACGTCTATTATCAACATTTCACCTGTCTCTGATGCTTTAATAACGGTTGTTGATTCAACAAGCGGCAAGTTCCAATCATCGCACCTTATGTTTCCCTTCTTCTTTACGGGAACTTCTTTCGTAACCGGAAAACCTTCTCGCACGGCAGCTTGGAAACCACCTTCGAGTACCCGCACATTTTCAAAACCAATTGCCTGCAACATCCACCAAAACCGCGCGGCGGCATTTGCACCTTTCATATCGTCGTAAACTACAACTTCGGAGTTGTCTGAAACGCCAAATTTTCGAAGGGTCGCGCAAAAATCTTGAACAGCCGGCAACGGATGCCTTCCTCCATCTGCCGGCGTTTCTTTAATATGAGCGAGTTCGGTGTTTACATCAATCAGAAACGTACCTCGCAAATGTCCGGCTTCATAGTTCGCTTTTGCATTCGGGTTGTTGCTTGCATCAAAAATTAATAGATTTTCCGAAGCGCTTGATTCCAATAGTTCTTTTGAAGTAATAATGGGTGTTTTCGGTTTTGTCATAATATTTATTTCCAGGTTAGTATTGGCAACTGCCTTTCACAAGCTGCCAAAACAACATTCCGAAACAAGTTCGTCATTTTGC